>CAWHQK010000027.1:0-46192 GCA_963831435.1 uncultured Acidobacteriota bacterium
GTCGGGCTGGGTATTGGGTTTCCCTACAGCTATCTGTTAGAGGTTCGCGGGCGCAAGAGCGGGAAAATTTATTCGACTCCCGTGAGCCTGCTGGAACTTGGCGGAAAGAAATTTCTGGTGGCTCCGCGCGGACAAACGCAATGGGCGCGTAACGCCGAAGCTGCGGGCGAGGTCATATTGAAGCGAGGCAGTAAGCGGCAGAAGTATCGGGTGCGTCCTTTGGGCGATGAAGAAAAGCCTGAGGTGCTGAAGGTGTATTTGGACAGCTATAAGGGCGCGGTGCAAAAGTTCTTTCCGGTGACGGCGGGATCGCCGGTGTCAGCGTTTGTGGAACTGGCGGCGAGGTATCCGGTATTTGAAATTTTTTCCCTCGGCGGCTAAAGCCGCAGGTCTATTTGGGCTGGGCGGCACGACTAAAGTCGTTCCCTTCCCGGAACTTGGTATAGACACTTTGCAAACCGACCCTGAGCCACTTTTGCAATTCTGAAAATCATGTCATCCCGAGCTGCTTTCGCGAGGGACCTTACGTTGGAGCGAACTATGGATGCTGCTATCAGGAGTAATATTCCTGCCGATCGCCGAGAAGCGGGTTGACCGTCGTAAGGTCCCTCCGTCTTCGCTCCGCTCAACGTCGGGATGACATAAAAACTTGCAGTTCATTCCCAAAACCGAGCGATGAATGTGTTAGTTCCTAAATCTTTCAAGTACGACTTATAGTTAATTCGAAATGTTGCCTAGCGATCGGGGTGGTATCCGTCGCGGGTTTGAACGGTCAGGTCTTTCTTTTTTGTGGTGAGTTGGAGTTTGTGGTATCCGGCGGCTCCGGCTTGTTCCGTCAGCATGAACCCTAAGTCATATTGATTTCGCAGCTCGTCTTCGATCTGGCTGTAGATTTGTTCGACGGTGTCTTTTTTGGAAACTTCAAAGAGGCGTCCGCCGGTTTCTTTGGAAATCTGCTCGAGAATTTTCTTTCCGTCCATGCGAGCTTCGCGTTGCCGCGGGCCATTGCCGCCCCCGGGATATCTTCCTCCTCCGCCGCCGGGGTAGCCGCCTCCCGGATAGCCTCCGCCTGGATAGCCTCCGCCCATGCCGATGTGGCGATGGCCGTAGCCTCCGTTGCCGCGGTTGAAATCTTCGTCTTTGTCTTTGAAATAGACCGAGTAAACAACGGTGTCGGCGCGCTGCGCGGCTTCAATTGCGCTGAGCAGCGTTTCCTTGCTGCCGCGGTCCTCTCCGTCGGTAAGCACGATAAGGGATTTGCGTCCCTGTTGCTTGCTCATCAGTTCATTGGAGGCGAGATAGACTGCATCGTAAAGTTGCGTGCCGCCTCTATGCATGCGCTGGCGGCCCTGGCCTGGTTGCTGCGGAGAGTTGCCGCCGCTGTCGTCGTCGTTGGGATCGTCGTTCGGATCTGGAATGCGCGGTCTGAAGGGAGTGCAGGGCGTCTTCCAGCTTGGGGCGCGAAGAGGTCACATCCTGCAAAAGCTCGACTTCATGATCGAAGTGGATGAGGAAGGCGACGTCCTTTTCCTGTTTCGCATCTGGTCGGAAATTTGTAGCTGGCGTGCGCTCGTCGTCCAACACATTGCGCTGGCTCAGGCTGGTGTCCACGAGCAGGCCGAGGGTGAGCGGCAGGTTGCTCTCCTGCGAAAAATAATGGATGGTCTGTGGGGAGCCGTTATCGGTGAGGATGAAATCGTCTTTGGTGAGATTTTTGACCAGCGCGCCGTGCTTGTCGCGGACCGTGACCAGCGCGTTCACGACGTTTACTTTGACGGAGACGTCGGCGGGCTTGTCGGGCGCGGGAGCGTTGGAAGCTGCGGAGGCGGGCTGAGAGGCCGAAGGGCTTGGATTACCTGGCGCAGTCTGGGCTATGGCCGTTGAGATTCCTAGTGCAATTAGGCTGGCGATGAAGGCCGCGCGAAGAACAGGCCTTTGCGTTTTATGCATGAATGCTCCCCATCATGTGTCGGAACGTGATTATGAAGGAAGGGTTGTTAGGGGGAGAGTAAAGATTTGTAAAGGGACGTTGATCCCTTATGATATTCGCAGTTGAATATCGGGACAAAAAACATGGCACACGCTCTCGTGAAAACGAAAAGAAGCCTCTTGAACGAGGACAAACGAAACGCGATTTTGACGCTCACCAAACATTCCAGAAAAGTATTCGTTGAGGCACTTTTCAATCCTCCCAAGCCGAATGAAAGAGCCTTGGCAGCGGTCAAACGATTCAGAGGAGAAGTACGCTAATCGTCTGATAAATCGCACCACGCAGTGGCAAAAGCGCTCAAACCCCTAAATTTCTGAAGCGCGAATGCCCGCTGGCTAGTAAACTATTATTTCACCCCCAAAGTTCACTGTGAGGAGGACATTTCCAGGGATGGAAGCGCTATGACTACTACGCGAAAAATTCTAATTGGCGTTGGGGCCTTGGTGATCATGCTGATCATCATTGGCGTCTCCATGAGTCAGAGTAATAAGAACGTGTCCACCGTGCAGACGAGCAAGGTGCAGCGCATGGATCTTGCGTCGGTGGTAAGCGCCTCGGGGGAGATCAAGCCGAAAACCTATGTCAACATTGACGCCAACGCCTTTGGCCGGATTGTGAAGCTGTATGTAAAAGAGGGCGACAAGGTGAAGAAGGGCCAGTTGCTGGCGCAACTGGAGAGCGTGCAATCCGCCGCGGACGTGAATGCGGCGCAAGCGGGGCTGCAAGCGTCGCAGAGTGATGCGATTGCAGCGGAGGCGGCGACCAATACCTCGATGGCAAGCCTGAACAAGGCGAAATCAGACGCGGAAAAAGCGCAACTGGATTGGGAGCGGAGCCAGGGGCTTTACAAAGCCGGGCTGATTCCGAAATCCGACTACGACACGCAAAGAGCAGCCTGGCAGACGGCGCAAGCTGGGCTGGCGCAGGCGGAGGCGACCCTGGCGCAGGCCAAGGCTCAGCGGGAGTCGGCGGGGCGGCACATTACGCAAAACGAGGCTGACCTGGCGCGGTTTGCTGACGTCCTACAGAAGACGCGATACGTTGCGCCGTTTGATGGCGTGGTGACCAGTTTGCCGGTGCGGGAAGGCGAAACGGTGGTGATCGGAATCCAGAATTCGCCGGGCAGCACGCTGATGAGCATTGCCGACATGTCTATTATTACGGCGGAAGTGGAAATGGATGAGACCGACATTGTGGATTTGAAGCTGGGCCAGCCTGCGGAGGTCAGCATTGACGCCATTCCGAACAAGACTTTCAAAGCCATAGTCACGGAGATTGGCGATAATGCGATCGTGCGCTCCACCGGCGTGGCTACATCGCAGCAGACTACTGCCAGCGATGAGGCGAAAGAATTCAAAGTGGTGGTCACGCTGCAGAATCCGCCGGAGGATTTGCGTCCGGGGCTTTCGGCTACTGCCAAGGTCACGACGGCATCGCGAAGCAATGCGCTCTCGATTCCGATTCAGGCGGTGACGGTGAGAAAACCTTCTGAGTTGCAGCCTGTGAATTCTAAAGGGGCGGTTGAGGCCGCGGTGCCCGCGCAGCCGGATGCGAAGAGCAATGCGAAAGAGATTCAGGGAGTGTTTGTGGTGCGGAACCGCAAGGTGGAATTTGTCCCTGTGAAAACTGGCATTAGCGGGACGAACGACACTGAGGTTTTGAGCGGATTGAAAGAAGGAGATGAAATTGTGACCGGGCCTTACAAGGTGCTGCGGACTTTGCATCCGGGAAATACGATCAAGGTGGATAACTCCACGCCTGTGGTTGCTGCGGAGTAGGGTCCCTCGGGGGCTGAAGCCCTCTTCTTTTTTGTGCTGGTCGGCACGGCTAAAAGCCGTGCCCTTCCCGGAATCAATTAAGGGTAGTGTCTTGCTGGTTTTGGCGGCACAGCTAAAGCTGCGCTCTTTGCTGAAAGTCCTTTGTAGATTCGGTGCAGCGCGGCTGAAGCCGTGCCCTTCCCGAAAGTCGGTTTTGCGTTTTCACATGGGCCCGACTGATTGGGCTCGGGCATCCGCCGCGAAAAACTAGATATTAGGAATTCTGTTGGTTATAGGGATTCTTCGCTTCGCTCAGAATGACAAGGTTTTAAATTTACTCGTAGCGTAGAGACTCGATTGGGTCGAGGTTTGCGGCCTTCCAGGCGGGGTAGATTCCGAAGAAGAGTCCTTCTACGGCTGCGGCGACCAGGCCGAAGACTCCCCAGAAGAGCGACATACGCGCGGGGAGTGAACTCCAGATTGCAGGAATGATCCAGGTGATAGCGGCGCCGGTCAGCACGCCGATAATGCCTCCTGCTCCGGTGAGGGCCATGGCCTCAAGCGTGAATTGCAGCAGGATGTCGCGCTTGCGCGCGCCGATGGCTTTGCGCACTCCAATCTCGCGCGTCCTCTCGGTCACCGAGACTAGCATGATGTTCATTACGCCGACGCCGCCCACGATCAATCCCACGCTTGAAACCGCGAACATGAAAATAAAAACCATACCGGTGACCTGGTTCCATACATCGGAGAGTGAATCCTGGGTGAAGACGGCGAAGTTGTCGGGCTTTTCTGGAGCAACTTTGCGGCGCCGACGCAGCAGCTCACGGACTTCATCAATCGCCTCAGGCATGGCGGCGTGGGATTTGGCCTTAATGCTGATCCAGACGTCTTTCAATTCGGGGTGCAGCGTGCGGAATGTGCTTAAGGGAAAGATAATGATATTGTCGTCAGGATTTTTCCCTCCACCAAAGACTGTCTTGCGTGGTCCCATTACGCCGACGATGGTGAAGAGCTGGCCTTCAACATTGATCTCTTTATTTAAGGGACTTTCGCCGGGAAAGAGTTCTTCGGCTGTATCGGAGCCTATGATGATCACCGGAGCGCGGCGTTCGTCGTCAACCTCGCTGAACCAGCGGCCGGACGCCACTTGCAGATCGTAAACGTCTTTCCATGACGCGGTGTCGCCTTCGAGGATTGTGTTCTTCGCCTTGCGGCCTTTGTATTTCGCGGCAAAAGTTCCCACACCTAACTGCGGCAGGAAGTATCGAATGCCCGCTGAGACAGCCTGCACGTGAGGCAAGTCTTTCATCGCTTCGGCATCGTCGTAGGTGAGTTCCTTGCGGGTCCGCATTTCCTGCGTGGGCCGGGAGAAGGTAAAGGGCTCGATATGATAGGCAAAAATAATGTTTGATCCCAGGCTGCTGATGACCTGCGAGACGTTGTCATTGAGGCCGCTGACGATGGAAGAGATCGCAATGACGACAGCTACGCCAATGACGATGCCCAGCACTGTTAGCGATGAACGCAGCTTGTTGCTGCGGATGGTGTTCATCGCCATGCTGAGAACTTCACCGTAATCGCGTTTGCGCATCATAAGAAAGTCATATCAGGCACTAAAGTGCCTGTTTGTTATTGAAGACGCTACCGCAGTGCTGAAGCATTGCGCCACCCAAAATCGGTTCTGACCTGGCGCTCGTTCCTCAGACACATCCAGAACTATTGATTAGATGCGTCTAAAATGCCACTACATTTCAAAGCGCAGCGCGGCGATGGGGTCCAGACGCGCCGCCTTGCGCGCGGGGTAAACGCCAAAAAATATTCCGACGCTGGCGGAGACGATCAATCCTGAAAATACCGCCCATCCCTTGATGGCGGAGGGCATTCCGATGGCCAGGGTAATTCCCATTGCCAGAGAGATGCCGACAAGCACGCCCAGCGTTCCGCCCACCAGCGCCATGGTTGCGGATTCGATGAGGAATTGCAACAGCACATCTTCACTGCGCGCGCCGAGTGCCTTGCGGATTCCAATTTCCCGCGTGCGCTCGGTCACCGAGACCAGCATGATGTTCATGATGACGATACCGCCGACGACAAGCGACACGGCGGCAATGCCGATCATGGCGATAAAAAATGTCTGGCTGAAATTCGACCAGATGCTCAGCAAGCTGGCGTTGGTTTCAATATCAAAACTGTCCTCGGCGCCGGGAAGATCATGGCGCCGGGAGCGTAATGCGACGCGAGCTTCGTCCATGGCCGTATCGAGCACGGGGCCGGCGTTTGCGGATTTGCCGGAGATGGTGATGCTGGCGGCGTGCGAACCGTACTGCTTGAGGTAAGCAGTGATGGGAATCATGATGTAGTTGTCGAGACTCTGCCCCAGCGTTTTACCTTTCTTCTTGCCTACGCCGATGATCTGGTAGGTCCATCCATCCACGCGAATCTCGCGGCCGAGTGGATCTTCACCGGGCATCAGGTTGTCTACGATGTCGGTGCCCACGACCGCTACCGGCGATCGGTTGTTTAAATCGGTGGCGTTCAGCATGCGGCCAGAGGTGAGTTCGGTATCGTAGATGGGGGCCATGGAGGGAGTAATTCCCTGCACGGTTGTGTCATCAATGGACTGCGCGCCGTACTTCACCTTACCGGCCACATTGCGCAGAGCGGCGCCGACGTCCTCGCAATGGCGGCAGGTATCCAGCACCGCCTGGTAGTCCTCCATGGTGAGGTCTTTGCGTTTTTGGCCTTCCAGAAAATGGTCCACGTTAGTGACGGCAGGCGAAACTTTGAACACTAGAAAAACATTCGCGCCGAGGTTGAAGATTTTTTCGGAGACGTATCCGTTGATGCCGTTCACGAATGTGACCACAGCGATGACGGCGGCGACGCCGATCATCATTCCTAAGAGAGTAAGCACCGAGCGCAGTTTGTTGGCCCATAGGGACTGCAGCGCGATGCGGATGGCCTCAAGGATTTTCATTGGTGGTAAGGTGTAAATTTCGCCCCGAATAGTTCGCAATCTTCGTTCGCAATCGTCGTTTGCAATCGTTGCGGCGAAAATTGTACTGGTAGGATAGCAGTTTTCGTCCCGGCGGATGAAGGCAGCATAGCCCGTGTCCATAACTTTTACTTGCTTTCAATGCTGCCACAGAATAAGATTCGCCGATAATTTTAAGGAGACAGGAATGAGCACAGCCGAAATCCCAGGGATTGCACCAGAGTCTGCAGGGTTATCGCAGGGCGCGCGGGTCGTGAATACCTTTGTGGCACCCAGCAAGACATTCAATGACTTGCGGCGCAGCGCCAGCTGGTGGCTGCCCTGGCTGCTGGTGTGCATTGTTTCTCTCATCTTTATCAATAGCGTGGGCAGGTATGTTGGTTTCGATCAGATCGCCAAGAATGCTCTGGCTCAATCGCCAAAGCAAAGCGACCAATTCGAGAAGCTGCCCGCTGACCAACAAGCTCGTCAAATGCAGGTTCGGACGGCCGCCACGCGCTATATCGCCTATGCGTTTCCTGCCATCGTCGTAATTGCGTGGCTGTTGATTGCGGGAGTTCTGATGGGGGTTTTTAACCTGGGATTGGGGACTTCTGTCCCTTATAAAATCGTGCTGGCTATTGTGGCATATAGCGGTTTACCGGGAATTATTGGAAGCATTCTGGCGACCATCTCTGTAATAGTGGGAGGAACCTCAGGCTCGCTGGACCGGGAGGCCTTCAATATACAAAACCCGGTGGCGACTAACCTTGCTTACTTCATGGATCCGATGGGCAACAAATTTCTTTATGGGATGGCCTCGGCGGTCAACATCTTTATGATTTGGGGACTCGTGCTTATGGGCATCGGGTTCGCCTGCAATAGCAAGGTAAAGCGAGGGACTGCGATTTGGACTGTGATCGTTGTTTATCTGGTCTACAAATTGATCGCCTCCGGCCTTGGGGCGGCTATGTCGTAGATGGTGCAAACTACGGATCCGGCGCCGATAATATAAGCTTTTCCTAAGATGCTCCTGCAGTTCCGGGAACCCGCTGTGGCGGTGATGCATTCCCTTCACTGGCAACCATTCTTCTGAAATATTGCAGGCCGGATGCTGCGTTGTGGGCGGCGGGCCGGCGGGCATGGTGCTGGGATTTCTGCTGGCACGTGCTGGCGTTGACGTGCTGGTGCTCGAAAAGCATGCGGATTTTCTGCGTGATTTCCGCGGGGACACCATCCATCCTTCCACGCTCGAACTGATGTACGAGCTTGGCCTGCTTGACGACTTCCTGCAACGCCCGCATCAGGAACTCAGGGAGATTGGCGCGCTCATTGATGACTTCGCAGTGACCGTCGCCGACTTGTCGCATCTCCCCACGCATTGCAAGTTCATCGCGCTCATGCCGCAATGGGACTTCCTGAACTTCATCGCCGAAAAGGCGAAGGCTTATCCGCAATTTCATTTGAGGATGGAGGCCGAGGTGGTTGGCCTGGTCATTGAGGGCGACCGCGTTGCCGGAGTACGCGCAAATACCCCGCAAGGCCCGCTCGAAGTGCGCGCGGATTTGGTGGTGGGTACGGACGGGCGGCATTCGATTGTCCGCAAAGAAGCTGGGCTTGAGGTTGAGGATCTCGGCGCCCCTATTGATGTGCTCTGGATGCGGCTGCCGCGAGATGCCAGCGATCCCACGAAACTTACGCTTGGCCGTTTCCGCGCCGGGAAACTTCTAATCACGCTTGACCGCGGTGATTATTGGCAGTGCGCGTATGTGATTCCGAAAGGCGGGTTCGACGCGATCCAGCAGAAGGGCTTGCCGGAATTTCGCGAGCAGCTTGCGGCGGTTGCTCCATTTCTTAAAGGCCGCACCTCGGCGTTGAAAGACTGGAACGACATTAAGCTGCTGTCGGTGAGGGTTGACCGGTTGCGGGAGTGGTCGAGACCGGGACTGCTGTGCATTGGAGATTCCGCTCATGCCATGTCTCCAGTTGGGGGCGTGGGAATTAACCTTGCGATTCAGGACGCCGTTGCTGCCGCGAATATTTTGTGGCAGCCCCTGTTACGGCACTCGGGGGTTGACGACAAGCTACGCGACGTGCAGAAACGCCGGATGTTCCCCACGCGAATGACGCAGGGGTTGCAGGTTCTCGCGCACAAAAGAGTCGTTGGTCCGGCGCTGGGCAATCAAAGGCCGGTCCGCAAGCTTCCCTGGCAGCTAAAGCTTGTTCAGCGATTCGCGGTATTGCGCCGCATTCCCGCGCGCGTCCTGGGATTAGGATTTCGTCCGGAGCACGTGCGGACGCCGGATGCACAGGCATCGGCGGGAAATAAACGGTTATTTCGCGAGGATTGACTTGCACTTGGCGCATGGTGGGGATACTGTGGTCGCCTTACCGGAGGATTTGTATGGGTTCAATTTCCGATGCATTGGTGCAACAGTTGTTAGGTGGACGCTACATCGCCTCGCTGGCAACTGAAAGTTCCGGCAACGCGGTCCATATGGTGGCGGTGTGGTACTGGTTTGACGGAGCCAAGATTTACGTTGCCACATCTTCACGCTCCCGCAAGGCGCGGAACCTGCAGTCCAACTCTAAAGTTTCGTTGATGGTGGACTCGCGCGATCCGGCTGCGTCCTTTGGCGCGACTCTTACGGGAACGGCCAAGACGTTATCGGGTGACTCATCAAAAGAGAAGAATTTGCGGATTCACAGCAAATATCTAAACGCGGCGGCGTTGGCGGATCCGAGAGTGGGTCCAGTGTTTGCGGCCTGGGATGACGTGACCCTCGAGATTACCCCGAGCGCGGTGATCCTATGGGACATGCGAGTTGCGGATGCACAGGTGTTTGGCGGCGCGTTCAAGAGTAATCCGGGATATTTGTTGCCATTGGAACGATGAACGGAAGAAGGGGCGCTGGAGTTGAGCGCTTGAATACTGCCGTGGCAACCGAGATTGTTCCAGCGATTCCATCGCCTGTTTGCCGCGCGTGTAACTTGGGTCGGGAGTTCGTCCTGAGCATGTGCGCACGCCGGACGTCGATCAGCGTCGTGGAGATATAGTGTAATAAATGCGATATGCGAGAGCATCCGGTTGAAAAAGGCCTGGTAAGGGGAATCGTGTGGGGCGCGGCATTCTTTGGAATTCTGGTCGTTGTGGTGTTCGCCTATCCATACATAAAGGCACGGATCCCTTACACGCGGCAGGTCTCAATATTCATGAACGGTGATTGGAGGGTAGGAGAAACAAGAAAATGCTCCACGCAGGATGCTGTGTCTTTGGATTGTTCATCGGGAGGAGTGGCTGACGGCAGCGATGCGCGCGAAAACTCCCGCACATACCGTGCGCGGTTCAACCGTCGGCTCGCGTCAGGAACTTATGGCACGATTTATTGGGACTGCATTCGGGAAGAATCTGGGATTGTGTGTGATTTGGACCGGAGGTACTAGGAATATGTATAGATTCGTGAAAGCTATTGCTGTGTGCTCTATCCCCCTTGCTCTTTCCTTGTTCGCGCAAGAGACTAAACCCCCCGCGGATTCGACTTCCTATTCGCATGGAACTATCTTGTGCCTCCAGGGGACCGATGGACCTGGGCTGCGCCTCGTGTTGACGCCAACGAAGACCTGTGAGGGGAGACGCTCTTACCCTCGCATGGAAATAGATATTAAAGAGCAGGCGGTTTCAGTTCAAAAGATTATTGTCATTGGTCCCGATAACTTAGCTTTCAGATGTTCAAGCGCCAACGAATCTTGTGAACAGTTTACTTCCGGGAAACTAGTGTTCGAACATTTTGAGAACAGATATACAAAGGGCGGTATGGCCGACGGTTACTACGAGCTACGATTTAGAAGAAGAACTGAACGTGGGCACTTCAAAGTGGACTGCGCGGGAATTTGCGGTTAATGACTAATAGCGAGTGGTCGGAACCCTAGTTTGAAAGCAATTACAAGATCCTTCGCTTCGATGAGAATGACAAAAGGCGTAGGGGCGGCTGCCCGCATAGATAGTTGGCTTTCTTATCTACACTCCTGTCACAAATCCTCTACCGTGCCGCTTTGAGAACGACGTCCTGAAGAATGTAGCGGTGTTCCGCGCTCACGCCGAGGCGCTCGAATGGGCGCCAATACCAGACGGGCAGCAGGCGCGACGAAACGGTCGTGGTGCGGGTCAGGATGGTCGAATTTCCGTCCGCTTGCAGGCCATATGCTGCCTTCTCAAAACCAAGCCAATGGCGGCCGGCCATGTGAGTGCGGTCAATGTTCAGTCCCATGTAGTAAGGGGGATTCCATGCGGTGATTGTTTCTGCAATATATCCGTTGTTGAAGTAGCAAGTGCGTTTGGCTCCTACTCCCCTTCCCGCGAGGCTGCAACGTTCTGGAATTGGCAGGCCAATGTGCATAAGGAAAGGCTTGCTGGCGACCACGTTATCGACGGTGAGAATGCGGCTCCAGACGCGCTTGGGAGAATCCGGAACTTTGACGGATGTCTCTACTACCTCGATACGCGGGGTGTCTAATCGTGGACGCTCCATGCGGTTAGTGGCAAAAATCAGCATTGGGCCGATGAGCAGCAGGGCACCCATTGTTGTAGTGTGATTGCCAGTACGGGGAAACAATAAACTTCGCACAAGCAATCCGAGAACCACCCCGAAAGCTAACCCAACGCCCAAAATCGGCAGCGCAAGAAGCGCACATAGACCGCCCTCTCTTCCAAAGGCGATCAGCATTCCCAGAGTAGCAGCGACGGAAAGAATGGCAGCCGCAGCGGCACTGTTTTGCCCTTCGGCAATCAAGGCAATCGAAAAACCCGCGACTACGGGAGTCAAAAGGAACAGGGCCGAACCCATGCCGGAGTGCCATGTGGTCAAAAGGAAGAAAACAGCCAATCCGAATGCCGTGGCTGTAACGGCGCCAATGATCGCTGCCTTGATTGGAACTTTCCAGTCATTCACAATTGCCTTCTCCAGAATAGTTGCGGCAGAGTACCAGACGTGAGAGCCATTGAGAAGGAATTATTTGGGGTGAAATGGCGAAGCTGCCAGTGCTTACCGCATGGCCTTGGCCTGAAGTGTTTTTCACCCACGCGCAGCAATTGGGCGATTTTTCTTAGTTCAAATTGGGCATTTTTTTAAACAGATTTTTTCACTGTACGCGAACCGTCTTTTTTGACTACAATTTCATTCTTTCCCCCGGGACTCCAAGTTTTCGAGCCTATGCAAAGCGATACTTCTCGCGATTCCCTGGCGCGCGTGTGGAGTCGTGAATCCATACTTGAGTTATTGAGTCGTGAACTAGCCCGAAGCGAATCTTTCGGAAGCAATCTGACAGTGATCCTGGCCGCACTCGATCACGAGAAACACGTCAATGGCGAAAGTGAAGAACCACAAAATAATCTTGTGGAGGCGATCGCCCGGCGGTTGGGCGATGCGGTACGCGGTTATGACTATGTTAGCCGCTACAGTCCGCTGCAATTCCTGATTCTGGTGCCTGGATGGGAGCCCTCCCAGGCGAGAATTCTAGCGGAACAACTGAAACTAACGGTGACGGAGCCTCCGATTGATATTGCAGAATCTCGTACTCGAGTCACGATGAGTATGGTCCTGGCGACTGCCGCCAATTTCAAATCGCAGGACCAGCAGGAAGTCTTGCGGCAGATGGAAACCACGTTGGAGGGGTTACAGGCAAGTGGCGGGAACCGGGTGGAGTCACTGGCTGGGTCTTCCCTCCCAATGCCGCGGATTCTTAAGAAGAAACGCAAAATCAGCCTTTCGTGGGCGCTGGCTGGAGTGTTGGGATTAGGCATTGCCGCTGCAGTTTTTTTCGAGCCTTCGTTGGGGTGCGGGCCAAACCTCATTGGCGACGTTTTTGATTCAAGCGAACTGCCGCCGCCGTTGCCTGCGAATTGTGTTATGACGACGGATCGGCCGGCAGAATCCGTCATTCAATCAATCGAGGTACAGCGGCAGGCGATGGGCCTTGAACTTGAAGGCACGGTTACGTGCAAAATAGCCTCGTCACGTTCGCGGTCCGGCGCCATGCAGGACCAATGGCTCAGCAATTTGTATGGCGGCGGAAAGTTGCAGCATCGGCGGCAGGTTCTAATCGCGGCCTGGCAGGACGTTCCGGGAGGCAAATTGCTCACCATTGAGCAATGCCTGACCCCCTGGTGGAAATACGTGACGGAGTCAGACCAATACTGCAGGGCTCAAAACCTGTCATGGGAATAGCCAAGGGAGCCGTCGGTATGGCGGGACCGACAGTTACTATGAGCTACGATTTGGAAGAACGAAGGGTAAGCGCTTTCAAATGGACTGCGGGGGGATTTACGTTCGTTAAGCGGGAATTTTTTCCGGCCACGCGAAGAATGGTTCAGCCACGGATATTGGTCCGCGACCGCGGAGGGAAATAGTAATCAGCTTTGCGAATACTTCGTTCCGCTCGATATCGAGTTTCGTAGGCTCATGAGGTTGGGTGTAGTGGCAAGCAAGAGAACCGATCGAGGTTTCTCCGTCCAGAAGCGGCACCGAGAACGCAGCACGAATCGGAGATGCTTCCGCTCCAGCGCGTCCTTCCGCAAACAAGGGATCGGTTAACATGTCGCTCACGATCCAGGGTTTCTTGTGCTGAACTGCGCGCCCGCAACATTGGGTGCCGATGCGTACCGGCGAAACTCCTTCGATATATTCCTTCGGCAAGTTGTAAACGATGAGAGGACGCAGAACTTCCCCATCAACCACGAACAGAATCGCCCCTTGCGCATCAGCCAGATCACAAGCGAGCCGGACCATGGTGGCGAGGTAGGAATTCGTCATGATTCGATTGTACTCGGATGGGGGTTGTCCCGTTTAGAGAATTGGTCGGGGCGATAGGATTTGAACCTACGACCCCCTGCGCCCAAGGCAGGTGCGCTACCAGGCTGCGCTACGCCCCGACATGAAGCATTTACTGCAACTGCCCTTCGATTATAGCCGACGATCCTGCGAGTGGTCGCCGCCCGCATGATTACATTCGACACGCGATCTCCGCGCGCCGGAACGGTTATAATTTCCCTGTGCTTGAGCCGCGCTACGCTTTGGTTGCGTATGTCCGCAATCCTGTGGGGGAGTTTGTAGAACAGCTTCGGGGAGAGCTGCATCCTGAGTTGGCCCATTTGGCGGCGCATGTGACCGTGCTTCCTCCGCGCCGTTTGCCTGGCTCCGAACCTGCGGCGTTAGAGACGCTTGAAGAGATCTGCGGCCACGTGGAACCCTTCGAGGTAAACCTGGGCGAAGTGGAGACGTTTATCCCGGTTACGCCCACGGTATTTATCCGGGTGGTGCATGCCGCATCGCGCATTCGCGACCTTCACGACAAGTTGAATACCGGCGGCCTTCATTTCGAGGAGGAGTGGCCATATATGCCGCACATGACCATCGTGAAGATGGGCACTGAAGACCAGGCGCAAAATGCTTATCGGATGTCGCGTCGGCGCTGGGCACAGTTCAAGGGAGACCGCTCCATCCGCATTGAAGAGTTGGTGTTCGTGCGCGAAGAGGCGCAGTATCGCTGGAAGGATTTGGCCAGCGTGCGGCTGGGCCGCGGCATGGCAGCTGCGAAAAACCGCTAACACAAACATTCTCATCGCCATCAAGCGCTCGAAGACTACAAGCCAGCGCATTTGCGGCCTACTGCCGTTTCATGCCGGGTCACAGCCAGCCAGTAATAGCTCGATAGTCATGTACTAATTCGCGTGTGGCACGTCCGTGCCAGTCCGGAAGTACACCGGTCTCCCGTACATTGCGCAGGGCCGACTCCACAGCGTACATAAGATATTGGATTGTTGCGGATGAGAGGCGTCCAGCAGCGCAAATCTGGCCGATTCGCGGAGAGAAGACCATGCAAATAGGAGTTTACGGCGCAGGATACCTGGGGACAGTCATCTCAGCCTGCCTTGCCGACTTCGGGACTCCCGTGACCTGCTGCCACAATGACAGCTCCCGCATGGTAGAAATGGCCCAGGGCCGGGTGCCCTTTTTCGAGAAAAATCTGCACGAAGTCATCAAGCGCAATGTGCGCTCGGGGCGGCTGCTCTATTCGACCGACCTGGAGTCATTTTCACGAAAAGTTCAGTTTGTTTTTCTGGCTGAAGACAATGCGGAAAATCTCGGCGACCTGATCGTGCGCATGGCCAAGATCGCGCCCAAACCGCAAATGATGTCCATTGTGACTCCGGTGACGGTGGGAACGGCCTCAGCGATCGAACAGCAACTGAAAGCCGCGGGCCTGAAGACGGTAATTATTTCGCAGCCCATGTTCATAACTCCGGGATGCGCTGTTGAAGACTTCAACTGGCCGGACCGGATTCTGATTGGGACGCCTTCGAACGACGCGGTGCTAGCGGTAAAGCAGATTTTCCATCCGCTGGTGATGCGCGGGATCCCGGTGATTGTCACTAACCACGAGACGGCGGAACTGGCGCGCGAGGCGGCCACGGCATTTGTCGCCACAAAAATTTCATTCATCAATGAGTTGGCCAGTTTGTGCGAGCGGGTGAATGCGGACGCGGTGAATCTTTCGCTGGCGCTTGGCCTCGACAAGAAAATCGCTCCTCGCTGCCTGCAGCCAGGAGCTGGCATGGGCGGGTTGTTTGCGGAGTCGGATATGGACTCCCTAGTGAATCTGGCACGGAGCAAAGGCGTGGCTTTGAAGGTACTGAGCGCGGCGCGCGAGGTGAACTACAACCTCGCCGAGAACGTAGTCAATAAAATTTCCAGCATAGTGAACTCTGTGCAGAACAAAGACGTGGGAATTCTGGGCCTGGCATTCAAGCCGAATACGAATTCCGTCGCTGGGTCTTCATCGTTGCATTTGGCGCAAAACCTGGTTTCAAAGGGGGCGCGGGTTAGAGCGTATGATCCAGTTGCCATCCCCGAAGCCAAGATGCAGCTCAATGGCAGCGTGCAATATTGCGAGTCAGCCTACGCCGCCGCAGAAGGCGTGGACGCGTTGGTTGTAGGCACAGGCTGGCCGGAATTTCGCGGGCTGGATTTTGATCGCATTAAACATTTGCTGAAACGCCCGGTGATTGTGGACACGAAAAATCTTCTTGATTCCGTCCGTCTTCGTGCCATGGGATTTGAGTACGTCGGCGTGGGACGGTAAGTTTCTCTGCTTTGGTTTTCTCTCTTCCTGATTCCAGCCGTTAATTCTTCTGGATTTCGATTCTCTTAATATGACGGGCGAGGACGTCCGTCGCTCCATTATTCAATTATTCAATTTGCGGTTTATCTACTGCGGCGCGCTTCTCTGACAGGCCCGCTTTCCATTGCTATAATCGAAGTGCGCGGTGGGAGTAGCTCAATCGGCAGAGCACCGGACTGTGGCTCCGGACGTTGCGGGTTCAATTCCCGTCTCCCACCCCAAATGCTTCTTCCTGCCGATCAACCTTCCAGTTGCTCCATAATTACACCCATGGACCGCAAACAACACTGGGAAAAGATTCATGCCACAAAACCCGGCGAAACGGTGAGTTGGTACCGTCCTCACCTTGAGCGTTCCCTGTCCATCATTGAGCAAGTGGCGCCGGATCGCTCCGCTTCCATCATTGACGTTGGCGCAGGACAGTCGTCATTGGCTGGCGACTTATTTGAGCGAGGCTATCGAAACCTCACTGTCCTCGATGTTTCAAGCGCCGCCATCGCGAAGGCCCGGGAACTGCTCGGAAAAACAGCGGCGAAAATCCGATGGATAGACAGCGATATTATGAACGCGGCTCTTGAGCGGAACTCCTATGAAGTTTGGCACGACCGGGCCGTATTTCATTTTCTTATCGAAAAGCGGGATTGCGACGCTTACGTCAGAAAAATGCTTTGTTGCCTGAAGTCCGGCGGGCATGCGGTCATCAGCACGTTTGCCCTGGATGGCCCGAGCCAATGCAGCGGCCTGAATGTGGCGCGTTATGATGCGAAGCTTTTGGATGAAATGTTGGGACCGGAATTAAAACGGGTTGAAAGCTTTTATGATTTACATCGCACGCCAAGCGGCGCGCCGCAGAATTTTCTTTGCGCGGTTTACCAGGTTTAAACAAGCAGCGACAAGCCGCCACTCATAACCGAGAAATTGGCGATTAAAACTAAACGTCCGTGGCGCTGCCTCTCGATTTTGGCACCGTGTCATTCGGGTCGGCTTCCAAAGTCACTTCGACCTCCGCACCGGGCTTTAGGGCCACGTCATTGCCATTTTCATCTTTGAGTTTATTTTCAATGCGCAGTTCCCGGTACAGATGGTCCGCACCCTCCACACTGATCTGCGCCTTTTCCGTTTCATGCGGATGGACTGGCTTGATGATTTTTTCGACAGTTCCGTTCAAGGTAGTTTCAGGCATGTAATCCTCCGGGGGGAAGTTCTATCTTACTTCGTTACCCTGAGCACGGATATAAGTGAAACACTCTAGTGCCGTCTTGATTCACCGGCCGAGAACGGGAACGAATTTGTGAAGTCTCGCACCCCGAACTTCATGGCAACTATCCGCCGAGTCGCTGATCTTTTGGCAACGGCGCTCCGAGCAATCCCACCAGACTTTTAGGGCCGCAGCACGCCTTTGTTAACTTTTGCAGATCACGCCGCAGCGCCTTGTTGTGCTTCAGCGCATCGAGCGTCGTTTTGAGGATCGCGGCAGCATGAGGATCCGTGGGGACAATTAACTGGTAGTGCATCCACTTCCCTTCCCGCCGCGCGGAGACTATTCCCGCCCGCCGCAGATAAGCGAGATGACGTGAGATTTTCGGCTGCGGCGCGTCAATGACCTCCACGAAGTAGCAGACACAAATCTCACGCTCGGCCAGCAGGTGGACAAGACGGAGCCGGGTAGGGTCGGCCAATGCGCGAAACAAGTGTTCCAGACGATATCCATCCCGCATAGCGCCAGTCTACCAAACGTATATTCGCCTTGACGAATGCGTTAAATTGCTGTACCGTTATCACATTCGCTTATGCGAATATGACGTTAAAAAGACAGGAGACAACCGTATGCCAGGACATTCTGTGACTGCCTTGAAAGCCCACCTCGCCATCCACGTACGCGACATTGAGCAGAGCATTGCGTTCTATCGCAAGATGTTTGGGCTTGAGCCGAGCAAAGTACGAAAAGGTTACGCGAAATTCGACGTGCAAAACCCGCCACTGAATTTCACATTGAACGAAGCGACATTTGCCGGCGCTGGTGCGCTTTCGCACATGGGAATCCAGCTTTCCACCACCTCCGATGTTCTGGCCATGCGAGAGAAGTGGGCCGAGGCGGGCCTGTTCACACGGGACGAAATGCAAACCGACTGTTGCTATGCCATGCAGGACAAAACCTGGGTGCGCGACCCTGATGGGAACGAATGGGAGGCGTTCGTCGTGCTGCAAGACAATTTGCCGCAAAAGACCGCTGAGGAATCTGCTTCCTGTTGCGCTCCGGGATGCTGCGCTTGAGAAAAATCTCTAATTCGCCTTTATTTGGATTCCCAGTTCCTTCAACTGCTTCTCGCCGACGGGCGTAGGTGCGTCCACCATCAAGTCCACGGCGCGGGCGGTCTTAGGGAATGGAATGACTTCGCGCAGACTGTCGGCGCCAGCAAGGATCATCACAATGCGGTCAAGGCCAAGCGCGATGCCGCCATGCGGAGGCGTGCCGTATTCCAGAGCTTCGAGGAAGAATCCAAAGCGGGCGCGGGCTTCCTCGTCGCTCATGCCGAGCGCCTGGAAAATTTTCTTCTGAATATCCTGGCGGTGAATACGGATGGAGCCTGAGCCGAGTTCAGTACCGTTCAGGACAACGTCATAAGCGAGCGCGCGAATCTCTCCCAGCGGGGATTTCGGATCGTGCACCGAATCAATGTTGGCTTCGAGCTTGGCCATGTCCTCTTCGTGCAACGACGTGAACGGATGGTGCGCGGGGTTCCACCGCTTCTCTGCCTTGTCCCATTCGAACATGGGGAAGTCGGTGACCCACAAGAAACGATAATCTTTTGCCGGATCGCCGGTTTTCTTGAATAGACCATGCTTCTCGGCATACTTTTGCGCGAGATCGAGGCGCAGGAAGCCGCACTTCTCGCAAAAGTGCTGGACACTTTGGTCCATGACCGTCGGAGATTCCGGACGATTCAGCGCAGCTGCGAAAAGCCAAAGATCGTCGGCTTCGACTTTTGCGAAAGCAAGGACTTTTTCTGAAATCGCCGGATAGTCTTTCGCAAAACGCTTGGGGTCGGTCATCAACTGCACGAATGATGGTCCCTGTACATGCTGATAGGCGCCGTAAGTTCCAATCGTGCGGCGCTCGGTGCCGGAAATGTCTCCGGCTTTCGGAATGCGAATCATCTGGATTGGAAATTCTTTTCTGATCTTGAATTTCGTGGCCAACTCTTCGATTTCTTCGGGCGTGAGCGCCTCGCGAATGTCTACCATTGCGGGCAGCCGCATGTCGGGTTTGTCGTTCCCGTAAAGCCGGACCGCCTGGTCGTAGCTCATCCGCGGGAAGTTGGCTTTGATCTCACTTCCTGCGACTTTGAAAGCAGCGGCAAGAAATCCTTCAACCACGTTGTAAACAGTCTGCAACTGCGGATAGGACATTTCCAGATCAATCTGCGTGAATTCCGGCTGGCGGTCGGCACGCAGGTCTTCATCGCGGAAGCAGCGCGCGATCTGGAAGTAACGGTCAAAGCCGGAGATCATGAGTATCTGCTTGAAGAGCTGCGGCGACTGCGGGAGAGCGTAGAAGCTTCCCTGCTGCACGCGGCTAGGCACCAGATAATCGCGCGCGCCCTCGGGTGTGGAGCGCGTCATGAAAGGCGTTTCGATCTCAAAAAATCCCTGTTCGGAAAGGTAATCACGGATCGCCTTGGTGACCTTGTGCCGCATCTCGATGTTGAACTGCATGGCATCGCGGCGAAGGTCAATGTAGCGATACTTCAGTCGCATCTCTTCATTGGGCAGAACGGCTTCGCCGGGCAGGAATGGCGGCTGCTTCGATTCGTTGAGAATGCGCAGTTCGTCGACCACCAGTTCAACTTCTCCGGTGGGAATATTTTTGTTGTAGGTATTGGCATCGCGCTGTTTCACCGTGCCGATGACGGCGATCACGTACTCGTTGCGCAGGGAGCTGGCTTTGTCGTGTGCGGCGGCATTCAGCTCGCGGTTCACCACCACCTGCGTTATTCCGGTGCGGTCGCGGAGGTCAATGAAAATGATGCTGCCAAGGTCGCGGCGGCGGCCCACCCATCCCATGAGCACGGCTTTTTTGCCGGAGTCCGAAGAGCGTAGGGCTCCGCACTTGTGAGTACGCTGTAAATCGCCTAGAAAGTCGAGCAAGTTGTGCCTTTCAGTGGAAAATGCGGCGGATAAGCCGGATTAAGAATTATAAATGAATGCGCTGGCCGAGTTGGCCGCGAGGGACAGAGACCTGCTCACCGCTCTTCAGGTTCTTAAGGGCGAAGGTTTCGGCTTTTACCTCATTTTCCCCGACGATCAAGATAAAACGCGCACCGATTTTGTCGGCAGTTTCGAAGGATTTTTTCAGGCGGAAGGTCTCATCGCCGAGTTCGGCAACGATACTGGAGCGGCGGAGTTCGCGGGCAAGTTTTGCTGCCTCGCAATTCATGCCGGCGCCGAGCGGTGCAATGTAAACGTCAGGCTTCTGCTGTACGTCGCCTGCGGATTCCTGCAGCGCCATGACCAGGCGGTCTTCACCGATGGCAAAACCAATGCCTGGGGCGGGTTGCGGGCTTCCTAATAATTCAGCAAGCCCGTCATACCGTCCGCCGCCAAGGATGGCGTTCTGCGCTCCTAGCGCACCGTGCGTGAACTCAAAGGCTGTGCGCGTGTAGTAATCGAGTCCGCGTACCAGGCGATGATTGATTTCAAAGGGTACGCCGACGCTTTCCAGAATCGCCGTTACTTCTTCAAAATGTTTTTTGCTGGCTTCGTCGAGATAATCGTAAACACGCGGCAGCGTTTCAATGATTGGCTGATCTTCAGGAACTTTGCAGTCAAGCACGCGCAGCGGATTGGTGACGGCTCGGCGTTGGCAGTCCGCGCACATTTTGTCTTTCACTGGTTCGAGAGCTTCGCGAAGGGCATCGTTATAGCGCACGCGATCGTTTGAAGAACCTACCGAATTCAATTGCAGGTTCCAGTTTTTGATACCGAGCCGATCGAGCAACGTCGCGAGCATTTCTAAAAGCTCGGCATCGCGCGCGGGAGATTCGCTGCCCGACGTGGCGGGACCGATAACCTCTGCGCCGATTTGATAGAACTGGCGATAGCGGCCCTTCTGGGGGCGCTCACGGCGGAACTGCGGACCGATGTAGTAGAGCTTGTTCAGGCCGCGATCTCCGAGCTTGTGTTCGATGTAGGCGCGAACCACGCCGGCGGTGTTTTCGGGGCGGAGGGTGAGGGACTGCCCGTGATCGCTTGCGGCGCGTCCGCGGTCTTCCCAAGTGTACATCTCTTTTGCGACGATGTCGGTCTCCTCGCCGACGCCACGCGCGAAGAGCTGCGTCTCTTCAAAGATGGGTGTGCGGATCTCCTGAAAGTTGTAGGTGCGAAACACGTCGCGCACCACGCTTTCGACATGGTTCCACAGCGCCGTTTCCGGCGGGAGAAGATCGCGTGTTCCTCGGACAGCTTTAATCATTAGGAGGCGGTTCTCAGTTGCAAGTTCTCAGTTCTCAGCAATCTTAAATGCATGTCATCCTGAGCGTAGTGGGATCATTCGCTTTGCGAATGATCCCACGGAGTCGAAGGGCCTCGTGTTTCCTTAAACCGCCACCGGCCCAAATGGGAGTTTTCTGATAAATGCCGTCGGAGAACTCCTTGCCACAACAGAAAAGCTTTAGGCAAACGCAAGATCCTTCGACTTCGCATAATCTTCGCGAGCGAAGATCATGCTCCGCTCAGGATGACAACTCTATTTGAGCCGCATACCAAGTGCACATTACGAACGGTTCGTACTTCAAAAGAACTGGCAAGGACGTTTAATACGCCTTCGCGATGCAGACGCGCCGATCGACTTGCTCACCCGTCAGAATGCATTTGCCCGGGCCGTCGAATTCATCCACTGCGGGAATATTGCGCACGCTGGCCTTAAATTCCTTGATCCGCGCGTCGTTCTTTGGATCGTCTTTCAAATGCACCATCACAAATTTGCCGCCGCCTTTTTCCGCGGTGACTTCATTGTTCAGAATGCTTTCCACTTCTTCAATGGAATTTGCCAGCACGGTGTTGTCTTTCAGCCGCTGTTTGGCCTTTGCATACAGGTCGACCTGCATGGCATCAAGCGTGGCTTTTACTTTGCCTGCAACTTCGGTTTGTGGAACTATTTCTTTCGTTCCGGTATCGCGGCGCTTGATCACGATATTTCCGCTGGCTACATCGCGCGGGCCAAGTTCCAGCACGACCGGAACGCCGCGCTGCTCCCAGTGGAAGAACTTCGAGCCGGGTGTTTCGCTTTCGCGGGTGTCCACATGCGCGCCAACTCCTTTCGCGATTTTTGCAGCCGCTTCCATCACTTGTGCGCGCTCCTCTTCTTTGCGGAAGATCGGGACCAGCACAACTTTTTTCGGCGCGAGCTTCGGAGGCAGCACTAGGCCTTTGTCGTCGGAGTGCGTCATGATCAATCCACCGATCAAACGCGTGCTTACGCCCCAGCTTGTTTGCCAAACGTGATCAAGCTTGCCTTCTTTGGTTTGGAACTGAACATCAAAAGCCTTGCCAAAGTTTTGACCCAAATCGTGAGTGGTTCCCGCCTGCAGCGCGAGTCCGTTCTGCATCATGGCTTCGATGGAATAAGAACGCACGGCGCCGGCAAATTTTTCCGCCAGCGTCTTCATGCCTTTGACTACCGGCATGGCCATGACGTTTTCAGCGACGTCGGCATAGATATCCAGCATGCGCAGCGTCTCTTCGAGTGCCTCTTCGTGCGTGGCATGCGCGGTGTGGCCTTCCTGCCAGAGAAATTCCGTGGTGCGCAGAAACATGCGTGTGCGCAGCTCCCAGCGAATCACATTGGCCCACTGATTGATGAGCACGGGCAAATTGCGATAGCTGTGAATCCACTTAGCGAAGAAGTGGCCGATGATGGTCTCAGAAGTCGGGCGGATCACGTACGGCTCTTCAAGCTGCTTTCCGCCGGCGATGGTCACAACCGCGAGCTCGGGCGAGAAGCCTTCTACGTGTTCGGCTTCCTTCTTCAAAAAGCTCTGCGGGATGAGCAACGGGAAATAGGCGTTTTCGTGCCCGGTGGCTTTGAATCGGTCATCGAGCTCGCGCTGCAAGAGCTCCCAAATGGCGTAACCGTTGGGCTTGATCACCATGCAGCCCTTGACCACTTCAGCGGGCTCGGCCATGTCGCCTTGCATGACGACGTCCTGGTACCAGGCGGCGAAATCTTCAGATCGAGGAGTAATTTTCTTCATTGAAATTTATTCTTTGTCGTTCTGAGCGTAACAATTCATTCGCTTGCGAATGAATTGTGAAGTCGAAGAATCCCTACGGACAAAAATGCTTCTAACCTGCATTCAGATATATCAGCTGATAGGGATCCTTCGACTGCGCAATGATTTTCGCTTTGCGAAAACATTGCTTCGCTCAGGATGACAACTGTTTAGGGTAACAGATGCATTATGGATTCAGCGTTCCTGCAGGTACGAATCTTTATATCCTAAATAATTGTTCGCATAGCGCAGAATGCTTTCCTGGTCTTGCTCGTTCAGCTTGCGGCGGAATTTGCCGGGAGAGCCCATCCACAACGAGCCCGGCTCCACGATCGTTTTTTCCGGGATCAAAGTGCCCGCGGCGATGATCGAACCTGCGCCAATCTTTGCTCCGTTGAGGATGATTGAGCCCATGCCGATCAGGCAGCGGTCTTCGATTGTGCATCCGTGCAGATTTACCGAATGACCGACTGTGACATAGTCGCCGAGCGTTACGCCGTATTGTTCTTTCATTCCATGCAGAACGCAATTGTCTTGGATGTTGGTGCTTGATCCGATGCGGATGGCGTACACATCGCCGCGGACGACGGCATTCATCCATACGCTGGAGTGTTCACCGAGGATGACGTCGCCGATGATCTGCGCGGAGTCGTCTATGTAACAGGACGCGGGGACAGTGGGGGAAATGCCTTTGTAGGAGCGGATCATTGAGATAGGACTACTTGCTAACCGAAGTTCTCTAAACAGGCTTCGTGCCAAATACCTCGAATCTTTTCGAGATGATAAAGCACGTCGCCACCGTGATAGTATCCCACCCCGGAAACAACGGCTGCTTCCCCTGCACAATCAAGTTGAAAATCTTGTAGCGGATGATGAAATTTCCAATTGCGCTGAAATTCTTCCAAAAATTGCCAATTCTTTATACGAACTTTTGTGCCCGATGGAAATTCCGCATTGTATATACTGCTTTGTTTTTCCACGGCGTATATAGATCCAGCTCTTTGTTAGATACGCTTATGTGCGACTCACTGCCAATTGCGGTTCTCCCACCCGCTCCCGCACAATATTCAGCATCCTCCGCAGCGGCTCGGCCGCGCCCCATAGCAACTGATCGCCGACGGTAAACGCTCCGAGATAATCCGGTCCCATTTTTAATTTGTGCAGACGGCCAATGGGAACGTGCAGCTTTCCAGAAACCGCGGTGGGCGTAAGATCGCGCACCGTCGCGTCTTTATTATTCGGAACGATGCGGACCCAGTCATTATTTCCAGCGATGATCTGCTCGATCTCATCAAGCGGAATATTTTTTTTCAGCTTGATGGTCAGTCCTTGGCTATGGCAACGCATGGAACCGACGCGCACGCAGATGCCATCCACCGGAACCGGTGGATTCAGGCCCATAATTTTGTTGGTCTCGGCCATGCCCTTCCATTCTTCTTTGCTCTGGCCGCCAGGCATTTCTTTATCAATCCATGCCAGAAGGCTTCCCGCCAGCGGCGCGCCAAATTCTTTGGTGGGCATAGACGAAGACCGCTGCGCTTCGATCACCATGCGGTCCACTTCCAGCGCGTTCTCTGAAGGATTCTTGCGGACTGGGTCAACCAGATAATCCATCTGCTTGACGAGTTCGTGCATTTTGGCCGCGCCCGCGCCTGAGGCTGCCTGATAGGTCATGGAGTTGACCCATTCGACGATGCCTTGCTTAAACAATCCGGCGCAAGCCATCAGCATGAGACTGACGGTACAATTTCCCCCGGTAAAACTGCGAATGCCTGAGGCCATGCCGCGCTCGATTACATCTCGGTTGACTGGATCGAGAACAATGACCGCATCTTTTTCCATGCGGAGCGTGGAGGCAGCATCAATCCAGTATCCCTGCCAGGCGCTTTTGCGCAGAGGTCCGTAAACTTCGGTCGTGTACTCGCCGCCCTGGCAACTGATGAGCACATCGCACTTGGCGAGTTCTTTTAAATCGGACGCATTCTTCAACGGCGCGCCAGCAGCCTCTTTAGGCGCGGCTCCCCCGGCGTTTGACGTAGAAAAAAAGACAGGCTCGAGACCGGAAAAGTCGCCCTCCTCACGCATGCGCTGCATGAGGACGCTGCCTACCATCCCTCTCCAACCAATGAATCCAACACGAAGCATAGGAGGTATTTTACTAGAAAGGAGCGAAATTGCAGAGGTTACGCCAGGTGCCAGCGGCCGAACGGCTTTGGAAATGGCCCCTTAGGGCCAATGTCATTATGCGCGGGGTTACCCGCAGAATCCCCATAGACGGCAGAATTTAAATGCAGAATTTCATAGGGATGCTTCGACTCCGCGCGGACTACGCTGCGCTTGCTCTCGCTCCACATGACAGTCGGAGGGATCATCAAAGCAGTATGATGAATCCCGATGCCAAATTCCCGCCGAAGCCGAACTCCATTTACAACTCCCGACGAAATAGTCCTCAAGCGAAAGAACATTCCGTATGAGTTTGTGCTCGACGCGCTCGTCGAACTCGATCCCTGGACACGCCCCATGTTTGGCTGTCTGGCCGTTTACGTGGAAGAGAAAATCGTGCTCGCACTGCGCGACCGTCCAACTTTTACCGATGACAATGGAGTGTGGATCGCCACTACGGTCGAACATCACAAAACCTTGAAGAAGAAATTACCTAGCCTGCGGTCCATTGGAGTCCTAGGTAAAGACATCACCGGATGGCAGATACTTCCCGCCGCCGCTCCCGATTTCGAGGAGTCTGCGCTGCATGTCTGCGAGCTGATTCTGAACGGCGATCCGCGGATCGGGAAAATCCCGAAGAGCAAAAAACGGCGGAAGTAGCTCCGCCGTTGAAGTTAATTATCGGTAACGGTTGGCGGGTTGGGCCCATGCGGCGGTTTTGGGGTCCGCGGAACCGAAGGTTCGTCGTCATTCGCTTCGATCGCTCCCTGGCGAATTTCAATGCTTCCGTGCTGGTTGTTAATGACCACATGCGGCCCACCGCTGCCTACGCTACCAGCAGCTGTTGACTGTTCATCCCCATTCTGGACATTCAGACCATGGAAATCCGAGTCAATTTCTCCACCATGCGAACGTGCATCGAGTTGGAACGCAGCCTTGGGAGGAACTCCAATTGTGATGTCGGCGTTCTGGTTTTCAACATCCATGCTGCCCATTTTCGTCATCTGGATCTCAACCGCGCCATTCTCGTTGCGCAATCGCAGGTCGCCGCTTACGCCGACCAATCCGATGTCTTTGAACTTAGTGGAAACGTGAACTGGACCCACGACATTGGTGATCCGCAAATCGCCGGAGTCGAGGTCTAAATCGCCATCGAGCCTGGTAAAGTCAATTTGGGTGCGCGCCGACTTGAAGTTCAAGGGCTTGGAGAGCCGTGCAAGCCGCAGGCTTTCCATAAAGTCACCGTCGAGCGTTACTGTTCCCTGGATATCTTCCAAAGAAACATCCTGAGCTTTGCCCTGGACATTTACGTCGGAGGATACCGTCGCCACGTGGGCGGAACTGTCCTGCAAATCAAGGCGCACATTCCCGTTGATATCGGTAATCGCCACATCGCCGTGCCTGGCCGAAACGCTCACGTCACCGTCACGTCCCAGCACGGAGGCATCGCCGTGGTCCGCGGAAACCACCACGGAGGCTTTTCTTGGAATGCTGATATCAAGATCGCTGTTCACGCCGTGATCGCCGGCACCCTGCGTATTTGCATTGAGGGTAACATTCTGACCCGAAACGGTAATTTGCGGACGACTGCCCGCATTCCATTTGTCCGCTAATTCCTGGTTGTCGGCGTTCAACCGTTTATGCACGGCCACGTGGATTTGGTTATCGTCAGAAACCGTGATATTCACGGCGCCGCGGGGATCTGTTACGTGCAGATTTCCGCCAGGAGGAAATGCCTGCGCCAACTGATCTTCGTAGCTGTACTTGTGCCCGAAAAATGGGAAATCGTTATCGTCAATCTGCCACGTGTCCCGGAGCCCAGACCAATCCACGCGCATAGCCTGGGAGGCAACCAACCCCCAAAAAATAATGGCCACCACCAAAATTGCCCCGCCAACGCCTAACCCCGGTGTAGGGGCTCCGGAGCGTTGCGCGGCAACGTGTTCAATTAATTTGACCAGCCCGAAGAAGATCAAGAGCAGGGGCCAGTAGTGCGCGAACAGATACCCCAAATTGCCCCAGTGCACAACGCCCATTTTCTCCAGCAGAAACAGGACTCCAATTACGATTAAGACAATCGGTCCGGAGATCGAGCGCGGGTGCCCATGCCGGTAAGGCGGAGGAACCTGAGGCGGTTGGGCTTGAGGCATTTGCGGTGTACTAGCCATTCGACACCTCGCTCGGCGGCTGCTTTGGAGGTTCCACCGAAACTGGGGGATTTACTGGTGGCACGGGAGCAGCCGCTGGATTCAACCAGTCCACGTGTCCTGCCGTGGAGGCATTTCCCTGCAGGACCTTGACCAGGCCAAGCACGATCAAAATGATCGGCCAGCTATGTCCCCAATCCAAACCGCCGATGTCGGAGAGCAGCCAAAGGACACCGACGGTCATCAACATGGCGGGACCGACCATGCCACGCGCTTTGCAGCGGTCGCACTGACAGCCGCGCAAACGCGAAGGGATCAATCCCCACTGGCGGGCGAACATCCAAAAGCCCAAGGCAATCAGGAACAGCGGCCAAATGCGGTCAAGATCGAATTGCAGAGCGGTGTTGAGAAGAAACAGCGCGCCGAGGACGATCAAGACGATCGCGCCCGTTGGCATTTTCGTCCCCCCGGCCTCACCTCTTGGAATCGGCCCGAACGCCTGCCCGAAACCGAAAGGATCAGGCGCTGGCTGTCCGGCGATTACGGCGTGCGCCGTGCGGACTGAGTCCACGATCTGGTAGACATAAAAGAAGGCAATGGAAATTCCCAGAATCATGTGGATGAACCAGGGCACGTTGCTGCTTTCGGCAACAATCAGGAACACAAAGATTCCCAGATGCACCAGTCCCTTCATGTACTGCCCGCAGTAAACCGCGCCTACGCCAAAGGGAAAAATGGCCGAGAGCAAGCCCGCCAGCGCGGGGTTCGGGCCGCCCATAAAACCCGGCTGCGCCGCACCAGGCGGAACATACGTGCCGGCCGACGGAACAAATCCAACTGCAGGCGGCACATATCCAGGATTGGGTGCTTGCGGCGGCGGAGGCGGCACCGGCGGTTGCGCTCCATGCATCCGCTCCGCCAGGCATTGCTCGCAATAAATCACTCCCATAACATCGCGGCTGCAAGCGGAACATAACGGTTTGCCGCACGTGCGGCAGTAGTGCACTGCGGATAAATCCGGATGGTTAGCGCAATTCATACGAACCTCCTGCAAGTGGTCACCGGCACTACAGGAATAGCCTGCGGGGAGGAAACCAGGATGGGCTGATCTCCCTGCTGACTGTAGTTGCGTTCTTGTTTTTGATCGGGTTGTCCACTGGTGTTGTTCTTACGGTCTTTTTCCTTCTCTTCAGATTGCCCGGCGGGCCGCGTGACGCGCTTCAACTCCCTGACTCGCGCCTCGAATTCATAGACAACTCGCAAATTTTCATAATATTTTGAGATTTTGCCTGAGGTCTCATAGTAGGTGCGCCGCACAGCGCTGGGCCGAAGGTCCACGTGCCGCACATCGCTCACTTTTACTCCGGCCACATTCAATCCCACCGAAAGGGAGAAGAACGCCATGCCGAATGACATCGCGAACCTTGGCTGCTTCACGATTCCCATGGTCGGAGTGACAATCGAGGCCTGCACCCAGTCCAGCCATGAGGCACGTGGTCTGCGGGGCGCTGAGCGTGCTGGCTGCACACCAGAGGTGGCCGCCAAAATATTGCGCACCAGGTTCCCCGGAGGCTCCGCTTCGGCCAGCGACTTTAACCAACGATGCCCTTCCTGCGCTTCCGCAAGCAGCGGCTTGCAGTTGGCGCATGAAGCAGCGTGGGCGTTAAAAATCTCCAGCGTTTTGCCCGTGACCCGGTTCTCTACTGCATCGCTAAGCAGGGTCTCGAACTCGCTGCACCGTATCGCTTTGTTGGTTTCGCCCGGCATCACATCACCTGCCTATATGTACGTTGGAGAAGGCGTGCAAGTTCCACGCGTCCCCGATTGATCCTGGATTTCACGGTACCCTCCGGAACGTTGAGTGTTGTGGCAATTTCCCTGTAATCCATATCCTGTAAGTCCCTTAGAATCACTGCTTCGCGCAGTTCTGGGGAAAGCTTTTGCAGCGCCCCATGCACCGTATCGCGAGTTTCGCGGCTCTGCACGCGGGCATCGGGCTTTGGGCCCGGGTCCTCAATCCGGTCGCTCAGGGGCATTGCGTCTTCATGCTCTGAGGAGACCGTATCAATGGAATCGGTGAGCCTGTCGTGTTTTCCCTTACGGAAATGATCTACGAGCAGGTTGCGCGTTACGGTGGTCACCCAGGTCATAAAGGCGCCACGCGCGGCGTCGTAGGAATTTAGGGTGCGGTACATTTTGATGAAAACTTCCTGGGTGAGGTCCTGGGCGTCGTCAGATGAACCGCAGAAGCGGTAACAGATGTTGTAGATACGCCGGTGGTAGCGTTGCACGATCTCTTCCCAGGCGGCAGCGTCCCCGGCAACGCAGCGTCGAACTAAGATGGCTACTACCTGGGCGTCATCCACGCCACACTCTCCGGGACTCGTAAGTTTCTAGCGCCGTGGCGGGAATACTGATTTTTTGCCTTCCGGCCTAACATCACAGACTATATACGTTGTTGTATTCACAGGAGTTCAATGTGCAGATAAGAGTTGGAATTGTAGCAGGATGGAGAATAAGTTTGAGATCATGCAGAAATCGCAATCTTCGTTGCGAGTGGAACTTCTTACGAGTGTAAATAGACAAATGCGGAACTCTCAATGAACACTATTAAATTCACTTTTCGTCTTCTTCGTCGTTGCCTTCTTTGGCTTCTCATCGCGTACTGGGGGACTTTCATCGGTTATACGATCATGCATTGGTCGAACGGCGGTTCAGTAGCAGTTGTCGCTTGGTACCAACATATTTCATATAGCCACAATTCTTTCAAAATTCGCTCATGGAGCTGGGAACGTTTCATAACAGGACAATTAGCGATACTCATTGTGACTTTCATTCTTTTGTTTTTCGAAAGGCAACCTAAGCACTCCAAAATCTAAAAGGCTACAGTTCAGCCCAACGGCGAAGAAGATTGTGATAAACGCCGGTGAATTGCACGGTGGCGGGATTTTCGCTGCCTCGCTCCGCGTTCAACTTCTGGATCGCCATATCGAGATCGAACAGCAATGTCCGCTCACCGTCGTCGCGGACCATGCTTTGAATCCAGAAGAACGAGCAGATGCGAGCTCCACGCGTCACAGGCGTTACATGATGCAGACTGGTTGCGGGATAGAGAATCAGGTGACCAGCGGGAAGTTTGACGTTGTGTAATCCGTAGGTGTCTTCGACGACAAGCTCGCCGCCGTCGTATTCATCGGGCTGGGAAAAAAACAGCGTGGCCGAGAGGTCGGTGCGGATACGGTGGCCAGTGCCTGTGACTTGCCGGATAGCATTATCCACGTGCGTGCCGAAGGATTGCCCTCCCTGGTAGCGGTTGAATAGCGGTGGAAAGACGCGGGCTGGGAGTGCGGCGGAGATGAACAACGCGTTCTGCCCTAGCGCACCCAGAATCATCTCGCCCAGTCGTTTCGCGGCGGGGCTGTTTTCAGGAAGCTGCATGTTGTCTTTGGTGCGAGCCGACTGGTGGCCGGCGGTCACGCGGCCATCCACCCAATCCGTCTTCTCAAAAAGTTGCCGCGCTTCGGCCACTTGTTCCGATGTCAATACGTCAGGTATAGGCAATAACACTTTCCGTAGTTCCCTTCTTGCTCAGAATTTATAGTCCAGCCCAAGGAGCGCCGAACGCGCCGCGCCGGGAATAATATGCGCGGGATGGATCTGGTCGTAGTAGTACTTGTCAGCCAGGTTGTAAATATTCGCGTGCAGTTCAAGACGTTCGGTCAAAGGGCGCTTCACCATCGCGTTGAATACCCAGTAGCCCGGCACTTGTTTCACCAAGCCGGTTACGGGATCAAAGGGCGCAGTAGAGCTTGCAGTACGGCTATCCACGAAGTCAGCGCCGCCACCCACTCCCAGCCGCCAGGGCAGATCGTAGTTGCTCCACACGCTGTATGTGTTTCGTGGAACATTGGCCAGTTGCGCCCCAACGGACGCGGGAAAGAACTGCGAGTTCACTACTTTGCTGCCGAGGTAGGCATAGCTGGAAAGGACCTCCCAACGGCTAGTCAGATGACCGGATGCCTGCACTTCCAATCCGCCTACTTGCTGCGTGCCAGAGAGCACCGTCAACAGCGAGTTGGTGGGATCGGTTTCGCGGGCGTTTGTCTTCTGCGTGGTGAATACGGAACTCCGCAGAGAAAACTTGCGGGCAAAGAGATCCCACTTGGTGCCGACCTCAAAGGTGCGATTCGCCTCAGGCGCTACCTGCGCGGTGCTGGCGCTTAAAGACAAGGATTCCGCCGAGGGATTGAACGATGTTGCGTAGTCGAAATAAATGCTGCCGTTCGGTGCCGGCTTGTACACCAACGCGCCACGCCAACTCGGCTTTATCACTACCTGCGTGAAAGGAGGCCGTGGGCCCGCCGGCGGCGTTGCCGGCGCAGGCGAAGTGAATTGGTTAAAGTTCGCATCGAACCAATCGATTCGCGCACCGCCCGTGACTTCCCACTTCTCGCCGATTCTCACCGTGTCCAGGACATAAGCGCCCGCGCTTAGGGCATCCACGTGGGTATATGACGTGGAGGAAATGGTGCCCTGGAAGAGCTGGCTCGGGTCGGGATCTTCCAAGCTCGTAAAGGGAGTGCAATTGGTCAAAAGCGTGGGCGTGCAGGTCACATAGGTAGGCCGCACCGGCGCGGAGGTTTCCCTTCCCGCTTCAACGCCCGTCACCAGGTTGTGCCGCAGAAAACCAGTATGGAAGCGGAAGCTGACGTCCGCCTGATCGTCAAGATAGGTTTCCAAACTCGTGGCCGCGATTTCATGGCGGTTAGCGACGATGTCGTCGAGCGGCGTGGAAGTATTGAGCGCGCTTCCGTCAAATGTTCCCGTGACCTGGGCTTCGGTGATGCGCAGGTCGCGGTTATAGTGCGCGTAACGCGCCTGATTGCGGAAGGTCACGCTGGGACTTAAATCATGTTCGAACTTCGCGGTACCAATTTGCACGTTGGTCTTTAAATAGTTCCCGTGCTCAAAACCGTAATAGTTGTTGCGTTCAACCGGCGCGGGACCGTTGAAAAGCCACGGAATGCCATAATCCGGCGTGTCGTCCGCCCACTGGTGGAGATAGCTGAGCGTCAGGCGCGTAGGCGTGCCCAGACCAAACGCGAGAGACGGCGCAGCTCCGACTCGGCGGCTTTCCGCGACGTCGCGCCCTGCGACTCCTGAATCCTGACCCATGAGATTAAGGCGGAAGGCGGCGCCGGTTCCCAGCGATGGCAGCGGTTTGTTGATATCCGTTGTAATGCGTTTGGTTTTATCGGTGCCGAAGTCCACATTGCCGTTAACGAAATTGTCCAGACCGGGAGTTTTGGTTTCCTGATTCACCACGCCGCCCGTGGAACCGCGGCCGAACGTGACCGACGCCGGCCCTTGCAGAACCGCGACCTCCTGCGTATCGAACGGATCGCGGTAGTAGCTGCCAAAGTCGCGCATGCCGTCCACGAAAAGATCGTTGCGCGCGGTAAAGCCGCGGATCGTAAGACTGTCACCCTGGGCTCCGCCCTCACCGGCGGCCAGGCTGATGCCCGCGACGTTGCGCAGCGCGTCGCGCAACGTGGTCGCGCCCTGGTCCTGAATAATGTGCTGTGGCACCACATCAATGGACTGTGGAGTGTCCACCAGCGGCTGCGTTAATTTCGGCAGCGTGTCCTGAAGCGTGGTAGAGGTCACTTCGACAACGGCGGAGACTTTTTCGATTTGCAGGATCGCTGTGCCTGGCGCGGTGATGTGATAAGTGATGCCCGTCCCGCTCAGAAGCTGGCGCAGTGCGGTTTCGGGCGTGTACAGGCCACTCACGCCCGGAGAAGTGAGGTCGTTCATGGCATCGTTCGGCACAATGACTTTGATGGGGGCGCATTTCTCGAAGCCGGCAAGAACGATGGAGAGTGGGCCCGGCGCAAGATCAAAGCGACGAACGGTCAGGCCGTGGGTTTGTCCGGAAGAGATAGTCGTCGGATTGCGGTGGCGTCCCTGTTGCGCAAAGGCGGGCTTCACGGCTTCGCTGCCAAAGCTGATGTATGCGGCGAGCGTTCCCACCGCCATCCAATACATCGGGCCGCGCGGTTTGCGGCTGCTCCTGCCACCCTTGTTCTTGACCCTTGGCTTGATTTTGATTCTTGACTGACTCATTCCCTACTTCCCCAAGCAGCATTCCACGTGTTTGTTAAAAACAGACAAATTTCCCGCCACAACGTCGTTTTCCACGGAGACAGCGATAGACAAAGCCTGCTTTCTGATTTAAACTTTCCCATGTTGCAACCGAGTCGCAACTGACTTGAAAAACATTGTTGCGATTGGTCGCAACTAAATGGCAGAGTTTATTGCAACTCCGTCGCATCTAACGATTGAAGGCGTTCCCGAAAGTTGTTTCTCGGGGGATGCTGCAGGTAAGAGTTGCGAACCGGTCGCAACTGAACTTACGACTCTTAGTTTCGCGTGAATGCGCTTCGCTGTCAATGCGCCGCGAATAATACCGTCGCAGCTTGTTTGCGACCAGTTGCAACATTCCCGGAAGGAGAAATTATGCCGCTTCCCCAGACTGAAATCCCGGGCCGCCTGCAGGCGCACTTTTCGGAGCGCGGAATCCGCATGACCCAGCAGCGGCGCGCCATTCTTCAGGTCATGGAAACCGCCAGCAAACATCTGGACGCGGCGCAGATCCTGCGCAAAGCAAAAAAGATTGACCCCTCGGTGGACCGCAGCACCGTGTACCGCACGCTAAAGCTGCTCAAGCGCAATGGGCTGATTGACGAACTGGACCTGATGCACATTCACGGCGAGGGCCACTACTACGAGCGCAAAGTGAACCGCGACCACATCCACATGGCCTGCCTGCGCTGCGGCAAGATCATGGAATTTGTCAGCGATATTTTTGAGAACTTAAAGCAGCAGGTAGAAAAAGATTGTCGCTTCAAGATTATGGTTTCGCGGCTGGAAATCGGCGGATATTGCACCTCCTGCCGGGCTCAACAATAATTGCACAACAGTTGCTAGCGACGCAGTTTCAGACTGAATTGCGGCCGCTGTATCGGATCATGCACCGCTCTCGCGTATAGCTCGGGCGTGGTGCGATAGCAATGCAGAATGCCGCGTTCATGCTTCACGTCGAGCACGGGTGAATCCACCGAATACTTCATCTGCGCGGCCTGCTCGGTCACTTCGTTCCCATCCATTTTCCGCACGGTCATCAATTGCCGCAGGCTCTCGTCACAGCTCGGATCGCGCAAGGCGCTCAATTCGTGGACCAGGGAATAATCCAATCCATATTCGGAAAGGCGCGGCTGGTAAGGAAGAAAGGCATACACGAGTTTCACCAGCCTTGATTCATCATGGCTGATCTGCATTTCGGCGATAAAGACTTCGTCGGTGGTGAAAACGCTGGAGCGCGGGAACGATGTGGCAAGCGCCACGATCCTGAGCCGCAGTTGCTCGCGTTGATCGGTTTCCCAGTGCAACTCCGCATGCGGCACAGGCCCCTTGAGCAGCAACACGAGCGTCATCATGAGCGCGAGTCGCGCTCCGCGCAACGCCGGATTTTTTCGAGCCTGCCGATGATCCATCGTCCTGGGAGATCCTTGCCTACGGGCCGTTCTTATAGGATGCTACAAAACTCGCCTCAAAAGGGGCACATTAGTGCATTGAAAGCCCAAAATCTGAAGGCATCAATAATCTTCATGTCGCGTGCTTTGTATCACAAAGAGAGCGCGGAACTGCTAACATTCTGTAAAAAAGGGGGATATTTTTCATGGCTCGCCGCCGCGTTCGCGTTTTGCAGGGTTTGCTCTCGATTGTGTGCGCAATGTTTTTCTCTTCATTGGCGACCGCGCAGACGTGGAACCTCCACTGGAGCGATGAGTTCAACGGCGCCGCCAACACATTCCCGGATAGCAGCAACTGGGGTTTTGAGTATGGAAATCTTAATGTGAATAACGAGCTTGAGTTTTACTGTGGCCCTGCGGGAGACGCCAACAATCAAGCTCCGTGCACGAATAATTCCAACGTCTTCACGGACGGCAATGGGCATCTCGTGATTCAGGCCATTCGCGTAGGGTCAGGGACTGCGCCCGGAAGCAATAGTTGGACTTCCACCCGCATGATTACCAGCGGGAAGCAGTCATTTACCTACGGAAGAATCGAAGCCAGCATGAAGCTGCCCACGGCAGCAGGTTTGTGGCCGGCGTTTTGGGCGCTGGGAACAAACATTTCCAGCGTGGGCTGGCCGAGCTCCGGCGAGATAGACTTCATGGAAAATGTTCCGTCGCCGCCGGCAAATTTAGGCCCTACTAAAATCAGTTCCACTCTCCACGGTGGGGCGTCGTCCTCAAACTGCTACTGCGCGGGAAATGGATTGAGCGGCGTTTTTACCTTTACCAACAGCGATGTAACTTCATTCCATACCTACGGCGGAATCTGGTCGCCTTACATGGTGCAGTTTTATGTGGATGATCCAGCCAACGTATTTGAGGTACGCACGGCGAATGATATTCCTGCCCGGCCAGGACTGGGACTTCAATCATCCGTTTTATTTGCTTCTGAATCTGGCGGTGGGAGGCACGGGAAGCTGGCCGGGCCCTCCTGACAACAACACGCCGAGTCCAGCCCCAATGCTGGTGGATTATGTTCGCGACTATCAGGCTTCCGCCGCCGCACCTCCAAATCTGGGCACGCCGAACACGATCACAGTAAAGGCGGGAGCCACCACTGGGAACACAACCACGGTAAACCTAAACGGAGCAGCCTCTGACGGCAGAGTCTATTTGAACTGCTTTACCGATGCTCCCAAAGCCAGTTGCTCCGTCGCCACCGCCGATCCACTCAGCAAATACACCGTCAACTTTAGCGCCAGCGCCGTCGCAACGGCGACCGTCACGCTGACTACGACGGCGAACCCGCAAAATTCCGCTTCGGCCTTCGTGAAAAATAAGTCTTCGGCGGGCGGAGGTTTGGTTTCCGGCCTGGCTTCTTTTCTGCTGATCGGAATATTTTGGGTTGGATTCCCATCTGTGACGAGAAAACGCCGCGCGTACTCAGTAATTTCCTTTTGCGTCCTGGGAATAATTTTGTTTGTAGGCTGCGGAGGCGCTGGAGCGGTGCCCAGTAGCGGAAGCGGCGGTACCGGGGGAAACACGGAGGAAGCAGCGCGGGAACAACGCCCGGAACTTACAAGATCACCGTAAATGCCTTTACGGAAACCAACACCAGCACCGCGAACCCGCCTGTGCCGGATGCAAGTGTACAAATTCCAGTTACGGTCCAATAGAAGCACGGGCTAAGTGCCATGGATTTTTATAATGCCCGGCCGAGTTGGTTCCCTACTCGTTTCGCCGCGATGGAAGCGACCGGAGGATGAACACCGATCGCCGGAACAGTCCGTCCCACGACCGGTGCTATCTGGCGCACCTGTGTCATCAACTCTTCAAATTGTTCCGGATAGAGCGACTGCATTCCATCGGAGAGTGCTTTGTCAGGATCGTGATGGACTTCGATAATCAGGCCGTCCGCGCCGACAGCGACAGCGGCACGGGACAGTGGAGTAACTTTGTTGCGCTTGCCGGTGCCGTGGCTCGGATCAACGAGAATGGGGAGATGGCTTAATCGCTGCACGGCAGGAACGATACTCAGGTCAAGCGTGTTCCGCGTGTGGTCGGCAAAGGTGCGGACGCCGCGTTCGCAGAGCGCGACGTTGTAGTTCCCTTCACTCATCACGTACTCCGCTGCCATTAGGAATTCTTCCAAAGTGGCGGCCATGCCGCGCTTCAGCAGCACCGGCTTGCGCGAGCGTCCAGCGCGCTTGAGCAGCGAGAAATTCTGCATGTTGCGAGCACCGATCTGGATGACGTCGGCGTACTCCTCGACCAGCGCGAGTGATTCATGATCAATGGCTTCGGTCACGATCTTCAGGCCAAATTTGTCACGAATCTCCGCCATAATGCGGAGACCTTCTTCCTCCATGCCCTGGAAGGAATAGGGAGAAGTGCGCGGCTTGTAGGCGCCTCCGCGGAAAAACTGCGCGCCCGCGGCCTGTACCTTCTCGGCGATGATGAACGCCTGCTCCCGGCTCTCAATCGAGCAGGGGCCGGCGATCACGGCAAGTCCTTTGCCCCCAAATGTAGCGTCAGTGCCGGAGAAGGTAATAACTGTGTTTTCCTGCTTGCAATCGCGGCTCACCAACTTGTACGGCTTGGTGACCTTAATCACCTCCTGCACGCCGGACATTTCATCCAGCGTGCCGGGCTCGATTTCGCCCTTATTTCCGGTAACGCCGATCGCGGTCCGCTCAGCGCCGGGAATGGTGTGCGCGCGATAGCCGATAGATTCGATTTTCTGACAAACGGCGCGCACTTCTTCCGGGGTGGCGTGGGCTTTCATGACAACTAACATGGGGATTCTCCTAGGAACCTAAAGTGTATCCGCGAAAGGGGTTACAGGGCAAACGGGAGAGCTAGTGAGCCTGAATCGCGCGTCGGTTTCCAATGAAACATTGGTGGACGAAAGGGGCGGAAAAACGTTTGACCGTCTCGGTAGGGATGGTGTTCTCATCCAATTGCTTGAATTCAAAGCGAATGGTGCCTGTCGGCTCGCCGGGGGGGTTCACCGTGGCGAGCAGATATCCGTAAATGTATTGCTTGGCGGCGTTGGCATTTTCGACTCCCGGCGGCAACGGATACCGCTCCGCTCCCGCAGTCCCGATTATCCATCCAGGCAGCACGCCGCCATGATTCTTCCAGTAGTCGGTCTGGTAAGTTCCATCCATGAAGTAGTGAGAGTGGCTGGCCAGCACATAAACACTCTTTTTCGCGTCGTTCCGGGCCGTAAGCAGATCGTGATACACCTGCAAACCGGTCTGGACTCCCCGCGGCCACATGTTCATGCTATGGCCGGCGGAAATGCTCTCCGGCAAAGCTTCGTGCATGCCGACGACAATCGTGCGAATTGCCGGATCGGCGTCGTCGCGCTTCAAAATAGACTCAAACCATTGCAGCTGCGCGGCGTCAAACTCCTCCTTGGACGCATTGTCGAGGTTAATGAAATCAATCCCGTCGCGGACCCAATGATAGTAGGTTTTCACCGCATGGTCGTTGGGACCGTCTTTGAGCCGCTGCGCGCGCAATTCCGGCGCATCGAGCCATGGAGTAAATTGCGTAACGAAATCAGCGCGTGTTTTCGGAAAATAAAGCTCGTGGTTGCCGATTCCCACGTAAAACGGCATATCTCCAAATGCCTTGATCTCGCTTTGGATGAAATCATCCCAAGCTTCGCGTAGATATTCTGGATAGTCCATAACGGAAAGTCGCTTGCCCTGCATCGCGGCGAGTTGCCGGAAGTCCTGGTCCATGTCCTCAATCCAGCGCAGGTCGCCCAAATGCCAGTAGAAGACTGCCTGGTCGTGTTTCACTCCAGCAGCGATTGCGGGCATCACCACGTCGCCGCAGTTCCGCGAATCGCCTGAGACGGCGAAATGCCAGGTTTTGTTGGTGGAAGCGGGTTGCGACGCAGTCGGTGGAACTGCGGCTTGGGAAGCCAGGGCCGGGACAACAACACAAACAATCGCGAAGCAAATTATCCAGGATTTTCCTGGCAAAAAGTTCACGCCTAAATCTCCTGTTCGCGATTCACGTGCGTGCCGCCTTTTTCGCGCCATCCCTCAATTATCAAATAAAGCACGGGGATAAAAAACAGGTTCAGCAAGGTGGACATAATCATTCCGCCAAACACCGTCGTGCCCACCGAGTGGCGTCCTTTTTCTCCCGCGCCGGTTGCCAATACCAGCGGCAGAACACCGAGAATGAAGGCGAACGAAGTCATCAGGATGGGGCGCAGGCGGATTCTTGCCGCGGTCACTGCTGCTTCAATCAGCGACATTCCCCGTCCGCGAAGCTGCTCCGCGAACTCCACGATCAGAATGGCGTTCTTGCTGGCAAGGCCAATGAGCATGACCAATCCGATTTGACAGTAAACATCGTTTTCCAGACCGCGAATCCACTGCGCGGAAAGCGCGCCAAGCATGGCCATGGGCACGGCCAGCAACACGATAAACGGCAGCACAAAGCTTTCATACTGCGCGGAAAGCGTGAGGTAAATCACCAGCGTGCCTAAACCGAACAGGATGATCGAAGTCGTGCCGGAAGCCAATTCTTCCAGCGACAAGCCCGTCCACTCGTAGTTGAATCCCGGTGGCAGCACTTTCTTGCTCAGGTCCTCCATGGTCTGGATGGCCTGCCCGGAGCTGAAACCGGGCGCGGCCGAGCCGTCAATTTCCGCGGCGCGGAATAAATTGTAGTGGCTGATCACCTGGGGAGTAGTGGTCTGCGAAACGGCGATTAGGTTGTCCAGAGGAATCATGGCGCCGCTGTCGGAGCGCACGTAATACTGGCCGATGTCCTTGGCGGTGGCGCGGAATTGCTGGTCGGCCTGCACGTACACACGATAGGAACGGTTGTTGAAATCAAAATCATTCACGTAGGCCGATCCCATGTAAACGCCCAGAGTGTCTGTAATCTGCTGCAATGGCACATGCAGGCTCTTGGCCTTCTCGCGATCAATGGTGACCAGAAATTGCGGGTCGTTAGCCGTAAAGCTGCTGTAGAGCCCGGTCAGCGATTTGTCAGGCAATTGGTTGCCAGCAAGGGTCAGCTTCTGGGTGACCTGCGCCAGTTCTTCCAGGCTATGGCCTCCCTGGTCTTGCAATTCATACTGGAAGCCGCCGAAACTGCCCAAACCTTGTACCGCAGGAGGGGAAAATGGCAACACCAACGCTCCGGAAATCCCCAGCAGCGGGCCGCGCACGCGTTGCACGACAGCATCCGCTGTATGTTGCTCCCCTTTACGCTTGGAATAGGGCTGGAGCGTGCAAAAGATGATTCCCCGGTTTGGAGCAGAGCCGCTCAAACTAAAACCCCGGATGAAAAATATATTTCTGATCTCCGGCATCTTCCTTAACACCGTCGCCGCTTGCTCCCCAATGCTCTTGGTGTAATTGAGCGAAGCGCCTGGCGGCGCCTGGACGGCAATGATGAAATAACCGAGGTCTTCATTGGGCACAAATCCCTTGGGAACTTTTTGGAAGACAAAGTATGTGACTCCCAATCCCAGGAAGAAAAGTATGACCGCGACCAGGCGAAGCCTCAGAAATCCGCGCAGTGCGCTCTCGTAGCCATGCGTAATGGCGGAGATAACTTTGTCAACGCCTCTGAAGAACCAGCCCTTTTCACCATGAACACGCCCTAACAACAAGGCGGAAAGCGAAGGAGTAAGTGTAAGCGCATTGAAAGCGGAGATGGAAATGGAGAACGCAATCGTCAGCGCGAATTGCCGGAACAGAATGCCGGTCGTCCCGGGGAAAAACGCCACTGGAACAAATACCGCAACCAGCACCAGTGACGTCGCGATCACCGCGCCGGTCACTTCCTTCATTGCCGCCGAAGAAGCCTTGCGGGCGTTGGTCTCGCCTTCCTGAATATGACGCTCAATATTTTCAATGACGACAATTGCGTCGTCCACAACCAGGCCGGTGGCGAGCGTAATGCCAAACAGCGTCAGCGTATTGATGGAAAAACCAAGCAGCTTGATGAACGCAAAAGTTCCAATCAGTGAGACGGGAATCGTAACCGCAGGGATGACGGTGCTCCGCCAGTCTTCGAGGAAAAGGAAGATAACCAGGATGACGAGAATGATGGCTTCAATGAGCGTGCTCAACACGTCTTTGATGGATTCGCCTACGGCATCGGTGGTGTCGAAGGCGTTCTCATAAATCATTCCAGGCGGAAAGTGTTTGGAGAGCTTGTCCAACTCTTGCAGAGCTAAACGGTCGACTTCGAGAGCATTGGCGTTGGAAAGCTGCGTAATGCCAATACCGACGGCATCGTGTCCGTTGTATTCCAGGCCTGAGCCATAATCTTCCGCGCCTAGTTCGGCGTGGCCTACGTCCTGCAGACGCACAAGCGTGCCATCGGCATTGGTCTTGAGAATGATGTTTTGAATTGCGCGGGTTCGCTAAGTCTGCCAATGGCCCGCACGCTGATCTGAAACGCTTGCCCGGCTTGGACAGGCGGCTGGCCCACCTGGCCGGCGGCGATCTCCACATTTTGCTCTTGCAGGGCGCTGACCACGTCACTGGCGGTAAGGCCGCGGCTGGCCAGGCGGCCCGGATCCAGCCACAAGCGCATGGAATATTTGCGCTCGCCGAAGATGATGACATTGGCGACTCCAGGGACGCGTTTGATCGCGTCCACGACATACACGTCCAGGTAGTTGCTCATGAACAGTGTGTCGTAGCGCTTGTCGGAGAATAAATCGCCGCGCCGAATACGAAGTTGTTGGACGCTTTGCGTGACCGTCACGCCCGTCGTCTTTCACCGAAGCGGGCAGCACGCCCTCCGCAATACTGGCGCGGTTCTGGATGTCCACGGCCGCAAGGTCAGGATCGCGAGTTCAAATCGAAGGTGGCAGTAATGGTGCTGCTGCCGTCATTGCCGCTGTTCGGAGGTGATGTACTTCATTCCCTCCGCGCCGTTGATCTGCTCTTCCAGAGGGATGGTTACGGCGGTCTCCACGGTCTCCGCGCTCGCGCCCACGTAAAAGCTGCTGACGGAAACCTGCGGCGGGGCAGGAGTGGGGAATTGCGCGATGGGCAGGGTGGGAATAACAACCGCGCCCGCAAGAATAATCATGAGGGCGCAAACAGTGGCGAATACCGGCCTTCGTATGAAGAAATCAACAAACATTCAATGAGTCCGTAATTGACAGCAAGAAACTGGAGCTGAGTATCAGGAACTTACTGCGAAATCGGCGCGGCTAACTCTGGGGGCCACTGGCATTCCTTCCACCAGAAATTGCGTGCCCGAAACAATCACTTTGTCGCCGGGCTTGATGCCGTCGAGCACGACGTAATTGTTGCCATCCATCTCGCCTACGCTGACCGGCTGCTGGTGCGCGATATAGGACTCCCCTTTGGGCTGCGCGACAAACGCGAAGTATTGTCCGCCCATGCGCGACACCGCAAGCACCGGGACGAGAGGCTGGTTGGTGGTCCCCCATACGATGCGGGCGCGAATGAACTGCGCGTTGCGGAGCTTGTCGTTGCTATTGGCGATGCTTGCCTTCGCCAAGACTGTTTGTGTCGTGGTATCCACCTGTGGAGAAATAAAAGTGATCTTGCTGTCGGCGAGCGGATTGCCGTCCTTATCCACAATTTGGACGCGCAAGCCGGGCTTTAATTCCGGAGCGCGTTCCACCGGCACATAGATGTAAGCTTCCAGGCTGCCGGGTTTGTCCACGGTGGTAAGTTGCGTGGAACTGGTCACGCGGTCGCCGACGCGCACGGGAATGTCTCCAACAATTCCATTGGTAGGGGCATTGACGTGGTAATAGTGAAGTTGGACTTGCTGCTCTTTCAGTTGCGCCTGAAGGGCACTCAGCTGCGCCTGAGCCGCATCCAGGCCTGACTTTGCCTGGTCCATCTCCTGCTTGCTCACTACTCCCGCCTTAAACAGTCCGCTGGTGCGGGTGTACTGCTGCTGCGCGTATTCGAGGTTTGCCTGCTGCGCGGCCAGCGCGCTTTCCTGGCTGTTGACCGTTGCTTCCTGTTTGCTGGGATCAATCTGCATGAGTGGAGAGCCGGCGGAGACATGCTCTCCAGAGTGCACCGAGATCTGCGTGACGCGGCCGTCCACCTCAGGCATGATGACGGCGGAATCGCGCGACTTTAACGTGGCGACGTACTCCGTCGTATCGTGCACGGGGGCCAGTTTGGCGATTTCCACTTTAACCGGGAAAGCCTGCATGGGCGCCTGCGCTCCGGCTTTAGTTTCGCCGCCCCCGCAACTCGCCGCTGTGACCAGCCCGGCAAGCGCGATCATTAAAAAGAATTTGGAAAATTTCTCGCGCACAGGTTCCAAGTGTGTTGCCCTCATTCCAATAAACTAGCATGCGGCTGGACGGCACGCGCCACCCAGAAAAACACTGCTGGAATTATGAAGTCTTTAAAGCGAAAAATCTTAGACGGAATTAAAGATGCTACGTAAGCTGGCAAGGATTCGATTTTTGATTGCGCGGAATATATCGGGGAGAGACCGAACGGCAACCAGGCTCCCGGGCGGCCAACTATTCGCTGAGGCTGCCGCGTTTGCTCGAACCAACCGCCAATAGAATCAGGCCCAGCAAACCCTGCCCCGCTACCCACCAGGTGTACATGAAAGAGCCGCTGCGAATCCCCACGTAAACAAAGGCCAGCAGGATGCCGTCAAATCCCAGCAAGACTTTTCCCAGAGTCATGATGAACAGCCCTTTACGCTGACTCTCCACCATGCCAGCTTCTTCCATGCGCAGCAGTTGTTTTCCGATCATGCAATTTATTCTAAACGGCTTTGTCCATTTTGAACACAGTTTCCTGAGTCGAAATCGTTTAAACGCGGCTTACCGAGAGTGGCATATTGAAACACAGGTTTGCTGAACCTGAATTTATTAAAGAGGGCTAAGTAAAAGCGGATTATCGAACGCGGATTTTAGACCTGACCGGACAGCGGTGCATGATATCCACGTCTACCCAGGCCCCGCCGCCCCGAAAATCGAGGCTGGCCGTGCGAGTGTGTTGGGAGAATATGGTGGGCTGGGCCTGCCCGTTCGCGGGCACACATGGCAAGACGAGAAGAACTGGGGACTGCAGCTACACCGAATTCCAGATCGCTCAGCGCAGCCTACATTCTGCACTGTGGTGCGACAAACTTCATCCCCTCGCCGGAGACCCGGGATTGGCAGCGGCGGTCTGCGCCCAAACCACCGATGTCGAGATTGAGGTGAACGGTCTATCTAAGCCTATGACCGCGCGATGGTCAAAATGGATAAGAAAGCAATCACCGCAGCGAATGGAAAATGTACCTGCCGCCGCCCGCGCCGGCTTCGCACACGAACGACTCCGCCAACGCTCCCTCGACAAAGACGTAATGAAAAATAAAAGTACTTTATATGTCAGCAATCGCGAGCCGCTCCTTCCGAGCCCCTTCATGAAACTGCCCATCGGCAGCATCACACCCAAAGGCTGGCTTGCGGCATCAACTGGAGTTGGAAGCCAACGGGATGACCGGCCGGCTGCCGGAAATCTCAAATGGTGCAAGTTTGAAGGCAACGCCTGGGCATCCCGACGGCCAGGGCCACAGCGGCTGGGAAGAATTGCCCTACTGGCTCAAGGGCTACGGCGATCTCGGTTACGTGCTCAAGGATGAGAAAATCATCCCGAGGCTCGCAAATGGATCGATGCCGTGCTCTCCAGCCAGGAGGCGGACGGTTGTTTCGGCCCGCGCGCGAACGAAAACCAGCCTGAAGGGCAAACCGGACCTGTGGCCGCACATGGTCATGCTCAATGTGCTCCAGTCCTTTTACGAATACACCGGGACGACGAGCGGGTGATGCCGTTCATGACGAAATATTTCAAATGGTTGAACGAGCAGCCGCCGCAGATTTCGCAACGGTTATTGGCCCAAGATTCGCTGGGGCGACAACATCGAATCGGTCCACTGGCTTTACAACCGCACCGGCGAGCCGTGGCTGCTGGACCTGGCCAAGAAGATTCACGAGAACATGGCCGCTGGAGCAAGGACGTGATCAACTGGCACAACGTGAATATCGCCCAGGGATTCCGCGCGCCCGGCGGTTTATTACGTGCAGGCAGGCGAAAGAAATTCCTGCAATGCCGCCGAACGCAATTACGACAACGGTGATGGGCCTCTACGGCCAGTTCCCCGGGGGCGGATTTGCCGGGGATGAGAATTGCCGCCCGGGCTACTACGATCCGCGGCAGGGCTTCGAAACGTGCGGGATCGTGGAGTTCATGCACAGCTTCGAGATGCTGACGAAAATTTCCGGCGATCCGGTCTGGAGCGACCGTTGTGAGGAGATCGCCTTCAATTCGTTTCCGGCGTCGCTCACTCCGGACTGGAAAGGGCTGCATTATCTGACCTGCGCCAACCATGGTGCAGTTGGACGCGAACAACAAAGCTCCCGGCATCGAAAACGGCGGCACGATGCTGTCGCTACAGCCCCTTTGAAGTCTATCGCTGCTGCCAGCACAACGTCTCGCATGGCTGGCCTTACTTCGCGGAGGAGCTTTGGCTGGCTACGCCGGACGGGGGCTTGTGCGCTTCCCTTTATGCGGCGAGCGAAGTTCGGCCAAGGTGGGCGATGGCTCCCGGTCACGATCGCCGAAGAGACCGATTATCCGTTCAGCGACACGATCACGTTCAAGATTTCGCCGAAGGCGCCGGTTGCGTTTCCGCTGCATCTTCGCATTCCCGCGCTGGTGCGAGAAGGCCAGCGCCAAAATCAATGGCAGGCGTGTATCGCATTGAAGGCCGAGGCGTCCTCCTACGCAGTCGTGGAGCGGACATGGAAATACGGGGACGTGCTCACGCTGCAATTGCCAATGAAACTGAGCGACTCGCACCTGGGCGAAGAACAACAAATGCGGTATCCGTGGATTACGGCCCGCTCACCTTCTCGTTGAAAATTGGCGAGAAATGGACCCGCTACGGCAAGAACGAAAACTGGCCCGAGTGGGAAGTGTATCCCACCACGCCCTGGAACTACGGCCTGGAACTGAGTTCGAAAAACGTGGCTGAAGAATTTCGAGATGGTGCGCAGGCCGGGGCCTTTGGCGGAAAATCCCTGAACAATTTGCTGAAACCGTTCCCCTGGAACTGAAAGCAAAAGCCCGGAAGATC
>CAWHQK010000028.1:0-23408 GCA_963831435.1 uncultured Acidobacteriota bacterium
ATGTCAATCGTTGCCATATATTTCCATGTGGCGCGGACACTCTTGTCCGCGTTTCTTTAAAAATTAGCCCTTCGCCACTTAACCCTTCTTCGCCGCTCTCTTCGCAGCCTTCAAAGGATCCACTGTCGCCGATCCGGCAAATCCACGGCGCTCTCGCGGCGGCTTCTTGGCCTTGGTAATGACCATGTATCCGCCATTGGGACCCGGCACGCTGCCTTCGACCACAAGCAAATTCTCGTCCTTGTCCACACCCAGCACCCGCAGGTTGCGCATGGTCACGCGGACATTGCCCATGTGTCCCGACATCCGCATTCCCTTGAACACGCGCGAAGGAAATGCCGAGGACCCAATCGAACCGGTGATTTGAAACATCGAACCGTGCGACTTCGGGCCGCCAGCAAAGTGGTGCCGCTTCACCACGCCCTGGAAACCACGGCCCTTGCTGATCCCGACGATATCCACAAATTTCTCGCCTTCAAAAATGTCCACCAGCACGCGCGTCTCCGGCTTTTACGCCGTCGCCGTCGCCTTCGGCCTTTTCCTTCCACTTCCACGGGAACTTCGCGCATAAACCGCACCGGAGGCAGATTGTTCTTGCCCAGGTGTCCGCGCATCGGCTTGGTCAGCTCTCGACTCCTTCACAAACTCGACCAGGCCGAGCTGCGCGGCCGCGTATCCATCGCGGGTTTCGCGTCTTGTGCTGCGTAACCACGCAAGGGCCGGCCTGCAACACGGTCGCGGGACGCACATCGCCCTTGGAGTCGAACAGCTGCGTCATGCCGACCTTTTTCCCCAAAATTCCCGCTACTTTTGCCATCTCTTTATTTTCTCCGCTTCTGCCATCCCAGCTTGGCTATTCGGCTATTGGCTGGGCAGCTGCCCGCTTCAGCTGACAAGCTGAGAGCTGACGGCTGAAAGATCTACTTGTGTTCTTTTCCGAACGCCTTAATCTCGACATCCACGCCCGCCGGAAGATCGAGCTTCATCAGCGCGTCCACCGTCTGCGGCGTGGGATCGAGAATATCCAGCAGCCGCTTGTGCGTGCGGATCTCAAACTGCTCCCGCGACTTCTTGTCCACGTGCGGCGAACGCAGCACGCGAGTACTTGTTCTTCATCGTGGGCAATGGAATCGGCCCCGCGATCTGCGCGCCGGTGCGCCGCGCGGTTTCGACAATCTCACCCGTCGATTGATCCAGGATGCGGTAGTCGTAAGCCTTCAACCGGATGCGAATTTTTTCGTTTCCTATCACGTTTCGTTCTCCTAACCCCTTCCGGCATCTCCGGAAGGAAAGAACTGGCGGCAAGCTGCAAGCCGCAATTCCATGCGGAGCTGCTTCAGTCCGGAATCGTCTTAGCTCGACTTCTGACATCAATTCCTCTGCCTGATTGCTTACTTAATAATCTCCGCGATCGTGCCCGCGCCGACCGTGTGTCCGCCTTCGCGAATCGCGAACCGCAAGCCCTTCTCCATCGCCACCGGCGTGATCAACTCGATCACCAGGCTCACGTTGTCTCCCGGCATCACCATCTCCGTGCCCGCCGGCAACTCCGCCACGCCCGTCACGTCCGTCGTCCGCAGATAAAACTGCGGCCGGTATCCCTTGAAGAACGGCGTATGCCGCCCGCCTTCTTCTTTCGTCAGCACGTAAACCTCCGCCTTGAACTTGGTGTGCGGCGTGATCGATCCGCCCTTCGCCAGCACCATGCCGCGCTCCACATCTTCCTTGCGCAATACCGCGCAGCAACAGGCCGGCGTTGTCTCCCGCCATGCCTTCGTCCAACTGCTTCTTGAACATTTCCACGCCGGTCACCACCGTCTTGCGCGTGTCGCGGAAGCCGACGATTTCCACTTCCTCGCCCACCTTCACCTTGCCGCGCTCGATTCGGCCCGTCACCACCGTGCCACGGCCCTGAGATCGAGAAGATATCTTCAATCGGCATCAGGAACGGCTTGTCCAGTTCGCGCGCCGGCTGCGGTATGCTCTTGTCCACCGCCTCCATCAACTCGTCAACCTGCTTCTCCCACTTCGCTTCCCCGTTCAGCGCACCCAAAGCCGAGAGACGAATCACCGGAACATCGTCGCCCGGGAACTGATACGACTTCAGCAACTCACGCACTTCCAGTTCCACCAGATCCAGCAATTCCGCATCATCCACCGCATCGCACTTGTTCATCGCCACAACGATGTACGGCACGCCTACCTGGCGCGCCAGCAGCACGTGCTCACGCGTCTGCGGCATCGGACCATCGGTCGCCGCCACCACCAGGATCGCGCCATCCATCTGCGCCGCGCCCGTGATCATGTTCTTGATGTAGTCGGCGTGGCCCGGGCAATCGACGTGCGCGTAGTGCCGGTTCGCCGTCTCATACTCCACGTGCGCCGTGGCAATGGTGATACCGCGCGCCTTTTCTTCCGGCGCGTTGTCGATCGAATCAAACGACCGGAACAGGATCTTCGGATTGTGCTTCGGCAACACCTTGGTGATCGCCGCCGTCAACGTGGTCTTGCCGTGGTCAATGTGACCAATCGTCCCTACGTTCACGTGCGGCTTATTTCGATCAAATTTTTCTTTCGCCATTTTTGCTATTCCTCAGGGCTAAAGCCCCGTACCTGCGTCACCGTTCGGCATGGCTAAAGCCATGCCCTGATACAAACTTATCGTCAGGTCAGAACTCTCACTTCGCTGCCTTGCCCTGCACCTTGGCGATGATTTCCTCCGCGACCGAGCGCGGAGCCTCCTCATAGCGGGCAAAGTGCATCGAGTATTCCGCGCGGCCCTGAGTGGACGAACGCATGTGCGTCGCGTAACCGAACATTTCCGCCAGCGGAACGATCGCCTTGATCACCTGCGAACCGGCGCGGTGCTCCATGCCTTCAATGCGTCCGCGGCGCGAACTCAAGTCGCCCATGATCGCTCCTGCGTAATCTTCCGGAGTAACCACTTCGACCGCCATCACCGGCTCGAACAGTACCGGAGAAGCCTTGCGCGCGGCTTCTTTGAACGCCATCGAACCGGCGATCTTAAACGCCATTTCGTTCGAATCGACATCGTGATAGCTGCCGTCGTAAAGCGTGGCCTTCACGTCCACCATGGGATATCCGGCGAGAATTCCGCCTTCGAGCGCTTCCTTAATTCCCTGGTCAATCGGCTTGATGAATTCCTTGGGCACCGAACCGCCCACAATGTCGTTGACGAATTCATAGCCCGTTCCCGGCAGGTTGCGGGTCGAGATAAATCTTGGCGTGTCCGTACTGGCCGCGTCCGCCGGTCTGGCGAATGTACTTGCCTTCGGCTTCCGCATGCTTGCGGATGGTCTCGCGATAAGCCACCTGCGGCTTGCCTACGTTGGCCTCGACCTTATACTCGCGCATCATGCGGTCCACGATGATCTCGAGATGCAACTCACCCATGCCGCTGATGATGGTCTGTCCGCTGTCGGGATCGGTGTGGACCTTGAAGGTGGGGTCTTCCTGCGCCAGCTTGGCCAGCGCCAGGCCCATTTTTTCCTGGTCGGCCTTGGTCTTGGGCTCAACCGCGACCGAAATGACGGGAACCGCAAAAGTAATGGACTCCAGCGCGATCGGATGCTTTTCGTCGCAGATGGTGTCGCCGGTGGAGACGTTCTTCAGGCCGACGGCGGCGCAGATGTCGCCCGCGAGAATTTCGCTGATGTCTTCGCGCTTGTTGGCGTGCATCTTCAGCAGACGCCCAATGCGTTCGGTCTTGCTGCGTGCGCGGATTCAGCACCGAATGGCCGGATTTCAATTGTCCGGAGTAAACGCGGATGAAGGTCAACTGACCGACAAAAGGATCGGCCATGATCTTGAATGCCAGCGCCGAGAAAGGCTCTTTGTCATCGGCCTTGCGAGTGATGACTTCGTCCTTTGTCCGGATTGATGCCTTTGGTTTCCGGCGTGTCGAGCGGCGAAGGCAGATAATCCACGACCGCATCGAGCAGCGGCTGCACGCCTTTATTCTTGAACGAAGTGCCCACAACCACCGGAAATACCTTCAGCCGATGGTGGATTTGCGCAGCGATGCTTTCAGCTCCTCGGCGGTAATCGCCTCGCCTTCAAGGAACTTATGCAGGATCTCGTCATCGTTTTCGGCGATGGTTTCGACCAGCTGCGCGTGGAAGGCTTCCGCCTTCTTCTTCAGATTTTCCGGGAATTTCTTCCGTCAAGTACTCCGCGCCCATGGTCTCGTCTTTCCAGACGATGGCCTTCATGGCAATCAGATCGACGACGCCTACAAATTTTGCTTCTTGTCCAATGGGAATCTGAATCGCGATGGGCTTGGCATTGAGGCGCTTGCGGAGGGTGTCAACGGCATGCTCGAAATCAGCACCCATCTTGTCAATCTTATTGATGAAACAAATTCTGGGAACGCCGTATTTATCGGCCTGGCGCCAGACTTTTTCCGACTGCGGCTGCACTCCATGCACCGCGTCAAACACAGCGACGGCGCCGTCGAGCACGCGCAGAGATCGCTCCACCTCGGCGGTGAAATCAACGTGGCCGGGCGTATCAATAATGTTGATGCGAATGTCGCGCCAGGTACAAGTGGTAGCGGCGGAGGTGATGGTGATGCCGCGCTCCTGCTCCTGCTCCATCCAGTCCATGGTCGCAGTGCCTTCGTGGACCTCTCCGATGCGGTGCGTGCGTCCGGTATAAAACAGGATGCGCTCCGTCGTAGTGGTCTTACCGGCATCGATGTGGGCCATGATGCCGATGTTTCTGCAACGCTCTAATGGAACTGTTCTGGGCACGACTTTTTACTCTTTCTGGGCTCCAAAAATTCTTGTCTCTAAACCTGAAATCTCACCACCGGTAGTGCGCGAAGGCTTTATTGGCTTCCGCCATGCGATGCACGTCTTCTTTTTTCTTGATGGCCGCGCCCTTACCGTTGGCGGCATCAAGCAATTCATTCGACAACTTATCAATCATGCCCTTCTCACCGCGTCCGCGGGAGTAGGTGACGAGCCAGCGGATCGCAAGCGACGTGCGGCGGTCGGCATTGACCTCGATCGGCACCTGATAGTTCGCGCCACCCACGCGACGGGTCTTAACTTCGAGCAGCGGCTTGGCGTTCTCGACGGCCTTTTTGAACAGCTTCAGGCCTTCGTCTCCGCCCTTCTGCTCGAGGTTCTTCACCGCCGTGTAGAAAATATTTTCCGCAGTGCTCTTCTTGCCCTGCCACATCATGGAGTTGATGAACTTCGTTACCAGATCTGATTGGTAGACGGCATCCGGCTCCACGGTCCGCTTCGCGATATAACCTTTTCTTGGCATACGTTTAAGCCTTAGGGCGCTTCGCGCCGTATTTCGAGCGGCCCTGCTTGCGATTGGCCACTCCGACTGAATCCAGCGTGCCGCGGATCACGTGATAACGCACTCCGGGCAGGTCTTTCACGCGGCCTCCGCGAATGAGCACAATGGAGTGCTCCTGCAGGTTATGACCGACGCCGGGAATATAGGTGGTGACTTCAATGCCGTTGGTCAGGCGAACGCGGGCGACTTTGCGCAGCGCCGAGTTCGGCTTTTTAGGCGTCTGTGTGTAAACACGGGTGCAGACGCCGCGCTTCTGCGGGCAGCCCTGCAACGCCGGGCTCGCCGTCTTATAACGGGGCCGCTTACGGCCATCACGCACTAATTGATTGAAGGTAGGCATGTTTACAGTACTGCTCCTTCAGCCGCGCGATTTCTGCCGCATGTTTACGCACGCAACAAAACCACACATGCTGTCTCATCCCTGATTCTCAGGGGCTGGAGGGCCCAGGGGCCAACCATGATTTCCGCCGCAACCGCGCAGCGGAAGATTTCGGTTAACTTTCGGACTGCTGACGACGGTGGCGCCAAGCCTGAAACATCCAGAGGCGCTCCGTTTCGCCCGCCCGACCCGGCATATCCTTCCACGATCTCCGCACACAAACGCGAAGCTTCAATAGGACGGAAGGGAATCGCAGGGTACTTTCAGCGAGGAAGCTTCCGGAACCACAAGCTGGAACTACATGCTCCGAAAACTTATATTACATCTTAACCAATCAGCTGCGTTCTTTGGGGGCATTACGCTCAAACCACCGCGCAAACTACTTCCACCACGTACAAGCCAGCCAGGATGAACTCGCGGAACCTTTCAAATATAGCAACACATTTTCATCAACGTCAACCCCATTGTGACGCATCGAACCATTGAGAATCGTTCAGTATAGGAGTTTTGCGGTTGGGGAGGATTTGTGGAGCTTCCGCGGCTGGGAGTGTGGGCTCGGGTGGATCAAAAAGCTTCAGTTTCACGCTCAATGACCTCGCAATGCTCGGGAAACACCGACTCTAATCGCTTAGGTGGCTCGATACAGCAGTGATGCACGCAGGATCCTTCGGCTTCGCTTGGGATGTTGCCGGCAGGCTCACGCCTGGTAAACGGCTAAACGTCCGGGATCCTTCGTTGCAAAATACGCAACTTAGGATTTCGGCGCGCGGCTCAGACGCCGCGCAAACGCCTCAACTTGCTCGGAATGACGAATTACCACTACACTGGCTGTTTTCGATCTGAAGTTATCTCGCCCACGACTGTCAAGACTGGGCGGGGAGGTTCAATGGGTAGGTTGCGTTGCGGGGCTTTGGCAATTGCGGTTTATTGCTTGATTTTCGGGCTCTCCGCCTGTGGCGGAGGAAACGGTTCGAATGTGGTGGCGAATCCCACGCCGGCCATCCTTACGTTGGCTCCTTCTCTCAACACTTCATTGGAGTTGGGAAAGACCCTCATCTTTACGACTACGCCGGAAAATGCCGGTGGAAGCCCTATTTCCACGCCCGTGCAGTTTGTCTCAAGCAACAGCGCTGTGGTGACGGTAGCCAACAGCGGCCTTGCGTGCGCGGGCACCTGGAATTCACTGAGCAATCCGCAGATTTGCACCCCGGGACAGACGGGAGTGGCGCAGATTACCGCGGTGGCGCAGGGGGTGAGCAGTCCGTCCACCACCGTTTACGTGCACCAGCACGTAGACAAAGTTGTGGTCAGCGCTGCCCCGTCACAAAATCCGCTGGTTGCCAACTGCATTTCCAAGGGACACACTTTCATTTTCCAAGCCAGCGGATTCAGCCAGGGCACCGACATTACTTCCACGCTGGGACCTTTTACCTGGAGCGCGGGAAATAGTGCCGTGCTGGGCCTTTCAACGACTACCGCCGGTCTGGCAAAAAACGAGGCGCAAGCCACGGCAAATGCCATTGGGCTGACTACGATTTCCGCGAGTGCCGGGTCGGCGAACAGCATTGCGACGCCGGTAACAATTTGCCCGGTGGAGTCCATTTCCCTGGTCGCAAATGGCAGCAACAATACTGACCTGACAGTGCCTCCGGGCACGTCCATTTCCGCCACCGCGACTACGATTGACGCCGCTGGAAACAACATTAGCGGCGTGCCGCTAACCTGGAGTTCATCGAATGCGTCGAGTGTTGGCGTAACTGGGACGGCCAATACGGCTTCGATTTCAACCCCGCTTCCGGGCGGAGCAACGATCATAGCCTCCTGCACTCCCCCCCGTTGCAATCCTGGATTTCAGCCCAGCCAGCCGGTGTATCCGGCGAATGTAATTCGTGTGGTCTCAGGCCAGTTGAGCACCACGCCCAGCCACACCGTACTGGTGACGAGTGACGGATGCGCGAACCTGGCCGGTTGCATCAGTACGATTGTTCCAATCAACACGTCTGGCACCGCGTCCAGTCCGGCAAATACTGTGGGTGCCGCAATTGGCCTTACGGCCACACCGAATTCCCTGGTCGTTCCTTTGGGAACCACCATTGGTTCGGCATTTCTGGGCACTGATTTTTCGCAGCAGAACACCAAAGGTCTGATGGTGTTTTCGACTGCGAATGCCGTCACGCAGTTTCCCTCCGCTCCGGGGAAGGTGTTGGCGGTGTCACCGAATGGAAGTCTGGTGATCGTCTCTGACACAGCGGACGCCGTGAATCAGGTCTATCTGTTCAACACTACGGGTAATACAAGCATCCCGTTTTCCATTACTGGCGCGACGGCGGCGGCGTTTTCTCCAGACAGCCTGAAGGCTTTTGTGCTGGCAGGCAGCAACTTGTTCATTATCTCCACGCAGGAGGCGTTGCAGATTGTTCCTCTGGGCGCGGCAGGTACTGGCGTCGCGTTTTTACCGGAAGGTGGATTCGCTTATGTCGCCACGGGCGCGACGGTCACGCCCTGGCTGAGCTGCTCGAATACATCCGTGCCGGCGCAGGCGGTCACGACCGCGGCAGCATCGCAGTTTCTTCAGCCGCTGAATCTGGTGCAGGAACTGCCGAATCCAGCCAATCCATCGGGATTTGATCAGATCCAAGATCTGGTGGCAGTGGATTCGCCGGGGATTGATTTGATCGCTGCGCAGGTGAATGATCCCACGCTTCTGGCATCTTGCCCATTGGATGTTGTGAGTAATCCGGGCGCAGCCACGCTGAAGGGCTTTTTCAGTCTCGGCCGGGGCCACTTTGTCCCCAAACAACTTTTGGTTTCCTCGGACGGCAGCAAGGTTTATATCGTGACCAGCAACTTGTCGGCGATCTTGACCTTTGATTTGACTTCCCATGCATCTTCGGCGATTGCTTTGTCCGGCGGCGCGACGCCGCTTGCGGCAGCCCTGACGCCTGATGGAGGATTGCTTTATGTAGGCGCGAGCGATGACCAGGTGCACGTCGTTGACACGACGGTAGGAGTGGACATTCAACAGGTAGGATTTGAGCGAAATCTTTGCCGGGATTCGGTGGGCAACCCGCTGCCCACGGTGTGCTTGCCGGACATTATTGCGGTCAGGCCCTAGCGCAGCTTTTGTCCCCGCGCGATTCCGCAGAGGGCGCGGCGAGCAGCGTTAATTCGTCACCGAACCGAGCATCATCCCATTTTCCACTTCTTTTACTGTCGCGGAAATCCAGCGATTGGCGGAATGGCTCCCCTCGAGTCGTAGCTTGAGGTAGTTGTCGGTCAGTGACTCGGTGTAAGCGCCGTTGTTGACATTTAGGGTGATGGCTTCGAGGGGATTGCCGAGAAACTTCCGCATGAAAGCCAGCTTTTTTTGCGCGGCCAACTCGCGCAGAATCCGGTTGCGTTCGCGGGCCATTGCGGCTGGCACGTGGTTCGACATAAGGGCGGCAGGAGTGCCGGGACGCGCGGAATAAGTAAAGACATGCAAATAGGTGAAGGGCAAGTCGTCGACCATGCGGAGGGTCTCAGAAAATTCGGATTCGCTTTCGCCGGGGAATCCAACCATCACATCAGCGCCAATGGCCGCGGAAGGCATGGCGGCGCGGATTTTTTCGATCTTCTCGCGATAGTGCCAGGGGCGATATTTGCGGTGCATGCGGCGTAATACGGCGTCGCTGCCTGACTGCATGGGCACGTGAGCATGCTTGGCAATGCGCGGCGATGAAGCCATCAGATGGATTAGTTCGTCCGACCAGTCCATTGGTTCTACCGAAGAGATGCGCAGCTTTTCGAGCGTTGTTTGTTCGAGGATGGCGCGGACTAGGTCTTCGAATTTCTGCCGGTGAGCCGTCTCGCTTGAAAAAGCTTTTGTCGTAAGATCGCGGCCCCAGCGACCGAGGTTGATTCCTGAGATCACGACTTCGCGGTATCCGGCATTTACCAGAGCATTTATCTCCTCGAGTATCCGAGTTTTATTTAACGACCGGCTGTTGCCTCGCACTGACGGGATCACGCAGAAGGAACAGCGGTTGCCGCATCCGTCCTGAACCTTCAGGTTGGGACGCGTGCGTTCATTCGCGGCTTCAAAAACCGGCGCGGCGAGGAGTTCGGTGTGGGCGAAAATGTCGGAGACGAAAATCGAGTTCTCGGTTGTCAGTTGCCAGTCCCCAGACAAAACCTCGCTCGGGATGAATTTTGCTGAATTGGCTGAAGAAGATTCAGGACTTTGCTCGTGACTTTGCGACGAACCGATTATTCTTTCCGGTCGAAATGCCAAATCGTCTTGCGACGGATTGCCCTGCGGCAACTTTTCAGCAGACAAATCCTTCGTATATCCAAACGATTGAAAACTCCCAAGGGCCAACGTCGCCAGCTCATGCTTGTGGGAGTTTCCGATGACCTTGGCGACTCCGGGAAGCGCGGCAATTTCCGCCGGCGCGCGTTGCGCATAGCAGCCGGTCACGATGATCTGTGCCTGGGGATTATCGCGGTGAATGCGGCGGATGGCAGCACGGGCATCCTGATCGGCGGCGGCTGTGACGGTGCAGGTATTCAGGACGACAAATTCAGCTTCCACAGCAGCCGCGGCACGGGAAAGGCCACGCTGTTGGAATTGATGCTCAATGGCAGCGCCGTCGGCTTGGGTGGCGCGGCAGCCGAAATTTTCAACGTAAAAGGTAGAAACGGTATTCATTGGTACTAGAGATTTGTCACTGAAATTAATATTTGCAGTGTCCATAGTAATTGGAACCTGTTTTGTTTGCATTGGTCGGGCTTCGTTCAAGTTGAAGAGACCCGTTGAGCGTGATGAGTCTTGGGAAGCACTATCTGGTTCCGGTTTGACTGTTGGGAATTGAAGCGCCTATGACTTTCGTAACCCGCGAACGCCCTTCGTTCGTTGCTGGAGGTTACCATGCGCCCTAAAATCGAAAGTCGGGCGACTCCGCCTGCCAGCTCCCATGGAAACAAAGCGCATAGATCGGGCCGAGATCGCTAAACACCTGGAACGGGCGGAAAAACTGCTGCAAAAAGGCAAACCCGCCGAGGCTCTCGACGAATATTTGCAAGCACTTGCGGGCGATCCGGACAACGACACTATACGGCAAATGGCGGCCGACCTTTGCCTCTCATTGCAGCGGACGCCTGAGGCGGTACGTTTTCTCGGCGAGCTTTTCGAACACCAAATGGCCGCAGGGGACGCCACCCACGCCAGCATCACCTACAAAAAACTTGCCCGGTTTGTGAATCCCACCTGGGAGCAGAAGGTGCGCTTCGGCGAGATTCTGGAAAATTCCAACCGCAAGCTCGCGCTTGAGACCTACGAAAACGCTTTAGACGAACTAGTACAGCAAAACCGGAAGCCAGATGCGCTCGGAGTAATGCGCAGAATCACGGATTTAGACACCAGCGAAGCGAACCTGGTGCGTCTGGGAGAATTGTGCTCGGAAGTTGGCGAAAGCCAGGCGGCCGCGGCGGCGTTTCAGAAAGTTGCGGAGCTCACGAAAGCTTCAGGCGGCAATCCTGCCCCATGGATTGAGCGCGCTTACACCGAAGATTCCAGCGATTTGAATGTCGCCTTGGAGTATGGCCGGAGCCTTCTGCAACAAGGGCAGGTTGGCGCTGCGATCTTTGTATTGGAGGCGCACGTGCAGGCCGGCGGCGCTCCTCCGGAAATCAACGATGTGTACGCGAAGGCATTGCTGGCCGCAAACCGGCTGGCGGAAGCGGAGCCTTTGTTGTGGCAACTGTTCGAACAGAATCCTTCGCGGGTGAATGAAATCGCGGAGCTGATTGGACTACTTCTTGAAGGCGGGCAGGACTCACAGGCGGTCGCGCTGGCGCGCAGGCTGGAACAGTTCCAGCGCCGGCGGGGCGAGCGGCGCAGCTTTTTGGCCATGATGCAGGACCTCTCCAACAAACACCGGGCCACTCCGGAAATGCTGGAGTTCATGAGCGAGCTTTTCAACGCGTCAAACCGGGAATCGGATTACTGCCAGACGCTGCTCAAGCTTTTCGATTTGCATTTTGAGTCGGGCAATTTTGAGAAGGCTGGAGAATCGCTGGACCGCGCGGCTGAAGTGGATCCGTACGAGAACGGACATCAGAAAAGACTGGAATCGCTGCGGGGAAAAATTGATGACAACCGCTATAAGCAAATCGCAGCGCGGTTCTCCAATGCCAGCACAGTACGCGAGGAGCCCACGAAGTCGGGCGAGCCAATGCTGGGTGGCGCGGCCTTGCAGGACCTGATTCTGCAGGCGGAAATTCTTGTGCAATATGGCATGCGCTCAAAAGCCATTGAACGATTGCAGCGCATTCAGGAGTTGTTTCCCGGCGAGGAAGAAAAGAACCAGGATTTGCAGCGGCTGTATTTGTCGGCCGGGTTGAATCCGAAGACTTCGAGCGTGCCGCCACCAACCGCTGCTCCAAAGAGTGTTGCGCCCGCAGCAGCTGCCTCCGCTGCCCAGGCGACGGAAGCGGCGGACGTAAGCAGCCTGACGCGAGTATCGGAAATTACGCGCAAGCTGTACCGGCAAAATAATGCCGACGCGGTCATGACTGCGGCGGTCAACGAAATTGGCGGCGAGTGGAAAGTGAGCCGGTGCATTGTGGCCATGCGCAAGCCGGGACAAAGCAGCACCAGCCTTAAAGAATTTTGCGCCGAAGGCACCAAGCCGTTCGAGCCCGGCGCGCTGGCGAAGATAGTTGCCACGGCACAGGACTTGGCGATTCAACGCGGCACGCTGACCTTGACCGATGCCCTTACCGCGCAGGAGATGCAGCCGGTGCGCGAGATTGCGGCCTCCATGAATTTGGGTTCCGTGCTGGCTTTGCCGTTGAGCGATGGCCAAGACCATTTAGGATTGCTCTTGCTCGCCCATAACACGTCGCGGGGATGGCGATCGAGCGACATTGTCGTGCTCAAGACCCTGGCCGAACAAATCGCCATCGCGCTGAACAATGCGGGCCTGCGCCGCCTGGTGAAAAACCTTTCGGTGACCGACGAAAACTCCGGATTGCTGAAACGTGCTTCTTATCTCGACTTACTGATGTCCGAAACGCGGCGCTCCACGCAGAACACCAAGCCGCTCACGGTAATGCTTCTGCAGTTTGGAAAAATCCCCGTGCTGTTAAAGGAGTTTGGCGAAAAAGGCGTGGAAGCTTTCATGGAGCAGATTGGAAAAACATTTGCTTCCAGCATCCGGCAAAACGATTTGGCTTTCCGCTATGGAGCGGCATCGGTCGCGCTGGTATTGGGTGAAACAGCGGAAAAAGAAGCCTTCCAGGCAGCCGAAAAACTGCGCAAGTTGATCGAAGAAATCCGCATTCCCGGTAAAGACGTTGCTCTTCCCTTTCATGCCGGAATCGCCGAAGCCGTGGTCCGCGCCAACTTCGACGCGGTGGACATTGTCACCGAAGTCATCAATCGGGCCGAGGCGGCCCTTGATTCCGCGATTGCTCAGGGCAATGGAAAAGTCGCGGCGCTGGCTCCTTCTATTGCCAGCGCAGCCGTCGCTTAGCAATCACTCTTACATCAAAATTTGATTTTGCAGCTTGATCGGTCTTTGGCTGTTAGCTGTTAGCTGTTGGCCGATAGTCGTTGGGCGAATCGCTTTCACTTGCTCCAGGATTGCGATTAAGAGCACTACGGGAATTCCCTATGGCACTTAGAAATAAGAATTCTCGCGAGCAGCGTAAGCGTTCATTTCCGATTCCAATAAAACGCGATGCTGCGAATTCTCGCGATTTTCGTTCTCGCCTTCGGTGTAACTCTTTCGACCGCCCTCCCATCCTTTGCTCAGGGCACCCCAAGCAATAGCCCAAACATGCAAGTTCCCCCAACTCAAGACCAGTCGATTGAGGAGATTCCTCCGGCGATGAATTTGCTTTTTGCAATTCCCATTTCGCAAGCAGAAAGTGACGCACAGCCAGCGCAAGCCGGGCCGAACGCGCAGAATTCGACGTCGGCCTCCCCACTTCCAAAGGTGGAGATTTTTAGTGGCAAAGTCGAAAAGGGCCGCGACGGCTACTTCTTGCGTGGTACCGATGGGACTTACCGCTTGGATGACGGCAAAAAAGCTGGGCCCTATGACGGCCGCGATGTTCGGATCGTTGGCCGGCTTGAGTTGGACACCAACCTCATCCACATTGACCGTATTGAGCCCGCTCCCTGAGGTCGTCCCCCCGGCGGCAAAATCGCAAGAAAAACCTAATCTATAATTCCGGTATGGCCACCACGCCCGAAGTTTCCGTCGCGGTCCGGGAAAAATACGAACCGGTCATCGGATTGGAAGTTCACGTTCAACTGCTGACCGAGAGCAAGATCTTCTGTTCCTGCTCCACAAAATTTGGCGCGCCTCCGAATACGAATGTTTGTCCCGTGTGCCTCGGCCTTCCCGGAGCGCTGCCGGTATTGAATCGCAGAGCGGTTGAATTCGCGGTGCTGGCGGCCATGGCGCTGAAGTGCCGCGTCAATGAAACTTCCATCTTCGCTCGCAAAAATTATTTTTATCCTGATCTTCCCAAGGGCTACCAGATATCTCAGTTCGACAAACCGATCGCCGAGTTCGGCGAAATTGAGATTCCAGTCGCGGGCGAAGCGAAGTCGGTTCGAACAAAAAAAATCGGCATTACCCGGCTGCACATGGAAGAAGACGCGGGCAAGAGCTTGCATGACGGGTTTCCTGACGCGCTCGACAAGACTGGCATTGACCTGAACCGCAGCGGCACGCCGCTCATTGAAATTGTTAGCGAGCCGGAAATTGCCTCGCCCGATGAGGCCTATGAATACCTCACGCGTTTGAAGGAGATCATCCTCTACACCGGAGTGAGCGATTGCAATATGGAAGAAGGCTCGCTGCGCTGCGACGCCAATGTGAGCATTCGGCCGCGAGGACAAAAGCAGTTAGGAACAAAAGCGGAGATCAAAAATGTAAATTCCTTCCGCTTCATCCGCGAGGCGCTGATCTACGAAATTGGCCGACAGATTGATGTGGTCGAATCGGGCGGAAAGGTTACGCAGGAGACGCGCCTTTACAACGCCAGCGAGGGCAAAACCTACAGCATGCGCTCGAAAGAGCAAGCGCATGATTACCGCTATTTTCCCGAGCCTGATCTTTTGCCGCTTGTGGTGGACGAAAAGTGGCGGGCGCAGATCGCCGAAACCTTGCCGGAGCTTCCCGAATCCCGCCGTAAACGCATTGTTGCCGACTATGGGATTAGCGAATATGACGCGCAAATTCTGACTGCGAGCAAAGCGCTCGCCGATCAATTCGAGGCGGCGGCGAAGGCGGCGAAGAATCCCAAGCGCGTGGCGAACCTGGTGCAAAGCGAATTGGCCGGACGGTTAAAGGCAAAGGCGCTGGAGATTGAACGCTCGCCGATTTCCATGCAGGGCGTTGCCATGTCAGCGGATTTGGTGGAAAGCGGCGCAATCTCCGGGAAGATGCTGAAAGACCTTTATGATCTTTGTTTCGAGCGTGCCAAAGACTTCCCTGCTGTTTATGAAGAGGAAGGACGGCCTCGGCAATCCAGGGACACTTCCGCGCTGGAAAAGATCGCGGATGAACTCATCGCCGCTAATCCCAAACAAGTCGAGCAGTACCGCGCGGGCAAGAAGACGGTAATCGGATTTTTCGTCGGCCAGTTGATGAAGGCTTCCAAGGGACAGGGGAATCCCAAGCTGATTAATGAGTTGCTGGAGAAGAAGTTAGAGGGCTAAGACTGCAGCTTCGGGGCTTTGACCCGGCGGGTGGCGTGAAGCGCCGCATGTCTACCGGGCCGCAACATCGCGGAAGACCCTTCATTACTTTGGTAAATTGCGCGGCCCCGCAGCAAACCTGAGAATTGGAAGATGAAAAGAACACTTCTCATTTGTGCACTCGGCATGTGCTCGGTCGCCTTCGCCCAGAACAAGCCCCGCGTATTCGTAAGCGGCAAAGGCACGGAAAATGTTTCCACCAACGCGAGTGCGGGCGGCAATCACTGGTTCCGTAGCGGCCGCGCCGACAGCACCATTGGGGCGCATGACGAAAGCATGGAAGTGACCAAAGACCTCCAGAAGAATTGCTCCGGAGTTATCATCACGATTAATCAAGCGGCGGCTGACTACACGCTCATGCTTGACAGAGAATCGAAGCAGAACCGCGGATTGCTCCGCTCCAATAGCCAAATCCAGGTCGCGAACCGCTTGGGCGATGTGCTCGGATCGAATGCCACGCACACAGTTTCCAACGCCGCCAAAGACGCTTGTGAGCTAATTCTGGCGGACTGGGCGCAGAACGGGAAGATCGCTCCTTCGGCTCCTGCAGCGCAGCCGATTCCTGCACAACCTCAGCCTCAGCCCACGAGCCAACCCGTGGCTCCCGTTTCGTCACAATCGGTAGCCGCGCCGGCTCCGGTGCAAAATGCGCAGATAAAGGGCTCCACGTTAATTCCGCCGTCATCGGATGTATCAAGTGTTGACGGAGAACAAACGTCGCTGGGAGACGCAGCGCGGGCAGCGCGCGCCGCGAAACAGCAATAAGCGATTTATTCCCATGGCAATAAGCTGAAATCGTTTCTGCGCGGTTTGCGCGGCACTGCGCAAATTTCCTTGCAACCTCACTCGCCCTTCGATGCAAGACCTGCCTGTAGTAGTAACCATTGCCTTTGTGCCTTTCGTCACCTGAATTCCGCACCATCGCCCTATACCATTGAGGCTGCTGGCGGAGGTGTCTGTGAAAAACTGGAAAATTGACCGCATCATCAGTGTTGCGACGCTGGTGGTCGCGTTCGCGGCGCTCATACTGGTGCTCAGAAAGCCCGCGGCGGTCGCGCCTACGCAAACATCGGCATCTTCGAATAGCCAGCTTCCGTCGAACCAGTCACGGCAATCATCGCAACCAATCGGCGCGACTGCGCCTGCTTCCGACAATTCACAGTCAGGACAAGCTGACACGCTGCAATCGTCCGGATTCGCGACAACGCAAAGAACTTCTCAAAAAGGCCAGTCTCAGCAGGCGTCGCAAAACCAATCTCGGCAAATCCAATCTCCACAAATTCAGTCTTCACAAAGCACGCAGATTTCGCCGGATGAACTAAGCGCGGCGATCGCCCAGGCGGCCGGCGCGATTCCAGGTTCAACGGGCGGACAACTTTCGCCAAACAGCGATCTCGGCTCCATGCCGGCAATTAAAGACCAGCAGGTCAGCTTTGACGGCGATGTGGTCCACGGAAAATTTCTTACGACCATCGCGGGCAAAGATGTCTGGATCACGATCTCCGGGCATATTGGCGATAAAGACGGATATGCCACCTTCGATCCCACCGAGTTTAAGGTCGGGGACGTCAATGTTCCGGTATCGCTGGTGAATGGGCCGTTGCAGGAAAAGCTGGCGGAGCAGCGCGACAAGATGAAACTGCCCAACTAGAACCTCTTGCTGCGTCTGTTGGAACACGGTTCTATTGCGGCGTGCTTTTGTACAGCTGGTAGAGTTGATCTCCAATCACGCGGTAAATCGAATAGGCGCGGCCTTCATCGGATGTTTCACGGAATAGCAGTTCGCCGCGGCCGTCGCCGTCGGCATCCACCACATCAATCAGGTCCATTTGCGGAATAACATCCAGGTGTTTTTCGTCGGTGATGTTGGCAAGCGCGTCGTGCAAATCGCCGTATAAATCCTGCCGGGCGACGATTGTGATCTGCTGTGGCGCGGAAAGGCCTGGGGCTTGTGCGGTGGCTTGCAAGACCATAAGCGCCTGGTTGCTGCTGGAAAGGTCGAAGACGCGCAACTTTACATTCTGGAAAGCTGGTTCAGGCGTGTGTGCGGTGGATTTGCTTTTCGCGGGAGTACGGGTGGTGTGATGAGCGGGCTCGCCGGATGATTGCTGTTTTATTTTTGCGTCAACCAACTGTGTTGCCTGCGCGAGCAGCTTTTTGCGGAATTGATCGGCCTCGCCGGGCTTTAACGGAAAAGCGTAGGAGCGAGGCTCCGGACCAGCGGCATCAGAGATCGCGGGAATTTCCTGGACGGAATCTGGAACAGACGGCCCTTCCGATGCTGAAGAATACTTCTGGGTGGAAGGCGAAGCTCCGGGCTTGGTGGAAGCGGCAGCCTTTGCATTCGCAGTATTTGAATTCAGAGATCCATTTGGCCCGCGGGCCTGGCTTTTCTCGCGGCGGAGGGCTTGCCTCGATCCAGACGCGGACGGTTCGGATCCTCTTCGTCGGAAACTTCCGAAGGGTCGGGCGTAGGCGGAGTGGGTGCGGCGGCCGGCGCGGGAGTTGCGGGCGAAGCTTCTGCTTTAGCCGAAGTTGACGTGGTAGGAGCCGGGGGCAGTGGTGTCGTTTGCGCTGGTTTCGATTCCGAAGGTGCGGGTGCCGCCGGTGCGGATTTGGACGCGGCAGGCGCAGTTTGCGGCGGAGCCGAAGCTGATAACGGAGGACTGGGCTTGGCGGGTTCGGCAGCAGGCGACGACGGCTTGCTCCCCGACTTACCCTCAGCCGAGCGGCGCAACAACTTTGGAGGCCCGGAATCCGGATCAGACAATGTAGGTGGCTTCGCTTCAGCTCGCTTCTTCTTGGCCGCCGCTGCGGACGCAACTTCGGCGGAATGTCTGCCACTTCCCTCTTCCCGTCCAGTAAATGCCGGTTTGCGCGGCGGTTGTGATCGTAAACAGTCCTTGAGAAACTCCGGTTCGCACGGCTTCATACACCGTCCCGGAATCAAGCGCCATAGGTACGGGATCAGCCTTATACGCGCTCGCGTCGAAGAAGTCGTCTCCGATCATGATGGCAATCGGAACCAGGTGGCCGGCCCCGTTAGGCGAAAGTTCAAGCAGGGCCAGGGCGCGCGGCCCGGTGTCACGCTTTTGGGTGCTCGGACGCGCTGAAGAAAATTGCGCCAGTGAGAGTTGCGCCAAGGTCAGCACAACACCCGTGGAGATGACGAACCTGCGCGTCATGCGATATAACCGTCGGTATAACGAATGGAAGCGAGGAGACACGGCCATGGACATTAATGATAAAGCCCCTGAGTTCACTTTACCCGATCAGAACGGTGAAGAAATCGCGCTGAAAGCTTATCGCGGAAGATATGTTGTGCTCTTTTTCTACCCGCGCGCCGACACGCCCGGCTGCACCATCGAAGCCTGCGAATTTCGCGACTCATATAAGCAGATTCAGAAAACCGGCGCGGTGTTGCTAGGAATCTCGCCGGACACATCCAAAGCCCAGAAAAAATTCGAGGAGAAGTTCAGCCTTCCCTTTCCCTTGCTGGCCGACGCCGACAAAAAAGTCTGCAATGCCTTTGACGTGATCGTGGACAAGAACATGTATGGCAAGAAGGTAAAAGGCGTGGCGCGGACCACATTTGTAATTGGCCCCGATGGCAAGATTGTCCATGTGTTCCGCAAAGTGAAGCCGGAAGGCCACTCCGGCGAGGTGCTGGAATATTTGAAGACCGTGATGAAAGGCGTCGCGTAAATGGCTGGGCAGGAATTCGAGTGCGCTATTCCAATCCTGAACGTTAGAAATTTCGCTGCGAGCATGGATTATTACGTGAATAAGCTCGCCTTCATCAAGAAATGGGACTGGGGCACACCACCGACTTTTGGTGCGGTAAAGCGTGGGAAAGTGGAAATCTTTTTCTGCGAAGGAGCGCAGGGCCAACCGGGCACATGGATTTCAGTATTTGTCGAAAACGTGGACGACCTCTATCGAGAGTACCAGGAGCGAGACGCAAAAATCCTGAACTCGCCGGCAAACATGCCGTGGGGCCTCCGCGAGATGATTGTTGAGGATCTGGACGGGCATCGCCTGCGCATGGGGAGCGACGCTACCGGCCCGGCGGACCCTGCCGAAGTGAAGCGGATATGGGATACATTGCAGTTCCCGGATCGCAAGCCTGCCCAACCGTGAGCCAGCCGCAAAGTTTTCGCCAAACATTGGTCGCGTTGCCGCGATCTTTTTATGATCGCGATCCGCGTATTGTAGGTCCTGAATTGCTGGGAAAACTTCTTGTTCGCCTGCACGGGCGAAAGCGGCTGGTTGGGCGGATTGTGGAAGTGGAAGCCTACGGCGAAGATGATCCCGCGGCGCATTCCTACGCCGGACGCACCGCGCGCAATGCTGTTCTGTTCGGTCCTCCGGGTTATGTGTACGTCTATTTCATCTATGGGAACCACTACTGTCTGAATGTTTCCTGCCTGCCGGATGGCACGGGCGCGGGGATTTTATTTCGCGCCGTCGAGCCATTGCTGGGAGTGGAGGACATGGCGCGAGCCCGTTGTATAGAGATCACAAGCCCGCGCGATTTACCAAAGTTAACCAGCGGGCCGGGAAGACTGGCTGAGGCGTTCGGCATTACACGCGAGCGGGACAACGGGAAAGATTTCACCAGCAGTAAATCGGATTTGTTCATTGCCGATGACAGATTTCCTGCGCCGAAAGTTATTGCGACGAAGCGCATTGGAATTACAAAAGCAGTAGACCACCCGCTGCGGTTTATTGTGGCAGGAAGCCCGTTTGTTTCGGGGAGGAAGGTACTGAATACTAACGCGGGCTAGGCCATAAGCGTGAGGTTATCAATTAGCCGCGTTGTTCCCACGTAGGCCGCCACCGCTACAAGCGCATTTCCCTGGACTGCTGACAACGGATCAAGCGTTTCCGGATCAACGATCTCCAGATAATCCAGCCGTGCTCCGGCTTCTTGTTGGAAGATTTCCATTCCTGCCGATAAAAGTTGAGCGCTGTTTCGTTCGCCCTGGTCAAAGCGCTGCTTGATTTCCTGCAGCGTGCGATTCAAGATCGCGGCAGATTTTCTTTCCTCCGCACTTAGATAGGCATTGCGCGAACTCATCGCCAGACCGTCGGCTTCGCGCACAATTGGACAACCGACAATTTCTACTGGCATATTCAAGTCGCGCACCATGCGGCGAATGAGTACAAGTTGCACCGCGTCTTTTTGGCCAAAGAATGCGACGTCCGGTTCGATGATATGAAATAACTTTGACACGACGGTTGTGACGCCGCGAAAGTGGCCGGGGCGCGAGCGGCCATCGAGCTTATCGCTCAATCCTTCAACTGTGACCCACGTCACCGCGCCCTTCGGATACATTTCCTCAGCAGATGGCGCGAAGAGCAAGTCCACACCTTCGTTTTTCAGTAACTCGGAGTCTCTTTCGAATGTGCGCGGATATATGGAGAAATCTTCATTCGGGCCGAACTGCGTGGGGTTAATAAAGATCGAAGCAGCTACGACGGCGCATTGATTTTTTGCTGCCCGCACCAGCGACAGATGCCCTTCATGCAGCGCGCCCATGGTGGGGACGAAGCCGAGCCTGCGATTTTGGCCGCGAGCGGCGAGAACGGCTACATGCATGTCCCGAATGTTATATAAAATTTTCATTCAGCTCGAAAAAAGAAACTTCATTGTCATGCTGAGCGGAGCCTGAGCAAGCGCAGCGCAGTTCACGCGCAGTCGAAGCATCCCTACCTGAAAATTTGAGTTGCTGATAGGGGTTCTTCGTCACTTCGTTCCTCAGAATGACAAACTTGGAGACGAGTGAAATAGTGCGACTACCGCCGCAATGCCCGTTTGCGCTCTAATACCGTCTCCAATGCCTTCGCGGTGTCTTTCGACAAATGATATGACTCCGCATCGCTGGGATACTGCTGCGCGACGACGTCGGCGCCAAATGCCCGGACGGCCTGCGTGATCTCCGCCGCCGCGTCTCCGTAATGTCGCACAAATTTCGCCGGTGGATGGAAGCTGAGATTCAGCAGATCATGGAACACTAGCACCTGGCCGCCGCAATCCGGACCCGCGCCAATACCGATGGTCGGCGTGCGAACCTCCTGCGTGATCATCGCCGCCACCTCGCGCGGAATCCCTTCGAGCACAAGAAAAGCAACACCCGCATGGTCCAATGCAACAGCATCGCGCATGAGCTGTTCAATGTCGTTTAAGGATTTGCCCTGCACCTTGTAGCCACCCATCGTATGTACCGATTGCGGGGTGAGTCCGATGTGTCCGGCGACGGGAATTTCGGCATCAATTACGCGCCGGATCAAGTCAGCGCGCTTTTCGCCACCTTCGATCTTTACAATCTCAGCGCCGCCTTCCTTCACAAAGCGAATGGCATTGGCCACGCTCGCGTCCGAGTTCACATGAAAAGCCCCGAAGGGCATATCAACGGCGAGCAGCGCATTCTTCACCCCTCGCCGCACGGCCTTCAGATGATGCAGCATCTCGTCCACGGTAACGGACAGAGTGTTTTCGTGGCCAAGCATGGTCATGGCCAGCGAATCGCCCACCAGCACAATGTCAATGTCGGCTTCGTCCACCAGGCGTGCGGCTGCGTAGTCGTAGGCAGTCAGGCATGTAATCGGTTCGTGTCGAAGTTTCTTTTCCTGTAGGGATGCGGTGGTGATCTTGTGGCGCGGAGCGCCAATTGGGGTGAGACTCACGTTGTCCTCCAGTGCCCCTCCGCCTTGGCGGATGGAGCCTGTTCGCCTGTACGTATCTTAAACACTAACTGACGTTGGAGCTAATCGGAATATAAATAAGGAGAAGTAAGACATTAATAAATATCTTACTTTGTGGTAAGATAAGCCATGTCGAACTATCGAACCACTATAAGCTCCAAAGGCCAGGTCGTGATTCCAGCTGAATTACGTCAAAAGTTTGACCTGGAAAAAGGCACTCCCGCCACGTGGAGCGAAGAAAAGGGGCGCCTTGTGTTAACCCCAATCAATGAACAGCGGTTGGATGAAATTATGGGATTCCTCAAACCCGCTGCGGGCGCACCATCGATGTTTGATGAACTCTTCGCAGAACGGGAGCGCGAACGCAAACGGGAGAAACGTTGAGATCGCATCCATCATCGCGGCGCTACGTGCTCGATGCTAACGCGCTAATCAGTTTATTTGAGGCACGGCCAAGCGCCGCCGAAAAAGTCCGGCATCTTCTTGGAGAAGCGTTGCGCAAGGATGCACCTCTATTTATGTCCGCTGTGAACTGGGGAGAAGTTTTCTACATTGCGTGGCGGCGTCATGGAGAGTCAAAAGCCTGGGAAGCTGAGAAAAAGTTACAGGAATTGCCCATCACGGTCATGGCAGTGGATCGAGATCGCGCCTCTCGGGCTGGGGCGCTGAAAGAGAAGCACGGACTCGGCTATGCGGATGCTTTCGCTGCGGAACTGGCTATTGAGCGCGGCGCGTGGCTGGTGACTGCTGATCCTGAGTTTTTGAAGGTGGGAAAGACACTCTCACTATATTCATTGCCGCGAAGTTGAAGGACTTGATCTTAAATTTTCAGAAGAGGCGAAGCGTAAATAGGAAGACTCTACGCGCTGGCAGCTTCCTCGCTGCCCAGCGGCAGGAAGTATTGCGTACCTTTAATGGGCGCGGAGACCTTCTTCAGAAGCTCCTGCAAATCCTCGTTGCGCTCCACGAAGTCAATCTCGGACGTATTCACGATCAGCAGGTCGGAAGACGTGTAGTGAAAGAAGAAGTGCTCGTAGGCGCGGACAATTTCTTCCAAGTAATCTTCGTTGATCGCCTTCTCGCCGGGCGCGTTCTTCTTTTTCAGCCGCTTCTTCAGCACCTCGGGCGTGGCCTGTAAATAAATCACTAAATCGGGCGTGGGCAATTGCTCGCGAAAATAATTGTAGTAGCGGTTGTAGGTCTCCAGCTCATGGTAGCAATACCAACCGA
>CAWHQK010000029.1:0-20957 GCA_963831435.1 uncultured Acidobacteriota bacterium
AGGTTGCCGGTGGGGTATTTGTGCGCTTTCGGAAAGCACTCCCCACGTTGCTTTGAGGCCATGCAAAGGCCGCCGTGGAGGCACGGTGTAATTGTTTTCCTATGATCTTGCACCATTGTGATTGTTTGGAAGGCCATCGGCGGAATAACTGAAGCTCGCCCCGTACGTATTGGGAATGAAGAACAATTTTCTGCCGCCCTCTTTCAAGTTTTCCAAGTGTGGGGGGAGCCCAACATGTTTTCTAACAGGCTGTTGAAGCGTTCAAAGAAAAATGATTGAAATGGCGGCAAAACTGCAATTTCCCTTCAAGTGGGGCCACGACCTTGCGAAAAGCGCAATACCGCTGGGGTGCGATTTCTAGAAGGCGCAAGTTTTTTTGCTTTTACGAAGCCATTTACCGGAAAAGTCTAGATTTTTGTCTGTGTCGGCCTTTCTTCGCCTCGGTTATTCCTCAATCGGATTTCTGACCAACAAGGCCCGCAGCTGGTGGTGGAGCCCGCCTGGCGCAGCGCGCGCTGGCCATGGCCACGACACCCCGGCGACACCACCATGGTCACACTAAAACAAAATCACCCAAGTGATGTGGGCGCGCGCATCGCACGTATACCTTTCACTCATTAAGGAACGGAATGACGGAAGAGGAAACTTCAACATCCAATTAGTAGGAAATCGGCATTCGTTCCGGTATGTGTGCGTCTTCCACCAAGCGTTAGGGCGTTGAGGACGGGAGGCGGTTTGCAAGGGCGGCATTCCCATTGGTAGAAATGAACGACCGCTCCCGGCGTGATTGGGCCATTTCGCAACTGGCGAAAGCTTCCGGCAAAGAAATCCGGGAACCGTGCTTGATGCGCGGATGCAGGCGCGGAATTTCTGGTCAGTCCCGGATTCGATCTTGCCACCGTGCACAATCGCCAAGCGCCTGGGGGCAAGCATCATGTCTGCGGATCCCCAACTGAGTGATTGCTGCATGGAAAAGGCCGGAAGCGACTTTGTAAAAAATATTTCCCGCGGAAACTTGTCTGCGGTGGTGCGAATATTTAGTCCAAAAAGCCCGTTGCCGAGAATCACGGTGGCGTGAACCTGAATACCACCGGAGGCGCGAATCGGCGGGGAATTGAATTTTCCGCCGCCGCGTCTAAAATCACTTTTCTCCAACTGCGAGGCAATTAGTTTGCTTATTGTTCGCGGAACTCGTAAAAAGTCAAGTTGCAGGCCGCCTTCGCGAGCACGTGCTCGGCAGCTCTTCGTTAGCAATTACAGATGTAATGTGATACGCGCGCCACAATTTCGAATATGGAATAAAAATGGAAACCGGGTTTCGCATTCTTGTAATTTCTTAAGGCTATCTCGAAGCCCGGCGGCTCCACAACTTTGCCGCGGTAGCTCGTTGTTCGTTCGCCATATGAGGATGAAAGCTTGGAAAGTGGCATTCCCCACCATCAGCACAAACGCCTGCCTGCTGTTCCTAGCCACCAGTTGGCGTGGCCCCAGGATTCAAAAATGGAATGTGTAACAACCTGATCGCGCAACACCCAGCCGTCAATCAAATGAAAAACAAATTTATAGAATAATGAGCGTAACCGCTGCAGTAATCTCATTTTGTCAATTCCGATACATGGTCAGCGCGAGAGTTGCTACAAAGCCCACAACAACTATCCTTGCCAGTTGGAGAGCTTGCCCCTCCCTGCCGTCTTGATGCCACGATGTTTTTTCTGGACGATGGGGAAGGCACTGTGTCCCTTTTGCGCGGTCCGCGCATAGAGTGCGCGCCCTAAATGCCCACATGAGCGGTGAATGCCTAATTATTAGCGCATCTCCTTCAGCTCATTTTGCAAATTGAGAATAGACACTGGCCCAAAAAGATTTTCTGCGGCCTGTTGTGTACCGCCACCCAGGACCTTACCCTCGGAGTGGTCATTGTGATAGCGATAAGAGCAGGCCATTGCCTGCGTTCCAGTCGTATCCGCCTAACCGCGCGCGCGCAGAGGTTCGTCCTATACATTGTCCGATTTTTCAAATCCGTACAAACAGGCAACAAGCTGGCTTATCCATTTCTTCGATCGCCGCCCAAGACGCTTGTGTCAGTCTGCAATGCCGGGTTCCAGCGAATTTCCTGCTCGACTGCTGGGCGCGTCTCTCACCAAGATGGGCGTTCGGTAAAGTTCTCATTTTTGTCGCGGAAGATTTAACAGACGCGCCTTGAACATACAGTCGGGGGAGCTAGTGTGTTCGATTCCCACCGCGCTTAGTGTCCCACACCTCGTCAGGCAAGCTCCAACTGTCTACGACGCATTTCCAAAAATCACAAAGCGCCTTTTGATGCTGGTATTCACTTTTCCCGCGACGAAATACGTATTGAGGGGCCCAAAATCTCCATCACCTCACCGTCTATTGAGTTGCAAACTCATCCTGCCAGAGTTTTGCCAATTCGCACCGGACTTAGGTCTTGAAAACCTTTGTGCCATACAGCGGTACCACACGCTTCTGCAACTGAGGTTGCGTAGTGCAGGTGGTGCGCAGATTCCACTCCATGAAGTTGCAGTTATCCCAATAGCTGGAGTCCCCAGCAGGCCCCGGATCGTGAGGGAAGAAGTTAGAGCCAGCAATAGCGGTAGCTCCCAGTTGAATATTGCGCAAATGCGCTCCGGCAAAGACTGTAGTCGGCCGTATAATTGCTCCAGAAGCGCAAAGGTGAGAACTCGCGGCGCATGCCGTTTTCCGGCACGGTCTAGAAATGGTGCGGTGGCCAGCCCATTTACGTGGAGGGGATTGTTCTGTGCATGTATGAAAATCTCCGCAGTCAGTACGGCGGGCGCTTCCTCGGTGTATGAGAAAGAAAACTGAAAAAACATCCCGAGGACGCACGGAAAATGAATAATGAGCGTTGGTTCGCAGCCAATAAGCTCCTTGCCCACTTTCGCTCGTATACCGCTTCCCACAATTACTGCAATAACAGCTGGGATGCTAAAAATTGCTCGCGGACGCAATTCCATCTCAATCTCGGCTTCTCCAGCGAGCATTTGATCTGGCGCACCATTTCCTGGCTCAGAAGACGCGTGGTTCGCTTGAAATGCTTCCGTATATAGAGGCATTAAATCGGTGAGCGTGGACGGTGCCCTCGAGCAGGAAAGTGGTCAGCAGAACATTCGGTATCGGGCACATACTTTCGAGCAATGCTCGTGGCATTCAGGACCCCAATGCGCCAGTAACCTCCGCGTTTGAAATTTCTCAAATTGTGTCGCTGGCACTGTCGAATTTTGGCCTACACAGCCTAGCCCAATTTACGGGAAACCACAGGCACATGGTTTGTGCATGATTCGAATCTCATTTTCGCGCATTTTGCGGGCATGTCGTCAGGCGTACCGCGCACTAAGCAATGCCATAGAAAGTCCGACGGTGAATCTACGGCGTCTAGGTTGTCTCCTGGCACCGCAGAGAACCTTACCCGGCAAGGGAAATGGCTTATGCGTTCTTGCTTCTTGGCCATAACTGGGCTTGCGAGTTCAATTCGCACACCGGGGGTGTCGGCGGCAATTGGTCCTTCGGACTTTAAAAATACCTGGCTACTCTCCCGTGCGCATCCTCAAATGAGTGTCTGGCGGCCGCTTGCCGGCAAGTGAGTGCATCAGCACAAAGTCTTTGCCTTACGTTGTAATGAGCGATGGAGAATGAATCGTCACCCTGGGGTGATGAATGAGTTTGACCTACTCGCTGGTTTGGTGCTGCGTACCAGCGAAACCGTGATCTCCGCCGCGCCTGAGCTGATGTTCTTCACCAGAGAACGGCACTAGTTCGTTTGCGAGACTATCGGCAAATCCACATGATCCGTGGAAAGTTTGTTTTTCCATCTCGGAAGTCGAGGACACCTGAATTCGAAACGTCAATCCACATTTGACGCGGTCCTTCTCAATCTATGCGATAACTCTGCAGACGAGTTCTCGTTGGGGCCAAGAATGAGCTTCCGCCGACATCGGAAAAACGAACGAGGGCGCGGTCATCTCTGGCTGCCGCGGGCTTGCTTTGGCATCAAACGCCTTCGCATTGCCCGCCGGTGTTCGCAGTGCCAGAATCCGTGGAGACTACGCCTTCAGGATGGAGCATGTGGACCGCGGATTTTCCGAGTTGCTCGCGGGCCCATAGAGAGAACTGATAAACGACATGCTGACTAGCATTAGCCATATTGAGCCGGTCTCATCGCGGAAATCTTTATTTTTGCCCCAACTTCTCGCCACCTTTTTCCTTCGGACTATGCCGCTGGAATTGATTCCATGCAGTTGCCCTTTGGTGCTGCAGTGTCAATCGATGGTCGCTAGACGCAAGGGTTCCGGGAAACACCTTACCAGCCGCACGTGCTCCTTGCGTTAGGTTGCGCGATCGCGAGATTTTTGCCATCGAACTAAATATTTGCCATCACTGTCATTCGCGTCCTACACGCGGACCGCTCAAGGCAGGCGGCAAGTACGGCTGAAAATTGAACAATGGCGCGGGGATCTTGGTTCAAGGGGAGTTCCCGTCTGGATCAATACCGGCGGTTACATGCGCCGCCGTTTTTCTCAGCCAACATGGTAAAACTGTAAAGCTTGTCCTGGCTTCTCCGGCGAATGAACTTCTGCGCTGGAAACAGGCAGCGAATTTCTCCCATCCGAATATTTAATGCGCGTGGTGGAATTTGGGCGTTGCACTGCCCGCGCGGACCTTTACATCGCCACTGGAGCGCGGAAGAAAGCCTGGCCCAGATCTTGCCTCAGTGCCGCTCACTTCGAGCGAAGCAACAGCGGAAATGCTTCGTCCTGTTCTCGACGTGCTTACTTACTTGCATTGTGTGGTTTTCGGCCATGGGGCAACTTCGCCCCTCCAACGTTCAGGCCGTGAGTGACCACCAGCTCAAGCTTTCGAGCGACGGGATCTTCAAGATCAATGGCGCAAAACCGACTCCTGCTAGACCCACCACGACCTCGCCCAACCTCTTGTCTGACCCAGCAACTGCGAACCGCCTGCCTGCCTACGACGAAGGGCAAGCCTGGGGATTGGAGGCACCTGCCATTTGGGGCCATCCCGGAGCCATTTCAAGAGATCATTCGCAGCCTGCGTTTTCTATCCCCAGCGGCGGTGGGACAGTAGAGCGAATCGCCGGCGTCTTCCCACAGCTTCAACAGCAGCAAATTCCTTTCCGCAAAAAGAGGTTTTTGGATTTCTATTGCGGTGGTCATCGGTGGATTGTTGCGATAGTGGGAACCTGCAATCGGCGTCCGAGAGGCCCGCGCAAAAGCTCGCGGCCTGACATCGTCATCCCTGCCTGCTCCGATTGGGATGACGATGTTTTGCCCGCTCTGTAGGTCCGTGGGAAGCTTGCGCGGGCCTCCGGACGCCTATTTGCTGACGAGGGCCGCGCATTTCGATCCCTGCCACTATCGCAACAATCACAATGACCGCCGCAATCAAAATCCAAAAACCTCTTTTTGCGGAGGGCTCCCGAGGAAGAGGGAATTGTGTCTGTTGAAGCTGTGGGAAGACCAGATTCTAGCTAGCTGGTCATTCGCTGGACCGTCCACCGCCGCTGGGGATCAAAACGCAGGCTGTTGCGAATGATCTCTTGAAATGGCTCCGGGATGGCCCCAGAAATGGCAGGGTCCTGCTGTCCAGGCTTGCCCTTCGTCGTAGCAGGCACGGTCGGCAGTTGCTGGGTGAGCGCCTCAGACAAGAGCATTCCCACCGACCAGACGTCGCCAGCAGGAGAGGTCATCATGGTCGCGATCTCAGGGGGATCTAGGAGTCGCGTTTTGCGCGGCCGCTGGGCTCATTGATCTTGAAGATCCCGTCGCTCGAAAGCTTGAGCTGGTCGTTCACGGCCTGAACATTCGAGGGGCGAAGGTGCCCATGCACAAAACCCGCGCGATGCAAGTAAGTAAGCACGTCGAGAACAGGACGAGCATTTCCTGTGCTTCGCTCGAAGTGAGCGGGCGCTGAGGCAAAAAGACGGTCAGGCTTTCTTCCGCGTACTCAGTGGCGATGTAAAGAAGGTTCGCGCCGGGCAGATCGCAACGCCCAAATTCCACCACGCGCATTAAATGTGGATGGGAGAGATTCGCTGCCTGTTTCCAGCGCAGAAGTTGGGCGTCCGCATTCGCCGGAGAAGCCAGGACAAGCTTTACGGCGACTTTCCGGGTGCCTTTTGCGTCGGCAGTAAGAAAAACAGCAGCGCGGTCCGAACCGCCCAGGTATTGATCCAGACGGAACTTCCCTTGAACCAACTGCCCGCGCCATTGTTCCCCAATTTTCAGCCATCTTCGCTGCCTTAACGGCCTTCCGCCCCGTTATTGTAGGACGCGAATGAGCAGTCATGGCAAATATTTAGTTCAATCGGCGAAAAATCTCGCGAATCGCGCAACTCCCTAACGCAAGGAGGGTTCGCATTGCCGCACAGTCGTCGCCTGTTTTTCCCGGAACCCTTGCGTCTAGCAACCATCAATTGACATTCCGCAGACACGCCGAAGGGCAACTAGTGGAATTAATTCCACGTCATAGTCCGAAGGAAAAAGGTGGCGAGAAGATTGGGGCAAAATAAAGATTCCGGCGGAATGCGACCGGCTCAATATGGCTAATGCTCGTGGGCATCTCGTTTATCGGTCTCTCTATGGGCCCGCGAGCATTGGGAAGTCCGGTGCACGTGCTCCATCCTGAAGGCGTAGTCCACGGATTCCTGGCACTGCGAACACCGGCGGGCAAAATCATTGCGAACGGCGATTTGATCCAGACAACCCGCGGCAGCCAGATGACCGCGCGCCTCGAATTTCGTTTTTCCGATGGCTCTCTGCACGGAGAGACTGCCGTCTTCACCCAACGAGGAAGCTTTCGTCTGCAGAGTTATCACATGATTGAGAAGGGGCCGGCATTCGAGCATCCGGTCGAAATGTGGATTGACGTTTCAAAAAATCAGGTGAGAGTACTGGACTTGTCAGATGGGAAAAACAAACTTTCCACGGATCATGTGGATTTGCCCGATGATCTCGCGAACGGACTGGTGCCCATTCTGGTGAAGAACATGCGCTCAGGCGCGGCGGAGATCACGGTTTCGCTGGTAGCGGCCACGCCGAAGCCGCGAGTAGTCAAACTCATCATCACCCCCCAGGGTGACGATTCATTCTCCATCGCTGGTTCACAACGTAAGGCAAAGACTTTTGTGGCAAAGGTAAAAATCGGCGGAGTCGCGGGCGCCGTCGCTTCGCTTGCCGGCAAGCAGCCGCCAGACACTCATTTTTGGATCAGCACGGGAGAGTCGCCAGTAGTTCTAAAGTCCGAAGGACCAATTGCCGCCAACACCCCGGTGTGGCAAATTGAACTCGCAAGCCCGGTATGGCCAGAAGCAAGCGCATCACAACGATAAGCCATTTTGCCTTGCCAAGTGCGCCCAACGCGTTCTGCGGTGCCAGGGAGACAACCTGACGCCGTCATTCACCCATCGGACTATGGCATTGCTTATACGGTGCGCCTAACGACCCTTTCGCCTTCCCATGCCCGCAAAATGCGCGAAAATCCAAGATTACGGAATCATCGGCGACTGCCGCTCGGCGGCCCTGGTTTCCCGCGAAGGTTCGATTGACTGGCTGTGCTGGCCAAAATTCGACAGTCCAGCGATTTTTTGCGCGATTTTGGACCGCGAACGCGGAGGCTACTGGCGCATTGGGGTCCTGAATGCCACGAGCATTGCTCGAAAGTATGTGCCCGATACGAATGTTCTGCTGACCACTTTCCATTGTGCCTCGGGCACCGTCACGCTCACCGATTTAATGCCTGTATCGTCGGAAGCATTCAAGCGAACCACGCGTCTTCCTGACCAGGAAATCGTGCGCCAGATCGAATGCTCGGCTGGAGAAGCCGAGATTGAGATGGAATTCGTGCCGCGAGCTTTGTATGGATCGCGTCCCATCTCTGTCCATGATCTGGGGAAACTCGGTATACGAGCGAAAGTGGGCAAGGGAGTTTATTGGCTGCGAACCAACGCTCCATTAGACCTCAGCGAAACACTTGCGCACTCTCGTTTCCGCATTCGTGCTGGGGATACTTTTCAGTTTTCCTTCTCATACACCGAGGAAGCGCCCGCCGTACTGAACCCGCTGGGAGATTTCGTGCGTGCGGGGATCGAACGATCCATCAACTTCTGGCGTGAATGGGCTGGCCGCGCCACTTATGAGGGCCCATACCGGGAGGCGGTGGTGCGCAGCGTTCTTGCCCTCAAGTTGCTCACCTTTGCGCCTTCTGGAGCAATTATCGCGTCGCCGACTACGTCCTTGCCGGAGCGCATTGGCGGATCGCTCAACTGGGACTACCGCTATTGCTGGCTCCGTGACGCTTCCCTCACGATCCGGGGCCTGCTGGGACTCGGCTATTGGGATGAGGCTTCCGACTTCATGGAGTGGATGCTGCACACCACCTGGCTCACGCAACCTGAGTTGCAGACGGTATATACGCTGTATGGGCGTCCGGCCCTGGAGGAACGCGAGCTCAAGCATTTAAGCGGCTTCAAAAATTCTAGTCCGGTGCGAATTGGCAACCTGGCGCGGGATCAGTTGCAACTCGATATTTACGGTGAGGTAATCGATGCGGCCGCTCAATACGTATTTCGTGGCGGAACTCTGGATGCCGGCATGCAAAAGGCGTTACGCAATTTTGGGGAATACGTCGTCAAGCATTGGAGCTTGCCTGACGAGGGCATATGGGAGCCGCGCAGTGGGCGATCAAAAACACACTCACTCCCGGCTGTTATGTTGGACTGCCATGGACCGTCTGTTAAATCTTCGCGATCACGGATGGAAGCTTACCGACGCCCATTCCTTTAGTGAGACGCGCCAGCAGATCGAGCAGGAAATTCGCTCGCTCGCTTGGAACCCGGCATTGCAGAGTTACACAAGCGTCTTGGGCGGCGATCAAATGGACGCCAGCTTGTTGCTGTTTGCATGGTACGGATTGAAAAATCGGACAATCTAAGGATGCAGACGACCTACGCACGCATCCGCGATCAACTGGACGCAGGCAATGGCCTGCTCTATCGCTATCGCAATGACCACTCCGAGGGCGCATTCGCGCTGTGCAGTTTTTGGGAGGTTGAGTTCCTTGCCCTGGGTGGCGGTACACAACAGGCCGCGGAAAATCTTTTTGACCATCTCCTCTCATTCCAAAATGAGCTGGGTCTCTACGCGGAGGAAATTGATCCGGCCAATGGGAATGCGCTGGGCAATTTCCCTCAGGCATTCACTCATGTGGGCGTGATTGGGGCCGCACTCTCTATCGCGGACCGCGCAAAAGGGACACAGTCCCTTCCCCATCGTCAGGAAAAAGCATCGTCACATGGGACCGCGCAGGAGGCAAGCGCATGAACTGGCAAGGATGGTTGCTGTGGGGCTTTGTAGCAACTCTCGCGCTGACCACAATGCTCTCGGGAAGCCAGTCGTTGGGATTGACGAGAATCAATATTCCGTATTTTTTGGGGACGGCGTTTACTCCCGACCGAAGGCGGGCAAAACTGTATGGATTTCTTTTTCATTTGATTGACGGCTGGGTGTTCGCAATCATCTACGCATTCATTTTTGAATCCTGGGGCCACGCCAACTGGTGGCTAGGAGGCTTGCTGGGCGCGGCGCAGGCGGCGTTTGTGCTGATGGTGGGAATGCCGCTTATGCCAAGCTTTCATCCTCATATGGCGAACGAACAACACGGGCCTACCGCAAGCCGCGACCTGGAGCCGCCGGGCTTCATGGCCTTAAATTACGGAGTGCAAACCCCGGTTTCCATTTTTATTGCCCATATTGTGTTCGGAATTATCCTTGGCGCGTTTTATCACGTACATCTGTAATGGCTAACGAAGAGCTGCAACGATGTCGCGAAGGCGCTATTGCGACTTCATTTTTTTACGAGTTTCGCGAACAATGGCGACGAATTGCCTCGCAGCTTCTGTGATTGGAGAGAGGTCTCCTGATTTGAGCGCGGCGGCGGAAACCAATTCCCCGCCGATTCCCAGCGCCGCTGAGCCAGCCTGCAGAAATTCCGCGGCGGTATTCAGGTTCACGCCACCGGTGGGGACCATGGGAACCTGAGGCAACGGGGCTTTTAAAGCTTTGATATATTTCGCACCACCGACCGTTCCGCAGGGAAATATTTTTACAAAGTCGCTTCCAGCCTTCCATGCAGCAATCACTTCAGTTGGGGTCAATGCGCCAGACATGATCAGTTTACCCAGGCGCTTGGCGAGTTGCACGGTGGCAAGATCGAATCCGGGACTGACCAGAAATTCCGCGCCTGCATCCAGGCACCGCTGCGCGGTCTCCGCATCAAGCACGGTTCCCGCTCCAATCAGGATTTCTTTGCCGGAAGCTTTCGCCAGTTGCGAAATGGCGTCAATAGCGCCGGGAACAGTCATCGTCATTTCTACGATGGGAATGCCGCCCTTGCAAACCGCCTCCGCTGCCTGCAACGCCTGTTTGGTGGAAGACGCGCGCACTACCGGAACAATGCCGATTTCTGTAATTCGATTTGAAGTTTCCTCTTTCGTCATTCCGTTCCTTAATGAGTGAAGGTTAGCGTGCGATGCGCGCACCCACACCGTGCATCACTTGGGTGACTTCTTTTAGTGTGACCATGGTGGTGTCGCCGGGTGTGGTCATGGCCAGCGCGCCATGGGCTGCGCCGCACTCCACCGCCCACTGCGGGCCTTGTTCGGTCAGAAATCCATAGATAAGACCAGAGGCGAAGGAATCACCGCCGCCAACACGGTCAAAAATCTCCAGACTTTCCCGGTAAATGGCTTCGTAAAAGCGACCGCCTTCGTAGCAAATCGCGCCCCAGCCGTTCAGGGTCGCGGTATTCGCCTTTCGCAAGGTCGTGGCCACTGCCTTGAAGGGAAATTCCTTTACCGCCGTTTGAATCATTTTCTTGAACGCTTCAACCTCGATTTTAAAAACGTGTTCATCCTGCCCCAGCACTTCAAAACCAAGGGCGGCGGAAAAATCTTCTTCATTCCCAATCATTACATCCACAAGAGGGGCGAGCTTCCGGTTCACTTCCTGGGCGCGCTTTCTTCCGCCGATGGCCTTCCAAAGCGATTCGCGATAATTCAGGTCATAGGAAACAATTACGCCGTGCTTCCTGGCGGCCTTCATGGCCTCCAAAGCGACGTCGGGAGTGCTTTCCGAAAGCGCACAAAAAATGCCGCCGGTATGGAGCCAGCGCGCGCCGTGTTTACCGAAAATTTCCTCCCAGTCAATTTCGCCCGCCTTCAGTTGGGATACAGCGGTATGTCCACGGTCGGAGCATCCCAGAGCTGGCCGCACGCCAAATCCACGTTCGGTGAAATTCAAGCCGTTGCGCACGGCGCGTCCCACGCCGTCGTAATTCACCCAGCGAACCAGGCTTTGATCAACGCCTCCCTGAAAGATGAGGTCTTCCAGTAAGCGCCCTACGGGATTATCAGCAAAAGCCGTGACGATGGCGGTGTTCAGGCCGAAGCAGCGCCTCAGTCCGCGCGCGACGTTATATTCGCCGCCGCCTTCAGAAACTTCAAAATTTCGAGTTGTCCACACCCGGCGGTCGCCCGGGTCAAAGCGCAACATCACTTCGCCGAGGCTGACCAAGTCCCAGCGGCATTCTGATTTAGGCTTGACCTTCAGCGCCATGCATTACTCCCGACACCTAAACTTAGGATTCCGTGACCAGCCTGTGTTGCGGAACGAGAATCTTCATCAGCCCCCACGCAATCAGGTAACTTAACCCGCAAACCATGAACATGAACAGGTATGCGGTTTGTGGTGTTCGAATAAAAACATCGGTAAGCTTGCCGGCCAGCAACTGCAACAGTACACCACCGATGCCCCCGGCCATCGTCCCAATCCCTATCACGGACGCAATGTTCTTTTTCGGAAACATGTCAGAAACGGTTGTAAACAGGTTGGCCGACCACGCCTGGTGGGCAGTGGTGCCGGCGCAGATCATGGCAATTGCCAGCGGAGCCGCGGCGCTGCCAAAACGATCTGTGTTGCCAAAGAATTGCGTAAGCAAAACCAGCAGCGGCAAACAAGCAATCATCAACATGGACTTCATCCGCGCACTGTAAACGCTCATGCCGCGCTCAATCAGCTTCATTGGCATTCTGCCGCCGTAAATACTGCCCACGATGGCGATTCCGTAGACAGTGAATGTTGGCAGCATGATCTGCCGGTCGGTCATGTGAAATTGCTTGTGCAAATAGTCCGGCAGCCAGAACAAGTAAAACCACCACACGCCGTCGGTCATGAACTTGCCGGTGAAAAATGACCAAAGTTGCCGGTAGCGAAACAACTTCAACCACGAAATTCCCGGCTGGGCGTTGGGTTGAATGGCGGCGTGTGTGGCTGCTGGCGTAGTCGAAAGCTCGTCATCCACCCGAATGTAGTCAAGTTCGGCTTGCGTGACCTTTTTGTGCCGCGAGGGGGGATTGTAGAGCCAGAACCAAAAAATCAGCCAAAGAAAGCCAACCGCGCCGGTGATGATGTAGGCCATCTTCCAGCCCTTCACATCTCCGTAGTGGATCATGATGACCGGCACCAGCAACGCCGCCACCATCGCGCCAGCATTGGACCCGGCGTTAAAAATGGCCGTGGCCAGAGCGCGTTCGCGCTTGGGGAACCATTCCGCTACGGTCTTGATGGAAGCCGGAAAGTTGCCCGCCTCGCCAACCGCGAAGGCGCTGCGCACAATGATGTGCATTCGCAGCACGCCTCCGACAAACGCATTGGCGATCCCGCAAATGGACCAGACGATGAGCGAGAGCGCCAGGCCAAGCTTGGTGCCGATCTTGTCAATGAACCATCCAGCCAGCACCGTGACTCCGGCGTAGACACCGGTGAAAAAAGACGTGAGGTAAGAAAATTCCTGATTGCTCCAGCCAAAACCGCCCAACGCGGTGGATCTGCAAAAGAACTCTTTCAGATAGCCGATGACCTGGCGGTCCATGTAGTTGATGGTGGTGGCAAAAAACAGCAGGGCGCAGATAGTCCAACGGTAGTGGCCGATTGTTTTCGCGGCGTTTTGCAGTGCGGATGGAGATGACGCAGCGGGCGTGGAAGCAGAAGTCAGATTTGGAGAATTTCCCATGAACAGGGGCCTATTTTTGAAACCTCACGGAAATATCATGGACCATAACCCGTCCAGCATCGGGCATTCTATCTCCATCACGCACGAGCATTACCGGTCGGATACTCAGTGTCTTTATCATTAATCTTTATACACGAGTCTCAGTCGCGATGCGGACATCAGCGCGCACCAGCATTCACGCTTCATTCCCAGATTTTCGCGCGGTGTTCCTATGACCGTTATTGGTTCACTCCGCTCGCTAGAAACCCACCATCCACGGCTAGCAAATGTCCGGTCACGAAACTGGCCGCATCCGAAGCCAAAAAAACCGCCGCACCTGTCAACTCTTCCAGGGTGCCGAAACGGCGCATGGGAGTGCGCGCCAAGAATTCGTGGCCGCGCGGGGTGCCGTCCAGGAGCGCCGCATTCAAATCAGTCCGGAAGACCCCAGGCGCAATGGCGTTCACGCACACGCCATACCGCGCCCACTCCACGGCGAGCGATTTTGTAAGCGCCGCAACCGCCGCCTTGCTGGCGCAGTATGCCGCTACTTCATAGAGCGCGACGAAGGATGATAACGACGCAATGTTAATAATTCGTCCATACTGGCGCTTGACCATTTCGCGCCCGAATACCTGGCAGGCCCGCAAGGTGCCAGTCAAGTTGGTTTCTAGAATTTCGCTCCATTCGCTTTCAGGCAGCTCAAGTGTGGGAGTGCGCCTGGTCATCCCCGCGCTATTCACAAGAATGTCCACATGCCCAAACTCTTCGCGTACGGCGTGCAGCAGCGACTCCAGACTGGCTTTGTCCTTTACATCTGCAGGTTGCACGAGGGTTCGGCGTCCGATCTTCCGGATTTCCTCGCCTGCCGCTTTCACAAGATCAGGACGACGTCCGGTCGGCACCACATTCGCGCCTGCCTGCGCCAACCCTTTGGCTAGCGTTAGGCCAATGCCGGAGGTGCCTCCGATGACTACGGCCGTTTTAGAAGCAAGATCAAGTGCGGGATATGCCATGAATAAAAAATGCTCCCTAAATGCCGTCGGCGGCCCCGTGACTCTTATTGAAGACAATCACAAATTTTTGAAGGATCTTTACATCTCCTTCAAATCGCACATGTGATTGGTTAATGGTGACCACTTCGCGATAGGTTCCGTTGTGGATGCGAATGGATGAGTGGGTCTGCAATGTCTCTGCTTTCAATATCAGGTTGATCGATTGCCGAATGCGATGCTATCCGCGTTCAGCCATGACCGCGTGTCGATCGGAACTTTTAACTCCGGGCATATTCAAATATCCGGCTGCGTTACTAAAGCAGATGTCGCGCACCATGCCGCCAACCAGCTCCATGGAATCGGGGAGCAAGCCGGCTTCCATTTCGCCCCCAAGAAGATTGCACAAGACGCGGCGAAAATATTCGTGGCGCGGGAATGACATGAAGGACCGCGAATCGGTAATCATGCCAACGAAGCGCGAGAGCAGCCCGCAATTGGACAGTGCGTTGAGTTGCCACTCGATGCCTTCCTTCTGGTCCAGGAACCACCAACCGCTGCCAAATTGGAGCTTGCCGGCAACGTTTCCATCCTGAAAATCACCGAGCAGAGTGGCGAAGATGTAATCATCCGCCGGATTCAGGTTATAGACGATCATTTTGGGCAGCTGATCGTTCCGGTCCAACTGATCAAGATAAGCGCGTAACGGCCCGGCCTGCCGCCAGTCGCCGATAGAATCAAACCCCGTGTCCCGGCCCAACTGCCTGAACATGCGCGTATTGGCGTTGCGCAGGGCACCTAGATGCAACTGCTTCGTCCAACCTTTTTCGGCGTCAAGTTGGCCAAAAAACAGCATCATGAAGCTTGTGTATTTCGCGGCTTCCAAAGGCGCGGCATTGGCTCCTTCACGGACTTTCCTGAAAATGGCATCCGCCTCTTCCTGCGTGCACGGCTCCGCGAAGCAGTAATCAAGGCCATGATCTGAAAGGCGGCATCCGTGATTGTGAAAATCATCGTGGCGCTTTCGCAATGCTTCGAGCAATCCGGCAAAGGCGTTGATCTTCAGGTTCGCCGCAGATCCTAACTTTTCAATCCATTGGTTGAAGGCCTGCGCGTCTTCCACCTGCAACGATTTATCCGGGCGAAATGCGGGAAAAACTTTCACGCCGAATCCGGACGTCTGAATGCGCTCGTGGTATTCCAAAGAATCTGCCGGATCGTCGGTCGTGCATAATGCTTGAACCCCAAATTTCTCCAGGATGGCCCTGGCCGGCAAGTCGCTCAGTTGTTCATTTGCCCCGTCCCAAATTCTTCGCGCCGAACTCTCATCGAGCAATGTGTCAATGCCGAAGTAGCGCTTTAACTCTAAATGCGTCCAGTGATAAAGAGGATTGCGAAGGGTATAGGGCACAGTGCGCGCCCAGGCAAGGAATTTCTCGTAGGGATCAGCGTCGCCGGTGCAAAAGCGCTCCGCAACACCGTTGGTCCGCATGGCGCGCCACTTGTAATGGTCGCCTTCAAGCCAAATCTCGAATAGATTGCGGAAGCAACGGTTTTCGGCGATGTCCTTCGGAGAAAGATGGCAATGAAAGTCAAAGATCGGCTCAGCGGCGGCATACTCCGTATAGAGGCGGCACGCGGCTTTACTTTGTAATAAAAAACTTTTCGTTATGAATGCCATGCAGTCGTTTTCCGAAATACCCGGGACCAACCCCGAATTACATTACCCGCGGCGGTCAACTACTTTGCCGTTTTCCTTTACATCCACGAACGAAAGATTCTTTACGTTCTCAATCACGTCCGGCTTGGCGATGCCCTCAAAGTCGCAATCCTTCACTCGCACATTTTCGATGGGAGCGTTCGCGAAGCCGCGGAGATAAAGCGCATATTGTGCCTTCTGAGTTTTTAAGCGCTGGATTTCCACGTTGCGCGCGACAGGCGTAAATTTTCCGTTTTCACCCTCTTCATAGTGGAAGTCAATCGAAAGTCCCGCCAGCCCTGCCTGGGCGACTTCAATATTTCGCCCGTAAATATGCTCGATCACACCGCCACGCATAGCGTTGTTCTTAATACGAATTGCGGCTGCCTCACGGTATTGCGTATCTAACGTGAAATCTTCCGCAAAAACGTGATTTACCCCTCCGGTAATTTCGCTCCCAATGGAAACCCCGCCATGACCGTTCTTCATATGGCAATTGCGAACGATGACGTTCTGAGAAGGCGTATTCACCCGGCGTCCATCGGCATTTCTGCCCGACTTGATGGCGATGCAGTCGTCACCGGTATCGAAGGAGCATTCTTCAATGAGGACGTCGGCACAACACTCCGGATCGCAACCGTCCGTATTAGGACCGGAACTGTTAATCGCGAGCTTGCGCACGATGACATTTGTGCAGAGAACGGGATGCACATGCCACATGGGCGAATTGAGCAGCTTCACTTCTTCAATCAAGACATTTTTACAGCGATACGGTTCAATGAACGTAGGCCGCAGATAATGGCCTTCGCCAAAAACGCGCTCACTTACCGGCACGCCGCGTTCGGCAAGATCATGAAGCTTGTTGCGATCTTCGTCCTGGCTTACGCCGCCCGGCTTTCCCCCACAATTTGCAGTGGCCTTCCACGACCACCAGTGATCGCAATCAGCATTGCCGTCAATGGTCCCGCTGCCGGTGATTCCAATATTTTCCTGCTCGAAGGCATAAATGAATGGAGAGTAGTTCATCAGCTCCGTGCCTTCCCAGCGGGTAAAGACCAATGGGTATTTGCTGGTGTCGTGCGTAAAGCGAACGGTGGCGCCCTGGCTCACATGAAGATTGACGTTGCCTAACAATTTGATTGCGCCGGTTAGATATTGGCCAGACGAGACCACCACCCGGCCGCCGCCCGCCTCGTTGCATGCGACGATCGCCCTGTGAAATGCCTGCGTGCAGTCTGTCTGGTTGTCGCCGATCGCGCCGAATGCGGAAATTTCAAAATCACGCTTTGGAAAAACAGGTGGCCTGATTCGCGCCAGGATTTGTGACACCTGGCTCCACGGATCATCCTTTTCAGAAGAACTTTGCGGAAGCCGACTTGGCGCGACGTATGAGCTGGCTGCGGCAAACGAGGCCTTTGCCAGCAGCAGGCTTCCTCCAGCCAGAGATGCTTTTAGGAATTCCCGGCGGTCCTTCATTTGCTTTGTCCTTGGCCATTAACTTTGTGCCGCAATCTTTTCTCACCAGGCATTCTATAAATTGCGGTTCGTTAAACCGCGAGCGCCGGACAGCCACGGGCAGGAGGCCGTCCGGCCCCACGGGTACAAAATTCAGGCCTCAGAAGAGGAACTTCACCGCGCCCTGGAACGTGCGCCCATCGCCCACCTGGCTTTGGATCACCCCAAAGTTGGCGCTGTTCTCGCTCGAGACGGGGTTGCCGAGATTCGGATGGTTCACAAGATTAAATGCTTCAAACCGGAGTTGCAGTTGCTTGGCTTCAGTCAAGGTAAATTTGCGTGAGACTGCAGCGTCAAATTGAAACGCTCCGGGGCCCGCAATTGAATCGCGACCAACATTGCCGAATGTTCCGGTCGCTGGCGCGGCAAAGGCCGCCGTATTAAACCAGCACCTTCTGGTTCCCACGGACGCGCCGTTCGCGCATGAGCCGCTCAGCGGATCGCCCACTTGATTCGGCCGGTCCTTGAATGATGTGGTCGCGCCGGTAAGCCCGGTGTCCACTCCTGTAAGGACCGTGAAATACAGGCCGGTGCGATAGGTAATGAGCGGGGCAAGTTGCCAATTGCTGAGGATGGCGCCCGCCACTCCGTGGTTGACTACCGGGCTATTCACCACTAGAGATGCGTTGATCGACTGGCGAACGTCGAATCCGCAATTGCCTCTGTCCAGCGCCAGGTTGGAAAAATCCGGAGCGTTGATCGCCGAGGGATACAACGTTGGACGGCTGTTTGTCAGCTCTCCAGAAAAGTCCGCGTCGCTAATGCAATGCGACCAAGTGTAATTACCTAGGAATGTGAAGTTGTCGCTCATGCGGTGTCGAACCGCGAGCAACATACCGTTGTAATTTGCGTTCGCTCCGTCCCATGCAGAGGTCAGATTAGAGAAGAATTGCCCCTGAGTCGGATCCGCGACGTAAAGTGCGCGGCGGCAGTTAGTGTTGCTGGTGGAAGGCGCCTGGCCGGGAGTGCAACCGGGCAACGCATTCGCGGGCACCGGAACATCGAGTCCGGGATTCGCTTCATACGCCGCCCAAATATGAGTGGTCTTGCTTCCCAAATAAGTGGCCGAAACCATCCAGTCATTGGCGAATTGTTTCTCCACGCTCATGTTCCAATTCTGTACGTACATGGGGTGCATGTCGAAACCGTTATTGATATACACGCCATTGGTGGGGAAAAACGCATTCGTGCTTCCTGCCGTTGGGAATGGCAGCGGGAATGGCGGAGTGGTTTGTCCCAGATAAGGATTCGTCAGGCCGCCAGCCGGCTTTGTTAAGCTGACCGCGCTACCGTATGGAGAATTGTCCGCATAGCGGTCGAAGAAGTACATCTCGGGGCTGTCATAGAACAGGCCGTATCCGGCCCGAATCGTCAAGGTGCCGTGCTTCGTCGGGTCCCAGATCAAACCAACGCGCGGCGAAAAATCCAGCATTTTGCTGTTGGCAAAGGAACAGGGAGTATTCGAGTCTCCGCAATAGGAGAGTCCTGCGGGAGCAACCGGAAATACTGTGCTGTGCTCGTTGTTGATGAATGCGTTGTAATCGAAATGGCTGCCGCGGTGCATGGCATCCCACGAGGGCCAATAAGGTTCCCAGCGCACTCCGGCGTTTAGCGTTAAGTTCGAACGCAGGTGAACGTTGTCATGCACGTAAAGGCCAAAATAGGTGTATCTCCAATTTTCTGCCTCGGGATTTCCCTGCACATACGTGGATGGCGTGCCCAGCATAAAGTCGGCCAGGTTATCGCCGGCAAAGTTGCCGCCGAAGGTGAATTGTCCGTTGGACTGGAAGGTGGAGAGGTAGTTCAACTGCATCTTCATGAGGTTGACGCCGAATGAGAACTGCTGCTTCCCATGCAGAATGTCAACGTCGTCCGAGATCTGGCCCAAGTTGTTGATGAAATGGCCCGGCATCTGCGAACCGCCGCCGGTCGTGAAGTATCCGGAAGAAACGCCGAGCACCATGCCGTTCGCCACTGGACTGGGAATATTAATCCCAATGGTCGCTGGGTTAATCATGTTGCTGGCGGGACCACGATTGATCGCCATGCGTGTGGCATCCACGTGCAGAGCATTCACAATCGTCGGACTCAAGGTGAACGTATTTCCAACAGCGATGCTCTGAAAGCGCGAGAACTGCGACGATGTCGCTCCCTGAGGAAGAATGTTTGTGGGATCAAAAGGAACCGGGGATCGGTAGTCGGTCGCGAAGTAGCGGGCGAAAATCGTGTTGCGATTGCTCACGTTCCAATCCACTCGCGCAATGCCCTGGTCTTCATTCAAAATGGCGGGAATGGTAAAGCTGATATTCCCGCACGGATTGGTCGCCACCGGGATAAATTTCAGCGATGCCAGCGCCTGGGGATTGAAGTTCGCAGGGTCGATTTGATTGGCGGTGAACGGCGCCTTGAGCGTTTTGGCCTTGCCACTGCTCTGGCAACCCGCCGACATCATGGTGCTGAAATCGCAGGCAATAGCGGCCGCCGTAGGCACGATGGTGCTCTTGGGCGGAGGCGTAGCATCCTGCCGCGTTCCCTGGTAGCCGGCGAAGAACATCAATTTGTCTTTGATGATGGGCCCACCAATGGTTCCGCCGAACTGGTTTCGCTTGATGGTGTCATCGCGGGCCCCGGGCTGGGGAGCCGTAAACTGCACATGGTGCGCATTCAACAGTGGATTCCGCAAAAATTCGAAAACGTCGCCGTGGAAGCTGTTGGTGCCCGATTCGTAAGCGCGTTGACCACCGCGCCCGCATGTACGCCATAGCGCGCTGAGAGTCCGCTGCTTTGCACGCTGAACTCCTGAATGGCGTCAGGAAATGGAAATGGCGCGTTTACGTTGGAGAATGCATCGTTATTGTCGCTGCCATCGAGAAGATAGTTGTTCGCGTTTTCCTGACTGCCACCAACCGAGATAGTCACCGTTGGGCTGCTGTTCGCGCTGTTTCCGTTTCCGTAGTTCTTGCTGCTGTTCAGGTCATTGCTGCTAAGGGCGACGTTGGCGGCCCCGCCGGAAAGCAGAATGAGGGCGGGCGCGTTTCGCCCGTCGAGCGGAAGTTCCATGATGCGAATGTTGTCAATGACCGTGGAAATAGAGTTCTCATGGGTGTCCACCATCACCGCGTTGCCGGTCACTTCCATCTTCTCGCTCACCGCGCCAAGTGCGAGGCTCACGTTGACGACGGGACTCTCGTTCACCTGCAGGGTGATGCCGCTCTGGATGTACTCTTTGAATCCCACCGCCACGACGTCCAGTTTGTAGTGGCCCACCGGCAGATTGGGCGGCGAGTCGGCGCCATCGGAATTGCTGACCGAACTCCGCACCAGTCCCGTATCCACGTTGGTCGCCGACACTTTCGCGTCCGGAATGGTCGCTCCGGTCGGATCCATGACCCGGCCATGGATCGCGCAAAGTTCACTGCCTGGCCAAACAGGAAACTTGCCCAAAGAAGAATCATGGAGCAAGAAAGACGCCTTCAAAAACTTTCCGTATTTCATACTGTACCCTCCATCAAAACCTAACTATCAGATCCCGCCGCTGTGGGGGTCAGGGCGAGCACTTCTGCAATTCCCGATTCGGAATCCAGTTCGCTACTTAAACACGGGTTTCGAAGCACTGTCAAGAAAATTTGCAATATTTGTTGAAAATTTTC
>CAWHQK010000030.1:0-87554 GCA_963831435.1 uncultured Acidobacteriota bacterium
GTTGCTGGGCGAGGACGAATGACCGTTGCCGAAGAGCTCGGTCGCCACGAGGAAGTACCGCGTGGTGTCCAGGGCCAGACCGGGCCCAATGAGCCAGTCGTTGTCGTGATGGTCCGCCATGTAGCTCGACGGAAGGAGAATGACGTTGTCCTTCCGGGCGTTGAGCCGGCCGTAGGTGCCGGGCAGCTCTCGACGATGGTGCGGGGCAGCGGGGGTGCCGTCCTCGAAGGTAAAGGTGTCGAGAGGACGAAGCGGTGGTGCGCGGCATGGTCGCCCGGCGGCGGTCTGGACGGCTCGCGGCGGCCGATGGAGCCAGGGTGAAGAGCAGCGCCAGGATCAGGGTGAACGCCGCGACCAGCTCGTGCGCGTCGGGTCATGGCTGATGCTCACGTCCCGCGCGCGCGCGCCGCCAGCCGGTGAGCGGTCGGGAAGCTAATATCCGAGCGTGAATTCCCTGTGACCACGGAGAGCACCATGCCGACCGATCGGCCCCGCATGGACCATGCGCCCAGGAGTGCAACTGCTCGTGAACCTGTTGGGAGACAAGTGGACCGTGCCGGTCATCCACCTGCTCTCGACCGGCCCGCGCCGGCATGCGGAGCTCAAGCGCGGGTTGCCGGGGATTTCCCAGCGCATGCTGACCCGGACCTTGCGTCGGCTCGAAGCCCGCGGGCTGCTCACGCGCACCGTGCATCGCTCGGCGCTGCCCAGCGTGGAATACTCGCTGACGCCGTTGGGCTAAGGCCTCTAACCAGCCGCTCGAGTCACTCTGCCATTGGACCGAGCGTCATGCGGAGGAGCTTCAAGGGGCGACCGTCATGGCGTGATGGGCGGACGACGGCACACACGTGTTCCTTCTTGCCGCACGAGCGGTTGCCGCCTAGCCTGAAGTCATGTCACAGCAGCTCCTGAGTGCGCTCGTAGTGATTCCCACGGGGCTCGTGGTGATTGCCCTGTTCGCCATCATGTGGCGGGAGCGGACGTCGCCGCGGTCGGCGTGGATCGCGGGGGTGAGTGGCCTCACACTGGCCGCTTGGGCCATCACCACCGCCGTCCTCGCCTCCTCCGGCTCCTATCAGCCTCCCGACCTCCGCAGTCCGCCGCCGATTCCTTGGGCGTGAAATATGCCATCCGCCACCAGAGCGTCCACAGCAAACCGAATGCAGCGGTAAGAACAAAAATCCATCGCCAGCTGGTGAGCAGGAGAACTGCAGCAATCATCGGCGGAGCGACCACTGCTCCCACAGCAGTTCCAGCGTTAATGATCCCCATGGCCGTCGCTCGCTCCTGCACTGGGAACCACTCCGCGACGGCGCGCGTTGCCGCCGGGAAACCTCCACCCTCACCCATGCCGAGCAGAAACCGGCTCACCGCCAGCATGGCGAAACTCCGCGCGAAGCTGTGGCTAAGGCATGCGAACGACCAGAAGACCATGATTAGAGTAAATCCCCGGCGAGTGCCGAGCATGTCTGTAAGCTTGCCGCCGCCCGCATACATAAAGGCGTAAGAGAGCAGAAACCCTGATTGAAGATAGGAAAACTTCTCGTTTGAAAGCGGAATGTCCTTGCCAATCGCCTGGATGGCCACGGGGAGCGTTTGCCTGTCCAGGTAGCTGATTGCAATGGCCACACCCAAAAGAACGGCAATCCGCCACCGAAGCAATGGGTATCCCTCGTTTTTAAAATCGGTGTTGAAATCCCCGAGAACAAATCAGTTTCGGGACAATGCTTTCAGCAAACGTTTACCGCGGCCGTTCAAGAAATACGCAAAGCAGTTTCCAGCAAACTTAAAAAATGGGAGGCCGCACTACAGACCAAGCGAGATTTAACTGGTGAGCGCGGATGGACTCGAACCATCGACCCATGCCTTAAAAGGGCATTGCTCTGCCAACTGAGCTACGCGCCCACACTCATGAAAATAACATAAATATTGAGATCAGGCTTCTCACGCCCGAAAGCGCGCTCTCCATAAAATTGGGACCGCCCAGCCCCGGGCAGTCCCTGATGAAAATTCGATCTATCGAATACCGCGCCTTTATTTCTTTTCTGAGATGTCCACTGATGCCCGGGTATTTTCCCAATCGAGATGCAGCGCACAGGTGCTGCCATTTTGATCGAAACTGATGGTGTAGTTTTCCACCGTGGATGGCGTCGCGGAAGCTTTCATATCGGTGCGGGTGAAATCGTCCGCCTGCCCGGGATAAGGAATACCCCATTCGCCGGTTTTTTTGCTAATGATCAGCGTCCATTTGTCCTGATTGGGAATCGTAAAAAGTGTATAGCTCCCAGCAGGGACTTCCTTATCGCCGACCATCACGTCGCTGTCGGTCACAAATGTTGTGGCTTCGTTTGCGCCCGCGCGCCAAACCTGCCCGTAAGGGACCAGACCACCATAAATTTTCCGGCCTTTCATGCGTGGACTGGAATAGTCCACGGTGATCGTTTTGCCGTCAGTGAACTTACACTGAGCATTCGCCGGCGGGCTGGGGCGCTTGCTTTTGTCCGTTTGAGCGCACGCCGCAATGGCCAGCAGAAAAAAACATGAAGTTAACAGGGCAACCCGCTTCTGCATAAAGTCTCCTTAAGATCGGTTCGATTAGATGCATCCACATTAATCTCAAAATCGGTAGTGAGCAAACGCTTAGACGCCCGAAAAGCGCTGGCAGATAGCAGAACCTGGCCACAAATTATTATGCGATCGCCTTCGCCAGCAAAAATGCGGCCCCCGCCGCCAGGCCTCCAATAACTGAGGTCTGCAATGCGCTCCTCAGCGGATGGATTCCCGTATAGCGGCCTTTTACATATCCAAAAACAGTAAGCGCAATCAGCGTGACAATTGCCGAGAGAACCAGTCCTTTGGAAACATTCTCTAATAGGATATAAGGCAGCAGCGGAATTAGTCCGCCAGCAATATAGGAACATGCAATAGTGGCAGCGCTGGTGATTGCGCGGCGTGGATCAGGTTCTTCCAGGCCGAGTTCAAAACGCATCATGAAATCCACCCAGGCCTCGGGATGATGGCTGAGTGCTTCCACAATGGGCGTGCTCTGATGCGCGGTAAGCCCGTAGTTCTGGAAGACGAGGCTGACTTCCGCCTTTTCCTCTTCAGGAATCTCTTTGATCTCGCGTTCTTCGCGAGCGCGCTCCTGCTCGTAATGCTCCGCATCGCCGCGTGCCGCCAGGTAGCCTCCCAGTCCCATGGCAATGGAGCCGGCGGCAATTTCAGCTAAGCCTCCAATCACAATCAGGCGGGTGTTTTGTACCGCTCCAGAAAGCCCGGCTGCCAAGGCAAAAGGAACAGTGAGGCCGTCGGCCATGCCGATTACAATATCGCGCACCGTATTGCTGGCGGTGAAATGCGCTTCCGAATGCAGAATTCTCGTCAAAGCCTGACCTCCGGATGAGACTGCAAATATTCCTGGGCACGACGGACCATATCCTTTTCGCCGCGATAGCTCAGCTTTCGCATCGCTTCTTTCAGCGGGATCCAAAGCGCCTGCTTTACTTCGATCTTCATTTCCGGCGCGATCTCGCCGATTTCTCCTGACTCGTAGCGCAATAAATAGAATGAAACAATTTTGAAGACGCGCTCCTTGTCGCCCCAACTGCGCACGTAAACGTATTTTATGTCGGAGAGCTTGGTGATTGGTGTTGCGGTCAAGCCGGTTTCTTCATGAACTTCTCGCAGGGCGGTTTGTTCCGGTGCTTCACCCGCATCCACAATGCCTTTGGGCAAAGCGAGTACCGTTTTGGAGGTTGCGATCGGGTCGCGTTGGGGCTCAATCACGGCAAGCATCCATTCGCCATCAACCTGACGAATGACCAATCCGCCCGCGGAAATTTCTCGTACCATTCGGCTCCAAAAATATCAGTGGATCAACAGACCGCTGCAAGCAACGACAATCCCTACGATTCCCAAAACAATGCCCGCGTGCCAAAAACTACGCCTTCCCGACAAAAGGGTGATGGAGGTGATGACGAGGGCAATCTCCAGGAACACCTCGGCCAGGTCGAAGCGGTCCGCACGTCGCCGTTCGTGGTCGGTTTCCTGCTCAAGTTCGTGCGCTGTTGCTTCGGCTTCTTTCTGGTCGCTGGCATAGCGGTCGGCTTCTGCTTGATATTTCTGCTGGAATTTTGCGCTTGCCCCTGGATTTTGCGTGGAAAGAAATGTGCTCATCTCGGCCAGCGCCTGATCGGTATGACGGCGGATGTTCTTGGCCTGGTAGAACGCCCACTGATCCGCTACTTTATTCTGAAGGACGATTTCTTCCGTGTGGGTGCGATGCCCCATGAGCGTGGCCGCTGCCACGACGACCGCCAGAATGGCCATGGTAAGAGAAACCGGAGCGAGGTCCGGATTGTGCCGCGCATGTTCCGCATGCTCTTGCAATTCCTGAAGTTCGTCGCTCATGGCGCCTCCGGATAAAGACCACTATTCTCCCATAACTTTCACGATCAGTCTCTTGTCACGTTGCCCATCGAACTCCGCGTAAAAGATGCGCTGCCATGTGCCCAAATCCATCTTCCCATTCGTGATTGGCACGATAACCTCGTGGTGGATGAGCAGGGCTTTAAGATGAGAGTCGCCATTGCTCTCGCCGGTTTCATGGTGCTGGTAATCGTTGCGGAAGGGTGCGAGTTTTTCCAGCCACTCATCAATGTCTTCGATCAGGCCCGATTCGTTGTCGTTCACGTACACTCCTGCTGTAATGTGCATGGCGGATACCAAAACCATACCTTCCTTTACTCCACTTTTTTTGACTATGGCCTCTACTTGAGGCGTCACGTGAATATATTCGCGATGGTGTTTCGTGTGAAATTTTAAGTATTCCGTGAGTACTTTCATCCTGCTGCTCCAAATATCAAGAATGTGGTAGGAAAATTATTCTAACGGAGTGAGGTGAAAGCCGAGGACACTGTTGTGACTTAAGAGTTGGCCTGTATTTAGGACCAAATACCGCGGGTAAAGGCGGTCGAAGGAGGCGGTACGAGTTCTACTGACGTGCGGCGTGGAGAATTCCAGTTAACCGGCGTGCCTGCTGATTGGGCTGCGGTCAGGGTGGTTATCAACAATAAAGTCAGTAATATCCAGAGCAACAAAAGCCATTTCAACAGTCCATCAAGTTTCCTTGGTGACATTCCTCTGATAGCCTCCATTGTTTCGATGCAGATTTGGCCGGGCGCTTTTGCACGTCAACCGATATTACGGAATTTTGGCGAATTTAACCCGTTACCATGGTGCCAAAAAAAGGTTCCCAAAAAAGATGCAAAATACGCCCGTTTCACGCATAATGCACGTCACTTAAGGTAATCCATGGAAATTCCCGAACAGGATTGGGCATCATTCCGGCAGCTTCTCCGCCAGTTGAATGATCGTGTGGCTCGCCTGGAGCGCACTGTTGGCCTGGATGTTTCGCCTGTTCCCGCACCGGCGGAGCAACCCGCGGCAACAACTCAGCCGCAATCTGCGCACAAAGAGCCGGTTTCCGCCAATATCGTCTTAGATCCTAAACTTCCGCGGCCAATATACGCGCCCTCCCGCTTACCGACGCCGCCAGTCTCTTTCCCAGAGCCCAAGGCAAATCTTGAATCGCGCATAGGCTCTCATTGGCTAAACCGTATTGGTATTGCGGCAGTGCTCATTGGTGTTTCTTATTTTTTGAAATTTGCTTTTGAGAACAACTGGATCGGCCCAGCGGGCAGAGTCAGTATCGGTTTGCTTGCGGGAATCGCCGTGGTTGGATGGAGTGAGCGTTTCCGAGCGCATGGCTATGCGGTATTTTCATATTCCTTGAAAGCCGTGGGGAGTGGGGTACTTTATCTTTCTCTGTGGGCGGCCTTTCATGTTTATGGTTTGATCCCTGGCGGCGTCGCATTTACGGCCATGCTGATCGTGACGGCCGCGATTGCCACCATGGCGCTCACCCAGAACGCTGAAATTCTGGCGGCATTTGCGCTGACAGGCGCTTTTGCGACCCCTGTTTTACTCTCCACCGGCCAGAACAAAGAACTGGCGCTTTTCAGTTATGTAGCTCTTCTTGATTTGGGCACACTTGCCATGCTTGTGTTCCGGCCATGGCAGCGTTTAGTGCTCTTGAGCTATGTAGGAACTTTGGCGCTGTATATCGGCTGGTCTTTTGAGTTCTACAGTCGCGCTCAAATGAATCTTACTTTGGGTTTCGCGACCCTGTTCTTCGCAATTTTTGCTGCTATCCCTTTCGTAGCCAAAGAGCCGGGCGCAGGAGCCTGGTTTCGGTCACTTCTGTTGTTTTTGGCGTTCGTCAACGCGTGCGTGTACTTTCTGCAAACCTACGCTATGGTTTCCGATGTCAGCAAAACCGCCGAGGCGTGGTTTGCTCTGGCTTTGGCCGCTGTTTACATCGTTCTAAGCCGGATGGCAGGGGCCCGCTATCGCGACGAAGTCCTATCGCAAAGGTTAGGTCTATTGCATTTGGCTCTGGCGGCGGGCTTTATTACCGTGGCCATTCCAATTCGGCTGAATGCGCATTGGATCACGATTGGCTGGTTTGTCGAAGCGGCCATTCTGCTTTGGGTCGCCGATCGAATCCATTCAGAACTGCTCAACGCTTTTGCTGTTCTGGCTTTAGCGATGGGAGTTATTCGATTGCTCTTGTTTGACGATTTTTATTCCACGCAACTGTTCTTCAACGCGCGGGTAGCTACGTATCTGGTTGCTATCAGCGTACTGGCTATTCTGGCGTGGTATGCATCACGGAGAGTTGACGGCGCGGCACGCACGGCGGGAATCGCGGCCATCATCGCACTGAACGTGTTGGCGCTCGTCGCGCTTAGCCGGGAGGCGAACGATTACTTTCTGGCGGCAGCTCGCCGCTGTACAGTCCGGGCCGGGGCACTGGGGAACTTTTGATTGGAAGAGTTACCGGGCAGTTGAAATTACCCGTGATTTTACCTATTCAGCTCTCTGGATGGGGTATGGCGCGCTCCTGATGATCGTTGGTTTTTGGCGGCGTTCCGCGTTCGTGCGCTGGCAGGCGCTTGTGTTAATCGCGATTACAACAACCAAAGTGTTTGCCTACGACGTTTCGAAACTCGACCGAATTTATCGCATTCTCAGTTTTGTCGCTCTCGGTGTCTTGCTGCTCGCGGTTTCTTTTGTCTATCAGCGCGACTGGCTGCATCTTTCAAAAAATAATTCTGCGGATGCCGCGCAATCATGAAAGCTTTTCTTGTAACTTTCAGCTTGCTTTTCGTCTTCGCCTCTCCCGCGGGTCAGGAGTCTTCTCCGCGGTACTTCCGCTATACGCGGAACGTGACCACTGCAGCGCCCAATGTGCAAAATTACATTGTTGTGGACCAGAAAATTTGGCAGCACTCGCGCCAAGACCTTGCGGACATCCGCCTTTACGCTGGCGACACGCAAGTACCATATTCGCTGCAAGAGGAAAAAGGAGGCGCCTCCAGCGAAGAAGAACCGGTAAAAATTCTCAACTTGGGCATGGCCGGAAATGCCGTGCAGTTCGATCTCGACTTGGGATCTGTTCCTGAATATGACCGCATCCGGCTTGAACTGGATGCCAAAGATTTTGTCTCGACCGCCCAAGTGGAGGGCCGAGTTTCCGTTCGTGATACGCATGGGACCAAGCTCGGGCATACCACTCTGTACGACTTTACCCAGCAGAAGTTGGGTTCCAATTCAATTTTGCAGCTCCCCGCATCCAGCTTCGGCTTTCTGCATGTAACGTTCGGCAGCGGTATTCGTGCAAATCAAGTGAAGAGCGCATACGTGTTCAACGTCGAGAACAGAAAGGCATCCTGGACCAACGCTGGAGTATGTCAAATGGCGGGAGCCGAGCGAGGAAACACGGTACTTAATTGCTCGCTCGCGCCCTCCGTGCCTGTTGACCGCATATTGTTTCAAGTGAATCCAGAAGAAGTTAATTTTCGCAGGCCGGTTACAGTAACCGATGCTTCCGGCTCGGAGTTGGCCCGCGGACAGATTGAGCGTATCAAAATCGCCCGTCAGGGGCAGTCAGTCATCTCTGAAAATCTTGCATTGGATCTTCCAGCCTTGAAGACGAAGAGTTTTAAGATCACCGTTCAGAATGGCGACGACGCGCCTCTTCCCGTGGTATCTGTCGAGCCGACTTCCATTGAACGCCGGGCCTATTTCAATCCGGCCGGAAACTCTGCGCTGAAACTCTATTTTGGCGATGAGAAGCTCACTGCTCCCGACTACGATTACGCCAAATTCTTTCGCGAGGAACCAGCTCCGGTCCAAGCCCAACTTGGCCCAATCTTACAAAACCCTTCTTATACTGAGCGTCCAGATGACCGGCCATGGTCCGAGCGGCATAGGATAATCGTGTGGCTGGCAATGTTGCTTGCTGTCGGCGTGCTGGCTGTTATGGCAATACGAGGATTTAAATCATCGCCGAGGCCCGTGTAGAAAGCGTTTCGGCAGCGTGCTTGAACGGTTCTGGAGAGTGTTGTGAGGGGTTCTAGCGAAGCGATTCTTCCACTTCGGTGACCCACTCGGGCCGTTTGAGCACTTCGCGCGGCTTCGGCCCATCCGCTGCGCCGACAATGCCGTCGCGTTCCATTAAATCAATCAGGTGAGCGGCCCGGCCATAGCCGATGCGCAGGCGCCTCTGTAACAGCGAAGTGGAGGCTTTGCCGAACTCGATCACCAAGCGCACAGCATCATTGAACAGCGGATCATTATCGTCAGCGCTGATTCCCCCAGCACCTTCTTCACCGGCGGCGCGTTCTTCCTGGGGAGCTTCCAGAAATTTCTGCTCATATTCGGCAAGACCCTGAGCGCGCCAGAATTCAACTACCGCGGCAATCTCTTTTTCCGTAACGAACGGGGCGTGCAGACGGTGCACCCGAGCTGAACCTGAGGGCAGATAAAGCATATCGCCCTTGCCCAGCAAGGCCTCCGCGCCATTGGCATCTAGAATGGTTCGCGAATCAACCTTTGTAGCCACGCGGAACGAGACGCGGGCAGGGAAGTTTGCTTTGATTAATCCGGTAATGACGTCCACCGATGGACGCTGCGTCGCGAGCACCAAATGGATTCCGACGGCTCGCGCCATCTGTGCCAGCCGCGTGATCGATTCTTCCACGTTGCTGGAGTCAAGCATCATCAGGTCAGCCAGTTCATCGATGATGATGACGATGTAAGGCAAAGGCTTCTCTTCCGCGCTGTCGCCGAATAGGCTGGGCGTGCCGTTCTCGTCAAAGAGTCTGTTGTACTGGTCAATATTGCGAACGCCTTTTTCCGCCAGCACCTTCAACCGTCGTTCCATCTCCCGCACGGCATTGCGCAAAGCATTGGCGGCGAGCTTTGGCTCAGTGATGATCGGCGTATAAAGATGCGGCACGCCTTCATAGTTCCCCAACTCCAGGCGCTTGGGATCAACCAGAATGAGCCGTACCTGATCGGGCGTGGCTTTATACAAAATGGACATGATCATGGCGTTGATAGCCACGCTTTTTCCAGCGCCGGTAGATCCCGCGATCAAAAGGTGGGGCATGCCCGCAAGATCAGCCGTCGAAATGCGCCCGTTGATGTCTTTGCCCAAGGCCAGCGTAAGACGCGACTTTGATCCCATGAATTCCTGGGCCTCAATATTTTCGCGCAGCCAGATGATTTCGCGCTCGCGGTTGGGCACCTGAATTCCAACGGTGGATTTGCCAGCCATTCGCTCCACCAAAATGCTTTCCGCTTTCATCGCCAGGCACAAATCGTCGGTAAGGCCGGTAATACGGCTATATTTCACTCCCGCTTCCGGTTTGAACTCAAACGTGGTGACGACAGGCCCGGGATTGATCTGCGTCACCTGGCCGTTCACATCAAATTCGGCGTATTTATCCACCAGCACCTGCGCCAGCAATTTGAGTTCATCGGCGTCAATTACTTGCTGCTCATCGGAGCGGTGCAGCAAGCTGCTGGGAGGCAGTTTGTAACCGCCTGCAATACGAGGCATGGTGGTCTTGGCTTTTTGTCCCGTGTCGGCGCGTTCGGTGACCTCGATTTCAGAAGCATTGGGGTCGGAAAGCTCTTTGGGAGAAACTTCTAACGCTGAAGAATCGCTTTGCCGGGCCACATCTTCCGGCTCCGTCATCTTTTCAATGCCGGTTCTTCGCGGCACCGCTGCAATGCGTGTCATCGGTTCTCCTGCGGCGACGCGCTCAGGAACCATCTGCGCCTTGACCACAGGCTTGGCAGCGCGGCGTTTCTCCAATTCCTTTTGCGCTTTCTTGCGCGCTCGCTCGTGCTTCCAATCCTGGTAACGGTCCCAAAGGGCGATTACGAATGCAAACCGCGTAGGAGCCCAGAGCCGAACCGAGCTAAACGAAAACGCGGTCGTAAAGTACAGAGCCACTGCCAGCACCGACGCACACACGATGTAGGCGCCGGCCAGGTTGAAGTAGTGAATGAGCACGTCGCCAAGAATTCGGCCGACCAAACCCTCAACCGGGACTGCGCTCATCCACCGGGCATGGCCTGGCAATAACGAAAGCAGCGCGGGAACGAACATCACCAACCATAGCGCGCCCAAAGATTTAGCGACCGGCGACGTCACTTTCCGTGAACGGAACCATCGGGCGCCAAGCGCGCCGAGAAACAGCGGTAACAGAAAGGCTCCAATACCAAGGCCCTGCAAGACCAGGTCTGAGGTCAAAGCACCGACAATGCCAATCCAGTTGCGGGCCGCGTGCGTCCCAGTCAACACGGAAGCGCTATTGAATGAGGGATCGAGCGGCGAATAAGAAGCTATGGCGAGAAAAAGGAGGAGCGCGGAGACGCACAACAAAAACCCGATCAGCTCGTTGAGCCGACGGTTATTGGTCGGGACAAAAATTTTCGACAAAAACTTCATGGGGCGTCTTTGCCGCCGCAAAACCACACCTCACCTGCGGCGTCCGAACCACGCCAGAGCCTAATGATTATGACAAGAACCGAGGGTCTCATCAATCGGGGAGAGTATCGAGTTGGTTTCCCGCATGAACAGGCAATTTCGTCAGCATATTAAGTGACGATCTTGGCGGCAAATAATAGAACCAGGGTGCCAAGGATGATCCGATACACCGCAAATGGGAGTGAACCCGCGTTTGCGTACCCACGCCATAAACCACGCCACAGCGGCGTACGCCACGATGAAAGAAACCACGAATCCTACCGCCAGAACCGACCAGCCATGGGAACTGATCTGGGAGACTCCAATGGGATTGACGTGTTTGCCGCCCCGCAAAGACTTCAGCAGATCATAGCCAGTTGCCACAACCATTGTAGGAATGGAGAGGAAAAATGAAAATTCCAATGCGGAAGCACGCGACATGCCTGCTAACTGTCCTGCGGCGATTGTGGACATGGAGCGCGACGTCCCAGGAAAAACCGCCGAGAGAATCTGGCAAGCGCCTATCCACACTGCCTGCGCCATGCTCATCGCTTCCATCTTCCAGGTGTGAATGCGGCTGGGGGACGCTTCAGACCCCGCAACTTCCGAGCGTGAATTCATGGCATCTACCACCCACATCACGACGCCGCCGATCAGCAGCGAATAGCCCATGATGGAGAGGCTTTCAAGATGCTTCCCAATCACTTTGGTGAGTAGAAATGCCGGAATCGCGGTGACGACAAAGGCGATTGCAGTAAGGCCCAGAGGGTGTGTTAGCGCGTTACGATCACCATTTTCGCCTTGAGGAAATGTGGAGAGAAATTTTGCAATCCGATCGCGAAAGTACACTGGCAAGCAGAGAATGGCGCCCAACTGGATGACAATGGTGTACATCTTCCAGTAGCCGTCCGTCATGCTGATGTGGAACAGCGACTCGGCAATTCGCAAGTGGGCCGTTGAACTGACCGGTAAAAATTCCGTTAAACCTTCAATAATTCCCAGCACAATGGAAAGCAGAAAATCGTGCAAGCTTCCTCCTGAATGATCGGAGAAAGTATGGCAGAGATTCTGGGGTCTGCGACTGTCTCGTTTGGTACGCCTGGAAAGCGGCGCAAACCTGGCTGGAGTTGCTTGCCTTGACTATTTAACCTGGATCGCTGCCCCAGGTGGCGACGTCATGTTGGACAAGGAAAAGCAACGTCTTGGCGCGCGCCGCCCAGTCCGTCTGCGGATACTGGCTGGCCACTTTTTGCGCAAGATCGGTGGCTTTGGCTTTGGCCTCCGCAGACTTTTTCGCGTCGTCGTCCCCCTGGTAAATGCCGATCAGCGCGGCTTGCCGCCATGCGGCGTCATAGAGCGCTTCCGCAGCCCGTGGCGATTGGGGATGCTCGTTAGCGTACTTCTCATAAATTTCCGCCTCCTTGGTGGGGCATTTCGCTTGTCCCTGCCAATCGCCGCACAATTTATTGTCAATCATGCGAAAGGCCGCCATGTCTGCCCATTTACTGCCGGGGAATTTTTTGACTACTTGCCGCATCAGGTCTTCATCCGTTTGATTTCGCAGGTTCGGGTCCTGCTCCTTCGCCGAAGGCAGGGATATCACATCGGCTCGGTCCAGCTGCCAGCGTATGTCCGCGGCGCGGAACAGCCCCTCACCAGCCAGTGGCGACTGCGGAAAAAGATCGTACATTCCATAGTAGAGATGCAATGCGTCCTGAGCAGCCCCCTTTCGTCCGTTTCTTTGGCTGGCTTGGTCCTCGGAGTCAAGCGCCTCGCCAAAAAGGATTTTGTCGCCGTCGGGCGTTGATTGCTTGACAATCCCTTTGTCCTCGATCCATCCGCTAACAATTCGCTGCCGCTCTGGGGAGTCCGTGTCATCGTCGCTATCCTGTTGCCGGGGTTCGGTAAGAAAACCCTCAATGTGCACCCACTGCGGCGTGGTATCGAGAACTACTACTTCCCGGCCACGTTCGATTTTCGCGAGCTTCGACGATTGCAAGTCTGGAGAGATGTAGATGGTTGCCTCACGCACCATCCTGCCGTGCTCGGAAGCAAGCGCCAGTGTGCTGAATAGCAAAGAACCAACCAGAAAAGCCCATAGCCATTTCATTCTTTGTCTAACTCCTCAATCTCGCAAGCAATGCCGGATCAATATTGCCGCCGCTGATGACGGCGACATTTACTTTAGTTTGCGGCAACTGATCTTTGTGAAACAGAAATGCTGCCACCGTGACCGCACCGCTCGGCTCAGCGGTCGTTTTCGGATCCGCGGCCAGTTTTCTTGTAGCCTCTTCTATTTCCTGCTCACCCACGGAGACGATATCGTCCACGTAACGCCGGATATGCTCGAAATTAATTTCTCCCACATATTGCGCGCGCAACCCGTCCGCCATGGTTCGTGTTACCTGCTCCCCCGGCAATTCGACGATTTTTCCCGCCCGCAGGCTGGCTTGAGCATCCGCTCCCAACTCCGGTTCCACGCCGATGACCTTCACCGCCGGGTTCGTAAGTTTGATCGCGGCAGAAATGCCGCTGATTAATCCGCCACCACCCACAGGCACCAGCACAGTTTCCACATAGGGCAAATCTTCCAGAATCTCTATTCCAATCGTTCCCTGGCCAGCAATGATTTTTTCATCGTTGAAGGGCGGAATGATCACGTAGCCATGCTGCGCCGCTAACTCTTCGGCTTTGAGTTGGCGTTCTACGCCTGTGGTTCCAGCTAGTACGATCTCCGCACCCAGCGCCGCGGTTGCCTGCAATTTAACCGAGGGTGCGGTTGTGGGCATGGTAATCACAGCTTTCATGCCTAGTGCCCGCGCCGCGTAAGCTACGCCCTGGGCGTGGTTTCCGCTGGAATAGGTAATCACGCCGCGTTGCCTGTCTTCTTTTGAAAGCGAAGCGATTTTGTTGTACGCGCCCCGAAGTTTGAACGCGCCAATGGGTTGTTGATTTTCCGGTTTGAGATACAGCCGGCGCCTATCGGCGTCGGTCCCGTCCTGATGAATCTGCGATTCAAGCAGAGGGGTGCGAACGGCGATTCCTTGAATGCGGGCTTGGGCCTCGCGAATGTCGGCAAGGGTAACCATCTGCTTCCATTCCTCGCTTCTTGCAAAAAAAGTTGGCGCGATTCCCGCCAGAATCGTCAGCGTATGATGGAGGCGTACCGTCCGGGCTGCTCCGGCGGTGCATCCTTCCATTATATTTCTAAAATCACCGGCATAATCAGCGGACGCTTTTGCGTCTCCTTGGAGATGTACCGCTTCAAGTCCGCGCGGATTTTCTCTTTAATCACGCCGTAGTCGGCTTTCTCTTCTTCGTTTGAGTGGTCCAGCGTCTGCACTACGACTTGCCTGGCACCTTCCATCAAGCCCTCGTCCCCGGCATTAAAGCCGCGAGTCACGATCTCCGGAGAAATTTCCACCCGGCCTGACAATTTATTGATCGCGATAATCGGCAGCACAATGCCGTCGGCGCTCAAATGACGCCGGTCTTTAATAATTAAATCCTCAACCACGTCCGTGCGCGAGCCGGAGTCAATGCAGACGCGGCCCACCGTCACTTTCCCAATTTTGCGGGCGCCAAGCTCGTCAAACTCCAGCACGTCTCCGCTTTCGATCAAAATAATATTTCCAACCGCGCCATGCATGGTTGCCGCAAGCTCGGCATGCAGCTTCAATTGCCGGTATTCGCCATGAACGGGAATAAAATATTGCGGCTTGACGAGGTTGATGATGAGCCGCAACTCCTCCTGGCTGGCATGGCCGCTTACGTGGACGGGGGGATAAGAGCCATCGTCATAAATCACATGGGCTTCGCGCCTGAAAAGATGATCAATCACCCGGTAGATCGGCTTCTCGTTTCCCGGGATGATGCGCGAGGAAAGCACAACGGTATCGCCCTTTTCGATCTTGGCGTGCTTATGATTGTCCACCGCAGCGCGTGACAGCGCAGACATGGGCTCGCCCTGCGTCCCGCTGATGAGCACGCAGACCTTGTTCGCGGGGAAATTTTTCATCTCGCCGGGATGAATAAGCAGACCTTCGGGGATGTCAATGTATCCCAGGTCCTCCGCGATCTCCGCGGAGTTGTTCATCGAGCGGCCTACAAAAGCAATTTTGCGCCCGTGCTCCCAGGCAAGGTCCACAGCAAGCTTTATTCGATGAATGGACGACGAAAAACAGGAGATAAATAATCGCTGCTCAGTGCGGGCAAACACTTCATCCAGCTTGCGGCGCACGGAACGCTCGCTTGGCGTATAGCCCTTGCGCTCCACGTTGGTTGAGTCTTGCAGCAGCGCCAGCACGCCTGCCTTTCCATATTCAGCGAAGGCGTGCAGATCAAAAAGCTTGTTGTCGGTCGGCGTAGCGTCAACCTTGAAGTCGCCGGTATGAATGATCACGCCCAGCGGCGTGTGAATAGCCAGCGCCACGCAATCCACAAGGCTGTGCGTCACACGGATAGGGGTGATGGTAAAAGGCCCGATTTTGACGCTCTCGCCCGGCGTCAATTCATTGAGTTCGGCGTCTTCCAGCAAGCCGTGCTCTTCCAGCTTGTCTTCAACATAGGCGAGCGTAAATTCCGTCCCGAATACCGGAACATTCAATTCGGAAAGAATCCACGGCAATCCGCCAATATGGTCCTCATGGCCATGCGTGAGCAGAATCGCCCTGACCTTATCCCGGTTTTCGGTGAGATAAGAAATATCGGGAACGACGATGTCTACGCCGAGAAGTTCCGACTCGGGGAACATAAGTCCGGCGTCAATAACGATAATGTCGTCGCCCCAGCGCACCGCCATGCAGTTCATTCCGAACTCGCCAAGGCCGCCGAGCGGTACCAGATGTAATTTTCCTGTAGGCATGAACACTTGATGCTAGCACAGTAGCAGTTAGGGATTCCGCGACCCAGGCAGCCCAAGCCAGCTACAAATCTTTACGGCACTTATGCCGTTGCCTGCGCATCTTATGGGGAGTACCGTAATGTTGAGCGCGGAATTACATCATGACCAAACCAGCACATTCGTGGGTCCGCCGAAGGGTTGAAACAGCCCTCGTGCATGGCATGAACCGGGCTTACCAAACCGTCAAAGTTGATCCTCAGCATTTTCTGTTGCAGTTGCGGACAGCCTATGATTTGCCCATCAACAGCTTTCAAGGCGTTTACTCGCTCAATGTAGAAACGCTCGACAGCGTTGCCGAAAGAATTATTCGCGGCGGGATGCGTGCTGCGGCCATGGAGGGTGCCGGTTTAGGGTTGGGGGGAATTCTTACCGTCGTTCCCGACCTCAGCATTCTGGCCAGCATTACCTTGCGCACGGTGCAAAAGTTAAGCCTGCTTTACGGTTTCGAATACAACACAGACGAAGAAACCACCGAACTTTGGATTGCGGCCGCGAGCGCCGCAGGAGTGGATGTAAGCCGCGAGTTGCTTGAAAAAGAAGTGATCACGCGATTTGTTCCCCGGGTGATTCGTCGAATTGCGGTTCAGGCGAGCGGGGAGTTCGTGGAGAAATGGTCGGCGAGGCTCATTCCGCTCGCCAGTTCAGCAATCGGAGCAGGCTTGAACTACTTCTTTGTGCGGGCCTGGGGCGCGCGTGCGCGTTCACACTTTCGCCAGAAGCACATAGAGCGACGGCAAAAATTTCTGGCCGCTGGCCGGCAGCCAAAAACGATTGAAGCAGGGATTGGCACCTATTAGACCGTAGCCACTAGCGTAGCCAGTCTTCCAACTCAATTCCCCGGTCAGTTTTCTCGTCGCGATACTTCACAATGACCGGAGTGTAAAGCGAAAGATTCCACTCCGCGCCTTTTCCCTTTTTCACAGCCCTTGATCCGGGAACCACGACGGCATTTTCCGGAACTTCCAGCGGCTTTTCCGCCGTGGCTCGGTAAACGTCGCCAGTTACCAAATCATAAAGCGGAGTGGACCTCGTCAAAATCGTTCCCGCTCCAAGCACCGCTTTTGCCCTAACCAGCGTGCCTTCATATACCCCGCAGTTTCCACCCACTAACACGTCATCTTCAATAATTACGGGCGCGGCATTGATGGGCTCCAGCACCCCGCCAATTTGCGCCGCAGCGCTTAGGTGTACCCGCTTGCCAATCTGCGCGCATGAGCCAACCAGCGCGTGCGAGTCCACCATGGTGCCTTCATCAATGTAAGCGCCTACGTTAATAAACATTGGCGGCATGCAGATCACTGACGGCGCGACATAGGCTCCCATCCGCGCAGAAGATCCGCCGGGCACCACGCGCACGCGGTCCGCAACCGTGAAATGCCGGGCAGGAAAGGTGTCCTTGTCCACGAAGGAGAGCCCCACGCCGTCATTCATCTCGGTAAGTTCGCCCAATCGAAACCCCAGCAGGATTCCTTGTTTCACCCAGGGATTGACGGTCCACTTATCGTTGACTTTTTCCGCCGCGCGAATTTTGCCGGAGGTCAACGCGTCGCGAAACTCAAGGAACGTTGTTCGCGCCTCGGGATGCTGCGCAATTTCGCCCAGCGCCACCAGTCGCTCAATGGATGATTGAAGAGTTTGCATGAGAAGGAAGTATAAAGGAAAGCAAGAAACAAGAATCAGAATGCAGAACGCAGAGTGAGAATGCAGAATGTTTCAAAATTCATTTTTACTTCTGCTGACTTCCGTCTTCTGCATTCTTAAACGCACTTACATTCGCTGCGGATCAGAACGCCCGTCATGCCCTGCGCGGAATCGCGCGCTTCGTGCAACGTCGCGTAGGGGCCATGCCATTTCGCGTGGTTGGCATCGTGCCCGGCAGGGCGACCCTTGCCACGATTGCACTGCCCACAATTCGAGCGATGCAGAACTATCTTATGCGGCCCCGCAGCCCAATTCTCATAAATATAAAATTCGACCGTCTCCGGAGTAGTGGATGCGGGCTTGGTGATTAATCCGGCTTCGGTGACGACCCTTTGCAGCTTGGAGCGGGTGTCGCGGCGCATGGGCAGTAATGGCAGTCGATAGACCTCCTCGATCTTGCCCATCATGGTCAGCGCGGCCTTCACCGGAAGCGGGCTGGATTCGATGAAGTTCGCCTGCATCAGCGCGAGATATTTCTTATTCAATCGGCGTGCGGTTTGCCAATCATTGTTCAGGGCGGCAGTGGTAATCGCTGTCATCTCATGCGGAATCTCATTGGACGCCACCGAAATTAGTCCTACACCTCCGAGCGCGATCACTGGAAGCGTCACCGCATCGTCGCCCGAAAGTACCGCGAAGTGTTCGGGCGTGGAATTGCAGATTTCCGCAATCTGCGTCATGTTTCCACTGGCCTCTTTTACTCCAGCAATATTTGGCACCTCCGCCAGTCGCACAATCGTGGATGGCTCAATGTTCGCGGCTGTACGTCCTGGGACGTTGTAGAGGATGACCGGCTTGTCCACCGCCTCCGCGATGGCACGGAAGTGGCGATACTGTCCCTCCTGCGTGGGCTTATTGTAGTAAGGCGAGGCAGTCAAAATCGCGTCCACGCCCGGCCGCGAGGAAAGCTCTTTGGCTTTCGCGACTGCGTCGAAAGTAGCATTGGAAGTGGCCCCGGCAACGATCGGAACGCGCCCGGCGGCTACCTCAATGGTAATGTCAATGACCCGTAGCCATTCCTCATGGCTTAGCGTGGGCGTCTCCCCGGTCGTGCCGCAGGGAACCAGAAAATTGATTCCGGATTCAATTTGCCACGAGACGAGATTTTGCAGCGCCGTTTCGTCTATGGAACCATCTTGATGAAACGGAGTGACGAGAGCTGTACCGCAGCCGCGAAGTTGCATTCATCTAGAATAACGCGAATGGGCAGTAGTGGAACAGAGGCGGGAGGCTACAACTCCCGCCAGATGTCCTTAAAGTTAAAGAATCCTTTTTTGCCGATAAGCCACTCGGCCCCGCGGACGGCGCCTTCGGCGAATCCCCGGCGGGACTTCGCATCGTGGCAAAGGTAGATTTTATCCACACTTGAGTTCAGCACCAGCTCATGCAGGCCAACCACATCCCCTTCGCGAAACGAAGTGATTTCCAGTTCAGTTCCCGAAACTTCTCTGACAGCATCTCGCAGCACCATGGCGGTGCCGGAAGGGGCATCCTTTTTGTGGGCATGGTGCCGCTCAAAAATCTGGCCTGAATAGTTGTGCTTCAGCGCCGCTGCCGCTGCACGCGCAGCTTCAAAAAAAAGATTTACTCCAATCGAAAAATTTCCGCCATAAAGAACGCCAATGCCGTTTTTTTCCGCCAGTGCTTTTATGCGCGGAACCTCGCCATACCAACCCGTCGTGCCGACAACGATATTTTTCCCTGCCCGCGCGCAGGCTTCCATGTTGTGTACAGCAGCTTCCGGATTGGTAAAGTCAATCACGATGTCTTCGTCGCGCAAGGTTTCCGCACTCAAGGCCTTTCCGTTCAAGTTCTCCCCAGAGCGGATCACCCGGGGCTTGTGGCCGCGTTCGTGCGCCACTTCCTCGACCAGCGAACCGGTTTTGCCGCAACCCAACAGTAGAAATCTCATAATCCTTCCAGCATACCAAGACAGCTGCTAAGCAAAAATATCCGGATCAAGCTCCGAAAAAAACTTCTTGTGCAATCTGCGCACGATTTCCGGAACGTGTTCTTCCTCGACCACAAAGGTCAAATTAATTTCCGAAGCGCCCTGAGAAATCATTCTAATCTTGATGTCCTTCAACTCGCCAAACACATGCGCGGCAATGCCTGGTATTTCCCGCAAATTCTCTCCGACCAAGCAAACAATCGCTTTTCGACCTTCGTACTTCACGTCGGCCAGGCCAGCCAAATCCGCCGCCAGCGCGGGAATGGATTCATTGGAATCGAGCGTCAATGACACGCTCACTTCTGATGTGGAAACCACATCCACGGGAATCCGGTGCCGGTCAAAGGCATCAAAGATTGCTTTTAGAAATCCGTGGGCCAGCAGCATGCGCGGGGCCGCCACATCCACTATGGTGATTCGCTTTTTGGCCGCGATCGCCTTGAAGAAATTGCGGCACTTCGGCGCGCGGGTCGTAATGCGGGTTCCTTCCCCAGAAGGATTGCGGGAATTCAAAACATAGACCGGAATGTTTTTCTGAATCGCGGGAAGGACCGTCGCCGGGTGCAACACCTTAGCACCAAAATATGCCAATTCCGCGGCCTCATCGAAGCTGATCACCTTGATGCGCCGCGCATCCGGACAAAGATTCGGATCGGTCGTCATCATTCCATCCACATCGGTCCAAATTTCAATCCGCTCCGCGTTTAGCCCGGCTCCCACAATCGCCGCGGAAAAATCCGATCCGCCGCGTCCAATCGTAGTTGTCACGCCGGCCTTGTTCGCTCCAATAAACCCGCCCATTACCGGTACGCGCCCGGTATCAAGTAACGGCTTTACATTTGCAAGCAGGCGCTCATTCGTCTCTTCAAATTGTGGCGTCGCGCGCATGAACGTACTGTCCGTCACAATTACATCGCGGGAATCCACAAATGCCGCGTCCAACCCATTCGCGACGAAAGCTTCAGTTACTAAAACGCTCGAAAGCATTTCACCGTAGGCCGCGACATTGTCAGTGGTTCGCGGAGTAAGTTCTCCAACGGCCGCAATGCCCCGCAGCAATTCATTGAGCGCCAGGAAGGATTCTTCAAGCTGGGCATGGAATTGCGTAAATCGCGCTGTGCCCAGCAACTCTCCCGCTGTGTTGTAATGGCGCTCCTGGAGAGACCGGCACAATCGCTGCGCGGTATCTCTGTCTCCGGCTCCCGCAGCTTTCGCCATGACCAGCAATTGATCGGTGACTTTCGCCATGGCGCTGACCACGACGACCGGCTTTTGCCCCAAGCGGCCTTTCACGCTCTCCGCCGCCCGGGAAATTGCCGTCGCGTCTTCTACCGACGTTCCGCCAAACTTCATTACGATCATCGGGAAAGGCTCTCCGGCAACGAAGTGAAAGAAGAAAACGAAGCAGAAGACAGCAAAGAAAAATCACCGGCGCGGAGTCGAAGAAGTTGCGGCACTGATGGTTGGTCCGTCCGGTTGGATTTTACAATATTTGAGCGAACAGCCCGAAGAAGGCCTAACAAGGCAAAGCCCGGTTTATTGCCGCGGCGTAGCGTCGGCCCCAAACGAGTATTCATTGAGTGGCCCGAAGCGCCGCTTTTCCGCATAAAGTCGCCACCGCCGCCACACAATCCGTAAGCTGGCCATGACCGGAATTGAGAGGTAAATTCCCAGAATGCCCGCAATTTCACCACCGGCGAGCACCCCGAAGATCGCCGCAAGAGGATGCAACTCGAGACTTCTGCCCATGATGCGGGGAGAAATCACGTAGTCCTGCGTCATGCGCCACGCGGCCAAAAACAGCAGCAGCAGGAGCCAGTGTGAATAGCCAAGCACCAGCGCGATTACCAAAATGACAGCAGCGGCAACCAGGGGCCCAAGCACAGGAATAAATTCCATAATGCCGCCGGCCGTCCCCAGCACCAGCGCATACGGTACTTTCATGCTTCCCATGAATATCGTGTAGACGACCAGCGAAAACGCCGCCAGCGTCAATTGCGCGCGGATAAAGTGCGCCAGCATCTGGTTCATGTCATCCAGAACGCCCTGCACGAACTCCCTTTGCGCGCGAGTATGGAAAAAAGCTAGCAACGATTCCCCAAACCCACGGCCATCTTTCAGAAAAAAAGCCGCCAGAATCGGAATCAGGACCAGCAGCCATACATCGCTCGCGGCCTGCGCGGCCCGCACGCCCACCCGCTGCGCGATTTTCGCGAAAGTGTTCTGGTGGCGTTGCAAAAAATCATGCAATCTCTGCTGCGTCTGCGCGCTCCATCCGTGCCCCTGCCCAATCTTGACGGCGATCTCGCCAATGTCCGCAGACCCGCCCTTCTCAATTAATCCGGGAACTGACTGGGCCAGCCGCTGTGTCTCGCGCCCAATCCGCGGCCCCACGAAAAAGAAGAATGCGGCCAGAAGGACCACCAGCAGTAAATAAATAATGGCAATGGCGCTGCCACGTCCTTTGGTCCACTTTTCCAAATGAGAAACGGCGGGATCAATCAGATAAGCGAAAAAGATCGCGAACAGAAAAGCGATGAGAGTATTGTGTGCGACATAGAAAAAGCCAAACGCCAGGGCAAACAACAGCACCGTAAACAGGACCCGCGTTGTCCGTGCATCAACAAGAGACATAGGTCTGCAATCTCACGACAGCGAACGCCGCCGACTACTGCGCGCCGTCAATCCCTCACGATTTCCGTGCCCGTTTCTACGTCTTCAATCCGGATGAGCTTGAATTGTTGGTTGACCCACAGCGACCAGTCGCCACTGTCACTCTTCAAATCAATCTTGCTAAGTTTTTGCTGCACGCCGTGAATAGGGGCCTCGTCTGGTCCCAGGAATGTCAGGCTTACGGGTATCGAAATTTGGGAATGCGCGTTTAACGCGCCGAATTTCACCTCTTGCTTGAGCGGGCATTGCAATATTCCCTTTTGCGTTTTGCAGGAAGTGGCCAAATATTTCCAGACGAGGATCTCTCGTTGTATAAAGAAATAGTCATCCAGAATGCTCGTGGAAGCGGGAAGCAGGAACGGTTTCACCTGTTCTTTGGCGTCGCGACTCTCCTTATAATGTTCCGTCAAAAAGTCATTACTCACGGCAACCGAAGCTTCCGCGCTTCCCGGACTGGTCTCTCTCCACTCGTAGCGCAATATCTCGCCGTTGGGCGCGAGTTCCAGCTTCGAGGATTGCGCCGCATCTCCGTTGGTTGATTCCGTCTTGAATTCTGATGTGGCAACGCTCCCATGGCTGTTCTGCACAATCGAGAAGGTTTCCGTCGCAACGCGCTTTTCATTCTGAAAAACGCCGAATGCTCCTGAATCCACGGTCTTGGCGGAGGGTTCTTCCTTTTGTTTCGCGTTCGGCTTTTCCTTGGCGAAACTGCTTGCCGCTATTGTCAGCACGCAAGCCAAAACCGCAAAACCAAGCACTGATAATTTCACCGGCTGCTCCTTAAAATTGTCGTAAAAATCAAGCCGCTAAACCCAGCAAACGTCCAATCTCCTCGGCCACGGCTTTCACATCTTTTCCCGTTGTATCAATTTGAAATCGGGCTTTCCGATAGTGCGGCTGTCTAGCTTCATACAGCTTAAGAAACTCCGCCCGGTCGCGCTGTAAAGGCCGGTTCGTCCCTTGCGCCTCACACCGCTGGAATAACTCTTCCGGGGAAGCGTCCAAAAAAACAATAGGAATTCCAGAAGACTCAAGCAATTCGGCGTTGTCCGTCTGCACAAAGGCACCTCCACCAAGTGCGACAACGCGGGGTTCAAGCTTCAGTCCAGAAATCAGTTGGCGCACCGCGGCATGCTCGGCCACGCGAAAGGCCGCCTCTCCAGACTCGCGAAAAATCTGCTCCACGGTCCGGCCTTCCTGGGCTTCAATCCGCTCGTCCAGGTCTTCAAAGGGCCAACTCAATTGCCGCCCTAACTCCCGTCCCACCGTGCTTTTGCCCGCTCCCATAAAGCCCACAAGCAGCACCGCACGGACGGCTGTCATGCCATCGCGGGTGCGCGCTGCATTCTGTAGCCCCGATTCGGTGTCATGCATGGAGGCCCGCAAAAGGCTTGTTCCGCCCTGTTCTGAAAGATTGAAATTAGCGCTTCTTGAGGTGGATTTTACCACTGAAGGAAAGCAGCTTGACCTTCGATGCCGCCTTGTTCACCGTACCTGCGAAGGCACTCCCGGCCTTAATGGCAAAGGGCGTGTGCTCCGGTTCCAGGGTGAAATCATTCACCACCAGCCCGGTAACCGAGCGCGCAAATACGTCAATCGAAGCGTAGGCGGGAGCCTGGGCTTCAATGTCCCCCGTATGGCTGGTAAGCACATATTCGCCGCCAGCGCCGAAATCGCCGTCATACAGAATTTTTCCGCTAACCGAATTCACCTGCACCATGGGGCCGCTCACCGCGTTCATGACAACATCGCCGCCCATGGAAGTGATTTCCACATATCCGTCCTGAATGTTGGTCAATGTCACGGGTCCATCCAGCGTCTTGATGTGAACGTGTGCGCCGTTAAAATCGCGCAAATCCACATCGCCCGTGGCTTCTTCAAAATCCACATCGCCGCGCATCTTTTCCGCGCGTAACTGGCCATCGGTCGCATGAAGCACAATACTGGCATCCGCGGGCACCGCAACTTCGTAGCTCACTTGTCCGGAGGTCGCATCCGCGCTGGGAAGCAAGTGAGAGAAAATGTCCACCCGGCTTCCGCGTTGGTTCTGGTCCACTTCAACTTTGTCGGAAGCGAGAATCGCGGTGACCACTACCTCGCGCCCAACTGCCGGACGCACTGAAATCGGCCCAAATTGATTGGTGATGGAAACCGTGGCGTGCCGCCCCACCTTAAATCGCATTTCCTTGCGCGTCTCGGCTTGCGCGCAAATCATTCCGGCGATGGTCAACCCGACGATCAGTGTGGCGTTACGGCTTTTGCTGTCCATAATGCTGCCTCTCCCCTTCAGTTACCCGGCACAGGCGCGGCCCTGGCCACTTGCCTAAATCTCACTGAAAACGATCCAAAGCCATCTGATACAACATGGCTTTCTGGTCGTACGCGCTCATTAAATACCGTTGGGCCTCTTCATCGTTTGGATCGCTCAATGCCGATTGTTGAGCATCACGGATGTAGGCGTTTACGTCGCGCAGCCCTCGTTCATATTTTGCTCGAAGTGTCGGACTGCGAAACGCGATGGCGGTTAAAAATTTCTGATCTTCAGCTGAGAATGCTGCAATCACCGGCGCCCGTTCAACGACGGACCTGGCCGTGACCGCTGGCGCTGATTCCGTAAAGACGGGATGGATTTTTCCCTCGTAGTTCAACACACCCAACACGATTAGCACTGAAGCAGCAGCGGGCAGCATCCAAGCCATGTTCCAGCGCGGCTTGCGCTTAAGCACCAAAACCGGCTGCTGCCGCCCAGAGTGGATCAATCCCTCTTCCCGCAGGGCTGACTCAATGGCATTCCAGAGTTGTGGACCCGGTTCCTCGGCCGACTGCAGCAATGGTGCCTGCCGCGAAATCGCGTTCAGGTCAGAAACCAATCCCCAACAGTCCTGACACGAACGCAAATGCGTCTCGTACTCGATATTGCGGTTACCTCCGCCGATCTCCGGCAGAAGTTCCTGAAATTGCTGGCACGTCATACATCCTCTCTCCCCAAGCTACTCCGCCCCTTGCTTCTCGCTACGTTTCTCGCGGGCCTCCTTCTTTTGAGCAGGTCCCTTAACTTCAAACGCGCTTTGTGCAACTGCGACTTGCTGTTGCCGATGGAACAACCTACCAGTTCGGCAATTTCATTGTGTTCGTAGCCTTCCACGTCGTGCAACACAAAAACTGTCCGGTATCCCGGAGGCAAGGCGTCCACAGCCCGTTTCAGCTGTAACCGATCCAAGGAGCCGGTTAGTGAAATATCCAGCGCCCCTGGCTCTTTTTTGGGTGAATCTTCCTCGGTTTCGATTGTGTCTTCGATGGGAACAACCGGCAGGCCTTTCTTGCGAAGGCGCATAAGCACAACATTCACTGCCATGCGATGCAGCCAGGTGGAAAATGCCGCCTCGCCGCGGAATGTGCCTATTTTGCGGAATAGTTGGAGGAATGCCTCCTGGGCCAAATCCTCCGCTTCCGCCGCATTGGCGGTCATGCGCAAGCATAATGAATACACCCGGCGCTTATGCAGGTGGTAGAGGACCTCAAAAGCCTCTGCATCTCCCTGCTTCGCGCGCTCAATTGCCTCTGCTTCTGTAAGCCGGTCGCCCTGCGATTTTCGAGCCGTAGTCAAATTTGACTTTTCCGGCCGCACTAAGTCTGATGCGGCCCTAGTCTTGTTTCGTTGTACAGTTTGCTTGGAATCAGACGTTTGCGAGGGCTTGAGCCCTGCTTCGGAACATGTTGTCACAATTGGAGTTCGCCTCCGCCTGCCCCTGCTTACCGTACAAGGGCAGCCTACTTTGTTGGCCAATCCGCGTCAACACCAAGATTTTTGCATCAATTTCAGGATTCCCGCCCGGGGCTGAGGCTGCGGCTTATCTCTATCAAACCCTCAACCACCCATATCAGTTGCTCTCAGGCGCGATAAAATCCAGGAATTTACGCTAAAACTTCCCCTTCCCCACCCGCGTCCGTTCTAACCGCTTACGAACTAAGTCAACCTACAGCATCGCCCATGTTCCCAAGCCCAACCCGGGCTGTTCACGGTGGCATCCAATGGCCGTTTAGAGAGCAAAAATGCTCAAGTGTTAACGAATCAATTCCGGCCCTTGGCAAGGCTGGAGCTAACCTCGAGGAGAAAGTATTAGATGAAACGCATGAGTTTGTTTGCTGTATTAAGTTTCTGCCTGCTGGTGCCGTCTTGGCTGATGGCACAGACCTACGATCATGGCGAAGTGGGAGCGTTTGCTGACTACCTTCGTTTTAGCCCAACCAATCCAGAAATTAATTTTGTCGGTCTCGGTGGCCGGGTCGGCATCAATGTGAACCCTTACGTCGCTATGGAAGGCGAGATGAGTTACGATTTTGAGCGTAACTTCACCACCGTGACCTCCACCGGCGGAACTTCAACATTCGTGCGCACCGGCTTTCGGCCGCTGACTGCGTTATTCGGTCCGAAATTTCAGTTTGGCGCATCCAGCCCTGTTCGCGCGTTCGTTACTGGCAAAGTGGGATTCGTGAACTTCAGCACCTCCAACGCCAGCGTTTCCACGGGATTTGTCAATGGCGTCAACAGCGTGGGTGGCTCTTCCACGCATTTCGCCATGTATCCCGGCGCCGGAGTTGAAGGTTTCTGGGGGGCTTTTGGTTTCCGACTGGACGTTGGAGACGAAATCTACTTGAACAATGGAACGTTTAACAATCTAAAAGTGGAATTTGGTCCGACCATCCGCTTCTAGTCTTGCTTTTTGCGCATAGCGAAAATACAAAACAGAAAGAAAACAGCTTGCCCGCTCCTGGCAAGCTGTTTTTTATAGCGCCAACTCGAGGGAATGTTTGCCTTCGTCGCAATAGATGTGGAGGACGTTCTTGCCTCTCACTCTGAAGCTTTCAATGATTTTTTTCGACTGATCGTAGCCGGTCGCAGATTTTACCCTGACTACAATCCAATGTTCGCCCGCCGGCACCGCCAGCGCAATGGATTCTGTTGCTGCCATTTTCTTGAAGAAAATACCATGCCGTTTCGTCTCAGCGCGCAAATCCTGCTGGCAAATCAGCTTCTGGTCCACCCATATCGAAATACTCGCCTTCGAAAGCTCATGTCGAATTTCCACATCTAGTTTCGTTTCTGCAGGTTTTTCGACGGCCGCAGGCGCACGTGTTGGAGTGGGAGGCGTCAGGTTCGGCGCTGGAATCGTTTGAGAAAATACGATGGTGGGGACCGCATCGTTCCTCCCGCGCCACACAATGGCTGCTGCTGCCACCAATACAAGCAGGAACAATACCGCCGTTCCTGCCCACAGTGCTCTGGCGCTCACCAGATTTTTCGAGGACGGCGTCCGCGAATCGGTGGCCGCGACAGGTAGCGCGCCAAACACCGGGATCATGTTGTGCTCTTCAATTACTTCCCGCAGAAAATCAGAGTTCAGTTTTCCGGCTTGCTTGCCGCGTAATTCCGCAATTGCCTCGGCCATCTCCCGTCCGCTCTGAAATCGTTCCTCAGGGGTCTTGGCGATTGCCTTGGAAACAATTCGGTCAAGCTCCGGAGGAAAAGACGCGTCAAACGCGCTCACGAAAATCGGCTTTCGATTTACCACCTTGTAACAGATCGTCGTCGCGCTGTCGCCCTGGAACGGACGAAATCCCGTCAGCATGTTGTACAAAATCACGCCTGCGGAAAATAAGTCAGAACGCGGATCGACTCCGTCTCCCCGCAACTGCTCCGGCGCCATGTACGCCGGGCTGCCCAGCACTTCGCCCGGAAGCGTCGTCTGCGTTAGGTTGAGTTTGGCGATGCCGAAGTCCGCGATCTTGGCATGCCCATCCGCGGTCATGAGAATGTTCGCAGGCTTAATGTCTCGATGGATAACGCCTTGGTCGTGCGCGTAGTCCAGCGCTTCGGCGATTTCCTGCGCAATCTGCAGAGAGGTTTCCAGAGACATCTTCTCCTGCCGATGCCCCAGAATGGTATGCAGCGATTCTCCCTGCACATACTCCATTGCAATGTAGGGCTCGTGCGTCTCCGGGTCTTCCCCCGCGTCAAAAATGGTGACAATGCCAGGATGGGACAGCCGCCCAACTGCTTGCGCCTCTAACAGAAAACGTTCCCGGTATTCCTTTTCTTCCGCTATATCCTGTCCGCTTAAAGAGATGGTTTTTAACGCGACCGTGCGGTCAATGCGCGGATCGCGGGCCTGATACACAATTCCCATCGCCCCACGGCCAATTTCCGAGAGGATCTCGTACCGTCCCACACGTGTGCCTGTGCCGCTGCTCATGCGTCATTTCATATTAGATTTCTGTCATGTATGGCGTCAGTATCAAACCGTTCTTACCCTTATTACGGCGGTAATCTTTTACAGGGACGGCGGGATTACGAAGGGAATCAAGGACGGAAAATGACAGGCCAAAAACGAAGGGTCAAAAATGTAACGACATAGCGGAGGCCGCGCTATTCAGGCCTTTTAGGTCGCTTTTAGACGAACACTTCCTTGGCGGCAACCACCGTATTGCTGTGGATGGTCACCGTGTCCTCAAGCTTCTTTGCGTAACCTCCGGCATATGCTGTCATAATCGGGATCCTTCGTGTCCGCGCCATGCGGAAGACAAGTTCGTCGCGCTTTTTTAGTCCCTCTATGCTGAGCGCCAGCCCGCCTAGTTGATCGTCCCTGTAGGGATCAGCGCCAGCGACATAACAGATTAAGTCAGGCTGCATTTGCCGCAGCCCGGAACTCAAAGCATTGTCGAGCCATGCCAGATAGTCGTCATCGCCGGTGCCATCCGGCAAATTAATGTCAATCGACGACGGCGGTTTGATGGCTGGATAATTATTCTCCTGATGCAACGAGATCGTAAAAACATCATTGTCCCGCGCGCTTTCTGCCATGTTTTCCCGATGCAGCGTCCCGGGCGCACTTGAAGGCAGCGGCCCGCCGAGCGGTCCGCCAATTCCTTTCGTTCCTCCGAAAATCGCCGCCGTCCCATTGCCTTGGTGAACATCACAATCCACGGTCATTGCCGTGCGGATCTTTTCTTCATGCTGCATGCGGCGGATCGCCACCGCTACATCCTGAATCATGCAGAAGCCCTCTCCATGGTCCGCGAAGGCATGATGGAATCCTCCGCCGATGTTTAGCGCGACTCCGTCTTTCAATGCCTGCTCTGCCGCCAGAATGGAACCGCCCGCCGCCAGCCAGAAGGCCCGCACCAGTTCCTCGGAGTAGGGAAGCTCCAGCAGAAGTTCCTCCTGCCGCGAAAGCGTTCCCGTCTTCAATTTTCGTACGTACTCAGAAGTATGAACCAGCAGGATGTCTTCATCGGTCGCTGGCGCGGGCACGACAAAATCCTCCGCGCCGGCAACGCCAGTGCTCAGCAACCGGTCGCGGACCAGTCGGTATTTTTCCGCCGGAAAGACGTGTTGCCCGATCGGCAGAAAATAGCCATCGCTGTATATGAGCTTGAACGGAAGCATGATTTCCCAAATGATAGTGCATTCTTCGCAGGAAGTTTACGCGGAGAAACACGACCGCCCAGAGCTCGCGATGGCCCTGCCTGCCAGTAACCCGCAAAATCTTGTAGCGCTTCCGAAGCCCGAGTACAATATTGCTCGACGTCGAATCCCGGAACCAAACGGGAGCGGGGGACCCCAAACGGAAGCAATTCCGCGGGGCGTATCCGCAGGGCCGACTCAGTTCAGCCTTGTGGTAGGACACCTTTCAGTCCGAGCCCGACAGCTAACCTCGCAGACGCAGAGAGGATGGTTTCGCCCTTCTGGGCGGACCAGAGAGCGTTCATGCCAATCCCAAAAATTGAGTTGCCAAAATTTGCATTGCCCAAAAAGACTTCAACCAGGGTGATCGTGGCTTCTACGGTCATGTTGTCGTTCATCTCATTCTGGCGCGCCGCCGCAATCGTGCTCGCCGATCTCGCATCGTCGGCTTACTACGTGGGCGGAGACTCCGAGCAGGTCATCGGTAAAAGCGCTCCCTGGTTCATCCTCGCGGTCATGCTTTTCAGCTATGCCGTGCGCGCCCTCTACATTGAATCGAGCGCCATGTTCGTCCGCGGAGGCGTATATCGCGTCGTCAAGGAGGCCATGGGCGGCACCATGGCCAAACTCTCCGTAGCCGCCCTTATGTTTGACTATGTGCTGACCGGTCCCATAAGCGCCGTGGCGGCGGGCCAATACATGGCCGGGTTCGTACATGATCTGATATTCCGCGTCGCCCATCAGAACGTGCTCGCCTCCGGCGGCCCCGTAAACTCATTTTCCGCATTGTTCGCCATCGCAGTTACGCTGTATTTCTGGTGGAAGAACATTCAAGGCATGCACGAATCAAGCCAGAAGGCCATGCGCATTATGCAGATCACAACCGTGATGGTTGTTCTGATTCTGGGCTGGTGCCTGCTTACGCTGGCGAAGATCGGCCTGCACTGGCCTCCCGCTCCCACGCACATTGATTGGAAACCTGAGGCCCTTGGTTGGTTGAAACCCGCATGGGTCAAGGGATCATTACTACTCGGCCTGCTCGTCGGCTTTGGCCATTCAGTCCTCGCCATGAGCGGCGAAGAAACGCTCGCCCAGGTGAACCGCGAGATTGAAAGCCCCAAGCTCAAAAACCTGGAACGCGCCGGCCTGGTCATCTTCCTGTACAGCCTGCTATTCACCGGACTGGTATCGCTGTTCGCGGTAATGATCATTCCAGACTCCGTTCGCCCCCAATACTATGGCAACCTCATCAGCGGCCTCGCCATGCACATGGTGGGTCCATACAATCTCCGCCTGGTAATGCAGGGCTTTGTGGTCCTCGTGGGGGCGTTGATTCTCGCGGGTGCGGTGAACACCGCGATCGTCGGATCCAACGGCGTAATGAATCGCATTAGCGAAGATCGCGTGCTGACGTCTTGGTTCCTGCATCCACACAAAAAATATGGCACCACCCACCGCATCATCAATCTGGTCGCGGCGCTGCAGATCTTTACCATCTTGATCAGCCGCGGCAATGTATATCTGCTCGCGGCCCTATATGCCTTCGGGGTGGTATGGAGCTTTGCCTTTAAATCTCTCGCTGTTCTGGTGCTCCGCTACACAGACCCGCAGCCGCGCGAATTCAAAGTTCCCGGCAATTTGCGCTTTGGAAAATACGAAGTTCCCGTTCGGTCTCGGCCTTATCACCCTGGTGCTGTTCGCGGTCGCACTTGTGAACCTGATGACCAAAACCACTGCGACCAAGGCCGGCCTTGCCTTCAGCCTGGGTTTCTACGCTCTGTTTGCGATCTCAGAAAAAATCACCGCGCGACAGGCTAAAGCGAGGTCCGCACATGGGCATCTCGACGAATTCCAGGTCTCCAGTGATCACGACCTGGATTCCGCCAGCTTGCAAGTCCGTCCCGGCAACGTGCTGGTGGCGGTGCGTGACTACAACCACCTTGCTCACCTGCAGCGCGTACTGCATCGCAGCGATCCTTCCAGGCAGGACATTGTCGTGGTCACCATTCGGATTTTGCGGGGAGAATACTGGGCCGACAAAATCGAAACCTGCATTGAAGACTACGAACAGCAGCTCTTTACCCACGTGGTTGCGGTGGCCGAACGAGCGGGGAAGCCAGTAAGCCTGTTGGTAGTCCCGGGGACCAATGCCTTCGACGCGTTGGTGCAAACCGCAGCCCGCCTGCGTTCTGAAACCATCGTCGCCGGAAGGAGCCGCTCCCTGCTTTTAAATGACCAAGGTGCATACACAGGCCGCGCCTGGGAAGCCTTGCCGGAGCCGCGTCCACGCTTGCGCCTGGAAGTATTCGGAAAGGAAGCTGTGGAACGGGTGTTTTACCTGGGACCGCACGCGCCCCGCCTGCGTGAAGAAGATATTGACCTGCTGCATCAATTGTGGCTGGAGCTGGTAAGCCGCCAGGAATTTCGCGAACTGCATCACTACGACGTCGTCTCACTCGCGCTGAAAAGACTCCAGTCGGATTTGTCTTCCAGCGAGCGCGCGAATGTCCTGGCCAGCTTCAAAAGCGCTGAAATTTTTTCGCCGAAAGAGGAAGTGTGAAACCCGAAGCGTGAAATCTGAAGCGTGAAATTCTGCACGGCCAAACCGGCGGCCTGACCACTCCTAAGCGGTCCGCCATCATCTATTTTCGTTTTGGCGGGGGAGTGACAAACGTCCGCCTCAGCGGCACAATCGCGCCTTTCGCTGGGTCGCTCGCGGCATTGGCGCGCGAGAGCACTTCTTCCTGAATGTATTTCACAAAGTCCTGGATCTGCCGCTGCATCTCTTCCATGCGCTCGCGCATTTGCAGGATGATGGCCATCCCGCTGATGTTCACGCCCAGGTCCCGCGCCAGGTTTAGGATGAACTCAAGCCGCTGCAAATCCTCGTCCGTGTAGAGCCGCGTGTTGCCTTCGGTCCGCGATGGCTTCAACAATCCTTCCCGCTCATACAAACGCAACGTCTGCGGATGAATGCCATACATCTCGGCCACCGCCGAAATCATGTACGCGCCTTTGGATTTCCGTTTGGTCATTTTCGCTCAGCTCGAACCACCAACTTCTTCCCGGCTGTATTAATCACAATACTCTACAACACCCGGCGCCTTTGAAAATCCGATTGTGTTGTTTGCTAGAGCGCGACTTTCAGCGATGCGACTGAGAGGGATAGAGATTACGGGAAGGGCACGACTTCAGTCGTGCCGCTGAAGCATTCCAATACTGCGGCTTTAGCCGCTGAGGGAGCCGCTACCAGCTGCTATAAGCGCTGCCGTCGCTAGAGGTTTGGCTGGAAGCGCTATGCACATCATCAATGCCCGTTTCCGTCTGGCTAGGGTCGAGGATAGTATCTTCTTCCTGCTCCGTGGTCCAGTCAGATGCGCCCGTAAACGGGTCTTTGGGAATCTGCTTCAGATATCCGGCGGAAACCAGATCGTCGAGCGACTCAGGCGCTTTCTGTTTATCGAGTGTGTATTGCGAGATCAGCGATCGCAGCTGGAACAGGTCCTGCTTCAACACAGCTTCGCGCGCGTGAATGATGGAGCGATTATATGCGGGAACGGCAATGGCGATCAGGATCAGCATAATGCTGATCACGATCATCAACTCAATCAGGGTAAAGCCGCGCGATCCACGCCGCATTTTGAATCTTGCCATTACCAATCCTTATACTTCGTTCCATCCAGCGCCGTGCCTTCGGATTTGGTGTACACATCGAAGACGTTGTTGCCGTCCCAGGAATCGGAGTCCGGGTCATCCTGCATGGAGCGCAATCCCCAATCGGTGTTTCCGGTCATCGGGTCTATCGGAATCCGGCGCAGAAACTTTAGCTTCTTTCCGCCCACGTCCACGCCATTGACCAGCGTGTCCAGGTCCGGAGGGTAACCTTCGGAGCCTACTTTGGTCTGGAACGCTCCGCGGTCGGCGGCGTCTTTGTAGCGATCAACCGCATCGCGCATCATCCATAAATCGCGTCGCAAGTCCCGCTCCCGCTCCCGCTTGATCGAAACCCGCGCCAGCGGCACCGCCATTCCCGTGAGGATCAACAAGATGGTGACGGCGACAATCAGTTCGATGAGCGTGAACCCGCGCATCCTCCGCCGTGTCGCAGTGTTGAACTTAGGCATTTCCCAATTCCATCACTGTACGTTTACAGTGGCCACCGTGCCTGCCACAGGAATCGCCTGCATGGCCGGATCACGCGCGCCCCCTTTGGAAATGGTCAGCGTCCCCTGCCCGCTGCCTTTGGCCATGAATGTGAGGGTCACAACGGAACCCTGTCCGGAAAGGCCGGGAGCCCCGGGTGGACGGCTGGCGTTGATCTGCAAGTTCCCGCTCGCGTCATCCTCGCCGCGATGCATCAGCGCCACCGCCTGGCCATCCTGCGAAAGGAATCCGCCATTCGAAATGTTGACTACCTGCAAGAGTTTGGGATCGTAACTCACCTGCATGGGCACCGAATACACGTTCTGCGCGCCATTCAACATCACGTTCACCGCGAATGTGGAACCCTTCGCAGCGTTGATCGTTGCCGGATCGAAGGCAAAACTCGCTGCCCCTGGCGCATTCGTTGGCGTGGACGGACTTTCGTTGGCAGGAGCTGGCATCTGCGCCGGTGCCGCGCCTACTCCGCCAGCTTGTGGAATAGCGCTCTGCGGCGCGCCGGTCTGAGAAGAAGACTCGCTCACCGGATTCAGTTGCAGCGCCGTCGCCGTTCCTACGTCAATCGCCTTCTCGTTCACATCGTCCACATAGAACCCGCGGACAATATGCGGAATCAGCACGAACACAACTTCATTCTCGCTGTGCTCTGTGTTGGTTTGTGAGAAGAAATATTTCAGAATGGGTATCTGGGAGAGCCCGGGAATCCCGCTCAACGAGCGCGTATTCTGGTCCTCAAACATTCCTCCCAATAGGCTCGCTTCGCCTTCCTTGAGGCGAATTTCATTCTCAATTTTCTTCTGCCCAATTACCGGCTGGTTAATGCCGCCAATGCTCACCGTCGAAGTCTGCGAGGAAATATCCATGGAAACCTTCAGCGTGATCTCGCGGTTGGCATGGATGGTGGGCGTGATGTCAATGTTCACGCCGACGTCATAGTATTGAAACTGCGTGTTGACCAGCGGATTGATTCCCACTCCGCCGATTCCCGGCTGGAATGAGCCGGTCGCCACCGGCAGCCGTTCTCCAATTTTGATGGAAGCCTTCTGCCCATTCACCGAACGCATTTGTGGGTTTTGCAACAGCTTCACCGTGCTGTCGCTGAAAAGCGCCGTGGCCAACGCCTGCGGAATGGTTACAGTAAAGTCGGTTGCGTTTAAATTTCCCAGGCGGTTGAAGTTCACCTGGTTGGGCGTACCACCCGTCGAGCCGGAAGTTCCTGTCTGACCGGTGGTCGTGCCGTTGGTGACGGTGCTGGTATTGATATTATTTTGCAGCGCCACGGTGGCGCTGGTGGGCGGGCTGATGCCCAGGTTGTGAACTTTATCGCGGCTCACCTGCATGATGGCCACATCCACAACCACTTCCGGCTTCGCCTTGTCGAGATCGTCCACCAGTTTTTGCGCCAGGACGACTTGGTCGGGTGTGCCGCGAATCACGATTGCGTTCTGCGTGGGCAGCGGCTGGATTTTCGAAATTTCCAGAATTTGCCGCATCGCGTTCACCATGTCCTGCAACTCGGTCGGCTGCGACATGTTCGACAAGTAAAACGTCTTGATGACGCTCTGTTCCAACTCTTTCCGTTTCGCGGGATTGTCCGCCGCCACAAAAATCGTATTCGGCGTCACCGGACGCCAGAAAGTTTTCGACTCCAGAGCCACAATGGACAGCGCCTGCTGCAAGGTCACGCTGTTCAACTCAATGCTCACGCGGCGCGAAGTGTACTCCGGATCAAACAGCACATTGATGCCCGCCAGCTTCCCAATTGTCTGGTAAATAATTTTGGTATCTTCCGGGGCCAGCTTCAAGGTGATGGGTAAATTGGAAATCGATGCGAGTTCCACCGGGCCTTGCGCCTCTTCCAGGCGGCGCTCCATCGCATTCGGCGGATGCGCGGTGGACTGGGGACGGGGCGACTTCGCTTGCTCAATCATTCTCTGCGTGCGCTTGATCTCCTGCGTCGCTATGGGACTGGAAGGGTCAACCTCGGCCGCCTTCTGAAATTCCGCCAAGGCCTCATCCAGCTTGCCCACGTCCTGCAACAACTGGCCGCGATGCACGTGCGAGGCGCCCGCCAAAAAGCGCAGCCGCTCATAGGCCGCCTTATACTTCAAATCCTTGGGGCTCAGGTCGTACGCCTGCTTGTACAGGTCATACGCTTCCTCGTAATTTTCGCGGGCTTCCGCGTCTTTGCCTTTGTCGTAAAACGATCCGGCCTTGTTGGCCATGGCGGGGAGGGTCACAGCTACGACTAGGAAAAAAATTGCAGCTGTACGGGGCAGGCGTGTCATCAGTAAGTCCTCACAGACATTCTTTGCCGGGAACAGGCGCGTTTTCTCGACCTTCCCGACGTTTCAATTGAGACAGGAACGACGTGATTATAGCATCGGTTCTAGCTATCGAAGCCTTGGTTCTGCTTACAGTTACAGTCATTGGTATTAAGCCAATCAGTAGCCCATGCTGTCCTTTTTCACAGGCCAGCATTACCCCACAGGGAGCCGGTTTCCGTTGAGCACATCGTCCCGGAAACCTCATTCCCGCCTCTGTTGTAACCTAGGAATGCCAACATGCCGCGACAACCCTCACATCAGACCAAGCCTTCTCCGGAAAAACATCCCAGGCGTGAGCCGACCGCCGCCGGACAGAGAGATGCCGCTGTCAATAGGATCGCCGCACATAACTACTTCTTGCTGGAAAAATTTGAGGCTGGAGTTGTTCTTACTGGTACCGAGGTCAAATCCATTCGCGACGGCTTGGCCAATTTGAAAGATTCCTACGGGCTGGTGAAAGATGGCGAACTCTGGCTGCTGAACGCCCACATCAGCCCTTATTCGCATGGCAGTTATGCCAACCATGAGTCGGTGCGGACCCGCAAGCTGCTGATCCACAAAGAAGAAATCAAGAAGCTGATCGGCAAAACACAGCAGAAGGGACTTACGCTGATTCCCACGCGTCTGTATTTCAAAAACGGCAGGGTGAAGGTCGAACTGGCGCTCGCCAAAGGCAAACAGCTCTGGGACAAGCGCGAAACCGAACGCCGCCGTACCGCCGACAAAGAAGCCCGCGAAGCGGTCGCCCGCAGCCGCAAGGCCTAATTCGGCTTTGCGCCAACCGTAGCTACCTGCGTGGACGGAGATTGCGATTGCAGGATTTTCAGCCGGTTCTGCGCCAGTAGGTACGACGATCCGGGAATTTGCAGCGCTTTTTTCGGTCTCGTCACCCGCTGATAGTCAGCAATGGCCGTTTGGGTCTCTCCGTACTGTTCGGCGATGCGTCCGAAGGCAAACCAATAGTCCGGATCTGGCTCGTCCAGATTCTCGCGGTCCATCGCCTGAATGAGCAATTGATGGGCTTCCTTGGTCTTTCCCGTCGCCGCGTACAGGCACGCCAGCGTATGCAGGATGTGAGGATTGTTTTGCGACATTTGCGCTCCGTGCAGCGCGTCTTCCACGTCACTGTCGCTGATGTGATTGGTGAACAGCGCGTACCACGCTGCCTGGTTCATGTCCGAGTCGGTGGCATTTCCCGAATCAACAACTTTCACCGCCAGACTGTGGGTAGCCGCATAGTCGCCGCGGTATAAGGCGGTCACTGACTCCATGCGAATCGCGTCCAGATCGTCGGGCATGCGCTTAAGCCGTTCTGCGGCAAGTGCATCGGCTTCCGCATATTTTCCCAGCCTCGCCAGGGTGAGCTCCTCCGTCGTGAAAATATGTTTGGATTCAGGGTGCGCTTTTGCCAGTTCCTGGCAGATAGAGAGCGCTCCGTCCAGCTTCTCCACGCGCGCGTATCCGCTGAGCAGAGCAAGATCTATATTTGTCCTGTCCGTATCTGATTTAGCTGCGGCGCGGGCTGGTTCCAGAATCGCGATACCTTGCGCGGCGGTTGGTTTGGTTTCCACCAGAATGGCGGCGGCAGCCAGCTTCATTTGTTCTGCATCGGCCTCCTGGCCCTTGGTCCAGAACCGCGGAAATGGCTGGCCTGCAAAGGGGTCGTCGCCGCCTTCCAGGTGCTGCTCGTCGCGCAGCCAATCCAGCAAAACGCGCGCGCCAACAAGATTGTTGGCGGCAACGCGGTCAAGAATCTCCAATCCCAGTGCGTTGGGATCTTGCGCGGTATCGAGTATTTTGTATTGCCCATTTTCCTTGACCACGAAGCCGGTAATTTTTGTTCCTCCGGGCACCTGCATGATTACCCGATAGCCCGTCGCGTCATTTCCATCCACTTTGGGTTGAAAGCCTTGCACCATGAGGTCGAGACTCACATCAGGGTTGGAACCGTTGCGGGCGAGCATGGAGCGCGTTTGCTGCGCCGTCTTCAATATTTTCTCAATCTCATCGGGATCGGTATTCGCGATGACCTCGAGCGCGTTGCGGCTCGCAAGCGCTTTGATTTTTTGCAGCGTTTCATGCGCATCCGCGGACGACAGGAAAAATTTGGTCTCGACGTCTGCAGGATCATTCTTAAACTCAATAGTTTCGTGTTTGCGTGCCTTGCGCAGCATGGCGGCAAGCGCCACCACACGCGCGGAATCGTCTCCGGAGGCGCCTGCCTGCAGCAGGTCGGCCGCCGCTGAGTACAGGCGCAAATTCAGCAGAATCTGACCCGCGACATTGGCGTTCTGCTTGAAGAGTTCATCGCTGCCGGAGCGCTGGTGAGCCTCGGTGATGCCGGCCTGTGAACCGTTGAGAGCAGCCGCGCAAGCGATCATCAGTCCGGCCGGTTGCGGATTGCAGGGTTTGCGCGCTCTTCATTGCCTCTGCGAATTCTCCCGCATACATCAACGCGAACGGCAGGTTGTTCTGCAGGCCGAAACTTTCCAGTTTTTCGGGCGTAAGTGAGCGGTAGTTGGCAATGGCTTCCTTCAAATTCGCTCCCGGCCCGTAGCGCATGCCTTCGTGGTTGTATTCGAGCAGAAGCGCCAGGTCGCCGACCGTGGACTTATCATCCGGATCCAGGCGGATAGCGGCGCGCAAGGCGGCCTCCGCGCCTGCATAGTCGCTGCCCGGACGCGTCTTCCTGCCTACCGAGTCATACTCCAGAATCTGACCCAGGGTTTTTTCCGCCAACGCTGAACTTGGCTCCAGCTTTACCGCCGTTTCCGCCTCCTGGCGCGCGGTCTCGCCCATCCCCGCCAGCAGCAGGGCCTGCGCGATCTGCAAATGGTGCACGGCCTCCTTGGGGTGCAGCGCGATCAACTGCCGATATTCATGGAAGCCCTCGGAAAATTTTCCCTGGCCGAGCAAGGCTTCCGCAATCGGGCTGAAATAAATCATGATGGCTTCGCTGCTGCGCAGCTCCGCTACCTTGGCCCGCAGTGCATCGGCCTCGGCAACGGTGTACCGTCCTTTGACGGTGTCAAAGCGCAAGACCGCGTGCACAACATTGTCCTTGTCCGAGGAATACTCCTGGGTCAACACAGCCGGGCCAAGAGAGATGGTCGTGTCCCTAGGCAAGGGTTTCGGCTGAAAGCCCGCCGGAGGAACGATCTTGTAGTCCCACTCGGTGATGAACGGAGAGGGAAGCTGATAGTCGGCGGTGCGCTGTTTCTTTGGTTTGCCGGAAGAATTATCGGAGTTGGTATCGGGGTTTTTTGCCCTCTGCAATTCGCCGGGCAAGCGGCCGAAAATGCCATCCAGCCGGATTGCAGCCACGGCGTTGGTCAGATCCGTATAACCGCGGCGCGCCTTGTCAGATTCCAGTGTCAATTGAAACTGGCTGGATAGGTCGCCTGGACTTGAGCGATCAATGCGGTCAAGCTTTTCCGCCAGGTACTGCGCCTTCATGTAGTTGGTGAGGTTTTCTTTTGTGTTCTTGTTGTCTTTGTCGGCATAAGCACCTCGGAAGACTGATTCCAAGCTTCCTTCCGGCTTGGAAATCTCAATCACCCGCGCAGGCCCATTTTCCGCAAGATAGAACTCGCGGTCTTCCACGAGTGTATTTTCTTTTGCGGTGGCCTCCGGCGTCCGCAATAAAGCTTCGGTCGTTGGGCGCGCTACCAGCGCCATGCGTCCGTGGTCCATGGAAGGCAGTTGTCCCAGGCGCGCGTACTCGTCGGTCGCGTCAATCCAAATGTCCGGACTGCCGGGAACATACACAATGGCATGGTCGAACATGCCCATGCCTGGCAGGTTCGGCTCCACGTCCTGCCTTCCGCCAGCACTCAGCAGAGCCACATAGGCAGGAATATGCGCGGCCCGTAGCATTGCCACAACCAGCACGGCTTTATCTTTGCAGTCTCCATATTTGCGCTTAAGCGTTTCTGCAGGAGAATTGGGCATGATGGCCGCATCGCCAAACTCCACTCCCGTGTAGCGGACGTTCATATCCACATACTGTAAGAGCGCATAAGCCTTTTCCTGCGGTGTGCTTTTATCGCGCGTCAGGCCATCCACCAGCGACTGCACTTCTGAGGACGAGGCAACGCGTTCATCCACGATGTTGGAATACTGCTGCGCGATTTCGTGCCATGAGTTTCCCGTGGAGAAAGTCACGCTGGGATAAGCGGGCGCATCGCTGGGCAGGTTGTCGTCCGCGTTTTCCAGCGGATCCATGAAAGCGGCATCAAAAACGATTTGCACGCGTCCATTGGCCTCCGTGCGCTGCGGCGTCATCGAGGGCAGCAATTGCTGGCTGTAACGGACCTGCAAGGAAGCGGGCGCATCGAGAAGCAGGCGCGAATGCTCCACCGGCACGGTGCGTCCGGGAAATAAAAACGGGCCACGGTGCCGGCTCCGAAAAAGCTGGCGGTCTCCTCGTACTTTTCCTCCTCAATGATGAGCCGGGAGTGACCGCAGGCAGCGGCGCGCGTATGAGATCGGCGGTCGCTGTAGATGCTGCTCTCATCTTCCTTGGCCGGAGCAGTGGGTAATGGTGGCGGGGTCGAGAGTATGCGCCCCGTGCCATCAGGAGAATGATGACGCGAGCACGCAGCGTGGGACTTTCCTGGTGCCACGGCTCCCAACTGTAGCCAACGTCGGCCCAGTCGCACCCCGCTGCGTAATCACTTTATAAACGAGATATTGGGTGTGGACGCTTCTACCCTCGGCGTCAAAGACGTAGGTTTCTTCTTCATCCAGCACAAGGGAATCCGCCCCGGCGGGCGGCGTGACCGCAGAAACCGCACCGCTCAGGGCCTTCACGTCGTCGGTAAATCCGCGGAACCGGCCAGGGGGAAGTGTTTTCAGCGGCGACGGCGGAAAGGGAAGCGAACACGGCAAAGAAAAAAAATGCAAAGCAGAATGAAGCACGAAGTTGTAGACGCGGCAAAACGGCTCCTCAGAAAGAATAGGTGACTAGCAAAGTACCCCGGAATCAGAGGATTCGCAAGCCGCGATTTTGCAGGAAAACAATGCGTAATCGCCACGCGGCCTGCGCATTTCCACTTAGAAAGCTGTGGAAGGGAAGCCTCTGAAACTAACCCCTGAAAAAAAGGCCGCGACAAAAAAACAAGGCCGTGAACGTTTTCGTTTCATGGCCTGAAGGATCAAGTCTTGTAGAGTGGCGATTCTTACGGACGCTCATTCATATGTGTTCGTGCAGGCAAAAGAGGGCATGGTCTGGCCCAGATCAAGGTTATTGATCGCGGACTCCTGCGATTGCACCCACTTTCCGTTCTGGCTCTTGTAGTACTTCCAGTCGTAAAGACCAATCTGGTTCCCCAGGCTGAAGACTTCCATGAACTGGCAGGCCTGATACTTCGAGTTGCAGGAATATTGATAGACGAGCAACCGTGTTTTCACCGTGCCCAGGTTGCCTCCGGTGTTTACATACATGGGCGCGGAAATTGTATTGGTCGTATAGCTGAGGTTGGCTGTTTGGTAGGGCTGGCAATTGGCGTAAAAGCTATAGGTGGTTTGGCTGGGCGTCGCCCGCAAAGGCAGGCCGCCGGTGCGGGTTGAGATGCAACGCTGGGAGATCGGCAGATCGTTGGCCTGGCGCTTGAAGGTCGTGGCATCGGTCCACTTAAGTTCGGTGGAGCGATGGTAAATGTATTTCGTGTCGTAGGTATCTACATCCCAGGGATAGCCCACGATACTTTTTACCCACGAAAAGTTCCTTGCGTGCCGAAGCCGGAGGAGCCAAGCTCCGGATCTATTGCGGTGTAAATGGGGTTCGCATTGCCGGGGCCCATAAAGTGGTCCACGCGGTTGGGATATCCCATGACAAAGTAATTCAGCATGTCCTCGGTACCGCGAGGACAACGGTTTAGTTGTTGTGCTTGGAGCGAGAGAGGCAACCCCACGCCCAGGACGAGCAGGCAGACAATAATTTTCATCACAGAACTCCGAGGATGGACCGGTCAGCGCGCGCTTTGCACGTACGAAGGCTTCGGGAGCTAGCTACCCTCGGAACAGACGAAGCAAGGCCGCCGATAAACCCAACACGTGTTTAATTTGGCTAGGTGACGGAAGAAGAAAGGCCACTTGCGCGGCAGTTGAATCATTGAACGATAGAGCAGTTTGCGATGACGGAGTTCGCCGCCAAACAAAACCAGAAATTATTCTGTGTAGGGATCACAACTCAAATTCCACCCAATTAGTCGATCGTGGCTTCTAGTGGATCGTGGCTTCGCGCATGAATTCAGCGCGCGAAAGGACGCGGGCGGCATGTTCCAGGTGCTGTAAATCGTCGAGCGTGAAGTCGGGACCGGCCGAGTTCACGTCGAACGCCTTGCGGGAAATCTGCAATACGCCAAGCACTTCGCCTTTTCCATCCACCACGGGCGAAGTCATCAGCTTTTGAATTGGAGCGCGGCTAGCGGGATCAGAATCGTTCGTGGAAAGCTTTACCATCTCGAAGATGCGGGCGTGCTTCACCTTCGCGAAGCCATTAAAAAGTTCAATCTGGCGGCTGCTGGCCGTATGCGCGGCAATGGAGCCTTCGCTGGAAATTGGAATCGTACCAACGATCGCCAACTCCGCCGGAAAAATGAACTTCAACAGGCTTTCCTGCAATTTCAACAATGCTACTTCGGTGCTTCGCACCTGAAACACTTTGGCCAATTCCGCGCAAAAACGCTCCGGAGAGCCGTCTTGCTTCAATACCTGTTCAAGCTCCCGCGGATCAGGCGCGATCTGAGCCGCCTGCGCGGATAGTCCAGCGGTATTTTGGCCTCGGTTAGGCATAGGAATCACGCTTTCCCGCGAGCGGTGCCCGGGGTACTTGCAGCTTCCATGGTGGGCTACGATGGCCGTTCCGGCAAGTTACCGAGGTTATCAGGCTCGCGGAAGAGTGACTTTTACGAATCTTTTACAAACGGATAACCCTTTTCTCTCCAACCTCTTACGCCTCCATCCATGGAGAGGACCTGGGTATATCCCATTTTCTGCAGGTTGTCAGCGGCGAGGGCCGAGCGAAAGCCGCCACCGCAGTACAGAACCATTGGCGCGGCATGGTCCGGCACGCGGTCCTCGATATCGCGCTCAATAACGCCCTTCCCCAGATGGATCGCGCCGGGCAGATGGTCTTTCGCATATTCGCTCTCTTCGCGGACGTCCACCAGCAGGAATTTTTCGCCGCGATCGAGCCGCGACTTCACCTCACTGATGGTTGTTTCCTTGATCCGCGTTTTCGCGTCATTCACAACTTTAAGAAATCCAGCAGAATGTTGATGCGCCATGAATCACTCCAGCAGGTCATTTCCTATTCTCCCATTCCTGCGGAGACAATGCGAGTGGCCCGCGAAAAGCCTGCCCTAGTGGCATACATAAGATTTGCCGCGAGGGTGGAGCGTTTACGGTATGCCGAAAATCCACGGACGCGGTGAAAATAGAGATGAAAATAGAAGCAGCGATCATTCTTGAAGATTGGGTTGATTTGGAGGGAGTCATGGCTACAGGCAGATCAGATGGCAGCTTGCACGGAATGAAAAGTCGCAATTCTGGCGACCGACGGCGTAGAACAGTCAGAACTGGCCGTACCCCGGCAAGTATTAGAGGAGGCGGGCGCAAAAACCACCCTACTGGCCCCCAAGTCCGGCAAAATTCAGGCGATGAAGCATGATGAAAAAGTGGAACAGTTCACTGTGGACGCGCTCCTCGATTGGGCAAAGCCCGACGATTACGACGCCGTACTCCTTCCCGGCGGCGCATTGAATGCGGACGCGCTCCGCATGGAAAGCGCCGCGCGCGAATTCGTAAAGAAAATTGACCATGCAGGCAAACCCATTGCGGTGATCTGCCACGCGCCGTGGCTGCTTATCTCTGCGGATTTGGTGAAAGGCCGCAAGCTCACCAGCTATCACACCATTCAGGATGATCTGCGCAATGCCGGAGCAGAATGGGCCGACCAGTCCGTGGTGCGCGAAGGAAACTGGGTGAGCAGCCGCCAGCCCAGCGACATTCCCACGTTCAACCGCGAAGTGATTCGACTGTTCGGAGAAACGGGAAAAAACAAAAAAGCCGCATGAGTCAAATATTCAAAATATAACGTCAAAAGCCATGTCATCCCGACGTTGAGCGCAGCGAAGACGGGGGACCTTACGATCGATTGAACTTCACGTGCGGCCATCGGGATGACATTCCTCCCGATGTTTTTCGGCAACTGGCTGCTTCGCGCCGTTCTGCTAGACTCACCTTTCAGCCATGCCGGACCTGAATTTCCTTCCCGCCATCGTTCTGGCAGAAAAAATCCGCAACAAGCTCATCTCGCCCGTCGAGGTGGTGGAAGCGCACCTCGCCCGCATCGAACGATTGAATCCCATTCTCAACGCTTTTGTGCAAGTAGAAAGCGACGCGGCGCGCCGCGCGGCGCGAGAAGCCGAAGCCGTGGTCGCGCGCGGCGAAAAAATTGGCCCATTGCACGGCGTGCCCATCAGCATTAAGAGCGCGATTGACGTGAAAGGAATGCGCTGCGAGGCGGGAACTAGGTTGCGGCAGGGAATTGTCGCTGAACAAGATGCTCCCCTGGTTAAGCGGTTGCGCTCCGCCGGCGCAATCATTCTGGGAACGACCAACACTCCCGAACTGCTCATGGCGTGGGAGACTGACAATCTTCTTTACGGCCGCACCAATAACCCCTGGGACGTCACAAGGACCGCAGGCGGCTCAAGCGGAGGCGAAGCTTCGGCGATTGCCTCCGGATGTTCCGCCGGTGGTGTTGGCAGCGATGGCGGCGGTTCCATCCGCGTGCCCGCGCACTTTGCCGGAATTTGTGGGTTGAAGCCTACGCCGGGACGCATTCCGGCCACGGGACACTTTCCAGGCTCTGTCGGGCCATTTGCTCTGACCGGGGTAGTGGCCCAATGGCCCGGACTGCGGCTGACCTGAAAGCTTTTTTTGAAGTAATGCAGGGGCCCGATGACGGCGATCCCTCCGCAGCGCCAGTACCTGTGTGTTGGCCTGCCAGGGAAGAACTAAAAAATATTCATATCGCTTATTTCGAAGACGACGGACGTACTCCGGTCACTGCTGAAACGCGCGACGCTGTTCGCAAAGCCGCGAAACTCCTGCAAAGCGCCGGATTTCAAGTTGAACCATTACGTCCTGAGGGCTTGGAAGAAGCCCGGCAACTCTGGTGGAAGTTCTTTTGGCATTACGGGAGAATGCTGCTTGCCCGATGATCCAAGTCCCGATGACCCGGGGCCAGGAAGAAATTCTCAGCCCGATATTGAAGGAGTTTTTGGGATGGGTCGCGGAAGGCCCCGAGCATACCAGCCAGTCGCTCCTCGACATGTGGATTGAGCGCGATCAGATTCGCATCAAATTTTCGAGCAGATGAAGCAGTTCCCGCTATTGCTGTGCCCCGCCGCCGCGATTCCCGCCTTTCGTCACGGTGAGCGCAGTTGGAAGATTGACGGAAAGCTCGTGAAATATCTCGATGCGTGGAGCTACACCGAATGGTTCAACCTGCTGGGTATGCCCGCGGCGGTCGTGCCCATGGGCCATTCCCCCGAAGGTCTTCCCATTGGAGTGCAGATCGCAGGTAAGCCCTGGCAGGAAGAACTGGTTTTGTCCGTTGCTGCAGCTCTTGAAGATCAGTGCGGTGAATGGCAAGCGCCGCGGGAAATTTAGCCATTCAAAATTTGCAATTCCCCCAAAAGCATGTCATCCCGACGTTGAGCGCAGCGAAGACGGAGGGACCTTCCGACGCAAGGAACCAATTTGCTATCAGCAGGGGTCATTAACCCCGCTTGCGGCATCGCGGGTTATGCCCTCGTAAGATCCCTCACAGCTAAAGCTGTTCGGAATGACATGATTTTTAGAGGTTTGTGACGAACATCACAGACAAGCTTTGCCATCACACATTCAATGTCAGCATGAAGAGCTACTACGTCTACATCATGAGCAGCCAGCGCCGTGCTCTTTACGTCGGCGTGACAGGCAATCTCGAAGAGCGGGTCTATCAGCATAAAACGCATGTTCATGAGGGATTTACTGCCAGGTACAATGCAACTTCTCTAGTCCATTTTGAGCGCTTTGCCACGATTCATGCAGCCATCGCAAGAGAAAAAGAAATCAAAGCATGGCGGCGGGAGAAAAAGCTAGATCTCATTAAATTGCAAAACCCAAATTGGAATGATTTAAGTTTTGGCTGGTTTCAGAGGCACCGTTACGCGCCAGAGAAAAAGATTTGCTGAACAATATCTGTGCTCATTTCAATCTGTACCTTGGCTCACCTAAAAAATTATCTCGGTTCTCATTCTAAAAATCATCCCATCCCCAAAAGCCATGTCATCCCGACGTTGAGCGAAGCGAAGACGGAGGGACCTTACGACAGATGGAATCCCCACCGCAACAAACGGGAGTGTGGACCCCGTCGGCAGCAAATGAACTTCATACCTTCGTAAGGTCCCTCACAGCCACGGCTGTTCGGGACGACATGGGGTTTAGGATGAACGAGTAGGCTGGATTTCATATGGTGGTATGGTTGCGTGATCGTGCTGTGGGTTATGAGGTAAGCTAACCTGATCATCCCCATGAAGAAGCTGAAGCCAATTTTTTTCTTGTGTGCCTTCGCGCTTGCTGCGCTGGGAATTTTTGCTGCGGCGCCTGAATCCTCTACACAGGCTGATTCCTCCGTTGAAGCGGCGCGCCGTAACAATCTTGGCGTTGCTTACATGAATCAGCAGTCTTTCGACAAAGCTCTCAAGGAATTCCAGCAGGCGGCCGCGCTCGATCCCAAGCTGCGCATCGCCAAACTCAACGAGGGCGTGGCGCTGCTGGGACTTGCCAAACTCGATCAGGCCGCAAGCCTGCTTCAGGAAGCTGCCAAGCAAGCTCCCCAGGATCCGCACGCCTGGTTCAATCTGGGGCTGCTCTACAAAAATTCTTCGAATATCGAGGGCGCAATTGACGCATTCCGTCATGTTGTGGCACTTGACGCCGATGACGCGAACACCTGGTATTTTCTCGGCGCGGTCTATTCGCAGAACAAACAGTTTCCCGAAGCAATGGACGCGTTTCAGCACGCGCTTAAGCTTGATCCGCATCACGCCTCAGCCGAATTCGGATTGGCGCGCGCATATCAGCAATCCGGGGACGCAACGAAAGCCCGCGAACATCTCGTAAAGTTCCAGCACATCACGCAAAGCAAATTAGGCTCGGCGATGGGATTGGCCTACGGCGATCAGGGAAAGTATTCGCTGACGGAGGAATCGCCTGTTGCTATCGAGAAAGCTCTGCCGGAAATTCCGGTGAAGTTTGTGGATGTGACGGAAGATGCTGGGCTGACTTCAGAGGCAGATAAATCAAACAACAGTGATCTGGCTTCGTTCGTTGGCCCAGGGGCTTGTTTCCTTGACTACGACAACGACGGAAAGATGGATATCTTCCTCGCAGACAACGGCCCGCAAGGTGGACTCGCGCTCTATCACAATTTGGGCGACGGCAAGTTCGAGGATGTCACGAAGAAGGCTGGGCTCGATCCAACAGTGCATGCAATTGGCTGCACTGTTGGTGACTATGACAGCGATGGCGAGGTTGATCTTGCGTTCAGCGACGGCGGACGCATTTATTTATTCCATAACGAAAAAGATGGAACGTTCAAGAACGATGGCACATTTAATGCTCCTGCCATCGATGCAGGTATAGCAAACCCAAAAGGACAAAACAAAACGTTACCCCTCGCTTTTTATACAGGTCTTACATTTATTGATTATGACCATGACGGCGACTTAGATTTGTACGCCGCCACAATGGAGGCCCCAACCACTTTGCGGATTCAGCCTACAAACGGCGTTTGGAATGAACAAAAGCCGGGCCCGGGGCGCAATACGATGTTGCGAAACAACGGGAACAAAACTTTCACCGATGTTACATCTAATTTAGGACTCACCGGTAGTAGTGAAAGCATCGCTGCGATTGGCACGGACTACAACAATGATCGCGCGATTGACCTCGTGCTAACAGGCGGGAAAAAAGGGGCAACGGTTTTTGAAAACCCGCGCGAGGGCGTGTTCAAGATTCAAGAAGTCTGGCCGGATGAAAATCCGGGGCATGCTTCTGGTATAGCCGCTCTCGATTTCAACCATGACGATTGGACGGATTTGGCATTTACGCATTGGGGATCGCCAGCGATCACATTGTGGCGCAACAACCAAGGCAAGAGCTTCGAACGCGTGGATATCCCTACGCCAGATTGGGCACGTGCTTACGGCGTCGCCCCCATTGACTATGACAACGATGGCTGGGTAGATCTCGTTGCCGTCGGCGAAACGAAAGACGGTAAAGGCGAAGTCCGACTATTTCGCAACCTCGGCCCCGACGGATTCAAAGACGTCACCGCCGATGTTGGTCTCGATAAAATTCAGCTTAAGGCCCCTCGCGCGATCATCACCGGTGATTTTGATAACGACGGCGCAACCGATCTGCTGATCACGCAGAACCATGGTCCGGCAGTTCTGCTACGCAACGAAGGCGGGAACAAGAACAACTGGCTCAAGCTTGATCTGAAAGGTCTTGCCGACAACAAGAGCGCTATTGGAACGAAAGTTGAAGTTTTCTCAGGCATGAATCGCCAGAAATTTGAAATTTACGGATCGAATGGCTATCTGGGGCAGAACTCTACCGTGCTGAATATCGGCCTTGGTCAGGCGAAAGAGGCTGATGTTGTCCGCATGTTGTGGCCTTCGGGCGTCGTTCAGGATGAAATTGAAGTTGCCGGGAACAAGCTCCAGAGCTTCACTGAGATGGACCGCCGCGGCAGTTCCTGTCCTACGCTCTTTGTGTGGGACGGGCATCATTACGAACTTGTTGCCGATATGATCGGTGCAGGCGTTGTCGGCCACTGGGTTGGGCCGCATGAGCGCAACATCGCGCGTCCTACGGAATATGTGAAAGTGGATCGAGATTCCATTCAGGAGAAAAACGGAAAATTCAGTTTCCGCCTGATGGAGCCGATGGAAGAAGTTGTCTATCTTGACCAGGTCAAGATGCTGGCCGTGGACCATCCGGTGGACTTTGATGTTTATCCTAACGAATATTTCGCCAGCAATCCGCCTTATCCGGAATTCAAAGTGGTCGCCAGCCGCAAGGCTGAAGCGCAGCCTCCAGCGGGCGCGTGGGATGAGCATGGTCACAATCTTTTGCCCGATCTGCTCGCGCACCGTTATGTTGGTAACTTCAAATTGGAACCTTTCAAAGGATTTACCAAACCGCACTCGCTGATTCTCGATCTCGGCAAGCCATACGAAGGTGGCCCGCTATGGCTGCTGATGCACGGCGAGATCGAATACTTCACTGCGACTGGAATGTACGCCGCCAGCCAGGCAGGAATTGAAGCGACCGCTCCGTATGTGGAGGCGCTGGACGCTAAGGGATCTTGGGTCAAAGTAAAGAACGACATGGGCTTCCCAGCCGGTGGTCCGCGGACCATGACAGCAAATCTCACCGACAAGCTGCCTACTGGCACACGGCGCATTCGCATCACGACTAATTTGCAAATTTACTGGGACAGCATTCTGGTTGACCGCACGCCGCAGAACCAGCAAGTCCGGCTGAGCGAGGTTCCGCTGCAAAGCGCGAATCTTGATTTCCACGGCTATCCGCGGCAGACCGAGGCGCAGCCACCTGGGGTTGTGAAATATAACTACGAGCAGGTGAGCGCGACCGGGCCGTATGCGCGCGCGGCGGGCGCTTACACCCGCTACGGCAATGTTCTGCCTTTGCTGGCGAAATTCGATGACCGGCTTGCGGTTTTTGGATCCGGGGAAGAAGTTGCGCTGGAGTTCGATCCGGCGAAGCTGCCGCCGCTTCCGGCGGGCTGGACGCGTGATTATTTCTTTCTGGCCAACGGTTACGAAAAAGACATGGACTTTTATGCGGCGGATGGCTCAACAGTCGCTCCGCTGCCCTTCCGCGCGATGGGAACGTATCCCTATGTGGGCAAATCGTACCCGCTCGATCAAACGCACATGAATGATCTGCTCAACTACAACACGCGCGATTTGTCGGGGAATGAGCCGAAGGGGTATGCATTCAAATATCAGAAGTGAGTGTCAGAAGTAAGTATCACCGGACACGGTGATTGTTGGGGCGGGCGGAGGTAGAAGGATCGCACGAAGGGTCGTACTTCTAAGTACAAGAATTAATTTCAGTTAAGCAAACGCTTTTTGACTGGGCAGGCACTTGCAATGACGCAGTCGTTTATAATAGTTTTTCGCGTCTAATCTGGAGTAACCACATACAATGATTCGCTTTCTACAAACCCCTGGCCCCATCAAGAAAATAATTTTTGGAGGACTGCTTGTCCTTCTGTCGCTCGCGATGCTGGTGTATTTGATTCCCAGCGGCGGTCCAACGGGGAGCGGCACCACCCAGCGCGGCGTATTGGCCGAGGTGGGCGGAGAAAACGTCACCACGATCGAAGTCCAACGGGCGGCGCGCAACATGATTGAGCAGCAGTATCCGCATGGCGGCCCGCAAGTGGCGTATTTAACGCCGCTCGCCAATCGGCAGGCTGCCGAGCAGTTGATCAACCAACATGCGATGGACGCGGAAGCCCGTCGCCTTGGCCTGCACGTCAGCGATCAGGAGTTGAGCGACGAATTACAGCACGGCAGCTATGCCGACACTTTTTTCCCCGGCGGCAAGTTCATCGGTCAGGAGGCGTATCAGGCGATGATCGAGCGCGCCAACATGACCATTCCGCAATTTGAGCAATCCGTGAAGCAAGGCATTTTGCGGCAAAAGCTGCTGGCGCTGGTCACGGGCGGCGTAACCGTTTCAGACGCGGACGTGCACAAGGACTTTGAAGACAAGAACACGAAAATCAAATTCGACTACGCATTTTTCACCAAAGACGATGTGCTGAAGAGCATTCATCCCGCCGACGCGGAATTGCGCGCGTTTTACGATCAGAACAAGCAGATGTATGCCAACTCGATTCCGGAGCAGCGAAAAATTGCTTACGTGGTCCTCGATCAGCAGAACATCGCGTCCAAAATCCCGGTGAGCGATGATGAATTGCGCGCTTATTACGACCAGCACCGCGATCAGTATGTGACGGCGGAACAGGTGAGCGTGAGCCAGATTTTGATCAAGACGCCTTTGCCTGGGCCGGATGGAAAAGTTGACCAGAAGGCGGCGGACGCGGCGCGCGCCAAGGCTGATGATGTTCTTAAGCAACTGAAGGCTGGAGGAGATTTCGCGCAACTGGCGAAGAAGTACTCGGAAGATCCCAGCGCGAAAAACGGGGGGTCGGTCGGTTGGGTGCAGCATGGCGGCTTTCCGGTCGCGGATGTGGACAAGGCAGCGTTCTCGCTTGCGAAGGGCGCGACCAGCGATGTGATCAACGCAGGTTATGCGTTTGTGATTCTGCACGTTGACGACAAGAAACCCGCGCACGTGAGCCCGCTGGATGAAGTGAAGGCGCAGATCGAACCGCTGATCCAGCAGCAAAAGGCGGGGCAGGTGGCGGATGACCAGGCACAAAAGCTACTTTCCGCTGCTCGCGATGGAGGCATTGATAAAGCTGCCGCCAGCCAGGGTCTGCAGGTTGTGACTACTGATTTTGTAAGCCGCAGCAGTTCGCTGCCGGGAATTGGCAATGCCCCTTCTTTTATGGAGGCGGTATTCAGCACCGACCCCAAATCTCCGCCGGACGAGGCACAGGCGCCGGCGGGGTACGCGATTTTCAAGGTACTGGATGTTAAGCCTGCGGCTACTCCCACTTTTGAGGCCATACGCAGCCAGGTGGAAGAACAATTCAAGAACCAGCAGGTGGCGACATTACTTCCGCAAAGGGCGAAAGAGCTTTCTGACAAAGCCATTGCGGAGCGCGATTTGAAGAAAGCGGCGAAGGAATTAGGCGCGACCTTCAAGAGCAGCGATTTCGTGTTGCCCAACGGGCAAGTTCCGGATATTGGTTCCATGCAGGGGCCGGCGGCGGTGGCGTTCAGCTTGCCGCAGGGAAAAATCAGCGAGCCCATCAACACCGAGAACACAGCAGCGGTCATCCAGGTGACGGATCGCCAGCCGCCGGCGGAGCAGGACTTCGCGGCGAAAAAAGATGAAGCTCGCCAGGGACTGTTGGAGGCGAAGCAGCAGGAGCTATTTGGCCTGTTCATGACCAACCTTCGCGACACGATGCAGAAGGCTGGAAACATCAAGATCAATCAAGAAGAATATAAAGCTTTGACGAAAATGCAAACTGGAGAACCGGGAGAGTAGCAACCGCCGCCGAATTTTTCTCATCTACGTGCGGCGTACCCTGCGACGAAGTAAAACAGCCAATGTCTTTCCCGCGCTCGACTGGAATCCTGCTGCACCCTATCTCTCTGCCGTCCCGCGGTGGAATTGGAGATTTGGGCGGGGCCGCGTACGAATTTGTGGATTTTCTGGCGTCCGCGCGTCAGGGGCTTTGGCAAGTTCTTCCATTGGGGCCGCCGGCGAACGGAAATTCTCCCTACTCTTCGACTTCGGCGTTTGCCGGAAATCCGCTGCTCATCAGCCTGGATCGGCTTGCTGAACATGGATGGCTTTCGCCAGGTGACCTCAACGGCCTTCCGAACGATGTTGCTCCCATAGACTACGAATCCGTTTCGCGCTCGAAACTCCCGTTGCTGGAGCAGGCCTCGCGGAATTTTCTGGAGCGCCTTTCGGGAAATGCGAAGGGCCGATTTGAAAATTTTTGCGCGCGGAACCAATGGTGGCTCGAGGATTTCGTGCTCTTCGACTCCTTGCGTACACGTTATGCCGGGAGCCGGTGGGACCAATGGCCGCGCAAGCTCGCTCGCCATTACACAGAAGAGTTGGATGTTGCGCGGCAGGAGTTAGCCGCTGAACTTGCGGTGCGCCGCGTGATTCAGTTCTTTTTTTACGAACAGTGGAATGCGTTGCGGCAATACTGCGCGCAGCGGTCCATTCGCATCGTCGGGGACATCGCCATTTTTGTTGATTATGACAGCGCCGATGTGTGGGCTTATCGCGATCGCTTCCGCCTAAAAGACGATTTGCAGCCGGAGGTGGTTTCCGGCGTTCCGCCTGACGCTTTTAGCGCCACCGGCCAGCGCTGGGGCAATCCGCTTTACAACTGGGACGCAATGCGAGCCAAAGGGTTCGAGTGGTGGATCAACCGCCTGCGCTGGGCCACGAAGACGTGCGACATTATCCGGCTTGACCACTTTCGGGGCTTTGCGCAGTTCTGGGAAATTCCCGCGAGCGAGCCGACCGCCATTCATGGCCGCTGGGTGGATGGACCGGGCGACGAGCTGTTTAACAAGCTGCGCGAAGAACTCGGCGGGTTGCCGTTTTTCGCTGAAGATCTGGGCGTGATTACGCCTGACGTGGACGCGCTACGCGACCGGCACAAAATTCCCGGAATGGCGGTGCTGCAGTTTGCGTTCGGCGATCCCGGTGCACATATCTACCTGCCGCATCGGCTGACGCCCGAGCGGGTGATCTACACGGGCACCCACGACAACGACACGACGCTGGGCTGGTGGAACTCGATTTCAGAGCATGAACGCCATGCAGTGAAAGCGCTTGTGGGTTGCAGCAGCGATGGGGTGAATTGGGGATTGATGCGGCTGGCGCAGAGTTCGGTTGCGAATCTTTCAGTAGCGCCATTGCAAGACGTGCTCGACTTGGGCAGCGAAGCCCGCCTTAACACTCCCAGCACGCATACCGGCAATTACCACTGGCGCTGCCAGCCGGGTTGGGCGAAGCGAGAGTTGGCGGAAAAGCTGGCGCGCATCGCCGAGGTCACCGACAGGCTTCCCCAGCCCATGCCGCAGATTGCTCCTCAGGATTTCGTAGCTTAGTTTTTCGGGCCCAATTCGCAAGCGCCGCTTCGGCAGCTAGAAGTGGGAACGGCCGTTAATCCATGTCTGAGTAATAGCGGATTGCGGAGGTCTTGGTCGAAGGAGCTTCCGCGGCTTTCTTTGCATTGCCGTAACGCACGGTATCTTCGGCAACGGCGGTATCAGTTTCCGGCAGATGCCGCGCTGTTTTAGATGGGGAACCGGCACTACTTACGAGTACCGCCGGTTTTATCGGAACAGTGGGCTGGGCCGCGTTTTCCGCGGTGGATCCGGCACCATGCGCGGCGGTATGAACTGGCACTGCGGTCCGAGTTTCCTGAGAGAGCGAATTTACGGCTTTTGCGTGGCGATAGCCGAAGACAAGGACCATGAGGATGATGAGTGCGGCACAACCGGCGGCTGCGGCTCTTACTCCGGAAGAGCGCGAATCCCAGGAGCGCAGATTGGTTTTCCGGAGCTCGCTGCCCTGCCATGACGATTGACTCGACGCGATCGAGGTCTCCTGATCTGCCGGAGGATTTTCGCTTGAGTACGAAAAATTAAACATCGAAGGCACCAGTTCGGGATCAATTTGCAGCGAATCCCTAAGTTCCCGGCCAGCAGGAGCCACCACATTCTGGGTCACCGAAGGCACGTTGTCGGCGATTTCGACCGGCGGTTGAGCATTTTCACCGAGCGAGTGCATTGCCGCGATGACTTCCGGGGACGCTGTCTCATCGGGGCCTTCTTTTGAAGTAATGCTGTCTGAAGTGATGATGTCAGTTATAACGTCATTCGTCGCTTCGGTGGCGATTTCCTGGGTCGCCGCATCTCCATCAAAGGACGCGAGCATGGTCCAGATGTCTTCTTGCGTTGGAGCGGCCTGCGGTGGAGCGGCGGGTTGTAATAGGCCAGACTCAGCCAGTTTTAACGCCGCTTCTGCGGCAGCCAACGTAGGAATCTCCGCGGGACTAACCTCGGCTCCCACGGTCCGGGAGACTGCATCCAACCTGATTTCCAGATCGGCATTTCCAGACGGCGTCTGTTCCGGAGAAATAACGTGTACTTCAAAACCTCGCGAATTTAGATCGCGTACCAAGCCACCTGAAAACTCCGGCATGCTGGTGATGATCCGTGCAATTGGCATACAGTCCCTGACCCCAATCAAGTTTGCTCGCAACGCGCCTGACTGTCGTCAACCCGAGCATCAACGCCAGCCTCGCGCAGCCCCAACTAACGGGATTAGGATGCCCGAAGCGTCCAAACGGCTGTTTGCCAGAGGTTTTAATCCTCATAATTTAAGGTGTGGAACTGCATAAATTTGCGCAGTGTTGTATCCATTATTTTGAATTTTGGTAGCGTGATTGGTCCAAATTGACCTGTTTGATTTTCGGCAACTTTGAAATTGGTGATTCACGCGTATTCGCGAAGGATTTTGCTCGGATCGAACTACCGAAGCTGCAATAGGAAGTAGTATTCTCATGGGCTGCTGGGAAGCCCACTGCGATTCCAATGTCTGGGTAGCGGCGTCCAGCGCCCGGGCCAGTTCCGCAAGTTGCCGGCTCAGTTCCGCGAGGTCATGTTGTTCAATTGCGCCATTCACGCCGGGAATCACCACGGCGGCATATCCCGTGTACATTCCGGGGGCGTAAATCGCGTGGCGATAGAACGGACGGCGGGGCAACCCTTCGGCCAAAAGCAATGCACGTTCGGTTCGCAGTAGAGATTGGTCCAAGGATGGGGCGTCGGTGGCCTGATTTTGCTGGCGCAACCACATCTGTTCTCCAGCTTTTTCAAAGCGACGCGCAGATTGCTCGACGGATGTGAAATTTGGAGTTTGCGGGCCGAATTCGCGTTCGGCCTTCTTGTGCGCTTCGGCCAGATAGGCGTTGACTTCCTCGCCATAGGCTTTGTAGTCGTACGGCAACACGTCCGCATTGGCCATGCGAAGCGTTTCCAGTCCGAAGAGGCGGGCCATTTGTTGCTCGTAAAGGAAGTTGGGATCGCCGAACTGCTTAAACCACTGAAAATCGTCAAAGGCGGAATGGTAAACGCCATAGGAGCCAGTGGAACCGATGTCCGTGGAAGGAATTCCGAAGTGCTGTAAGAATACGGTGTAGTCGGAGCCGCTTCCCAGGTCTCCCACTTGCGCTTTCCTTTTGTCCTGCGCCGCAGGCGGATGGCCTTGGCTGCCGCCGGCTTCGGGAGTGTTCGCGGCGATTTCATCCAAAGTAACTGGCGGCTTCGTCCACTGATCGAACACGGTGCCGCCCGCCGGGCTAGGCACGGATTTGGTAATGTCGCGCACAAAATCTTTGAGACTTGGGACCGCGGAGGCTTCAAATTTCGGGCCTGAGACGGCGACGTCGGTGTTGAAATAGGCGACGGCGTGCTCGAGTTCCTCCGCATGTTCTTCGGCCCATTCGGTTGAGCCTATGAGGCCTTCTTCTTCGCCATCCCAACTGGTGAACACAATTGTGCGCTTGGGCTTCCATCCGGACTTCAGCAACTCGCCCACACCACGTACGGTTTCCAGCATGGCGGCGGTGCCGCTACCAGGATCCGCCGCGCCAAACACCCATGCGTCGCGGTGGTTGCCCGCAATCACGGTTTGGTTGGGGAACTGGCTACCGGGGATGCGTCCGATGACGTCCCAGATTGTGCGGTACTGGTAGTCCTGCTTGATGTGCATCTTTACGCGAACCGGTCCGGGCCCGACGTGATAGGTGAAAGGTAAAGCTCCTTGCCAGTCGCGTGGAGAGTCATCGCCGCCGAGGTTCGCGAGGATGGGCCACGCGTCGCCATAGGAGATGGGGATGCTGGGAATTTTCGGCAGTTGTTGTGATTGACTGGGCGGGGTACGCTTCGACTCGGGAGAGAGGGCAGCGACGCAATGCCTGGAGTTGTGGGATCGCCGGGGAATTTGAACATGAAGCCTACCGAGCCACGCTGGACGCCGGTTTGCGGGCGCCACGGGCCTCTGGGATAGGAATCGCCGCGACGCCAGCCGTCGTCGTAGGGATCGGAGTAGATGATTACGCCGGCTGCGCCGTGCTCTTGCGCGTCCAGCACTTTGACGCCGCGAAAATTATCGCCGTAGCGGCAGAGGACGATTTTTCCGCGAACATCGATTTTCATCTCTTCAAGTTTCTTGAAGTCCTCGGGCCGGCCATAGTTCGCATAGACGACGTCTGCTTCCACGTCGCCGGAGGGCGACATGCTGTTGAAGGGCATTACGATGCGCGGATCGTTTTCGTACGCATCGCCTTCCACGTGCTCGGGCGTTGGGCCTTGCATTTTGACTTCCGGTGGAGCGGTGATAGTGACTTTCATCTCCGCCGGGTAGTTCATCCACACGCGGTACTCGCTGATGGAGGTTTCGAGGCCGGCCTCGCGGAATTTTTTTGCCACGTAGTCTGCGGTGGCTTTGTCTTCGGAAGTGCCCGCCATGTGCGGGGCCTGGGTCAGGACGCGGAGGTCTTGTTCGGCGCTTTTGGGGTCGGGCACCGTGAGGAACCGCGTTTCGAGCGCGTGTTCGGCGGAGGGATCGCGAAAGCCTGTGATGGGAGCGGAATCGGATGGGGTGGTACTGCTTGCGGCAGCGCTTGAGCCCTGCGCGGGAAGGCTAGGAGAACCAGGGGAAAGAAATGCGACCGCGAGCGTAGCAGCGAGGAAAACTTTCATTAGATTGTCTTTAGCGCGATTTATGGGGCACTCGCGCGCCGGGAAACAATTTTACAGTACGAGCAAAATCAGTCTCGGATTCGTTCGGGATTATTTGAAGCATGGCGTTCGGTTTTAGGGCAGATTCGTTGAAGTGCCGTTCAGCCCAAGTTGATCCGCGATCTTCTTGAGCGCCTCGATGCAGAATGAAATGTGCTCGTCGAGGTCAATACCCAGGTCTGCAGCGCCGTTAATGATGTCATCGCGGCTTACGCTGCGGGCGAAGGCTTTGTCTTTCATTTTCTTGCGCACGGATCTCGTATCGACCTCAGCCAGCGACTTGCCCGGCTTGACCAACGCCACCGCCGTGATGAATCCGGCTAGTTCGTCGCAGGCAAAGAGGCACTTTTCCATCGGCGTTTCGCGAGTCATGCCCGTGTATTCGGCGTGGGACATGATGGCGCGGCGGATTTCTTCGGAATATCCACGCTCTTTTAAAATCTCGGAGCCTTTATACGGGTGTTCTTCTCGGCTGGGATATTTGTCGTAATCGAAGTCGTGGAGCAGGCCGACGATGCTCCACAGCTCGGGATCGGCGGAAAATTTCTCGGCGTAGGCTTTCATGCTGGCTTCGACGGCGAGCCCGTGCTTGCGCAAACTTTCTGACTGTGTGAACTCAGTTAGTAAACACCACGCTTGTTCGCGATTCGGCATCATTCACCTTGTTTTATCTGATTTTCGCGCGTGCAAGCGAGTTTTTTCCTGCGCTATTATTTTTCGACCGAAGAATATTCTTGACTTCCACAGGGCACATGCCTCAGATTACGCACCAGGTTAGGAACCGGTAACTGAGTTGGTTCCAGGTGAAGCCCGCTCTGGCCTCCCAAAACCTTGATGGCCACAACACTTGCCCCAGTAGATTCCAGGGAAGTAGTCCGCTGCGATCGTTGCCAGCTTGTTCAATTCCGTACAACCAACAGTCTTTGTCGGCGCTGCCACTTGTCATTGGATGAGGAAGAGCCGGAGGTGATGATCGCTCCGCCCATGCCGCAACTGATGCCTGCGCATCGCGGCGGGCCGGGACATCTGAACCTTGCGGCGTCCATCCGGTCGCTGCGCCTGCGCGGTGGGCTGAGCCAGCGGCAGTTGGCGCTGCGCATGTCGGTGCCGCGCACCTATGTTTCGAAGATTGAAAATGAGAAGGCCACGCCGACTCTTTCCTCTTTGGAGAGGCTGGCGCGCGCGCTGGAAGTCACGGTGCCCGATCTTCTCTCGGGCGGCGAACGCAACCGGCAGGAGGAGATTGGCGAGCTGATCAAGGACCAGTTTGTCGCCGAACTGCTGCCCTTTGTTGCGCAGCTGAACGGCATGCAGATGTCGAGCGTGCTGGCGCAGGTGCGGGACTTGACGCTGCGTCCGCGACGAACGGCGTAAGAGATTGTGGTGGCGCGGTCGGACCGGCCGCGCCTCCACGTTCGGCTTTCGCGGACATGAGTGTCCGCGCCACACGGTTTTTATCCGGGCAAGCCAACTGATGCCGGGGGCCAACCAGCTCCCGGCATTTTTGTTTTGGCTGGATCGTTCATTCTTGTCATTCGAATGGCTCGCGATGCTCACCCGAAGGCAGATTCCTCACCGATAAGTTGGTTCGGAATGACAAGAAATGGAGTTCGTCTTTACCTGTAAGCTGAGGTTATGGTCGAAGCAATTCTCTGGGACAATGACGGCGTGCTCGTGGACACCGAGCGCCTGTACTTTCAGGCTACGCAAAAAGCGCTGGCGGGAGCAGATATAGATTTGAGCTTGGAGTTGTACAAGGATGTCTCGCTGCGTCAGGGGCAGAGCCTGTTCTATCTGGCGGCGGAAAAGGGGCTCACGGCGGAGCAAGTTGCTGCGCTCCGGTTGGAGCGCGACGAAATCTACACCGGGTTGCTGCGCGCTGAACCGGTGCTGTTTCCGGGAGTTTTGGAGACCCTGCGCGAGCTGCACAAGAAATATCGAATGGCGATTGTGACTAGCTCGCGGCGTATTCATTTCGACGTAATGCACGAGAAGACAGAAATAAGCGAGTTCTTTGAATTTGTTCTGGCACGGGAAGACTATGGGCAGAGCAAGCCCAACCCCGAACCATATTTGACCGCGCTGCGAATGTTGAGTGTCCCGGCTGAGAGGTGCGTTGCCATTGAAGATACGGAGCGTGGGCTTGCGGCGGCGCGATCGGCGGGGCTGCGTTGCGTAATGGTCCCGCATGAGTTTACGCGGGAGTGTGGATTCGCTGGGGCAACGGCTGTGATCGAGTCGGTTGCGCAGTTGCCGGCCATTCTTGCGAGCCTATAGACCGTGATTTTGTAGCGCTGGATATGGCCAGGTTACGCCGGGTCACAGATCCGGCGCTACACGAACTAATTCCTACTTTATTCCGAATCCCTTGCGGCGTTGCTCGCTATAGCGGCGGAGGGCATCGATGATGATGGGATAAGCCTCTTTCGCAGGACGGATTTCGTCCACTTCCACGGCTTTGCCTTCGAGTTGTTTGTAATCCTGAAAGAAGCGGCGCAGCATGATCAGGCGATGGGACGGCATCTCCGCGGCTTCGCGGTACGAGTTAAATTCAGGATCTTCAGTCGCAACGGCGATGATCTTGTGGTCTTTTTTGCCGGCATCAATCATGGTCATAAGGCCGATGGTGCGGGCGTGAATGATGGTGAGGGGAACGACGGTTTCCTGGCAGAGCACGAGAACGTCGAGCGGGTCGTCGTCTTCGGCGAGAGTTTGCGGAATGAATCCGTAATTTGCCGGATAATAGACTGCGGAATAGAGCACGCGGTCGAGCTTAATGAGACCGCTAACCTTGTCGAGTTCATACTTCACGCTCGAACCGAAAGGGATTTCGACGACGCTGCTGAACTCGTTGGGCAGGTTTTCGCCCGGTGTTACATCGTGCCAAGGATGGATCATGTTTTGTATTTGTCCCGAAGAAAATAAGCTGAAGAGAATTGTAACGGAAGGAAGCTGAGTTCTCCTATTTGCCTCGTTTTAGGTGGCGCAGTTTATTCATCCTGACACGCTCCACCTTTGCAACTCTGAAAATCATGTCATCCCGAGCCGCTTTTGCGAGGGACCTTACGCCGGATAGAATTGAATATGCTGCCATTAGGAGTGTCATCCCGACGATCGCAGAGAAGCTGGCACGCCGTCGTAAGGTCCCTCCGTCTTCGCTGCGCTCAACATCTGGATGACATGCTTTTCAGGGTCGTGCCAGTATTGAGTCAGTTGACCATTCCCAAGACTTCACTCTATGCTGCCTTGACCACCGCACTTGCGCGGCGTAAAGTTTTCAGTACGCGCAGTTCTTGCCATGTCTAAAGAAGTCAACAAATATCTGAAATTTGGCTCCGCTGTCGTTCTCATCCTATTGTCCATGGGCTATTTAGCCTACACCGGGGTGCAGGAGAGCAAGAGCTACTACGTCACTATTAAAGAACTACGGGGCATGGGAGACGGTGCGTTCAGCAAGCGGCTGCGCGTTGCGGGAAATGTGGAGCCGGGGTCCATTAAGCGTGAGGGGACGAACCTGGAATTTGTGCTCATGGAAAATGACCAGCGATTGTCCGTGATCTATAACGGAACCGAAGCCGCGCCGGACACATTCAAAGATGACTCACAGGCGCTCGCCTCCGGCAGCTTTGGCCGGGATGGCGTCTTTCATGCCAATGAGATTCAAGCGAAATGTGCCTCCAAGTACGCTCCCGCGCAACCGGGAACGGCTACGCCTTCCGCTGCGCCTGCCAAAAGCATGACCCAGTTGGAAAACAACGCTCCCGGAACTGCCAATTAAGCTACTGCTAAATCAGAATGTCCTGCGCCCAATGCGCGCCGCCGAATTGCCACTTGCGATAGACTGCATCCGCCGGTGATAAATCCAGTAACAAGCTCCGCGATCCAGCCCATTGTGGTGGTGGACGGCCTCATCAAGCAATTTGGCCGATTTGCCGCTTTGCGCGGTGTCACGGCGGAGTTTGCTCCGGGCCGGATGTATGCCATCCTGGGCGGCAACGGAGCAGGGAAGACCACACTGCTGCGCACTCTCGCAGGGCTCTCTGCGCCCACACGCGGTACTGTTTCTATTTTTGGCTCAAAAGACCCGCGGGCGGGTTCACCCAAGCTTGGTTACATGGCGCATCCATCGCTGCTTTATGACGAGATGAGCGGGATGGAAAACCTGCGCTACTTCGCGCGACTTTATGACATTGAAAACGACGGCCGCTGCGCGGAAGTCATCCGGTCGGTGGAGCTTGATCCTGAGCTTGCGCGCGCGGTAGGGCAATACTCGCAGGGAATGCGGCAACGAATGTCGCTGGCCCGGGCGTTGATTCATGATCCTGAAATTCTGCTGCTCGACGAGCCATTTTCCAACGTGGATGTTTCGTCCGCGCGGGCGATGGTCGAGTTGCTTGGGCGTTTGCGCGATTCGCGGAAAACAATTTTTGTGGTGACGCATCAAGCCAGCTTGCTCGAAGGAACGGCGGACGAGTTTGTGGGAATGGACGCGGGGAAGATCACCAGCCGCACGCAGGAACTTCCTTCGCAGGAGCTTTCAAGGAGCGGAGAATGAGCCTATTCCGCTCCATCACTGCAACGAGCCTGGCGAAGGATGTTCGCCTGGAGTGGCGTTCGAAAGACGCCATTAACTCCATGCTGTTTTTCGCGTTGCTGGTGGTTGTGGTATTCAGTTTTTCGTTTGATCCGAACGCCGAAGAGTCCCGGCAGATTGCCGGGGGTTTGGTCTGGGTGGCGGTTTTGTTCGCCGCCGTGGTGGCGCTGAATCAAACGTGGACACGCGAGCTGCGCAATCAGGTCCTGGACGCCTATCGGGTTTCGCCGGCCCCTGCGAATTCACTTTTTCTTTCCAAGGCACTCGGCAACTTCATTTTTGTATGTGTCCTTGAGGCCCTGATGACGCCGCTGTTCATTTTGTTCTACAACCTGCGCGTCTTGGGCCCCGGCTGGCAACTTATTCCCATCGCGGTGCTGGGAACATGGGCGATTGTGGTGAATGGAACATTTTTCGCGGCGCTCTCTGTCCGGACGCGAGCACGTGAGATCATGCTTCCCCTGCTGCTATTTCCTATTTCCATTCCCGCCCTGCTCGGCATGGTCGAGGGAACCACGGCAATTCTAAGCGGCCAATACTCGGCGCGTTTTTGGATTGCCTTGCTTATCGCGTACGATGTGGTGTTTACTATCGCTAGCCTCTTCCTCTTTGAAACGGTATTACACGCCGAATGAAACGTTTTTTCCCCATCTTTGGAGCCATTACCTCGGCCCTTTTAGCTTTTGCGCTCTATGAAGCTCTGATTGCCGCTCCTACAGAGCAGACGATGGGCAACGTACAGCGGATTTTTTATTATCACGTGCCCTCCGCATGGACAGCTTTCCTTCTTTTCTCTCTGAATTTTATGGCCTCGGTGCAATATCTGGTACGCAGGAACCGTTCCAGCGACCGGCTCGCGAACTGGATCGTGATCGCCCTGGGAGTCATTACCTGCATCGTGGCGTTCGTTGTGAAATTGCCGGATGGCATTGAGCCTTCATCAGTGGCAAGCACGGGAATTGCCGCAGTTGGCATTTATTTCCTGATCAGGAAATATTTTGCCGGCGACAAGCTAGACGCATTCGCGGTTTCGACTGCCGAAGTGGGAGTGGTTTTCTGCACGGTCGTGCTGGTGACCGGCCCGTTGTGGGCGCGCCCTGTGTGGGGAATATGGTGGACGTGGGACATACGGTTAACCACGACTTTTGTATTGTGGCTCATTTATGTCAGCTATCTTTTGCTCCGCCGCTTCTCGAATGGCAGCCAGACGGCGGTAATCGCTTCAGCCCTGGCCATTTTCGGGGCGCTGGACGTTCCCCTGGTCTATTTTTCCATCTGGTTTTTCCCTACGCAGCATCCGCAGCCGGTTATCGGCGACGGCGGTTCGATTGATCCACGAATGCTGCGCATTCTGTTGTTGAATTGGGTGGCATTTTTGTGTTTTGCGCTCTTATTGTGCTGGGCGCGCTACCGGCTGGAAGTTCTGAGGCGCGAAGTGGACGAGACTCTGGCGCTGGAATCATTGCTCGAACCTCGGGGTTCCCGATGAAATTTCTTTTTGCCGCATACGCCGCCACCTGGCTCATTCACACTTGCTACATGGGAACTCTGGCCCGGCGTTTTACGCAACTGCGCAACCAGATCAAAGAAATCGCGGAGCGGAAGAGTTAGTTCATTGCCGGGGAGGCTTCGTTGTCGCCGGTGGATCGAAGAAATTCGTATTCTTCAATCACTGCGGCAATTCCTACTCGTGAGACCGGAAGCGGTTCCTCCACCCGGATGATCCGCGCGCGGAAGCGCACGCGAACCGGGTCGGTCATGGTGATATGCGGCGGAAACGTCATGGTGACTTCGATCTGCGTCCCTTGGGTCAAGGAATGGTCCAGGTAGAAAAATATTCCTCGGGCGCTGACGTTTTGCGTCTCGGTGGCAATCGGTTCCTCGGCGATGCCCGCGAGTTTGATTGCCGCAGGCAGGTGCATGTCGAAGCGTCGCATCAGGCGACGTTCCTGCGTGGTCTGCCGCATAACAGATTCTCTTCCTGAAAGCATTCTATTGAGTTTCGAGTTGCCAGGAACATCCGCGCTGAGGCTGGTGCGGCACGCGGCTCACTGAATTTCCTGGGCCTATGGAATTAAATGACTTCGCGCTAAAGAATCACTTATAGATCAGCAATTTGCAAGCTGAAAATTAAAATAGTAGGGCGGGAAATTTTCTGCGCATGAGAGAACATCTTTTCCATTTTCACGAGCGGAGGGTTTACTCCGGCGGTTTTCACGAAATCTGACAGCATCTTTGACCTTGCTTTGCCGCATCAGACCAACCTGAGGGCTGTGCGCGGCTTGACAGGCTATCCGTCAGATGTTTAAGTAGTTGTTTGTTTTTCACCCAGTTTCAGGTGACAGGTGTGCCTGCCGCTTTACGACAGAAGTCGGCGCTCATGCCGCGCCGTTTGTTCTTCTTCCTCTCCATCAACCCGAGAACTCGGAGGAGGCTCGTGAGATTGAATCGTTGTCAGTTGGGACAGAGTAATATGCAAAAGTTTGCCGGACCGGTTCGTGGGCTTTTAGCGGCTTTGGCCATTTTGGCGCTGGGGGCTGCAACGCTGGCGAACGCGCAAGATCGCGGCATTCAGGCTTCTCTCCAGACATCCAAGGACGCCGCAATAGCGAACGCTAGCGCTCACATGCGCCCGGTCTATGCCCAGCTTCCTCTGATTTTTGAACGGAACCAGGGACAGAGCGACGCCCAGGTAAAGTTCCTGGCCCGAGGCGCAGGGTATGGCCTGTTTTTGACGAAGGATGCCGCAGTGCTTTCCCTTCAGCATGCGTCAAACGGAAAATTGGACGGCGCAGTCCTGCGGATGGACCTTGTTGGGTCGAAGGGCGCGATCGCCATCGCCGGGACGGACTTGCTTCCCGGATCGAGCAGCTATTTTATCGGCAACGATCCCAGCAAATGGCACAGCCATATTCCTCAGTTTGCCCAGGTCCGGTATTCGGCGGTATATCCGGGAATTGATCTTATCTATTACGGGAAACAAGGTCAGTTGGAATACGATTTTCGCGTGGCCCCCGGCAGCGATCCGAGCCAGGTAAAGCTGCACTTCTCAGGAGCCGAGAATCTTACGCGCACGGAAAATGGCGACATCGTGCTCGCCACAAAGGACGGAGATGTTCGTCTGCATGCTCCGGAAATCTACCAGCAGCGGGGAGCGATGCGTCAGTCTGTTGGCGGCCAGTACCTTTTGCTTGGGCAAAACGAACTGGAATTCGTGGTAGGCGCTTATGACCACAGCCGGGAATTGGTAATTGATCCGGTATTGAGCTATTCGACATATCTCGGCGGAAGTGGGAATGAGTCCTGCACGGCCATTCTGGGCACGACGACCCCTGTTCCTCAATGCCCTGCCATCGCCGTGGATGCCATCTCAAACGTTTACATCGCGAGCATTTCCAACTCCGCGAATTTTCCCAACCCGACCGCGCCTCCCACGCTGAACGGAACGGCAAACATCGCTATTTCAAAGATTAATATTGCTGCTACAGGTGCCGCGCAATTGGTCAATTCCATTTTCCTGGGCGGAAATGGCACAGATGTTCCGGCGGGAATTGCCGTGGATTCAGGCTTTCACGTAATTGTGGCGGGCACAACCAGCTCCACCAACTTCCCGGTAATCCAAGCCTACCAATCAGCGCCCGCTTCTCCGGGAAACCATGTCTTCGTCACCAAAATCGATCTGGGCGCCAATTCGCCCCTCTATTCCACGTATTTATCCGGCAATGGCGTAGATACTGCGAGTGGAGTGGCATTGGACGGCAGTGGCGACATTTATGTGACCGGTACTACAACGTCCAATGACACGCCTTCGCAGACGGACGTTTTTCCTGCCACACTTGGTTCATTCCAAAGCAGTGCGGCTTCGCTGGCGACGAACAAGTTTTTCTTCACCAAAGTGAATCCATTCAGTTCCGCGGTTGCCAGCATTCTTTACTCAACCTATTTCGGCGGCGGGAACCCTTCGAACGGGGTGGCGATAGGCGGAGGAATTGCGCTCGACGTCAGCGGGAACGTTTACCTTACAGGTAGTACGAACTTCCTGAACACGCAAAATAATCCCAGCACCGATTTTCCGATTTTGAACGCTTTGCAGGTTTGTCTGGACACCCCCGTCAATCCGGGTTCCGGTACTTGTTCGGTTGCTCTTACGGCAACGGACGCATTCATCGCGAAATTCGCCCCTCAGACTGGTTCAACCAACCAATTTACCCTGAACTACTCCACGTATCTGGGAGGAACGGGCGACGATAACGGTTTCGGCGTAGCCGCGGATAGCGCTGGCGATGCCTTCGTGACGGGCTCCACGACGTCCACTGATTTCGTTCTTGCAGGGACGACAAATCCGTTTCAGTCTGCCAATGGCGGCGGCACTGATGCTTTCGTAGCCAAGCTGAGTCCGTTTTCTATCGTGGCAGGTACTACGGGGACACAGGCGGTAGTCCTCGATTATTTTTCATACCTGGGTGGAAGCGGGACAGATGCTGGTTTGGCGATTGACGCGGATGACACGGGCGGCGCGTATGTGGCGGGTTATACGGACTCCGCTAATTTCCCGACTAACAATGGCGTTTTTACCGCCCCCGCAGGTGGCTTGGACGCATTTGCCGCGCGAGTGGATACCACCGCGACCACAGCCACTACGCCAAGCGAATTCATGACCTACCTGGGCGGCGGCGGCAATGACGCCGGTACTTCCATCGTTCGTGATACCCAGGGCGGTACCCTGGTCGCAGGCGAAACCGCTTCATCGAATTTTCCGACCGCGAATCCCTTTCAGCCGGCTCTCGCTGGATCGAGTGATGCTTTCATTACCCGCTTCGGACCATCGGTTAGTTTAACCATGATCGGGGTCCCGTCGCCCACTCCGGTGGGGATCGGCAACCAGGTTACGTTTACTTACACGATCACCAACCATGGAGATGCTCTTCCAGGATTGACGTTTACTGAGACGTATCCCGCCACTGGGGTTTCCAACGTGACGGGCAGCAGCAGCGGCGGGGCCTGCGGCGGCAGCGCGGGAACGTTGGTGTGTTCGGTTGGAGCGGTTGCCGGCGCGGGAGCTACGACTACTGTGACGGTCCTCATGGTGCCGAACAATGGCGGATCGCTGGGAACAACTGCGAGTGTGACGGCGGCAGGTTGCCCGACACAGTTTTGCGCCTCCACCCAGGTAACTGCGAACGTCACAGATTTTGGCGTGGCGGCGCAACCGCCAAGCGTGACCGCTGTTGCCGGACAGCCAGCTACGTATCAGATTGCCGTCAACCCAATCAATTTTTCGAACCTTCCTGATGCAGTTACCCTGGCGTGCAGTTCGACTTTGCCTACTGGGGCTTCGTGCGCTTTCACCAATAACCCAATTACCGCGCTGACCGGTCCACAGACGCGGACGCTGGTTGTTAACACCATCGCCCGAACGACCACCACCGTGCAGAATCTCCGCATGAGGAATATCTTCTACGCGATGTTTTTGCCTCTCTCGGGACTAGTGCTGGTCGGCGCGTGTTTTGGCGGAACAGACTCGCGCAAGCGCCGGTTGATGATCGCTTTGTTTGTCTGCGGCTTATTTGGCACGGTTTTCGTGCAGGTGGGATGCGGTTCGAGCGGCAGCACCACGACCGTGAGCGGCACCCCGGCGGGCAGCTACAACATTACGGTTACCGCCACGACTGGGTCCGCATCGCGCTCTACGGTCATTACATTGAACGTGCAGTAAAGAACGTTGAACGATTTGCAATAGGTGCGCGAAGGTCCAGCGCACCCATCAGTTTTGAACATGTTTCAGCACCACTGCCGCTGATTCGTCCGCGCCGATGATCCCTTCGAACTTTCTCAAGTCGGGCACCTTCGCCGCGGGCACTTCAAGATCGCGCACAATCAACTTCCGCTGATAGTGCAGCACTGAGCCTTGCACATCCACCTTGCTTTCATAGCTGGCGAATCCGGAATCAATCCTGGTGGGTTCAGGGATGTCGTCCACAACGTAGCCCTTGGGAATTTGAATGTCAAAGCTGTCGGCTTCCTCGGTGACCCCGCCCAGCACAAACGGATAATGCCGTTCCTTGTGCTCCACCATGAAACTCTTTTCGCCTAATATCCGCGGACGCACCAGCATAAGGGGCCCGCGCACCTCCCCATATTTTTCGGTGGAAAATTTCAGCGAGACACTCACGTCTTTCTGCAGGTCGTTGAGTTGTTGAATGTCAGCGCTGTCCAGAGTCGCACCCTGCAGCGAGTCGTTCAACTGCTCTTCGAATAAATGGGTCCGTTGCTGCTGGTTGGCTTCGAACATGGTTTCACGGAAATTTCTGGCGTGGTTTCCGGACAGGTCTTCGAGGACCTCGCCGCTCAGGGTGCCATCGGAATTCAACGTGAAGTGGCCAGTCCGGGTCAACAGCGATGTATCCGGAGACTGAACGGGCGTGTGGATGACTTCGCCTCCATGGTCGGTAACCAGTAGCGCGTATGTGCCCTGCAACTCAGGCCGCAAATTTCCCAGCGGAGTAAATTCATCGGTGGGATCGAAAATAAGATACTGCTTCCCACTCGTGCTCTTGATGACGCTGTAATATCCGTTGAGTTTGGTTCCCGGCGGTATTTCGACTGCCAGGATGGCATGGTTAAAAAACGTGGAGGGCGCATCTGGAGAAACGATGCCCCGGTCTGTGTCTACCAGAACGTAATCAGAGTGAATTCCCACCTGCTCCAGCATGGTGCTCAGCAGCGTTGCCTTGTCTTTGCAATCTCCGTAGCGGGCGCGAAAAATGTCCGCGGCATAATGGGGCTGGTAACCTCCGATTCCGATTTCAATTCCCATGTATCGGATGTCGGTTTGCAGGAAGGCGGCAAGCACGCGCAACTTGGCGTCAAAGTCAGCTTTTCCGGCGGTCAGTTGCATCACCTTGGCTGTCATCTCCGGGGTTGCAGCCCTTCGCCCTTCGGTCAGGGAGTTGAACCAGCGGCCAAGCGAGTCCCAGTTGGCGAAATGAATATTGCCTCCGCCTGGCGCAAAGAATGTGATCTCCATTCTGCCAGCGAGCGCCAGCACTGCAGGGCGTTCAGGCTCATCTTCGATGGCAGGAACGTTGTGCACGCTCCACTGCCAGCGGCCCTGGATCAATTGGACAGGTTCCACGGGCGTTGCGGTGGCCCATGCGGTTTTATATTCCCATCCCTGCGGCAGGTTGAGGGTGAAACTGGATTCGAGAACGGGGTTGTCTTCGCGGAATATCCATTCCAGTTGGTCGAACCATGCGTGGCGATGGACTTCATATTCGAAGGCGATCACGCAGCCGGGGTCCGCAGCTGGCGCTTTTGCCGTACGAAAGCGGATGTCCTCATAAAGTTCTTCCGAATAAGGACTGCGCTCAATGAAATCTTTTTCCTTGAGTTCGTATTTGTGTCCTGCGGCATCCGTGCTCCAGACGTGCAGAAAAGAGATCTTGTCCTGTTTTTCCAGGTAGACCCGGATATTCCCCTGCGCGCGGCCTTCGGGGCGAAGAATCTTTACTACACGGCGGTAGTGTTCTATGTATTCGCCTGGATTCAGAATGGAATCCTCCGTTTGGTCCAGCAACACGACCGCCTTGGTCTCAGGGGGATAGGTTGCAATGGCCGAGCTTGCGGCGGTGCGTACCCAATCCGGAATTTCCGCGTGGAGGGCCGGAACAAACAGCGCTGTAAAGGTCGCAACGAGAAGAGATAAATGCCTAGTTGCCTTCCGCATGGGCCGCCGCCTTTAGCAGTACTTGTTGGCCGTCGTCAGTGCTCGCCTTGTCGTAAAACGACTTCACTTCCTTGTAGTTGTCCTTGGAGAACGCCAGGCCCGCCATGATCATGGTCCGCGTCGAACTGATCATCGTAGGCTGCTCCATTTTCTGCGTGCTGTCGTAAAGCGCATAGGACAGGTGGACGGAATCATTAGGCGGCAGGCTCTCCACCGACGTGCCCGGTGGGACGGTGATATGAACTTCGTCAATGGTGCTTGAAGGATCATAAAAATAAATTGGGTTGGCCCGTTCCGCCGCAGGAAACCGCGGGGAATCATTTACTTCAAAAAGATGCAGGGGAATAATCCTGCGCTTTCCTGCGCTGGTGGCGAGCGGGCCGCTCACTTTGAATATGGCGATCATGGGAATCGCCGCATTGTCCCAGTTCGGGTCTTGGGTAAGGGTAACGTCGGTTCCTCCGGGCAGCCATTTTTTTAGCTCGTCCTCAAGCAGTTTCTTCTTGCCCGCTGCATCAGTGAGCGCGCCATCCTGGCGGCGGTTCATTCCTTCCAGCCCGAAGAACCCAACGGTTACGGTGCCTTCTTCACCGCCGTTGTCCTGGAGAGTAAGCACGGCCTTTCGCTGAATCATATTCTGTTTGTATTCAGGAAGAGTGGATGTGCTTATTTCCGTTCCTTTGGTGGGGCTTTGCCGCTGGCCGTCAACACCCGAGTAGTGCCACGGAAGCATTCCGTAGGGGCAGAATTGCGTGCCCGGATCAAGATATACGTCTTTCCCACCCAGTTGGACGATGGCAAGCTCAGCGTCGAATTGGCGAACATCCAAAAATTGCGCCTGATAAACATATTCGCTCCGGTCTGGCACTCGAATCATCCACGCGGGAATTCCCGCGGCCCGGACCATGGCCACGAACAGGCGGTTTAAGTCGTCATGCGTGCCGCTCCGCTGTTGTAAGACATCTTCCGCCCCGTGATTAGGCTTGATTCCCAGGGCCAGCGACTCTTGCGATGGTTTTTCAGGCATGAAGCTGCGATTTTCCAGCTTGGAAACGTAGGCATAAATTTTTCTGACCTTTACTTCCGGAGTATCCGTCGGCGCGAGAATTTGTTGCACTGCGGCTTCAATCCCAGTTTTGTGGTCCAGGAATGAGCCCACTTTCTTGTTCCAGTATTTACCCTCGTCCTTCCAGAAGTCCTGGGGTTTTGAAGTTGTCCGATAGTAAAAATTCACGCGCCACCGCAAGAGGTCCATTGGCGGCATGTAGGGTTCTTTTATCAGTGCGGGGATATTCTCAAGATTAAGATCCACATAATCATTGTTGGCTTTAAGCGAGTGAGCCGTAATTCCCGTTGGAATGCCGTGATGAAGTTGCGGTTGGGGTTGTCCCTGAGGAATGTAAGGCGTCCAGGCGACGCCTTGTCCCGATCGCCCGGTATCCTTCTCTACCCATTCATCCATGTACGGAAGAAATGTGAAACTCACCTTCTTCTGAAACAGATCTACCTGGACGTCCCAATTCGGCGGAACCAAAGTATGGTCGTCGTAGCTCAAGGTATAACGGAAATCAATAATGCTGCCGACTTGTACGTCGGGCAGGGAAAAGGACTTCACACGCTCCTTAACGTTGTGGGACTTCTCAACGATCTTGTCCAACGGCCTGCCGGCAAATTTTACGATTGTGCCGTCCGCATGGATGGTGCGGCCACTGATGGCCACGATCTTGAATGCACGCCGGTTATAAGGGAGTTCAACGTCAGCGTAGGGAAGTCCAGCCTGCGTCAGGATTTTAATGCGCGTGTAGTAGGTATGAATATTGTTGTTGTCGTCATCAGTCTCCTGCCGGAACAGAATTACCGCGGGAGCGCCGGGTTGTTCGGCGACGCTCGTCATCTTGAGGTCTTCAGCAGATATTGGCGGCCAGTCATCTGCGAAACTGGCGGGCAGCGCTAACAAAAACAGGCTAATGACGGCAGCGACTTGGACCACACGAAGTGCGGACATTTGGAACGACCTCCAATGAAATCGTCAGACAAGGGCCCCGACTGCAAAAGCGTAAATATCAGCAAAAAAGAGGGAAGGCGCAAATGATAGCACCGGAGTAAGACAGCGGAAAGTAGAGAGTTAAAATACTAGGCCCCGGCGGAGAGCTTATGGTGGCTGTTCGCCTGGGCGATTCCATACTGCCGTATTTTGTACAGGAGGGCCTTGTAGCTGATCTTCAGCAGCACCGCGGCCTGCTTCCGGTTCCAGTTGGTTTCGTCGAGAGCATGGCGGATCGCTTCGGCTTCCGCTTCGTCTTTGGCGCTGCGTGCCACAGACTTCAATCCCGCAAGCGGTTCGGCATTCTGGGCGACATCAAACGGCGCTCCGGTGCCGTCGCTCTTTGGGCGCAGCTCCTGGATGGCAAGGTTTTCATCGCCGAGCACCAGATATCGCTTCACAAAATTGCTCAATTCACGCAAGTTTCCCGGCCAGGAATAGTTCAGACAGGCCTGCATCAGATTCTGCGAAAGCGGCAGCGGAGGCCGCGCATAACGCTCCGACATGCGCGACATAAACTGCTTTAACAGGATGGGAATTTCTTCCTTCCGCTCGCGCAACGGCGGCACCTGCAACGTGAACGCATTCAGGCGGTAGTACAGGTCTTCGCGCAACCGCTTGTTGGCGATCGCCTCAGGAATATTGATGTTGGTGGCGGCAAGGATTCGCACGTCCACCTTGATGACCGAGCGGCTTCCGAGGCGCGAGAATTGCTGATCTTGCAGCACGTGCAGAAGTTTCGCCTGCAGCAGCGGCGGCATTTCTCCGATTTCGTCCAGCAGGATGGTGCCCTTGTTGCATTGCTCGAATTTTCCTGGCTTCGCGTGCGTGGCGCCTGTGAAGGCCCCGGCCTCATAGCCGAACAATTCGCTTTCCAGCAAATCGCCCGGCACCGCGGCGCAATTCACCTTCAAAAACGTCCGGTGGGCGCGCGGAGAAAGTTTATGGATGAGCCGCGACATCACTTCCTTGCCTGTGCCGCTCTCACCGAGCATAAGTACGGGAATGTCTACATTCGCCACCAACGCTGCTTGCGAGCGCAGCTTCCGCATGGCAGGACTGGCTGCAACAAAAAATTCTTCCTCGGAAAGTTCTTCTACCTCGCCGGGATAATTCTGCTGGTTCGTTCCCAGGCACTGGTCAATTACGGCATCCAATTCGGATTTCTGGAATGGCTTGGTGATGTAGTCCAGTGCGCCCAGGCGCATTGCATGCACCACTTTTCGCGTGTCATTCACGCATGAAAGCATGATGACTTTCAATCCCGGCTTCATCTGTCGCAGTTGCTCGAGTGTCTGTAGTCCATCAATGCCGGGCATTAAGACATCGAGCAAAACGAGGTCAGGCTCCAGACCCTTCTGCATCTGCTCCAAGGCTTCCTCGCCGGTGGTGGCCGTTGAAACTTTATAGTTGTCCACTTCCAAGAGCGTGCGGATGTACCGCAGCATTCCCGGTTCGTCGTCCACCAGCAGAATTTTGCCGGAATTGCTCATCGGTTCTGTCCTTTAGTCCATGCGCCTGTCGGCGGCTTCATCGGCAGAATAAAGGAAAACTTGCAGCCCGAGCCGGATTCGCTTTCCACCCAGATTTTTCCACCCATATTATTTACCAGTCGCCGCGCAATGCCCAGCCCTAGTCCCATGCCGTCGGATTTATCTTCGGTCGCGGGCAGCCGGAAGAAGTCGTCAAACACTTCGATGTGATATTCGGCGGGAATTCCAGGGCCAGTGTCGGCAATGCTGATTTTTATCGAATTATGCACGAGCGCGCTTCGCATGCGGCGCTCATCAGTACCACGTGACTTATGGATGCTCCTCCGCTCCCACATATAAGGCTCGGCATGAAGCCAGACCGTGCCGCCCGCCGGAGTATATTTCGATGCATTCTCCAGAAGGTTGGAAACCACGCGCTGCACTTTCGCCAAGTCGAAGGGAATCTCCGGCAATTTGTCATTGCCCAGGAAGTAGAGCGCGAGTCCCTTCTCGTTAAAACTGTGCGACCATAGCCGGCATACTTCCGAGAGGCATGCGTTCATGTCTCCCTTCTCAAAACGCATCTTCACTTCGCCGGTTTCCAGTACGCTGTAGGTGAGGAAGTCCTGAATAAAATGCTGTAGGCGCGCCCCATTGGTTCGCATGTCCTGCAGAATCTCTCGCTGCTTTTCATTCAGATTGCCAAGCTTCTGGCTCTGCAGCAGCTCCACGTATCCGTTCATGATGGCCAGCGGAGTCTTCAGATCGTGCGCGGCAGAAGCGAGCGCGTTGGTGGTGCGCAGAAAGCGTTCCTGCAGCTGCTTGTAGTCCTGCAACTTTTGTTCGACGGACGTTTCGTCTCCAGCGACGGGCAAGGGCGCGTCCTTCGCGGAATCACCTTCCCGGCGGGACTTGGCAGGCTTCGACAAAAAAGCATTTTCGGGCGATGCAACCATAAAGGGTTGGTCAATTTGGAACAAAACGAGGGAGGGAAGAGCACTTACTTCTGTTGCTCTGGTAAGGCATGTTAAGACAAGTTTTTGCACCCTGTCAATCAAATTTGCAACCATTTACCCATTGAAAAGAAAAGATTTGCGCGAATATCAACACTTCCAAACCTGCCTTCGATTCCTGCCAAAAACCCAGCAAAACCATGTGAATTCGGTAAGAAAACCGGAATAAAATAGAGGAAGATAGTCGTGGTCCGGCAAAAATACCGTGCCCCATGCCGGTTTGGCCCGCCAAGTGCGGCTAGTCCCCTGGAAACACTCTATTTCGAGGGCAAATTGCGTAAAGCAAGAAATGAAATTGAGCGCCGTCAGTGGACCCGGCTTCCCTTGGCGATTCCACTTTTCGTTCTTTCCCTGGTCCGTGTGTCCGAGAACATTCTCGTGCGATTGCTCATGGGTGTGGCCGTGGCGATGCGGAATGTAGTGCTCGTGCTCGGTGCTTGGCCGATCCACTTCGTCGTTGGCTGGTAGGTCTGGCATACGGGTCTCAGCGTCGGCGATGGAACAAGAGCAAATCGCGCCGACTGCCTAAACTTTCGATGATAGGGAAGTGCGAGCGCAGCGTCAAACTCAGAGTCGCGAATCCCACTGCTATAATAGGTTGTTTCTGCAACTACTTACGAGGATTCCTGCAGCTTGTACAGCCAACTTGAGCGCCGCCTGGCCGACCGCGTCCGCGAATTCCTGAAGGAGCAATACCAGGTCGAGATGCCAAACATTGTGTGGTCGGACCCGCCAGCCAACGTCGCGCTGGGCGAGTTTGCGCTGCCGGGGCCGTTCGAGCTCGCGAAGAAATTGCGTAAGCCACCACGCAAGATCGCAGAAGAGATCGTCGCGGGGATCGGCGCCGTCGAGGGCTTCGAAAAATTTGAAGTCGCGGGCGCGGGATACATCAATGCGCGTGTGGATCGCGCAGCATTCGCTTCCGGACTTTTGTTGACGGTCGAAGTCGTGTCGAGGGGAGGCGAAAAGTTCTCGTCGAGCACACCAGCATCAATCCCAATAAGGCCGCGCATATCGGGCATCTGCGGAACGCCATCCTTGGCGACACATTTGTCCGCCTCCTGCGCGCACCGGCCACCAGGTCGACGTGCAGAACTACATCGACAACACCGGCGTGCAGGTCGCGGACGTCGTCGTCGGCTTGATCCACCTGGAGAAGATGTCCAAGGCGGATATCGTGCGACTGATTAGCAGATCCGAGCGCAACGCCTGGCAGCCAGCCTTCGACTACTACTGCTGGGACCTCTACGCGAAGGTTTCGGACTGGTACGACAAGACGAGGAGAACAAGCAAGAGCTACGTCTGGAAACGCTGCATGCCATCGAGGCGGGCGGCAACGAAGCGGCGGAGATCGCAGATCTGGTCTCGACCGCCGTGCTCCGCCGCCATCTGGAGACGATGGAGCGACTCGATATCGATTACGACTTCCTGCCGCGCGAGAGCGAAATCCTGCACCTGCACTTCTGGGATACCGCCTTCGACTATGAAGAAGAAAGGTGTGCTCTATCACGATGACGAGGGCAAGAACAAAGGCTGCTGGGTGATGTCGTAACGCGGCTAGCCGAGGGGAGAACCGAAGAAGAGCAAAAGTCATTGTTCGCTCCAACGGTACCGTAACATACGTCGGCAAAGACATCGCCTACCACCTGTGGAAGTTCGGACTTCTGCCAGGCAAGGACTTCGGCTACCGCAATTCTTCGGCTATCGCAGGAATCCGATTATCCCGGAAAGGGCGCACGAAAAGGGAAGAACTACCGACATCCGCTATTGCTGGATCTCTACCAACAACGCTAACTCGGAACTGAGCCCACCGCACTTCGGCGGTGTCTCTGCCATCTATAACGTCATCGATTCCCGCCAGGCCGACCCGCAGAACAACGTCATCGAAGCTTTGCGATTGATGGGACACACGGAAGCGGCCGAAGAATTACACCCATTTCTCTTACGAGATGGTCGCGCCCACCCCGCGCTGCGCTACTGAAATGGGATATGTACTCTCGCCGGAAGAAGAACAGGCGTCGTATATCGAAGTCTCCGGACGTAAAGGTTTCGGTGTAAAAGCCGACGACCTGCTCGATCGCCTGATCGCCTCCGCACAAAAGGAAGTCGATCTCCGACATCCCGAGTTAAGCGAAGAAGAGCGCCACGAACTCGCAGAACAGATCGCCATCGGTGCACTGCGATACTTCATGCTGAAGTTCACGAAAAAGTCGGTCATCGCATTCGATTTCAAAGACGCCTTGAGCTTCGAAGGCGAGACTGGCCCCTACTGCCAGTATGCGGTAGTGCGTGCAAGCAATATCTTCCGCAAGGCCGGGATTGACCCATCCTCAACGGAGGTCATCCAGAGCACTCCGCCGTGACGAGCGAGTCGAGGGATCTGCATCTTAAGGAATCAGAACGACAACGAGATCTGGGACCTCTGGCTCACCGCCAGAAAACTAGGAATGATCATGATCAGTCCATCGCGACCTCAGAGCCCGCGTATATCGCTAAGTACGCGTTTCAACTGGCGCAAGAATTCAACAACTTCTATCACCGGCACCATATCCTGACCGAAGACGAAGGCAGAACGAAAACAGTTCGCTGCTGGCCACCGCTGCCGTTGCGCGCCGTGGACTCATTCGCGCGCTGGCGGTGATGGGAGCGACAGCGCCCTCAGTGATGTAGAAGGTTACTTTTAGTAACGTCTGGACGAACTCCACCAAGCGCCTCACCGCGATGCCCGTCGGGCCCTTCGCGATCCACGGCTTATTCTCTTCCATCCAGGCGACGCCTGCGATGTCGAGGTGGATCCACGGCGTGTCTTCGGCGAATTCCTTCAGGAACATGGCGGCGGTGATGGCTCCGCCCCAGCGTCCACCGGTGTTCATGATGTCGGCGATGTTCGCTCTTGATCATGTCGCTGATATTCGTCGTCCAGCGGCAGGCGCCAGAACTTTTCGCCGCGCGCTTCAGGGCGGCGGCGAAACTGTCTCGAAGATCTCGTCGTCATTGGAGAACACGCCGGCATTGATCATGCCCAGCGCGACCACGCATGCTCCGGTCAACGTCGCGGCATCGATCAGGTGCGTGCAGCCGAGCTGGCGCGCATAGAAAAGCCCGTCGGCCAGCACCAGGCGTCCTTCGGCATCGGTATTGATGATCTCGATCGACTTGCCGTACATCGCGATCTGCACGTCGCCGGTTTTTGCGCTTTGCCGGACGGCATATTCTCCGCCGCGCAGACAATGCCGATGACCCGCACCTTCGGCTTCAGCAGCGCGATGGCGCGCATCGCGCCGATCATCGCCGCGCCGCCGGCCATGTCGTACTTCATCTTCTCCATGCCGTCGGCGGGTTTGATCGAGATGCCGCCGGTATCGAAGGTGATCCCTTTGCCCACCAGCCCGAGCACCGGCTCCTCCGGCGCGCCTCCGGCTCATAGGTCATCACGATCAGCGCAGGCGGTTCGGCGGATCCCTGCGAGACGCTCCAGAAGGATCCCATCTTCAGTTCGTGCAGGAAGTCGGCGTCAAGGATCTCGATCGTAAGTTCCGGAACATTCAGCGAATTCCGCCATTTCCCGTGCGCGCTTAGCCATAACGGTAGGAGTCATCTTGTTGCCCGGCTCATTCACCAGCTCGCGCGTGAAATTCTGCCATTCGCCGAGAATGCGCGCTTCATCAACCGCGTGCTCGGCAGCTTTTTGATCTTTTGGTGGGGCGAGGACGGTGAGGGTGTCGATCACCTGGTCCTTGCGGTCGGATTGATACGTATTCGGATCGAAATTCCCGACGAATGCTCCTTCAACAATGGAGCGAACCGCCTCCGCGGCTCCGCTGCGCTCCGCGACCTTAGTACTTTGCGCCGCCTGGTCTGATTGCCCGCCCCAATTGTCAGGAGCAATGAACGTGAAAGCGCGAATACCTTTCGGTTTAAGAAAGCGGACCGCGGTGCCGGCCATCTTGCGCAGCTCGTAAGCGGAAAAATTCTTGGCTTTGCCTCCGCCGACGAACAGCAGACGCTTCGCCTTCAGACCTGCGGGTTTGTGCAGCAACACGGTCTCGAAGATTTTTCCTGTGACTTCGCCTGATGCGATCAGGTTGAGCGGCAGCAGGGATAACGGCGAGATAAGCTGAGCACGCCCGGTGCGGGTTTTTTGTCACCGTAGCCTTTCGAGATCCGTCGCTTCGTCGCCAGATCAACGACCGCAAAGAACGACTCGCGAAGCTGCAGACGCAGGAAGAAGTTGTGGACCGCCATATCGCGCTGCTCAAGATGGAAGACGCCAGCACGATCGAACGCATTGCTCGCGAACGCTACAACATGAAGCGCCCCGGTGAGACGATCTTCCGCGCGCAGTAATTAGGCAATCATCCGATCCATCTCTGCGATCTTTTCGTGGAAATACGCATCGCGGTCCGGATGCAACCGTGAAAGCTGAATGTAGATCTTGCGTGCCTCGGCATATTTGTCCTGGCGCACAAGAATGTTGGCAAGCGTCTCGCTGACGATTCCTTCGCTCTTCGAATCATCGGCGTCGCTGGCTTCTGGGGCGGGCGGTGCGGACTTTGGAAAGCTGAGCTCCGGCTGGTCCACCGTGGGCGGCACTTGCGTTCGGGTGGGCTGGATTGCCCGGTCCAGCATCAGCATTTCGTCCACAAGCTCCAACAAAATCCGCGCACGTGCCGAATTCGGAGAGACGCCAAGCGCGAGTTCGCTTTCGCGCTTCGCGTCAACGTAATTGTGTTGTGCGTAGAGACATTCGGCTCGTACGAGATGGTAGGTCGCGAAGCCGGATGCATTCGTTTCGTCTACGGCTTGCAGCGCAGCATCGGCATTGCCGGAAAGCAATTGCTTACGCGCCGCGTGGATCCTGCTGACAATGGATGGGTCACTCACGGCACAAAGTTACGACCAAAAACCGAATCGCGCGTTAAGCCTCGTGGCCCAACGCGCGATCGTATGATCAGAGACACTTGATTTATTGATGCGAGAGGCCGAACGTCTCGGTGTCATCCTTACCAGATCGCCGACCTGCCACGTGAAATGCTTCTCGTTATAACCGTCCTTCGAGAAGGTGATGATGTTGGTCGTGACCGAGCAGATGGTTGAAGGTCACCTGGCCGTGATAGTCTGTCACACCGGTCGCATAATTATCGTTGCGGCCGTCAATGCGAATCGTTACATGCACGCCACCCAAACGGGTATCGCGGTGCGCGGAGTCGACGACCGTCAATGCCATTGAGGCATTATCGCACGGTGCATCGTGATGGATCGCAGCGATGCGGCGATCTGTCGTTCGGTGCTCGTTGCAGCCGAGCGCTTCGATGTTCCACTCGTAGTGGTTGTAGCCGTCCTTGGATACGCTGAAGCTATAGCCATCGCCCTGGCAGAGGCCGTCCCATGCATTGCCATTCGGGTTGATCGTCTCCGAGCCAAGATTCGTGCTGCCCTTCCAGAGCGTCACAGTGCCACCGGTGATCGCTTCACCCGTCGCAGAGTCGCGAAGAATGAGCGTGACGACATCATGGCAGCAATCCGTCTGCTGGTGGACCGGTGATAGATTGTGAAATCGTGATGCTGCTCGTCGTTGCAGCCGAGCGTGTAGTGCTCAACGTGGCGGTTATAGCCATCGGCCTCGCCGACAACTTGGTAGGTACCTGGACAAAGATGATTGAAGATCACCTGTCCATGATCGTTGACGTGTTGTGTTTGGGTCAAACCGTTGCCGGTTAGAACGTATGTTCCGCCGGTCATTGCGTGTCCGGTGGCGGAGTCGTGGACATTCAGCACGAGTGCGCCGCCGCAGCAATTGGTCGTCGATGCCGGTGACAGATTGAAATCGTGGTGCTGCTCGTCGTTGCAACCGAGCGTGTAGTGCTCGACGTGCCGATTGTAACCATCGGCCGTACCGGCGACCTCGTAGGTGCCTGGGCACAGGTGCGAGAAGATCGCTTTGCCATCGCTATTGATCTCGGTCGTGTCACGAATTCCATTACCGGAAAGAACGAACTTGCCGTGAACCAGATGAGCGCCGGTCGCGAGATCATGCACGTTCAGCACGATCGCGCCGCCGCAGCAGGAGGAATTGTGTTGGTGTGGCGGACCGTGTCCGTGTTGCGGGGCGGATCGTTCGGCCCAGATGGTGTCTGCCGGCAGGCCGAAACGGCGATAATGACGAACCAGGCCGCGATCAAAATGGGCAGAGAAGCAGAAAATCGTCGAAAATTCATGGATTTTGAAGAAAATACCAACTTTTGGACTGACTGTCAGACTGTAAACACGACGCAAAGATAATAGTCACAGGGATCATTGCCGACAAAGAGGAGAACCCGCAGACGATCAATAAGCTTACCTCTGATGAGCTTGCTTTTGTCCCCGCGAATCGTTATATTAGTGTCCCTACGTTTAACTGCCATAATGAAACATTCTATTACTTTCTTCTTCCCTTTCTCTTCTCCTTGCGTCGCCCCTGATGGCGCAAGTGCCACAGTACATTAATTATCAGGGATCTTCCAGATAGTCGGGGAGCGCCGGTGCCGGATGGCACGCACACGGTCGGTGTCACTTTCTTCGCCACCGCGGACACGGCCTCGCAGCCGTTTGCGAACTTCAGCATCCCGGCCGTGCAGACGGTCAAGGGGGTCTTCAACGTGATGATCCAGATCACAGATTCGAAGCTCTTTTCGAGGCCGCTCTTTATGGGCGTAAAGGTGGACGACTCCGGTTTTATCGGACAGCCATCGCCCGTAAGTGCCGCTCCCTATTCGCTGTACGCGATGGAAGCATGGCACGCACGACAGTCAGGAGCTCGTCGACGTTCTCGCAGCGTGCGCTGCGCGCAACTGTTGCGGATTCGATCAAGGGCGGCATCGCTACGATCACACGTCAATGGATCGGCGCAGCCGCGAGCGGAGCGAACGACGACATTACGTCGCTTAATGGGCTCACGAACCCCTTCGCGATCTCGCAAGGCGGGACGGGCGCGACGACTGCCAGCGCCGCACGCGCGAATCTCGGCGCGGCAGGAAGCGGAGTCAACAGTGATATCACCTCACTCACCGGACTCACAACAGCACTTCCCGTATCCGAAGGCGGCACGGCGGCAACGAATGCCGCGGGAGCGCGAATCAAACCTGGGACTCGGAAACTTAGCGACACAAGGGTCGAACGCTGTCTCGATCAGCGGCGGCACGATCGAAGGAACGGCGATCGGAATGATCGCACCGGCCTTCGGTTCGTTCACAACCCTGCAATATAGCGGCAATGTCTTTACGCTTGGTAACGAGACTGATAACGCGACCGGACTGAACACCGTGAATATCAGTGGCTCTGTCCCCATTGCAGTCGTGCAAACCGGAACGGCAAATGGACCGATCACAGCAAACGTCGCTGGCGGTCTCAGGACAGTGGCTTTATATTGTCAATCGGGCAACGTTCAGTGTGACGTTTGCCGCGACAGCGATCAACACGAACGCTGCCGCGCAATTTCTTAACGCGAACGGCGTGTGGATTCACATGCAGTGATCAGATCAAATTTGTTAGCGCGTGCCGAATGCGCTTCAGGCATTTGGCTTTGCCGATGACGGCGAGAAGTTCGAAGAGCCTGGCCCCATGCCACGGCCCGTGACGGCGAGACGCAATGGATGGATCAGCTTGCCAGCGCTAATAGAATTTGCTTCCGCGTATTCGCGCGTGACGCGCTCGAAGTTGTCGTGATTCCAATCGTCAGTCGATCAAGTTTTGGAAGCAGCTCGGTCAGGCGCGCTTTGGATTCATCGGTCAGATGCTTCGACTTGTACTTCTCGTCCGCCGTTGCGTAGTCCGGCTCGACATAGAAATAGCTGGCGAAATCTACGAAGTCCCACAGCGTATGGACGCGCTCCTGCATCGCGGCGATGACGCTTGTTGGTAATCATCGCTGACATTGTAATTGCGTTTTTCGAGCAGCGGTCGGACGAAGGGCAGAAGCTCGGCCGGCGATTTCTTTCGGATATATTCTGCATTCATCCAATCGAGTTTTTCACGATTGAAAACGGCGCCGCTTTATTAACTCTTTCAAGATCGAATTGCGCGATCAGATCCTCCATCGAATAGATCTCTTCTGTTGCCGAAGGATTCCATCCAAGTAATGCAACGAAATTAATGAGTGCATCCGGTAAATATCCTTTATCCGGAAATCTTCGACGGCAACATCACCCTGACGTTTGGAGAGTTTGCTGCGGTCGGGTTCAGAAGAAGCGGCAGGTGCGAAAATTTCGGCATGCCTTCCCATCCGAATGCCGGTAGAGCAAGCACATGCTTTGGCGTTGAGGAAAGCCACTCTTCTCCTCGAATCACATGCGTGATCTCCATTAAATGATCGTCGACGACATTCGCAAGATGATAGGTCGGAAAGCTATCGGATTTAAGCAGCACCTGATCGTCGATCGTCTTCGAATCGAATGATACATCGCCTCGAACCAGATCGTTAAAGGTGACGAGCTCGCCAATGCGGAACGCGCAGCCGCACAACATGTGGCTCGCCGTTCCATCTTTACTATCAACTTCCTCTTCCGTAAGATTGCGGCAATGACGGTCATACATCGGCGGCATGGCCGGCGGCCTGCATTTTCTTTGCAACCTATCGAGTCTTTCGGAGGTGCAAAACACTGGTATGTTTTGTCTAAGGTAACAAGCTCATCGGCATATTCGCGGTATGATTGCTGTACGCTCGGACTGAGCGTAGGGCCACACTCCCGCCTTGAGCCGGACCTTCGTCGAAATCAACACCCGGCCCATTCCATCGTGCGAAAGAAGATTCTCGACAGCACCTTCAACGTAGCGGGTGCGATCGGTATCTTCGATGCGAAGAATATTCACGCCACCGTGATGCCGCGCAAAAAGGATAACAATACAGCGCCGTGCCGAAGCGAGCCAACGTGAACTAGCCAGTGGGAGAGGGTGCGAAACGAACTCTTACCAAAGGACTGGATATGGATGAATAGGAATTAGGAATGAGGAATTAAGAACACTAGACCTGAGGGCATTTCTAATTACCTCATTCCTAATTCCTAAAATCCGGTTGTGGGGTGAGCGATGGGTCTCGAACCCACGACCTCCAGGGCCACAACCTGGCGCTCTAACCGACTGAGCTACGCCCACCATAATCGCAAATGAAAGATGAAAAATTAAAGATGAGATAGCACCTATCTCATTTAATCTTTAATCTTTCATTTTTTTCCTTCCGCGCGCCCGGCTGGACTCGAACCAGCGACCCACAGCTTAGAAGGCTGTTGCTCTATCCAACTGAGCTACGGGCGCTTTTCAAAAGATGAAAAGAGTCTGAACAATGAATACTCATCGTCCCTGCTCTCATGGCCATCATCTTCGTGTCATCATCCGTTTTCGGTTGCGCGGAGCCGAGTAACAGGCCATCGGGCGCTCAAGTTCGGGTAAAACGGGAATCGCAGGAACACGCCAGATTCAGCGTCGATCATCTCGGATCGTTACACCCTCGTCCAGACCTGCCGCGGCTTGCATCCTCAGGTGATGGAACGACGCCTGCCGGCAAGCCTCGTGAAATGCCGGGCATTTGCGAAGGCGTTCGGTCAGTATTGAGATCATCCGATAAGGCGGAATCTACACTCCATCTGTAACTTCTACTGGTGAGCCGGGTTATCACTGAGCGTCGCTGCCTGTGTCAAATCAAAAGAACAATACGATGAGATCGAAGAGCGTTTCGGGGAATAATCCTTACGGTATTGGTGCTGTGCTTGATTTCGTCGCCAGCTCTGTCTCAGCACAACTGGCAACGGCTGAATGGCCCGTGGGGTGGTAAAGTCTGTGGTATTTTCTGCTCGCCGAATGGGACGTATTATGCGTATGTGTTTAAACACGATCAGAGACACGAGCGATAAATATCATACGACGATCGCTCGCAGCACCGATGGAGGTGAATCCTGGCAAGAGCTAACAAACTTACCTGCCGGGATGCAGCAATCCAATTCGCTCATCCACTTCCTCTTCGGACCCGATGGCAAGATCGTGATGGGATTAAATGACTATCAACATAACCACCGATCGCTTTTCCTTTCCTCAGACGACGGAACGACGTGGTCTAACCTGTTTGGGGGTGATTCCCTGCAGTATCTGTTAGGGACAGGAAAACCTGACGAATTCTTTGTCTGTGTCGGCGATGTGAATCGAAATCACAGTTCGACACTACGAACGACGAATGATGGAGCTTCGTGGGATGATGTTACAGCGGCAGCAGGCTCATATATCCATTTCGTGGCAGGGAGGGGATTCCTATATTGCAGCAGGTTCGAATATCTATAGAACCTCTGACGGCTGGGCGACACATTTGGAGATTCCCGCAGGCGTATTTCAACAAATATCGGCGCTCCGAAACGGTAATTTTTTGATACGTAATAACAACTCTGCCCAGATCGGAAATTTCACTTCGGGTACAGGATGGATCGACATGCCCCAGACATTTCAGGCGCAGAATGTTGGATATGTCGGCGCGAATCGCTTGGCGGGGATCACGAGCATCGATTTCGCCAGCGATTCACTTCTTGGCGATAGTCACCTCTATGGCGGCGGCTCTTATCCATTGATCTATCTCTATAATAGTGACAGCAACAAAATGCTGCCCGTCCCGACAATGCCAACGCCGGAATATCATTACCCGTGGGTCATGCCGATCAACGGTGCGCTCGCTGCTCGCAGGGGATTCAACCGGTGCAATTCTCTATTCGACCGGCGATGGTCTATACAAAACAACGGACGACGGAGCACACTGGCGAGAGCTTCCGATCCAGTTCGATAATCCCACTCAGATCCAGATCGATCAACAAGGCCGCATTTTTACGAAACGCCTCGATCCCAAGGCGGACGTTGATATGAGTTGGATCCACATGAGCGAAAATGGTGGAAGAACTTGGACAAGAATGGGACCCTGCCATCACGGATTCAACGGTATTCTTGGTCAGGGATATGATGGTGGCATCATAACGAGCGCCGGTGTGTGGAGCACGACGACCTGTAGCGATCAGTTCTTATTCTATTATGGCGGGATCGAGATGGCTCAGTGGACCACGCTCGCATCGACGTTAAAGTATTCAGCCTGGAACAGCGATCGTTACAGATTCTGCTGACAACGTGTTATTCGTCGATGGCTTCCTCGCAAATTCTGACGACAAAGGAATTTCGTGGAATGCACTTCCCGATCCTCCCGTCGATCCGATCGCATTTGCGTATTCGCCACATTGGAATATGTACATTGCGGATTGAATGTTCTGTACAAGAGTATTGACGACGGCGCAACATGGCAAAAAATCAAAATCGGTCCTATCGCGATCTGCAAATATCATCGCTGCATATTCCGAAGGAAGGATCGCTCTACATTACAACCTTACACAAAGGCGTGTATCATTCGACTGATGACGGTGCAACGTGGAATAAGCTTGTCGGCCCCTGGGGGGATTCAGTGCTCTGCCTTGGTACGACGGACGATGGGACTTTGTATCTTGGGACTGCATCAGAAGGACTCTTCTCTGCTCAAGCGAATGGAATGAATCCCGTTGCGGAGCCACTGCAGCTTTCTGTGATGAATAGAGTCAATGCTATCTATGTCAAAAAGGGTAAGGAAGTCTATGTTGCAGCACAAGGGTCGCCGATGTGGTGGTTGCAGGGGACACAGGCATCCGTCTCGAGTCCACAAGCATCTTCCGCGTTCGAAGTCACTGTCGTTGATGGGAATGTCCTTCAGATTACTGTTCCTGAAAATGCCTCCGCTCACATAGAGCTATTCAACACGATAGGAATTCGTTTGCAGCACAATGACTCACGCATGCTGACCGACGGTGTGAATAGAATTCCGCTCGACCTTACTGCGCTTCCGGTTGGCGTTTATTGGGCGCGCATTACGGTAGGCAATGAGACAAAGGTCGTCATGCTGAATCGTTAACACGTGCGGCGGCGGAATGATGAAGAGATACGATCGCATCTGGATCATTCTTTTCGCGGTGATCCTGTGCGGGCTTGTTGTCCGTCCACTTTCAGCGACATGGAAGCAGGTCGCTGTCTTCTCAGCGCCAGCGACGTGCGGCTATTTTTTTAACGATCGGTTGGGTCTTGTTGGATGCGGCAACGGCATCCAAAACTCTCTATCATTTGTCGCGGATATTCGCCGAACTACCGACGGTGGCAGTACGTGGGTGAAGTGCGCCACTCCCACATCGAATGGTCGAGTGACCTCGATCTACATGGTCGATTCTCTCGTGGGGTATGCATCGATCATGTTCGGGGCGTCGATCTGGAAAACACGCCGTGCCGGTGTTCGCGGAGCACGAGTCGCTGTACCGCGCGATCCTGCGTGCCACCAATACGGATCCAGGAGAACGATTCTCGTCGATGGGCGAGCTCGCCGATCAGCTGACTGGCGTACTGCACGAGATCAAGGCCGCCGACAGCGGTAGCCAGCATCCGCGGCTCTCGACCCGCAACTTCAGCCCCGAGCGCGCCATCTACGGGGCAGGCTGGGACGTGCCGCTGACTGTCGCGTCGGTGATCGCGGCCCTCGGCGTCCCGAGGGTCGACGCGGGCGACCCCGGTGCCGCGGTCCTCGCGACGACGAGCGGCACATCACCGGCCCTGCTCGAGCAGACGCTGCACCATGCCGTCGGCGAGGCCTACTCCCACAGCAACTCCGTCGAGGTGCCGCTGCGGCTGGTCCGCGCGTCACTGGAATCGGTGAGGCCGAGGATGCCCGCAAGCGGCTGGCAGTACTCGAGTCGGTCGTTCCCGACGACGGGCGGCTGAAGTGGTACGCGCACAGGCGCACTCCTCGAGGGTGACTTCGACTCGGCGGCCGCCGATTTCGGCACCGTACTGGCCGTGCTGCCCGGTGAGCTCGACCCGAAGCTCGCGCTTGCCGCGACCGCCGAACTGCGTGGCGCGCACGACGTTGCGACCCGCTACTACACGACGGTGTGGCAGACGAACCACACCTTCTACAGCGCGGCCTTCGGGCTGGCACGCGAGCGGTCCCGTGCCGGCGACAGCCAGGGCGGGCGCCGTCGCGACGCTCGACC
>CAWHQK010000031.1:0-6905 GCA_963831435.1 uncultured Acidobacteriota bacterium
AGTTGGTTGCGCTCCTCGCGGCGCTTCTCATTCTCATTCAACATCGCACGAATATGGGGCGGTTGCTTTCAGGCATTGAGCCACGCTTTCGCGCCGGGCATGGAGCGCGATGAGCCGCGTTTCGATCTTCGGCGCAGGCGCTTGGGGGACGGCGCTGGCAATCGTTCTGGGGCGCAAGGGCGTTCACGAGGTGCGGCTTTGGGCCCGCGAGCAAGAAGTCTGTGACGGCATCGCCTCGCGCCAGGTCAATGACGTTTTCCTTCCCGGCTGCCCAATTCCGAAGAGCGTCTCAGTCACAACGCAATATGAATTCTGCATTCAGGGCGCGGACATCGTGGTGTGCGCCGTTCCTTCGCAGCACTGCCGCCTGATTTTTCAGCAGATCAAGAAATATCTGCAGCCACACATGCTGCTGGTCAGCGCGACGAAGGGGTTGGAACAGTCTTCTCTGCTGCGCATGACTTCAGTGATCGGCGAAGTGGTGGGCGGGGAAACGAGCGCTCCGCGAGTAGGCGCGCTCAGCGGTCCATCTTTCGCCAAAGAGGTTGCGCAGGGCGACCCCACTGCTATCACGATTGCATCCGAGGACGCCGCGCTTGCCCAGACCGTGCAGCAAACCTTCAGCGACGCAAGCTTTCGCGTTTATCGCAACGATGACGTGACCGGAGTGGAACTGGGCGGCGCGCTGAAGAATGTGGTCGCCATCGCTGCCGGGGTTTGCGACGGCTTGGGGCTCGGACACAATTCCATTGCCGCACTGGTCACGCGAGGCTTGGCTGAAATTACCCGTCTAGTAGTGGCGTGCGGAGGACGCGAGCAAACCATGGCTGGACTTGCCGGTCTCGGCGATCTCGTTCTAACCTGCACAGGAGAACTCTCCCGCAACCGTAGCGTGGGAGTGGAGCTAGGACGCGGCCGCAAGCTGCCGGAAATTTTAACCAATATGCGCGGAACGGTCGCCGAGGGCATCTTCACGACATACGCAGCAGTCGGGCTGGCGCGGGCCCAGGGAATCGAAATGCCCATCACCGAGCAGATGCACTCCATTCTCCGCGACGGCAAACCGCCGCGGGAAGCCATTCACGAGCTAATGACGCGCAGCGCGAAAAGCGAAAGTAAACTGGATTCTTAGTGATAGACGGTGTTGATTTCACATCGGCTGCCCCACGCTTCGCGGGTTTCGAAGCGTGGACACTTGAAGATGGCGTCAAGGGATTTTCAATGACAAAGTGCCACGTAATATCTGAGTCCGCGGCACCCACCCGACGAACCCTGCGCCGGGTGAGGCGGCCGTCGTTGTGATGGCACAAGCCAAAACTGAAACGAAATGCTTATTGCCACCTTCGCTCACAATCATCGGTACCACACTGCATGGCTGCACTTTCGTAATGGCCCAATAGATACCCAAGCGATTCAGTACACAGTAGAATCGTGAGTACTCCCCGACTCGGCCGATGCTTGAATTCGGCTTTACGATCCAGCGGCCACTTGAGATCGCTTATTCCATCGCGCATCCCGATTCTGTATAGCATTCTCAGCGTCCTGGTTCTTATCAGCGTTGTACCGATGTATTTCTACTCGGAGCGAGTGGAGACCATCAATCGGGAGCGGCTGATTACCAACGAACAGTTTTTGCAGAATACGGCGACGCGCTCTTTAAGCGATGATATTTCCCAGCATCAGGATGCACTGGGAATGATGTTGACCAATCTTTCCTCTGCCATTCAGGTGGCCAGCGGCGGCGACATTACAGACGCCCATGTGCAGACTCCCGAGTTGCGCGCGCTGCTGGAAAACTTCGTTTCTTCCTCTGGAGATTTGTGCTACGCAACGCTGCTGAATACCGATGCCAAGGGAATTTCCGCTGGGCGCATTTCTCCTGACGCATTCTTGCAACGCGAACTGGAAAGGGCCTTTGCGGCAGCGCAGGAAAACCGCTCTTATACCGGGCAGGCGCTTGTCATAGGGAGCGGCAAGTCGGAAAAGACCGTAATTCTGGTAAGCACTCCGGTCACCGTGGATGGACATTTCCTCGGAATGGTGGGCGCGGTCGAAGACCTTCAGTTTCTTATTCGCCGTCTGCAAGAGATCAACCGCGGCGGCTTAACACCTTACGTTGTGGATGGCCAGGGACGGCTGGTCGCCGGCGGCAGCGAGAATTACGCCACCGGGCAGGACATGACCAACCTGGAAATTGTCCGCAACTTCGTGGAACAGGGCAGCAAAACTCAATTCGTCGCCGCTACCCGCGAATTCCCTGCCGTCATCAACGGCGTCAAGACCCAAATGCTGGGAAGCTATGGTCCGGTTTCCAGCCTCGACTGGGCAGTGGTGGTGCAAAAACCCCGCGCGGAAGCTTACAGCGGCGTGTTTGAAATGGAGCATACGGCGCGGCTGCTGGCAATGATTGCCGTGCTGCTGAGCATTCTGATCAGCATTGTCGCCGCTCGCCTTATTACCAACCCTTTGGATGTACTGACGAACTTCAGCCATGCCATAGCCCGGGGCGATTTCTCGCAGCGCGTCAAGCTGAAAAGCCGCAGTGAAATCGGCGAGTTGGCTGCCACTTTTAATACGATGTCAGAGGAACTCGAACACTTCATTCTCGATTTGAAGCGTGCCGCAACAGAGAACCGCGAGCTGTTCATGAGTTCCATCCAAATGCTTGCCGGAGCGGTCGACGAAAAGGACCCCTACACCCGAGGCCACTCTGATCGCGTCACCAAATATTCGGTCATGATCGCCCGCGAGATGGGTCTGGAAGAATCCTTCATCGAGACGCTGCAAGTGTCGGCACAATTGCATGACGTAGGCAAAATCGGGATTGAGGACCGAATCCTGAAAAAGCCGGGTGCGCTCACGCCCGAAGAATTTGAAATCATGAAGACTCACACCACCAAGGGTGCGCACATCCTCCGTGGCGTTAAGCAACTTGCCGCCATGCTGCCGGGAATCGAATTGCACCATGAATCCTTGGACGGCCGCGGTTATCCTCACGGACTGAAAGACGAAGCCATTCCGCTTCTGCCGCGAATTATTGCCGTTGCCGACACATTTGACGCGCTAACTACGAACCGGCCTTATCAGAAGGCCCATGACGCGGAGCAGGCACTGCGGATCATCCATTCCTTGGCGGGCAAGCGCCTCGATCCGGCGCCCGTCGCAGCGATCAACACTCTTTATGAGCGAGGCGACATACGCATTCAGAAAAGAGTTGCACCAGCCGCCGTAACAACCGTCGTCGAAAACCCAGAGACTACCGTGAACCCGACCCCTCCGCCAAGCGCGGAATTGGCCGCTCCCGCCCCGCTCGCTTCACTAACCTGAACGCCAGCCTTCAAGGTTTAGCGGCCCCACACCTTTTCCCATGGGATAAGCATTGGCAATTGCGGCGTGAACGTAGCTCTTCGCCAAAGTGACCGCCCCCTGCAAGTCCTTCCCTAACGCCAATTGGCAGGCAATTGCCGTCGCAAAAGCGCAGCCGGTACCGTGGGTGGAATTTGAGCGTATGCGCTCAGAAGTGAAGATTTTCTGTTCTATGCCGCCGGATCCTGCAATGCTCAGAACATCGGTGGCCTGCGGCAAATGCCCACCAGTAATAACTACCGCTGCGGCACCCATGGAGTGCAACTTTTCCGCAGCCACCCTCATTTCGACCGGGTCCCCCACCCCCAATCCGGTAAGCGCGGCTGCCTCTTCAAGGTTGGGCGTAATGACTTCCGCCAGCGGCAATAATCGTTCCTTGAGCACCTTTACTCCTTCCGCATCTATCAGTTCCGCACCGGAAGACGATTTAAGAATGGGATCCAGAACGACGTGCGGGAGGCGTTCCTGGCCCAAGAAATCTGCAACCGATCGGGCAATAGCTCCTGAACCGAGCATTCCAACATGCACCGCGCTAATCTGCATGTCTTCGCTCAGGACACGCAAGCTTTCGAGCAACAGGGTCGGATTCACTGATTCAACCCTCCGGACTCCGGTAGTGGACTGAACCGTGAGCGCGGTAAGGCAGGAAACGCCATAGCATCCGTGCGCTGCAATGGTCTTAATGTCCGCCGTCACCCCCGCTCCCGAGGAGGGGTCAAATCCGGCGATGGTAAGAACGACGGGTGGAGAATTCACACCCGCAAATCTACGGAAATTCGGCGCAGTTGGGAAGAGGCTGTCGGAAAACTAACCTGTGTAACTCGGCTATCTTTCTGAAATCAATAAGCTTGCATGCATTTCTGGTAAAAAACGCCACAACCATAAGAAAACAAATAACTTGTAAATATTTCATCCTGCAACCCCATTGGGCTATTTACTCAATAGTAAATATATAACTTGCATGATTACAGCAACATGAGAATGATTACTCAATATCTACAGTAAGTTACGTTTTATATCTATTACTAAACCGTTAAGTTAATACAGGCTATTTCGCATTGACACGCCTTCATTCGCCCCGGTAGCCTAATTGCTGTCAATGACGAAGTAACCGTACGGGGAGGACCAGTTTAGAGATGCGAGGTGACTGAATGCGAGTACGAATAGCTCATGGGGTGGCTGCCATATTTCTGGCTGCCAACTTGGGAGCGGCTCAGGGGCCAATCAGCTCAGGGTCTAAAACCCAAACTAAACCAGTTCCGCAGCAGGTAGTTTTAAAAACAGTACCGGAAAGTGTTCACCAGAGGCCGTATCAGGTAGGAGTAGCGTCCTGGTATGGAAGCTACTTCCAGGGTAGGGACACCGCCTCGGGAGAGCCCTATGACATGTACGCCCTAACCGCAGCCCATCCCAAGCTTCCGCTGGGGACGCTGGTAAAGGTCACAAATATACGCAATGGCCGGGCGATCGTCGTCCGAGTCAATGACCGGGGGCCGGTCGTCCGGGAAGAATCATTGACCTTTCCTACAGCGCAGCACGGGCCTTGAATTTCAAGAGCCGAGGCCTACAACGCGTCCGCCTGGACGTCGTCCACCCGCAAGTGGTGGCCGAAATGCGCGCTCCCTTGGCCTACTAGGCCGAATCGTTCTACACTTCAGCCATGACTGATCCGCGCGAGCGGTTGATCGTGGCCTTGGATGTGCCGTCCGCGGCCGCCGCCCAGAAGATGGTGGCGGCCGTGGGCGATTCCGCCTCCATCTACAAAGTCGGAATGCAGCTTTACACCGCCGAAGGGCCCCAGGTGGTGCGCGACCTCGTCGCTTCCGGTCGAAAAGTGTTTCTGGATTTGAAGTTCCACGATATCCCGAATACTGTGGCTTCCGCAGTAAAAGAAGCAGCATCCCTGAACGTTCATATGCTTACCGTGCATGGCTCGGGCGGAAGCAAAATGCTGCGCGCCGCAGAAGAGGCTGCCAATGCGACCTTAAGCGATGGTCCCATTGTTTTGGCTGTGACGGTCCTCACCAGCATGGACCAGAACGACCTGAACGCGGTGGGAGTTGGAAGCAAGGTTACCGATCAGGTCGTGAGACTGGCGCGAATTGCGATCCAAAGCGGCTGCGGAGGGGTTGTGGCGTCCGTTCAGGAAACTGCCCTGTTACGCAAGGAACTGGGTGGGAATTTCGCGATTGTTACGCCGGGAATTCGTCCTATGGGCGCTGCGGTTGGCGACCAGGCGCGGATCGCCACGCCCGCCGAAGCGATGGCCGCCGGTGCGACGCACATCGTGGTAGGAAGGCCGATTACGGGAGCAACCGATCCGGGACGCGCCGCACGGGAAGTAATCGCAGAAATAGAGGGGTTTCCAATGTCTGACGCACGTAGCGCGCAGAGATGACGCAGTCTGCGTTGCTTGCAAAGATCGGCCTTAGGTTCCCATTATCGCGGGATGCGACGAAAGGTATTCCTTTCAGGTTTGGTCCCGAAATTTGCCTAGAAACGTTCAGAGAAATTCAAACGAGCTTTGCCTCGACTACTTCAAGTGGGACATACAGATTGGCGACGTTTCTACGTTGTTCCGCCAACCGCTGCTGATGCAGCCGGATGCTTGGAACGAACTGAAAGAATTCTCAGAAAACCTAAGCGCCGAATTGTTCTCAATGGAGCGCGAACTTCTGGATCGTCCAGAACTCTGGACGCGGTTGGGCATTCCCCGAGAGATTCGAAACGTTCTGAAGGAAGCCGGGCGGCAAAATTCTACGAAATCGGTGGCTCGAACATTACGATTTGACTTTTATTTTCTTCGTTCATTTCTTGCGTCTTTGGCCCAACTCGAGCATCCGATCATCGGGAGCACCGTATTTTCGATTCCATCGCCAAAATATCTCGACTGATTTTTGTTCAACAAACCAGATCGAATTTCAGGAGAGAATCGCAATGAGCGAAGTAGCCCTTCCCACAGCCCCAGAAACCAAATCCCCTGAATCGCCCGCCTACCATGCAAAAGCCTTTGCAGCGAAGAGTCCAACATCCGGGCTGGCTTCATTTTCCATCCCGCGCCGCGACTTGCGCCCCGACGACGTGCAGATTGAAATCCTCTATTGCGGCGTTTGCCACTCGGACCTGCACCAGGTCCGCAATGAATGGCAAGGCACCATGCCAACCGCATATCCGTGCGTTCCCGGACACGAAATTGTTGGCCGCGTGGTAAAAACCGGCCGCGACGTGAAAAAGTTCAAAGAAGGCGACACCGTGGGCGTGGGCTGCATGGTGAGTTCCTGCGGCGTCTGCGCGAACTGCCGCGCGGGCGACGAACAATTTTGCGACAACTTCCCTACGCTCACTTACAACGCCGAAGACAAAATCCTCGGCGGCGTAACGTACGGAGGGTATTCCGAAAGCATTGTTGTGCGGGAAGCATTCGTGCTGCGCATCTCGGACAAACTGAATCTGGCAGGGGCCGCGCCGCTGCTGTGCGCCGGCATCACCACCTACTCGCCTCTTCGTCACTGGAACGTAAGCAAAGGACAAAAAGTAGG
>CAWHQK010000032.1:0-16566 GCA_963831435.1 uncultured Acidobacteriota bacterium
GAATATAAAACGGATGAAGCGGGCGTAAATCTGCACGTCTTCTTCAAACCCGCGCACCAATCGCTCGCTTCGGAATATGCGGACGCGGCATTAAGGAGTTCACCTACTACATCACGCTCTACGGCCGGCACCAATCGCAAAAGCTGAACGTGGTAGAACTGCCCGACGACACCGTGCCTCATGCCTGGGCGCACGAGATCGCCGGCATCGCCAATCCCGCCATCACGCAGAAAACAAATTACCGACTACTGGCAAACAGCATTGCACATCAATGGTGGGGCGTTTCCGTAAGTCCTGCATCCCGCACTGATTGGTGGTTGTGTGACGGTTTCGCACGCTACTCAGAAGCCTTATACATTAGCGCTGCCGGCCCCGCCGCACTGGAAGAAGCTGTAAAGGACATGTCGGTGGGGGCCCTCGTCCTACGACACGGTGCCGCTATCGGCAGCGCCAGCCAAGCTGGACCTGTTCTCGACCTGAATTCCAATCGCTCGCCACCGACAAGGGAGCGATGATCTTGCACATGCTGCGCTGGGTCATGGGCGATCGAGAAATATCTACCAGACCATGCGCGAACCTTCGCCGCGCAGTTCTGCCGGAAAACCGGCCACGGCCGCGATGACTTCCAGGCGGTCGCCGAGCAGATTTACGGCGACCAGCTGCGCTGGCTTTTTCTCGCAATGGCTGGATTCCACGGGCGCGGCCGGAATTCAACGCCAAGTACACGATTGACCGCCTAGGCGATAACAAAGGGCTTCCGCGTTGTCGGTCAGAAATCACCCAAGACCTGGATCTTTTCCGTATGCCGATTGATCTCAGATATATATATCTACGGCAAGAACAGAAGAAAAACGCATTGATGTGGTGGGGACAAATTCGGCTTTTAGCATTGAAACCTTCGGACGTCCCCGGAAAATCACGGTGGATCCCAAACGAGCGATGTTCTGAAGAATTCCTGGCTGACGTCAAACTCCGATCCTCCATTCAACGCGGTCAGGACATGGTGCAACAGGGAAAGATGGCGGGGGCGCTCGAGCAAATTCAATAAGGCACTCGACATCAACAAGAACAGCTCGCTGGCGCATTACCGGATCGCCGAAGTGTTCTACTCGCAGCACAACTATCAGGCCGCCGCGAATGCGTATCGTGATTCCTTGAACGGAGACGGAGACCCCCGCTGGACTGAGGTTTGGTGCCATGTGCAGTTAGGCAAGATTTTTGACGTGACCGGGCGAAGGGATAATCACACGAAGGGATATCTCCAGCCTTGCAGACTAAGGACAACACGCAAGGCGCAATGAGACTAAAGCGCGGCGCTATTTGCAGAACTGTTTGAGCAGAAGAAATGTGAGTGGGCGGTGGGACGGCACGACTGTTTGAAAAAGCGAAAAGAAGTCTTCTACCGCTTTTTTGGGTCGCCGCACAGGTCGGCGATCACTGCCACCGAATCAGTTCCCGCGCTCAACGCCCCACGACAATTCGCTCGGTGATTCCACCTATAGCCACCAGTGGTTTGCGCGTGAGCGCTCGTGCTCTACGAACCCTTTCTCAAACCGATTACCGGATCCGGATTGGCTTTACTCGCCGTCTGAAAAATAATCGGCCCAACCGCAATATAGTCTGCGGGAGATCCATCGGCTTGTTTCGCTTGCACCGGATTGTGCGTGGAGAGACCTAATATACGGTCATTCCCAATAATTTCCCGCACGGCCTTCGCGGAACGATTGTCTCGCCCGACGTGGCATCCATCAAAACCAGCTGCCAGGCACAGATCCGCACGATCATTCATGATGAGGCGACGCTTTCTCGGGCAATGCGCCTCGATGGCGAGCGCATGCTCGAGCATATCGCGAGCGCTGCCATTCTTATTGCGATATTGCAAGATGTCGCACCCCCGGCAATGAATTCTTGAGGAAATTTGGAGAGTCGTCCGACTCAGAAAGATATGCTGCGTCAACGATGGCGAGAGCTTTGGGAAACTCAAGCATGGAAGGTTTCAGGATTTGGCCTGGGCAGAAAGTTCTTTGCCTGCGGCCAGAAATCGTTCAATAAACCCGGTGTCGGTATTGCCCGCAAGAAATTCCGGGCTCGGCGAGGATTCGGCGATGCAGTCGTATGGTGGTGTAGATTCCCTCCACCACAAACATGCCCAAAGCGCGCCGCATGCGCGAAATGGCCTCGGAACGATCTTTACCGCGCACAATCAGCTTGGCAATCAAAGAATCGTAATACGGCGGGCATCCACTCCCTCGGCATAAGCAGCAGTGTCAATGCGAACGCCGGTTCCGCCCGGAGGATTAAACACTGTAATCTTCCCTGCCGACGGAGTGAATTTTTCCGGATGCTCCGCGTTAATGCGGCACTCAATGGCGTGACCGCGAGGCACAACGGGATCGCGCAATACGTCCCTGCAACCGGGCATCCGCGGCAATCATAATTTGGCTCTTTACCAGGTCCACATCCGTCACCATTTCCGTAACCGGATGTTCGACTTGAATTCGCGTATTCATCGCAACCCGTACAGAGTTTGCGCTCCCGGTCCATACAAAACTCAATGGTCCCGGCATTCATTTATCCCATTTCCGAAAGGGTTTTGCTGAGGATGCCGCCAATCTCCGCGCGCAGTTCAGGCGTCACCTGCGTGGAGGGCGATTCTTCCAGCAGCTTTTGATGACGACGCTGAATGGAGCATTCGCGCTCTCCCAGGCTTACAACATTTCCATGCTGGTCGGCCAAAACCTGAAACTCAATATGGCGCGGATTCTCAACGTATTTTTCCATGTAAAGATCGCCGTTGCCAAAAGCCGCCGCTGCTTCCGATGAAGCAGCCTTGAACAATGCAGGAAGTTCTTCGTTGCTGCGGACAATCCGCATGCCGCGACCACCGCCGCCAGCTGAAGCTTTAATGATGACGGGGAAGCCGACCTGCTCAGCCCACTCCATGGCTTCGGCATCGCTTCCCAGGATTCCTTCCGATCCGGGCAGAATGGGAACCCCCGCCCTCTTCATGGCCGCCCCGCCTTTTCTTTTTCTCCCATAAGACGCGTGACTTCAGGTGGAGGACCGATAAATTTGATGTTGCAGGTCTCACAAACTTCGGCAAAGTTGGCGTTTTCCGCGAGCAGTCCGTAGCCGGGATGGACCGCATCCACGTTGGCAATCTCCGCCGCGCTGATGACCGCGGGAATGTTCAAGTAGCTTTGCGAGAGTTGCGGAGGACCGATGCAGATCGCCTCATCGGCAAGGCGGACGTGCAGCGAATTGCGATCGGCCTCGCTGTAAATGGCGCGTGCCGATGCCCAGTTCTTTACACGCGCATATGATTCGCAGGGCAATCTCCCCGCGGTTTGCAATCAATATCTTCTTAAACATTCAGGTTAAGCACTCGGAGACAAGATGGCTCGTTCGGAAATCGGTTAAGTGCGCGGCCGTATGGTAAACAGCTCTTGGCCATACTCAATCGGCTGGCCATTGTTAAGGAATTTTTTCACGATCTCCCCAGCCACGTCGGACTCAATTTCATTCATCAGTTTCATGGCTTCCACAATGCACAAAAGCTGGCCGACCTCAACCACGTCTCCCGGTTTCACGAAAGGCGGCGCTCCTGGCGAGGGCGATTCGTAAAACGTCCCAACGATGGGTGAGCGCACACTGTGCAACTTTTCAGGCGGCGCACTGGGGACTTCGATCGCGGCAGGGACGGCAGGAGCGACTGGGACCACAGGCTGCTCCACGCCCGCTCTTGCCTGTGGTTCCGGAACTGGCGCGTGCATCCGAGGATCATGGGCAGGAACAACCATTCCCGGCACAGCCCGCTTGATTCGCACTTTGACGTCGCCGCGCTCCAACTCAAACTCGGCGATGTCTTGTTCCTTTAAGAACTCAATGAGTTCCTTGATCTCTTTTTGATTCATGCAAAATAGACTGGAAACCGCGTGACTCTGATCAAATTGACTTCGCTCTTCGGGTAAAGAAAGGACTCAAATTTCCAACAATTCCTTGCTCGTGGGCGTTAAAACTTCACACCCATTCTCAGTAACCAAAACCATGTCTTCGATTCTTACTCCGTACTTTCCCGGGAGATAAACTCCAGGTTCAATCGTGACCACCATACCGGGACGAAAACATTCGTTTTGGCCGACCGCCAAACGCGGGTCTTCGTGAATTTCCAACCCCACACCGTGACCCGTGGAATGGGTAAAATATCGCGCCAACCCTTGCTTTTTAAGGAGCTTACGCCCAACTTCGTCGGGCATGGAAAAACTGACTCCCGGCCGCACCGCTTCAATTGCGGCTTGTTGTGCTTCTTTTACCGCTTCATAAGCATGCCGGGCTTCTGGAGAAGTCCGGCCAAGTGCCACAGTCCGGGTTTGATCCGAACAGTAACCAGCGAGTATAACACCGAAATCACAGACCACGAACCCGGTGACGGGTAGTGCCCCCTGCGAAGCCCTCCCATGCGGCAGAGCGGAACGCGCGCCGGAAGCAATGATCGTAGGAAATGACATGCCCTCCGCCCCCGCTTTGTAGGCGTTTTGCTCCATTGCCGCCGCCACCTCAATTTCCTTTACGCCCGGGCACATGTTGGGCAGTGTTTGATCAAAAAGATGCGCGCCCATCGCGACCGCATCTCGCAGGCATTGGATCTCTTCCGCATCCTTGATCATCCGCGCGCGCTCGATAAGAGGAGGTGCGCATTTCAAACGAAAATGCGAGGACAAATTTGCTTTCATCCTCCGGTTGGCTCCCAGGGTCAAATGGTCGGCTTCCACACCGAGGACCCGACGGCCTCCACGTTGCCGGTTCTTCTCAAGCCATTCGGACGCCAAAAGCAATGGCGACTTGCGGTCCACGACGATTTTTGCGCCTTGCACCTCTGTCTTTGCTTGTTCCGTATAGCGCCCATCGGTAAAAAAACAACTATTGTGCTCGGTTACAAGCAGGGCGGCGGAGCTTCCGGTAAAACCGCAGAGATAACGGATATTGGGAAGATGCGTGACCAGCAGAGCGTCAAGCCGGTTGGCCGCCAAAAGGCCACGCAGAGTGCTTTGCCTGCGCTTGTATTGCATCAGGAAAGTGTAGCAACTGTTTAGTCTACGGCGTCCTAAAAAACGAAACCGCCGGTTCTTTGTGCAAGAAACCGGCGGGCCGTCTTACTGCTAACTGTTCAACTATGTCTGAATAACGCGAGGAGTGACGAAGAAAATCAGCTCCTGATTGGAGGTGCTCACCTGGGTGTGTTTGAACAAGTTGCCCAGGTAAGGGATGTTTCCAAGCAGGGGCACCTGACTGACCTGTGTCGAATTCTGCGTCTGCACGACACCGCCAATCACCACCGTTCCACCATCGGTGACAAGCACCTGCGTGGTGGCCTGCTGCGTAATCAACTCCGGGTTGCCTTGGATCAATGGCTGAAGTCAGGAGTTGTGTTTTCCACGTCCACGTTCAGGAAGATGGTTCCTTCCGAGGTGATCTGTGGAATCACGGTCAAGCGCAGGAAAGCATCCACGTAGGTCACCGTCGGAGGACCGCCCAATTGGGCCTGAGTCACGATGGGAACGCGTACGCCCTGCTTCACTACGGCTGAAATATTGTTTTGTGTTACCACGCGAGGACGAGAAAGAACTTTGAGCAACCCTCTCGATTCCGCCATCGTGATAATCGCGTCCACCTGAACGCTTGCGCTCCGATTCAAGAACGTAATGCCACTGGTCGGAGAAGTGGAAGCCAGGTTTGAGAACAATGGTATTTGCGAAAGAGTTGAAGACGATGGAGCAGTGGTTCCGACTACCGGATAGAAGGGGGCCAGACCGAAGGTTCCCACCGGAGATGTGCCTACCGAACTGGCACCTCCGATAGCAGTAGCGGCATTACCGAAACCGAAACCAAATTGAGTGCCGATATCCCGCGCAAAACTGCGGGTTGCGGCCACTACGCGCGCTTCGATTTCAACTTCCTGAGTCTTGCGATCTAGCTGCCGAATCAGGTTGTCAATTCCGGGAATCACGCTAGGGATGTCAGAGATGATCAAAGCATTGGTGCGATCATCAGAGATCACGTCACCACGCTGGGTAAGGAATCTCTTGAGTGTGGGAACAACATCTTTTGAATGGGCGTAGCTCAGGAAGCGCGTAACGGTCACCTTGCTTACGGCCAGGGCCTCCGCTTCTTCCTGTGCGCGGCGGTCTTCAGCTTCCTTACGCAGGGTTGCTACCGTCGCGATACGCAGCACATTGCCTTCGAGTTGACGGGCAAGGTCGTTGTTCTTCAAAACGATGTCTAATGCCTGGTCCCACGGCACGTCGTCGAGAACAATCGTCAGCGTGCCTTTCACGTTGGGATCAAGAACGACGTTCAATCCGCTGATCTCATGGATAAGGCGGAAGAAGTCTTTCAAGTCAACGTCCTTCAGGTTCACGGAAATCGGTTCGCCGGTGTAGTGGGCCCCGCTCGCTTTTTCCGGCTGAGCCTGCATTTTGGCTTTTTGTTCCGCAGCCAGATTGACGGCGGGTTGCGGAGCGGTACTTTCAGCCTGCGTGGCGCTGGCCGCGAGCAACAAATCAGTCTCCGGCTTTTCCACGAAACGTGTAGCAGCGACGGCCGCACGGTGCGCGGGATCCGCTGGTACCTGTTTGGCGTCGTCCTGCTTAGGCTTGTATGAAGGCTCGACCACTACAAAGGTAGAAGCCGAAGCAACAGCCGGTTTGGCGGCTGGCGCATTGTTGACCGCGGTTGCGGTCGCCTTTGCCTGTGGCGCGGCTGGCGCCGGCACCGAAGCTGGCGTTACCGGAGCCTTCGTAGCGGCCGTTTGCGCGGCCGTATGAAGGTGCAGCACGATGCGGTTGCTCGCGTCGGGCGCTAGGTCATAGGTGCACGGCTCCGACAGATCAACTACGATCCGGCTGGTGGGCGGCACAAGGCCGTTTACTCCAACGCGGACGTCTTTGATCCCGTCGCGGTCCACCAGGATTCGGCTCTGCGAAGTTGCCAGTGCCGCGCCGGGCAGATCGAGCACAATACGTGCCGGGTTGTCGAGAGTGGTCACGCTGGGCGCGACCTGGCCTTGCGCCGTCACTTCGACGCTCGTCCCGTCATTGGCCCGCACCACGCTCACTCTTTGCAGAGTGGCGCGTTTGCCCGTTGCACTCCCCGTCTCAGCTGCCGCTATAACGCTCGAAACTAGCAGCAGGATGAAAACCGTTACCAATTGCTTTCGCATTTCGCTTCTCCCCAAAGGCTCGCCTCTGCCAGCCCCGTGATCTCGCATTTTCAAATTCGTGCCCATATATCTGTTCCGTTATGTTTGCTAGACAACCGGAGCCTGAATCCGCTTGGTGACATCCCGGGTGAATGACTTGCCCAGTTTGTCCTGGTACATCTCTTTAAAAATGATGGAATCTTCCGTGATCTTCTCTACGTAGCCGTTGAACACAGGATCGTTCTCGCGCAGGAAGTAAGCCTTGTCCAGCGCATTCACAACCACCGCGATCATTCCGCTGTCGGACTTCACGACGCCACGGATAGTGATCTGGTCAATCGCCAGGCACTTTTTCCCAACACTGCATCCCGAGCCAGACATGCTCTGGGCGACGACCGGACTCACAAAAGGATCCCGCTTGCCCACGCCGCTAATCAGCTTGGTTGAGGTTTCGTCTTCCTTCTTTTCTTTTTCGCTGCCTTCGGGCTTGGTGTTGGTGTCCTTCACGTCCACCTTCGCCATAGTCGTTGGTTTGGCCAGGGGTGCTTTTGCCGCTGGCACGATTTTCGCCGCAACCGGCGCTTTGGCCACGGGAACAGCTTTCGTCGGCGCCTTGGCTGCGACTGGTTTTAGTGCGATCAGGGTCGGTTTCATGGATACAGGTTTCACGGCCACAGGCTTCAAAGCGACTTGCGATTTCTGCACGGGGGCAGTCTTCGCCTGGACCACCGGCACCTGTTTAGATTTCTGCGCCATTGGAGCAGGCTTCACGCTCGAAACTGCGGAAGCCGCCTTCGTGGGCGCGTTCTTCTGCGCGACAGCCTTCTGCGCGGCAGGCTTTTGTGCAACAGACTTTTGTGCGACGGCTTTCTTCGCAGCCGGTTTAGTCGCTGGCGTCACAGCGTGCACAGCTTCCTTGGACTTCACGGGAGCCGCGCTCGAGTGAGTTTGCGTCTGCCCCTGAATGCTTTGCGCCTTGGCCTTCGTGTTCTGAAGGGCAGTGGCCGGATTTTGCGCCCAGGCACTCGCCGTAATCAGCAAAAAAATCAGTGTCCCAATTTTGCTTCATATGAATTGGGACACTGATTTTTTTTGCTGGATTACGGCGAGTGCCTGGCGCGAAATCCACACTGAATACAGAACACGAAGGCCAAGGCGCAAAGCATTCAGGGGCAGACGCAAACTCACTCGAGGCGCTGCTCCCGTGAAGTCCAAAAACCTCCACGCTGTGACGCCAGCGACTAAACCGGCTGCGAAGAAAGCATGGCACAAAAGTCTGTTGCACAAAAGCCTGCCGCGCAGAAGGCTGTCGCGCAGAAGAACGCGCCCACGAAGGCGGCTTCCGCAGTTTGCCGAGCGTGAAGCCTGCTCCAATGGCGCCAGAAGTCTGAACAGGTGCCGGTGGTCCAGGCGAAGACTGCCCCATTGCAGAAATCGCAAGTCGCTTTGAAGCCTGTGGCCGTGAAACCTGCTATCCATGAAACCAACCTGATGCGCGCTAAAACCAGGTCGCAGCCAAGGCGCCAAAACGAAAGCACTCCGTCGGCCAAAGCGCCGGTTCGGCGAAAATCGTGCCAGCGGCAAAAGCACCCCTCGGCCAAACCAACGACTATGGCGAAGTTGGACGTGAAGGACACCAACACCAAGCCCAAAGGCTGCGAAAAAGAAAAGAAGGAAGACGAAACCTCAACCAAGATTTGTAGCAGCATGGGCAAGCGGGATCCTTTTGTAAGTCCGGTGCGTCGCCCAGAGCATTTCTGCACTCTGAATGCAGTGTTGGGAAAAAGTGCTTCGCGATTGACCAGATAAGACTATCCGTAGCATGCGCAAAACCACACAGAATGATAGCGGTGGTTGTGAATTGCGCTGGACAAGGCTTACTTCCCTGCGCGAGAACGATCCTGTGTTCAACGGCTACGTAGAAGAAGATCACGGAAGATTCCATCATTTTTAAAGAGATGTACCAGGACAAACTGGGCAAGTCATTCACCCAGGATGTGGCCAAACAAGCCAGGCTCCGGTTGTCTCGCGAACGAGTAACAGAAACAGATATATGGGCACGAATTTGAAAATGCGAGATCACGGGGCTGGCAGAGGCGACCTTGGGGAGAAGCGAAATGCGAAAGCAATTGGTAACGGTTTTCATCCTGCTGCTAGTTTCGAGCGTTATAGCGGCAGCTGAGACGGGGAGTGCAACGGGCAAACGCGCCTCTGCAAAGAGTGAGCGTGGTGCGGGCCAATGACGGGACGAGCGTCGAAGTGACGGCGCAAGGCCAGGTCGCGCCCAGCGTGACCACTCTCGACAACCCGGCACGTATTGTGCTCCGATCTGCCAGGCGCGGCACTGGCAACTTCCGCAGACCGAATCCCTCGTGGACAGCGACGGGATCAAAGACGTCCGCGTTGGAGTAAACGGCCTTGTGCCGCCCACCAGCCGGATCGGGGGTGACGTGTCGGAGCCGTGCACCTCCTGACCTAGCGCCCGACGCGAGCAACCGCATCGTGTTGCGCCTTTATACGGCCGCGCAAACGGCCACTACGAAGGCTCCGGTAACGCCAGCTTCGGTGCCCGCGCCAGCCACGCCACAGGCAATTTCGGGGGCAACCGCCGTAGAACAATGCGCCAGCCGCCAAACCGGCCTGTGCCTTCGGCTTCTCCCTTTGTAGTGGTCGAGCCTTCATACAAAAACTTCTAAGCAGGACGACGCCAAACAGGTACCAGCGGACTCCACGAGAGAGTGCGGCCGTCGCTGCTACCTGACTTTAAGTGCTGGAAAAGCCGGAGAATAATTTGTTGCTCGCGGCCAGCGGCCACGCAGGCTGAAAGTACCACTCCGCAACCCGCCGTCAATCTGGCTGCGGAACAAAAAGCCAAAATGCAGGCTCAGCCGGAAAAAGCGAGAGCGGGGCCCACTACACCGGCGAACCGATTTCCGTGAACCTGAAGGACGTTGACTTGAAAGACTTCTTCCGCCTTATCCATGAGATCAGCGGATTGAACGTCGTTCTTGATCCCAACGTGAAAGGCACGCTGACAATTGTTCTCGACGACGTGCCGGGGGACCACGCATTAGACATCGTTTTGAAGAACAACGACCTTGCCCGTCAACTCGAAGGCAATGTGCTGCGTATCGCGACGGTAGCGACCCTACGTAAGGAAGCTGAAGACCGCCGCGCACAGGAAGAAGCGGAGGCCCTGCGCGTGAAGCAAGGTAACCGTTACGCGCTTCCTGAGCTAACGACCCATTCAAAAGAAGTTGTTGTTCCCACACTCAAGAGATTCCTTACCCAGCGTGGTGACGTGATCTCTGATGATCGCACCAATGTTTTGATCATCTCTGACATCCCTAGCGTGATTCCCGGAATTGACAACTTATTCGTGGGCGGGTCTGGGTCGCAAGACTCAGGAAGTTGAAATCGAAGCGCGGCGTAGTGGCCGCGACCCCGCAGTTTTTGCGCAGGATATCGGCACTCAATTTGGTTTCGGTTTCGGTAATGCCGCTACTGCCATCGGAGGTGCCAGTTGGGTGGGCGCCGTCTCCATGGGACTACCTCGGTGGGCCGCCCGCTTCCGGTAGTCGGAACCACTGCTCCATCGTCTTCAACTCTTTCGCAAATACCATTGTTCTCAAACCTGGCTTCCACTTCTCCGACCAGTGGCATTACGTTCTTGAATCGGACTGCAAGCGCTGAGGTGGACGCGATTATCACGATGACGAGAAATCGAGAGGGTTGCTCAAAGTTCTTTCTCGTCCTCACGTGGGTGAGACACAAAACAATATTTCCAGCCGTGAAAGCAGGGCGTACGCGTTCCCATCGTGAGACTCAGGCCCAATTCGGTGATCTGAAAACAGTGACTCTACGTGGATGCTTTCCTGCGCTTGACCGTGATTCCACAGATCACCTCGGAAGGAACCATCTTCCTGAACGTGGACGTGGAAAACACAACTCCTGACTTCAGCCATTCGATCCAAGGCAACCCGGAGTTGATTACGCACGGGCCACCACGCAGGTGCTTGTCACCGATGAGTAGAGGTTGGGTGATTGGCGGTGTCGTGCAGACGCAGAATTGACACAGGTCAGTCAGGTGCCCTCCTTGGAAACATCCCTTACCTGGGCAACTTGTTTCAAAAAGCGCACCAGGTGAGCACCTCCAATCAGGAGCTGATTTTCTTCCATCACTACCTCGCGTTATTGAGGAGAACATAGTTGAACAGTTAGCAGTAAGACGGCCCGCCGGTTTCTTTGCACAAAGAACCGGCGGTTTCGTTTTTTAGGACGCCGTCGACTAAACAGTTGCTACACTTTCCTGATGTCCAATACAAGCGCAGGCAAAGCACTCTGCGTAGTTTTTTGGCGGCCAACCGGCTTGACGCGCCTCTGCTGGTCACGCATCTCCCCAATATCCGTTATCTCTGCGGTTTTTACCGGAAGCTGAAAATGGCCGGCCTGCTTGTAACCGAGCACAATAGTTGTTTTTTTACCGATGGGCGCTATACGGAACAAGCAAAGCAGAGGTGCAAGGCGCAAAAATCGTCGTGGACCGCAAGTCGCCGTACCCTTTTCGGCGTCCGAATGGCTTGAGAAGAACCGGCAACGTGGAGGCCATCGTCCCCTCGGTGTGGAAGCCGACCATTTGACCCTGGGAGCCAACCGGAGGATGAAAGCAAATTTGTCCTCGCGGTTTTCGTTTGAAATGCGCACCGGTACGACGGCGCGCGGATGATAGAGGATCGAGAATCCGAGATGCCTGCTGGATGCGGTCGCGATGGGCGCGCATCTTTTTGATCAAACACTCGCGACGTGTGCCCGGGCGTAAAGGAAATTGAGGTGGCGGCGGCAATAGAAGACAAAGCGCCTACAAAGCGGGGGCGGAGGGCATGTCATTTCCTACGATCATTGCTTCCGGCGCGCGTTCCGCTCTGCCGCATGGGAGGGCTTCGCAGGGGGCACTACCCGTCACCGGGTTCGTGGTCTGTGATTTCGGTGTTATACTCGCTGGTTACTGTTCGGATCAAACCCGGACTGTGGCACTTGGCCGGACTTCTCCAGAAGCCCGGCATGCTTATGAAGCGGTAAAAGAAGCACAACAAGCCGCAATTGAAGCGGTGCGGCCGGGAGTAAGTTTTCCATGCCCGACGAAGTTGGGCGTAAGCTCCTTAAAAAGCAAGGGTTGGCGCGATATTTTACCCATTCCACGGGTCACGGTGTGGGGTTGGAAATCCACGAAGACCCGCGTTTGGCGGTCGGCCAAAACGAATGTTTTCGTCCCGGTATGGTGGTCACGATTGAACCTGGAGTTTATCTCCCGGGAAAGTACGGAGTAAGAATCGAAGACATGGTTTTGGTTACTGAGAATGGGTGTGAAGTTTTAACGCCCACGAGCAAGGAATTGTTGGAAATTTGAGTCCTTTCTTTACCCGAAGAGCGAAGTCAATTTGATCAGAGTCACGCGGTTTCCAGTCTATTTTGCATGAATCAAAAAGAGATCAAGGAACTCATTGAGTTCTTAAAGGAACAAGACATCGCCGAGTTTGAGTTGGAGCGCGGCGACGTCAAAGTGCGAATCAAGCGGGCTGTGCCGGGAATGGTTGTTCCTGCCCATGATCCTCGGATGCACGCGCCAGTTCCGGAACCACAGGCAAGAGCGGGCGTGGAGCAGCCTGTGGTCCCAGTCGCTCCTGCCGTCCCTGCCGCGATCGAAGTCCCCAGTGCGCCGCCTGAAAAGTTGCACAGTGTGCGCTCACCCATCGTTGGGACGTTTTACGAATCGCCCTCGCCAGGAGCGCCGCCTTTCGTGAAACCGGGAGACGTGGTTGAGGTCGGCCAGCTTTTGTGCATTGTGGAAGCCATGAAACTGATGAATGAAATTGAGTCCGACGTGGCTGGGGAGATCGTGAAAAAATTCCTTAACAATGGCCAGCCGATTGAGTATGGCCAAGAGCTGTTTACCATACGGCCGCGCACTTAACCGATTTCCGAACGAGCCATCTTGTCTCCGAGTGCTTAACCTGAATGTTTAAGAAGATATTGATTGCAAACCGCGGGGAGATTGCCCTGCGAATCATATGCGCGTGTAAAGAACTGGGCATCGGCACGGTCGCCATTTACAGCGAGGCCGATCGCAATTCGCTGCACGTCCGCTTTGCCGATGAGGCGATCTGCATCGGTCCTCCGCAACTCTCGCAAAGCTACTTGAACATTCCCGCGGTCATCAGCGCGGCGGAGATCGCCAACGTGGATGCGGTCCATCCCGGCTACGGACTGCTCGCGGAAAACGCCAACTTTGCCGAAGTTTGTGAGACCTGCAACATCAAATTTATCGGTCCTCCACCTGAAGTCACGCGTCTTATGGGAGAAAAAGAAAAGGCGCGGGCGGCCATGAAGAAGGCGGGGGTTCCCATTTCTGCCGGATCGGAAGGAATCCTGGGAAGTGATGCCGAAGCCATGGAGTGGGCTGAGCAGGTCGGCTTCCCCGTCATCATTAAAGCTTCAGCCGGCGGCGGTGGTCGCGGCATGCGGATTGTCCGCAGCGAGGAAGAACTTCCTGCATTGTTCAAGGCTGCTTCATCGGAAGCAGCGGCGGCTTTTGGCAACGGCGATCTTTACATGGAAAAATACGTTGAGAATCCGCGCCATATTGAGTTTCAGGTTTTGGCCGACCAGCATGGAAATGTTGTAAGCCTGGGAGAGCGCGAATGCTCCATTCAGCGTCGTCATCAAAAGCTGCTGGAAGAATCGCCCTCCACGCAGGTGACGCCTGAACTGCGCGCGGAGATTGGCGGCATTCTCAGCAAGACGCTTTCGGAGATCGGCTACATGAATGCCGGAACCATCGAGTTTCTAATGGACCGGGAGCGCAAACTCTACTTCATTGAGATGAATACGCGGATTCAAGTGGAGCATCCGGTCACGGAAATGGTGACGGACGTGGACCTGGTAAAGAGCCAGATTATGATAGCGGCAGACGCACGGCTGAGCGACGTTTTACGGCGACCCCGTTGTGCCTCGGGGCCACGCCATTGAGTGCCGAATCAACGCGGAGCATCCGGAAAAGTTCACGCCATCGGCAGGGAAGATCACCGTGTTTAATCCGCCGGGCGGCACTGGCGTTCGCATTGATACTGCCGCCTATGCCGAGGGGGTCGATACCGCCATACTACGATTCCTTGATTGCCAAACTCATTGTGCGCGGCAAAGATCGCCCAGAGGCCATTTCGCGCATGCAGCGCGCTTTGGGCATGTTTGTGGTGGAGGGAATCTACACCACCATACCTCTGCATCGCCGAATTCTCGCAGACCCGGAATTTCTTGCGGGCAATACCGACACCGGCTTTATTGAACGATTTCTGGCCGCGGGCAAAGAACTTTCTGCCCAGGCCAAATCCTGAAACCTTCCATGCTTGAGTTCCCAAAGCTGTACGCCATCGTTGACACAGCGTGTTTTTCTGCGCCGGACGAACTCTACAAATTTGCGCAGGAACTCATTGCCGGGGGTGCGACGCTCTTGCAATATCGCAATAAGAATGGCAGCGCTCGCGATATGCTCGAGCATGCGCTGGCATTGAGGCGCATTGCGGGAGACTCGGTTCGCCTCATCATGAATGATCGTGCGGATTTGTGCCTGGCATCTGGTTTTGATGGATGCCACGTAGGGCAAGACGATCTTTCCGCGAAGGCCGTGCGGGAAATTATTGGGAATGACCGCATATTAGGTCTCTCCACGCACAATCCGGTGCAAGCGAAACAAGCCGATGGATCTCCCGCAGACTATATTGCGGTTGGGCCGATTTTTCAGACGGCGAGTAAAGCCAATCCGGATCCGGTAATCGGTTTGGAAGGACTTCGTAAAGCACGAGCGCTCACGCGCAAACCGCTGGTGGCTATCGGTGGAATCACACGAGCGAATTGTCGTGGGGCGTTAGACGCGGGAGCTGATTCGGTAGCGGTGATCGCCGACCTGTTGCGGGAGCCAAAAAAAGCGGTAGAAGACTTCCTTTCGCTTTTCAAACAGTAGTGCCACCCACCGCCCACTCACATCCCATTCTTCTGCTCAAACGGTTTCTGCAAATAGCGCCGCGCTTCATCTAACGCACCTTGCGTATTGTCCTTGGTCTGCAAGGCCTGGCGATATTCGTTGGTGGCACGCTCCCGTTGCCCAGTCACATCAAAAATTTTACCCAACTGCACGTGGCACCAAACCTCGGTCCAGCGGGGATCACCGTCTCCATTCAGGGAATCGCGATAGGCATTCGCGGCGGCCTGATAGTTGTGCTGCGAGTAGAAGACTTCAGCAATCCGGTAATGCGCCAATGAGCTATTTTTATTGATGTCGAGGGCCTTGTTGAATTGCTCCAGGGCGCCTGCCAAGTCTCCCTGTTGCACCATGTCTTGGCCGCGTTGAATGGAGGAGCGGAGTTTGACGTCGTCGGAATTCTTCAGAACGTCGTCATTCGGATCAACTGTGATTTTTCGCGGGCGCCCGAACGTTTCAATGCTGAAGGCCGAGTTTGTACCTACTACATCGATGCGTTTGTCTTCCGTCTTGCCATCGGTGTCAATTCTGAGATCGATCGGCATACGGAAAAGATCCAGGTCCTGTGTGATCTGGCCGACCACGCGGAACCCTTTATTGTCGCCCAAGCGGTAAATAGTGTACTTGGCGTTGAATTGAGGCGCGCCCGTAGAATCCAGCCATTGCGTGAAAAACCAGCGCAACTGGTCACCGTAAATCTGCTCGGCGAGGGCCTGGAAATCCGCTGCCGTAGCCGATTTCCCGGCAAAATTGGTGGCGAAGGTTCGCATGGTCTGGTTGAATTTCTGATCTCCCATGACCCAGCGCAGCATGTGCAAGATCATCGCTCCCTTGTCGGTTTCGAGCGATTGAAATTCAGGAGAGAACATGTCCAGCTTGGCAGCGCTGCCGAGTGGCACCGTGTCATAGGACAAGGCTCCTACCGACATGTCCTTTACAGCTTCTTCCAGCGCGGCGGGGCCGGCGGCCTGCTCAATGTATAAGGCTTCTGAGTAGCGCGCGAAACCGTCACACAACCACCAATCAGTGCGGGATGCAGGACTTACGGAAACGCCCCACCATTGATGTGCAATGCTGTTCGCCAATAGCCGGTAATTTACCTTCGGCGTAACGGCGCGACTGGCGATTGCCGCAACATCTGTGGCCCAGGTCATGGGCACGGTGTCGTCGGGCAACTCCACTACTCGCAGCGTGGTCGAGGGGGCGGGGCCATACAGCGTTACGTAATAGGTGAACTCCTTAATGGCCGCGTCCGCATATTCCGAAGCGAGCGATTGGTGCGCGGGTTTGAAGAAGACGTGCAGATTTACGCCCGCTTCATCCGTTTTATATT
>CAWHQK010000033.1:0-6112 GCA_963831435.1 uncultured Acidobacteriota bacterium
CCCGTCTGGCCGACCAGAAGAGCGTGCCTAACTACCATCAGTTCACCTACGATGTCTATTTCTATATCGCTGATGCGTCAGTTTCCCAGGCCCTGGAATTCGACATCAACCAATTCATCAATGGAAAGTCCTATATCTGGGGGCATGAGTGCCGCATCGCCAGCGGCCACGAGTGGGATACCTGGAACAACCAAACCATGCATTGGGTAAAGAGCGGCATCCCCTGCAACCCCAAGAGCGGCGCATGGAACCATCTCGTCATCCAGGCCGAACGCACCTCTGACAATCATGTCCATTTTGTTTCCATCACGCTGAATGACGTCACCTCCAAGGTAGATCGTTATGACACGCCCACCAACACCTCCTGGTACGGCATGACTATCAACTATCAGATGGACGGAAACAGCTTACAGAAGGACTATTCCGTGTATCTGGACAAATTGAACTTCTACTACAAATAGCGACTGGCAAAATCTTCCACTGGCGCACTCGAAAGAGTGCGCCTTTTTTATTCTTCCGGGCCACGGTCAACAAAAGCGCTTCAAAGAAAGCGCGACATCTCAACCTTTGGATGGCGTTATAATTGGGGCAGAGCCGTGCAGGTGCCTATGCGCTCCCATCAGTCTCCCGTCCTTCCCCGCACGTTCGTCCACCTTTCGGTTCTGGCACTCGTTCTTGTTCTACCCGCAATCCTGCGCGCCGACGATCAAAAACCAGCCGCCCCTAGCACCCAGGCGTTCCGTGGCGAACTCACCAAAGAAGACCGCATTGATATTCTGCGTACCTTTACAGCCGATCTGACCTATGTGCGTACTGTATTTCCCATGGGTAAAACCGGGCTCTCCTTAAAAGATGGCAAAATCACCCCAAGCGGTGATGACCTGCGACAGGACCTGGCTCTGTGGGGGCCTTCAGTAAAGCCGGGCGACCAGGTGCTCATCAGTCTGGTGGCATTTAAGGGAGATCGCATCCGTTTCGAAATCAACGGCGGCCCCGTCAAAAGAAAGAAATGGTACCAACATATTGAAGTTGGCATGGGTGGAGACACTCAGCCAGTCGCTCCCACCGACTCCGATTCCAATCCGCGCGGCTCCTATGTGGATCTGGTTTTTGATCACCATATCCCCGACATTAATGCCAAGCGCGTGCAGGAATTGCTTCAGCCCGTCTTCGATTTCAACTCCAAGTCGGGCGTTGACGCATACCTTGAAAGCGTTCCCCCCATCGTGCAGAAAGCAATCAAAGCGCACCAAGTGCTCGTCGGGATGAATCGCGAGATGGTCCTATATTCCAAAGGCCAAGCGCCAAAAAAGATCCGCGAAAAAGATGACACCGGCACCGAATACGAAGAGTGGATCTACGGCGAGCCTCCGCAGGACGTGGATTTTGTTCGCTTCGTCGGCGACGAAGTGGTGCGCGTCGAGAACATGAAGGTGGATGGCCAGAAAACCGTAAGAACGCAAAAAGAAGTGGACCTCGAAGCTCCCGAAGCCGCCAAAGCCGCGCAGCCCTCGCAGGACGCCGCTCCACCCACATTGCGTCGCCCCGGCGAACCTGCCCCGGCCGAGCCACAAATCAATCCCCGCCAGAATTAATCGCCAGCGACGCGATTCCAAGCCTTCTTCGACTATAAAAAAGCCATGTCATCCCGAGCGTTTTTGCGAGGGACCTTACGTCAGCCAGAACTGTACATGCTGTCATCGGGAGCAATATTCCCGCCGACATCTAAAGAAGGAAGTGGCCGCCCTCCACCATTCGGCCCTTCTCCTTTACACTGAATAAGTGAAGATCGCGCTGGCCCAGATCAACCCGACCGTCGGAGATTTCACCGGCAACGCCCGCAAAATCATTGATTATTCCCGGCGGGCGCAGGACTCTGGCGCGCATCTGGTCCTTTTTCCGGAACTCTCCGTCTGCGGTTACCCGCCTCGCGACCTGGTCGAGCGGGCCTCATTCGTTGATCACAACCGCGAGACCGCCGAACATATTGCACATGAAACAAAAGGAATCGCAGTCATCTGCGGACTCGTCACCCCAGCCCAGGCCGAAACCGGAAAATCCGTAATGAACTCCGCCGCGCTCCTGCAAGACGGCAAAATCGCCTTCGTGCAGTCGAAAATGCTGCTGCCCACATACGACGTCTTCGATGAGATGCGCAACTTCGCGCCCGCCAAAAGTCAGTCGCTGTTTTCTCTCGGTGGGAAACAGGTCGCGTTGACCATCTGTGAAGACGCCTGGAACGACAAAAATTTCTGGGACCGCCGTCTCTACGCATTTGATCCCGTCGAAGAACTTGCTGAAGTCCGGCGGTGAAATCGTTCTGAACATCTCCTCCTCTCCATTCTGGGTAGGAAAGCGCGAACTGCGCCGCGACATGCTGGCCTCCATCGCCAAGCATCACAAAGTTCCCGTCGCGCTCGTGAACCAGGTTGGTGGCAATGACAGCCTCATTTTTGACGGCTCCAGCATGGTGCTCGATAAATCCGGAAAGATCATCGCGCAGGCAAAGTCGTTCGCGGAAGATTTGATTTTTTTCGATTCTGGCCAACTAACCGGCGACATTCATGATCGGCCTGAAGGAGACGAAGCCAGCGCCTACGAAGCATTGGTACTCGGCACGCGCGACTACGTGCGCAAGTGCGGCTTCCGTCAGGTGATCGTAGGCCTGAGTGGCGGGATAGATTCCGCTCTCACTGCTGCTATTGCCGCGGACGCCATGGGCCCGGAAAACGTAGTCGGAGCCGGCATGCCCAGCCCCTATTCCTCGCAGGGCTCGATTGACGATGCCCGCGAGCTGGCGAAAAATCTTGGCATTCGCTTTGAACTGTTGTGCATTACCGAAGCCTTTGAGAGTTTCAAGCAAACCTTGCGATCAGAATTTGCCGGTCTTCGCGAAGACGTGACGGAAGAAAATATCCAATCAAGAGTCCGCGGAACGCTGCTCATGGCGCTCTCCAATAAGTTTGGCGCGCTGGTGCTAAGTACAGGCAACAAGAGCGAAATGGCAGTCGGCTATTGCACGCTCTATGGAGACATGGCTGGCGGCCTCGCGGTAATTTCCGATGTCCCAAAAACTTTGGTTTACCGCCTCGCGCGATATGTGAACTCGCGCCGCGCCGTGATTCCTGCTGCGAGCATTGAGAAGCCTCCCTCCGCGGAGTTACGTCCCGACCAGAAAGATACGGACTCGCTCCCGCCCTATGAAGTGCTCGATCCCATCCTCGAAGATTACGTGGAGAAGGGAAAAAGCGCGGAGCAGATTGCTTCCAATCACAGGGTAGAAATCGATTTGGTGAAGCGCGTCATCCGCATGGTGGAGCGCACCGAGTACAAGCGACAGCAGGCCGCGCCCGGACTTAAAATTTCTGAGAAAGCTTTTGGCTATGGCCGCCGTTTTCCCATTGCTGCGAAATCCGACGTTTGAAGGAACCTGCAGGGTCTATAAAATTGTTCGTTCTTGGCACCCACGAAAGGAATGCATGAAGCGTAATTCGATCCATATGTTTGTCGTCATTATCATGTTTGCTGGTTTCGCTGTCGCGCAGCAGCAAACGACAAAAAAGGCTAGCGGCGCCGCCCCAAAGGCCCTGCCCGCCGCCCCTTCTGATTCTGCCACTGCCGCTCTTCCCAGTGAAGACACAGTCAACGCCTTCATGCATGACATGATGGGTTACGACCCGAGCATCACTTGGAAAATTGACGACATTCGCCCCTCCGACGCCGCCGGACTTGCCGAGGTCACCGTTGTCGTCGGCAGCGCGCAAGGCTCTCAACTCAACAAGTTCTATGTGACCGCCGATGGAAAGCACGCGGTCATGGGACAGATCATTCCCTTCGGTGAGCATCCCTTCGCCGATACGGCCCAAACGCTCAACGCCGGCCTGAACGGCCCATCGCGCGGCCCCGCCACCGCTCCCGTCACGGTCGTGGAATTCAGCGATCTGCAATGCCCGCACTGCAAGGCCGCGCACCCCATTTTGGATAAGCTGCTCGCCGAAGATACCAACGTCCGCCTCGTCTATCAGAACTTTCCGCTCCCCGGCCACGATTGGGCGGACATGGCCGCCGGATACGCTGACTGCATCGGGCGCAAATCCGGTTCCAGTAATAACGACAATTTCTGGAAGTTCGTGAGCGCCGTTTTCGATGCGCAGTCTGGCATCACCGCCGCGAACGCCGCCGAAAAACTAACCGCGCTGGCCGATCAGTCGGGAGAAAAAGGCACAGAAATCGCCGCCTGCGCCGCCAGTCCCGATACCACCGCGCGCGTCCAGCATTCCATCGCGCTAGGCAAATCAGTCGGCGTCAACGCCACCCCCACAGTCTTTATCAATGGACGCACCATCAGCAGCCTCGCGTCTGTCCCATTCGATACTCTCAAGCAGTTAGTAGATTTCGCCGCGACGGACGGCAAGCAATAGCTAACAGTCGGCTGCCCCACGCTTCGCGGTTTTCGAAGCGTGGGCGCCACCGGCGGTTGCATCAGGCGATTTTCCGTACCCGCAGTTCCGCTTTCTGAGTCTCGCTCACCAGCACCGGTCCGGGTTCTCCTTCGCTGTAATAACGGAAGCTACTCCACGCCCACTCCTCCGGCTCCAGAACCAACCCGCGCCGCACCGGGTTCTGGTGCATGTAGTTTAGTTTTTCCACCCTTTTCTTCTCCGTGAACACCACGAAGTCATAGAAACGATACTGCCAAATCCGGTCTTCTTCAGCCGCCGTGCTCCATAGAGTGGTTTGCCGGCCCCCGCCGCGTGAGCGCAAGTTTCGCAGGAGTCGCCGCGCAAAACTCTGCTTAAGCGCTTGCATCACGACCGAAGGGTTGCCGCGTTCGGGTTCGCCCAGCAATAAATGAACATGCTCGGCATCACCACATAGCCAGCGATCACGAAGCGATAACGCCGTCGCACCTCCTCCAGCACCTGAAGTAACAGATCGCGATTGTGCGCAGTCCAAGCAGCGGACGCCGCTAACAGCTCGTAGTGATGAAGTGGCGCCCACGCATCGAACCCCGCGAAGCGTGGGGCAGCCGAAGCAAAATTAGCGGGTTGAGACTATAGGTGGGTCAATCACGCCTGAGATATGACCGCGGTGGGCGCAGTAAATTTCCTATCGTGCCGATTCGATTTTTTATGGTTGATCGCAGCTTTCATTGTTCTTGATGTGCCGCAGAACTTGTCTGGCGTCATATCTGACAGGATAGAATTCGTTTCCATCGCCGCCATCAAGGGCTTTGCCTGGAAGTCGAAGGGGATCGGTCTTGGCAATTTCCTGCAATCGTGAAATGAAATCTTTTCTTTCATCTAAGCAATCAATTTCTTGCACTGCTTGGCTCCGAACAACAGCCCCAGGATCCTTCAGTGACGACTGAATCAAACTGATCACCAAAGCATGTGAGTTCGCGTCTTTCTTTTCCTCTAATATGCCGGTTGCCATTCCAAGAGCCGAAGCTCGCACTAGCGCGTCAGAACTTTTAAGTTGTTCCATAACCGACGTGAGCGCCTTATCGCCATATTTCAGCACACCACGTTGCGCCATCCCTCCTGTGGTCATCGCGCCCACAAGAGCTGGGATGGCCCGATCATCATTCAAAGAAGAAACCGTATCCACCAATTCAGCGTAATATTCTCCAACGTCATCGTTGGCGTGCGAATCATCTGGAGGATTCTTGGTTTCGATAAACGAATGATTTTCTTCAGTCAATAACTGGATCAAAGTTAGTTTCACCTGGTCCGCTTTGTCGGGATGCCGGACAATAAAGGCATTCAGAATTTCAGAGGGGCTCTTTGGTTTTGTGCCATGCGGCGATTCCGATGATGCGTAAGTCAGCAAATCGTTAAATGCAGTTAAATGGGTATGCAAATCCGCATCCTGCATACGTGTGAATATGTCGGGGGATTGAAGCTGCCTAGCGGAAGAACTTTGTCCGGATGCGACGCCCGACATAGCTAGGCTGACAATAATTGCTATGACAACATTTCGCATTTTCTTTCCAAAATCAAAGATATTTCTTGAACCAACGAGCTAGTGTATATAGCTCCCGGAGTAAGCCCCCAAGCGGCTGCGCCCTTCTCGGTTTTCAGAGCGCGGTTACCTCTTCAAAACGTCCCTA
>CAWHQK010000034.1:0-34787 GCA_963831435.1 uncultured Acidobacteriota bacterium
CCGCCGCAACCACACTTCCGTATTCTTCTCATGGTTGGGATTGCTTACCACATGCGGCGTGACCACGATGAGCAGTTCATCGTCATCGGTCTCTTTGGAGTTTGACGCCATAATCTGGTTCAGCGCCGGAACGTCTCCCAACCCCGGAATTCCCGACAAGCTGCGTTGCTCATTGTGGCTCACCGCCCCCGCCACCACCGCAGGCTCGCCATCCCGCAACGCGATCGTCCCTTTGTATTCGCGGTTCGCAATCACGGGAATGCCATTCAAGCTCTGTGCCAGCAGTGTCCTGAGTTGCATCTCCATGTTCATGCTCACCACGGAATCCTCGCTGATGTAAGGCTTTATCTTCAGCGATAAGCCAATGTCCTCATAACTGAAAGAAGGAAACGGCGACTGGAAAGAATTGTTCTGAATCACCCCCGCGATGGCGGGCGTGTTAAATACTGGCGCGAAACTCGCGTTCAGAATCGGATAACGCGTTCCCATACGAAACGTAGTGTCATTGCCCTGGCTAACGCGCAACATGGCGTGTTCGAGAGATTCCACGGAGCTGTCATTGAGTGACATCTGTGCGCTGGCCGTTCCCAAGGTCAACCCCATCAGGGTAAGCCCATTGCCGAACGTCGCCACCGGCGTGCTGAAAAGCGAGTTCTGCTGGTTCTGCAACTGCGCCAGCAGCGCGGAAAGCGATTGCGAATTCGCCTGGTTAATCCCGCCGCCCGCAATCAATTGATTAATCAATTGCTGAATGTTCTGTCCGCCCAGCGCCGCCAACGCTCCCGCTGGAATATTGAACAGCGTGAAGTCATTGGGAATATGCAGTCCCATGTCGCGCATGAAGTTATGGCTTATCTCATACACATGAACGTCCAGCATTACCTGCGGACGCGCCTCATCCAGCGATTCCAGTAATTTCGTTGCGGCATCCACGCTGGCCTGCGGGGCCTTTACCACCAGCGTCCGGCTGTCGGGCTTTGGCGTAATGGACCGGATTTCCAGCACATTGCGCAACATGTTGGTAATGTCGGTGAGCATTTGCGGAGAGTCCGCGTCCGGTATGTAAAACGTCCGCATCACCATGCGGTCAAACAGCCGGTGATTTGCCGGGGAGTCAAGTGCCAGCAGAATTTCGTCGCCCTGCAACGGCGTCCAGAATGTATTTGTCGCCAGGCAGGCTAGGTCCATTGCCGTGTAGAAATCAACGTCGGTGACCTCGAAGCGCACCTGTTTCGAGGGCACGGAGTCATCCATGTTGACCTTGATTCCATACACCGCGGCAACCTGGGTCAGTAGCCCGCGCGAATCTCCGCGAAAACGAAAATCATTGTGAACGGGTCGGGGATGCACCACGAGTTCCCCCGAATTCTGCACCACCCGGGGCGTCTCGTGCATGCGCGGCGCCCATGAGCCAACCACATCGTGCAGGCGCTGTTGGGCGAAAGAGTTGTCCGGATCGAAAAGCAACGCATTGCGAAACTCCGCGATCGCCTCCACCGTGCGGTTCTGCAGCACGTCGTTATTGCCCCGCTCAATGTGGTCGAACACCAATTGCTGGCGTGCCATCTCCCGCGCGGTAATGTATTGAGCGTTTTTCGGTGCAAGCCGCGCCGCGCTTTCGAACTCCGGAAACGCTTCATCAAGCTGCTGGCTTTTTTGCAGCCTCAGTGCCTTATCAAAATCAGCCTTGGCTTCTTTTAACGCGCTCTTGGTCGGCTGGCACGCCGACCCGCCCGGCGCATTCTCCGGACAGGGGACCAGCACCGCCTCCTGCGGCTGGTCCGCAGCAACGCAGGTTGCTGCCGCCAGCGCAAAAACCAAGGCTAAAGCCAATCGCGAAAGGTAGGCAAATCGAGACATGTAGGCACGATTGTACTTCTGAAGGCCGCAATCTTATCGTACTTTCCGTTGCAGATTGCACCTTCGATTTCTAACAGGGAACGTCCTAAAGTGCGCAGCTTGCACGTGAAACATCCCTGTGGTGTGCGTTTAAACTCTTTGGTCACCGGCACTGCCGGTTCTTTTTGCCCAGCATTTTCAACACGGGTCTGCCCGCCCCGCTAACTCCAGTGCCGCAGGCACGAAACGTGAAAGCCCGGCACGGAAGTGCCGGGAGAGCAAACAACATTTCCAGAGTCCCGCAGGGACGGCACCCTGGCCGACGTTTATGATTGAAAGTTGCAGTACTATGCTTCCAGTATTCGGAGAGCCCATGAACCGCGCCGTCAGCCTTTTTATCTCGGGTTTTATCATTTTGACCGCCATCACCGCGACTGCCCAATCCGCAGGCGAAACCAAGTTCCCCGCGGTCGTGCAATGGGAGAAAGCCCTTTTCGCAGGCAACATGTCTGCCTTGCAGAACGAATATTCCACCAACCCTCCCGTCCAGTTCCTGGGTAAACAAAACAAGCCTGCCAATCTGGCGGAAGAAGTCGCCTACTGGAAATCATTCCACGCCAAGGATTACAAGGACCTGCACCTCATCCAGCATGAAAGCGGCGATCAGCAAGGTTTGCATCTGGTCTCATTGACCCTGAGTTTTCAAGCGCCCACGCCGCATGGCCTTCGCACTCGCTACATTCTCGTTGACCAGGGATGGCAACAGCAGGCCGGCACATGGCGCATCGTCGCAGCCAAACACACCGGACTGGTTTCCATGCCGCAACCCACAAAACTCAATGTCGATCTCTATCCAGCAAACGTGGACGCCAAAGCAGAAATCGGCGACGCCGTCACCCGCGCCGAGCGCGAACACAAACGCATCATCTTAGTTTTCGGCGCCAACTGGTGCTATGACTGCCATGTACTGGATTATGCATTGCATCAGCCCAGCGTGGCCAGAATCGCTGATCCGAATTTCATTGTCATTCACGTGGATACGGGCGAGGGCGATAAGAATCTAGACCTCGTGGTGCAATACAAGATTCCCTTGAAGAAGGGAATTCCGGCACTGGCAGTGTTGAACAGTGACGGCAGTCTTCTCTACAGCCAGCAGAATGGGGAGTTCGAGGCCGCGCGGTCCATGGATCCGGCAACCCTCATTGCGTTTCTAAAGCAATGGAAACCATAGGCTTTCTCTGCGTTCTCGGCGACCTCCGTAGTGAAAAGCATTTGTCGCGGGAACTCGCTGGCTTCTAACGATGTAAAATAGATCTTTGCAGCGGGCCGTCCCCCGGCCTCGCCCTACTACCAAGATTAAGACCCGGAAAAGAGACAAAATTATGTCGCAGAACAACAGAAACGCCAACGGAAACTCCACCAGCCTTCGCCTGAAGACCGGCCTCGCCGAAATGCTAAAAGGCGGCGTAATTATGGACGTTACGAATGAGGAGCAGGCTGAGATTGCTGAAAAGGCTGGGGCCGTGGCTGTCATGGCGCTGGAACGGGTGCCGGCGAAGATTCGGCTGAGGGCGGCGTGGCTCGCATGGCTTCTCCGAAAAAGATCCGCGAGATTATGGCGGCGGTTTCTATTCCTGTGATGGCTAAGTGCCGCATCGGGCATTTTGCGGAAGCGCAAATTTTGCAGGAGCTTGGCGTTGATTACATTGACGAATCCGAGGTGCTCACGCCTGCCGATGAAGCGCATCATGTGGACAAGCAGGCATTCAAGGTTCCGTTCGTTTGCGGAGCGCGCAATCTTGGCGAAGCTCTGCGGCGCATCGCTGAGGGCGCGGCGATGATTCGCACCAAGGGCGAGGCCGGTACCGGAGACGTGGTGCACGCGGTGAAGCACATCCGCCAGATCGTGCAGGACATGCGCGTTCTCACCGTGCTTGGCGAAGAGGAACTCTACACGCGGGCGAAAGAATTGCAGGCTCCTTACGAATTGGTGAAGCTGGTAGCCAAGCAGGGCAAGCTGCCGGTTCCCAACTTTTCTGCCGGAGGCATTGCCACTCCCGCCGACGCCGCGCTCGTAATGCAACTGGGAGCGGAAGCCGTGTTTGTTGGCAGCGGAATCTTCATGAAAGATTCCACGACCTTCGCCGAGACCGAAGAGGCGGCGAAGCGCGCCCGCGCCATTGTTCGCGCCGCGACGCACTATAAACGATCCGAAGGTCCTGCTCGAAGTGAGCGAAGACCTCGTCGGAGCGATGAAAGGCCTCGCCGTCGCCGCACTGGATGAGGCGCAGATGCTGCAGACCAGGGGGTGGTAGGCTGCGGAATTAGCGTGCGTGACACTTCGCAAGTTGCGAACTAGTTTATTCGCATAATGCGACCTAGGTATGTTTTGTGCACGTAATGGAAACAATGAGCACCGCCGCAGCGCAACCCGAATACGCCGCCCTGCTAGCCCGGACCCTCCCTTCCGTCATTCACAGCGAGAAGGAAAACGAGCGATGTATCGCCACGCTTGAAACGCTGGACGGGAAAGCAGAAAAGCTGACTGCCGCGGAACGGCGGTTGGCAGAGCTGCTAACGGTGCTTATTGAAGATTTCGAAGACGAAGCCTATGCGCTCAAGCCCGCCAGTCCGGCCGAAGTATTGCGTGAACTGATGGAAGCGAATGGACTCAAGCAAAAAGACATACTGGATATTTTTATCACTCCCAGCATTGCCTCGGAAGTGTTGAATGGGAAGCGGGGCCTTACGGTAGAACACATCCGCAGGCTTAGCCGCCGTTTCCATGTATCGCCCGAAGTTTTCTTTTAAACAGTTCCGTCGCCACGGCGCACTACAATGATCCCAAGGCCCCCCTCGAAGTGAGCGAAGACCTCAACGTAGCGATAAAGGGCCTCGTAAGCCTCAGCGGCTAAAGCCGCTCATAGTGAGTGCCTGAAACGCAGCGCTGAAGCGCTGCGCCACCCAAATTCTAGAACTAATGCTTTGCTGCTTTATCTGTCTCTGCCATCTGGCAGAGTTCGCGAGAGGTGAAGCGTTGTTTTTCTGTGTAGGATTCGTCCAATAGAAGATTCCAGGCCTCTTTGTATTTTTCGAACTCTCCGCCGGTTCTGGGCCTTCGTTTTCCTGGATATACGCGGATATTTTTGCGCGTGCCCAGTGATTCCATAGGAATCAGGTACCAGGTGTCGTATTTGGCGATGAATGCGGCGATAAAGTCCACGTCGTCAACGCTGTAGTTCATCTTGCCTTGTCCCCAGTGGCAGGCCACGATAATGGGAAATCCCGTGTAGTTGCGGCGCTCTTCGCTGAAACAGGATTTCACCTGCACGCGCAGCACGCGTTTGCCGTGCTGGGTGACGCAGTCGTAGGGAAAGCTGTCGCCGAAGGGCTTGGCGACTCCGATGCCGTAGGTGGCGGCGCGATACATGAATCCGAGTTCGGCCAGTTCTCCCATGCGCTTGGTGCCAAGATAACCTGCGGGAATATAAGCCTTGCGTGATCTCAAGGTTTGCTCCATTGATTGTTTGGAATTGGTAAAAAGAAAAAGGCGCGGAGGGAATCCGCGCCTTTGTGTGTCTATTTTTAGGATAGCAAAATCAGGTGGGGAAATGGGACATGGATGGGGAGTTTATTGTGGCTGTTTATTCAGGGAGTTAGGTGGGAATGAAACTTTTGGACGTATTGACAGGGATTGCGGATGCTTTCGTTACGGGACGGTTCTGTCCGTCGTTTACGCCCGACCGCATTGTCTTGTGAGCGCCAAGCGCACTGGATTAGTGATCCTCCGACGGCTTCCATGTGGCAGATTCAGAATGTAAAGCGTTAATTTCTGAGTTATGACTGAGCAGCACCCGCTTCAGGGGGTGCACTTTTTTTAAGTGCGCGTAGTTTCGTCAGCAAAGATGAGTATTGATAGACCGCCTTCAATACTTCTTTCGCAAACTCGATGCCGGTCTCGACTTCATCTTGTCCGACCGTATCGTATTCTTTGCTTTCAATGTGGGCCGCATCATTTCCAAGCAACCTTAAGTCATCGAGTCCGGCTAGCAATTCCGCAGGAAGCACAACCTTGTTGCTCAATGCCGCGATGCGCTCTTTTAGGTTTGCCCCTTGCGCTTGTCTCTCACTACAAAGTTCCTCCAACGTTTTACGAACCATAATCGCTGCCGCTGTAAAAGCTTTGCTCGTGTGACAGGTGATAGCTTCCTCGAATGCTGATAGCACTTTGGAGGGGATGCTTTTGGGGTCGAAATCAATTCGCTCTGCTGGATAAGAAACGAGGATCTTGCGTGTATCGGAGACAAAGAACACCAATGCGTGACAAGTTTCGTCAGGGCATCTACGAATCCCTACTAGCAACCGCAATGGCTGATGTATGAGTAAGTCGTTACTAGGCAAACCGTCGAATGCGCCACGTTGACGACAAACAGGACATCGCAGTCTAACGGTCCAAATGGGCTGCTGGTTCTCACACAAAGAAACTTTTACGTTCATTTCAGAAATCTCTCTCCACTTCGGGTTTCGGTCAATCGCCATCCCCCGCTGTCAGTCCGTTAGGGCTGCGAATAAACTAATTTCCCTTTATCGTTTCTGACTTCAATCGTTTCGAACCCCTCACCTTTTTTGTAGGGCGGACTATTCACCGTCAACGTTTCAAAGAATCTATCGTTCCGTGTAGTTATTTGCATGTAATAGGAGCCGAATGGCAGCACAATATCCGTCGTCATTCCCAGATTTTTGCTCGGTGCAACAGGACCGAGTTCTTTTGCGACGATCCCATTGAATCTCGCGATTGCGTCCTGTGCAGATTTAATTGGTGAATTATCAGTGATTCTTACAAAGCATCTTTCGAGAGGATACGGACCTGAATTCATAACGACGGTCACAACCTTGCCAGGGCCATCTGGCAGTGCCATCAGGTAACAATACTGTCCTCCACCTGTAATCTGATTCAAAGCGAGAGTTGACGTTGAGATTGCTGTCTTGCTCAAATCGCCGAGCCCCTTCATTTCCTTTAGCGTGTTGTCAAAATCTGCTTGATTTTGCGAAAGAATTGTTTCAAATCCCTGCTCTTGCGCCCTCAATGCAGCTTCTTTATCGCGTTCGGCTCTGACTTGCTCATGATCAATCGCACGGTATTCCACTGATAAGAATATGAAGATCATCCCGATCCAGCACATTTTCGCGACGACATGCGACTTTTCCCAAAATAGTGGTAACAACGTTGCGGCTACTGCTAGAACCATCCCGCCTTTCCCTACGGAGGGAATATGCCAAAGCCACCATGTCCCCACAACAATGAACCCTAGAACAAAAACCCATCCGATGCCCCGCGACAATTCATGCTTTTCTTTCTTGGGGTCCATTTGTGAATAATGGCTAGTGGAGGAGACGCACTCTTGCGTAGCTGCGCAACCGAACAGATAATACCGCACTAGCACTGGATTGTGAATCTTGTGCCCCCAGCCCGAAAGACACCATTGTTGCGCCCGATAGGCGCGTAAATCAGGTTGTGATGGTTACCCGGCACTGACGTGCCGGGCTATTTTATGGCGCTCCCATTCGACTCGCTTCGCTGACGCTCAAGCTTCGCTCAGGGCAGGCTCTGCGGAGCTTGTGCCGACTCGCTCAGGGCGGGCTCTACGGAGTTTGAACTTCCCCAAAGCTTGTCGTTTTGAGCGGAGCGAGAAATCTGCTGTTGGACAGGAAAGCAGATTCCTCACCGCTGACGCGGTTCGGAATGACAAGAATGGAGGAATGATCGAAATTGTATCCGCGGCTTCGCTTCGGGCGGGCTTCGGATGAAACACCTCGGCGGCTAAAGCCGCTTATTGATCGACGTTCTTTCGGCACGGCTAAAGCCGTGCCCTTCGCCAATCTCGAAATTTCTATCGTTGTTCGCGCCCGATGGGCGCGTGAATCGAATTGTGGATGGTTACCCGGCACTGACGTGCCGGGCTATCTTATGCCGCTCCTGCGGAGCTGGAGTGAGGGCGGCGACAAAATCAAATTTCTAGTGAATGCTAAAATCGTCGACTATGAAATTAGCGCTGCCGATAGTGGCTGTCCTATTGCTGGTAGTTCTTTGGTTAAGCCTTCGTGCGCGACAGCGTCATAGATCGCCCGCTGCCCACGCGGATCCGAACGCGTACATCGGTCTGCGAAATATGGTCTTGCAAGGTTCGCGCGCTAAATTTGGAATTCCTGCCAGCTTAAGTTCTAGCGAACCCTATGGCGTGGTCATGGATTGGGGAGTGGACAAAGGGACAGCCACCGTTGTCGCCCTTGCCAACGGAACCGGAAGTGTTTACCTGAGTAGCGGAGGAGGATATATTGGCGGCGGCCAGTCTCATGAATCCATCCGAACCGCAGCGAAAAAGACTGTAGAGCTTGCGGCCTCCGTATCACCTCTGATGCACCTAACATCGAGTTATCCCTTGCCGGAGCGCGGGCAAGTTACGTTTTATGTTCTGACGGACGCTGGAGTATTAAACGCGACTGCTTCGGAAAAGCAGATGCAGACACATGAGTCTCCATTTTTCCAACTCGGAGATTCGATGCAAGCAATAATCACCGAGTACAGTCGCATGAACCACAGCTAGTTGCGGCTTGCGGACCTCAGCGGCTAAAGCCGTTTGTTGGAGACGCCTTTTGGCACGGCTAAAGCCGTTGCCCTTCCCACAATCTCGAAATTTCTATCGTTGTTGCGCCCGATGGGCGCGTGAATCAGGTTGTGATGGTTACCCGGCACTGACGTGCCGGGCTATCTTATGCCGCTCCCATTCGACTCGCTTCGCTGACGCTCAGCTTCGCTCAGGGCAGGCTCTACGGAGCTTGTGCCGACTCGCTCATGGCAGGTTCTACGGAGTTTGAACTTCCCAAAAAGTTTGTGGTTTCGAGCGAAGCGAGAAATCTGCTGTTCGACAGGAAAGCAGATTCCTCACCGCTAAAGCGGTTCGGAATGACAAGAATGAAGGAATGATCGAAATTGTATACTCGGCTTCGTTTTGGGCAGGCTTCGGATGAAGCACCTCGGCGGCTAAAGCCGCTTAGTGATCGACGTTCTTTCGGCACGGCTAAAGCCGTGCCCTTCCACAATCTCGAAATTTCTATCGTTGTTGCGCCCGATGGGCGCGCGGGAATCGGGTTATCTTATGCCGCTCCTACGGAGCTTGTACCACTCGCTCAGGCAGGCTAAAAACTTGAGCCGTGCCCTTCCCACAATAAACGTCAAAATCCCCACCCTAAATTTCGCAAAGAGCGCGAAATTTAGAATGGGGCACCCAGCCCGTACGGGCGAGACTCCTATGCCTCGATAGGAAAGCAGATTCCTCACCGCTGAAGCGGTTCGGAATGACAAGAATGATGGGGGGCGTTCGATCTGGGCCCACGGTCCCAGGAAGCTACGTTGTCTTGAACAGGAAAAGCAAAAGCCCCGCTGGTCGGGCGGGGCTTGGCAAATGCCAGTAGGTACGCTACCTTTCAAAACTCATTATAACAGTCGATGCAAGTCGAGAGGCCGTGCGGAGGACCCATTCGACTCCTTCCCTGCGGTCACTCGCTCAGGGCAGGCTATTCAGCAGAGGCCACTCGACTACTTGAAAGGCAGCGTCCAGTACCCACTGGCAACATCCTCCAAACGCGGGCCTTTCCTTGGGCAGTATTCGATGAATCCTGAATCAGCACAAGTCCACAAAAGTAGATAGAGCATTTCCAAAACGGGAACAGTAAAAGCAGATTTCTCGGCCCACTCGAAATGGCAAGATGGTGAGGGAGTGAAACACAAGGTCTCTCCGCTCCGCTGTCCATCGCTGTGCGAGGAACTTCTACGGTCGAGATGACAGGGCTGATGAGATGGAATATGCATACCCGAGCTAGGCCCGGTGCCCTTCGGGTTTGTTCAGGGCGGGCTCTATGGGAGTTTGGACTCCCCAAAATTTTGTCGTTTTGAGCGCTGCGAGGAATCTGCTGTTGGATAGGAAAGCAGATTCCTCACCGCTGAAGCGGTTCGGAATGACAAGAATGTAAAGAGTCGTTCCGCGGCACGCGGAAGATGTGATCTTCCATGCATAAGTCAAAAATCCCTACCCCTTCGGCTTCGCTCAGGGCAGGCTCTGTCGCAAGGAACGCGACAAGGGTGGGGCAACCGCAGATTCTTCTCTTCGACTTTGCGTTGCGACAAAACGCAAGGTCTCTCCACTCCGCAGTTCATCGCTGTTGCGATGAACTGCTGCGGTCGAGATGACAGGGTTGAGGAGATGGAATATTCATGCTCGAGCTAAATCATTTGCAGGAGCGGGATATCACTTGAATCTCAATCGGTACGCGGCGCGGCTTTGGCTATCGCGAGGATGGCTCCGGTGAACAGGAGCGTGTCGCCAAGGTAGTTGATCCCCTCGACCTTGACGGCGGTGCTAGGGTCGAGCATCCCCGCGATCAAAACAGGTACGTAGATGACGAGGAGCAGTAGCAGGAGCCAACTGCCGAGCCATGTGGCGGCGGTGCGGGTTTTTCTGTTCAGCAAGACGAAGGCTGCGGTTATGAGAAGAGCCGCGCCGGTGATGTAGTCAATGAGCACACGCGCGGGGATCCAGGTGGCGAGCTGTTTTTCGAGTGGGACTCCGGGGAGTCCGGTGGGGTGGAGGAAGTGCTCGATGCCAAAAAATAACATGGCGAGCGCGACCAGGATGCGGCCTATCAGGATGAGCGCGGGCTTTATTCGGACGCGGGTGAATTGAGCGCGAGATGCGTCCATGGCGCTGGCGGCGAGAAGCCATGCGCCGCCGCCGAAGGAACATTCGCGGAAGACGATTGTCCACGGAATTCGGCTGCCGTGCGAGTGGAGCGCATTGGGAAGATGGATCATGGCGACGAAGAGGAACATCATGAGTCCGAAGAGCAGTGCGGACCAGCGCACGGCGATTCTAGTGGCGATGCTCAACGAGGCGGCGATCAAGGCGAATCCGACGAAATATGCCCAGAACAAATGCCATGGCACGAACGCGGGTACTCCGTTTTGAATAAATTGTGCGCCAGAGAGATGTTCTGCGCCGAAGACCGCGAGCGGAACTGCGAAACATAAGTTGGTTAGCGCGATGACTTTGTCGAGGCCGCGGGCCTGGGCGATCTGGTTTTTTGCGGCCAGAATGGCGATGAGCAAAAGAACGACGCCAGCGGCGCACATCGAGTTGGCGGTGCGGGAGACTTCGAAGAACGCGAGAAGAATGATTGAGTGCATGGATTTCGTAATCTAATTAAAGATGTTGGACGGATCCTACTAGAAACGGATAGCAGTGCGGTTGCTGGTCGCGTGAATTGGATTTATGCGTGCGCAAGGAGAGTTCGCGGCTGCCACAGCCGAGGGGAGACGGATAGCAGCGCTACAGGTATCGGCATAACTCAGCAAAATCAGCCCACGGATTTTCAGCTTAGACCAGCCCCTGGACAGCGCAGCAATGTGACATTTCAAGTTTGGGGGCATCGTGTTCAAGGGCAGGACTGGCCGACTTTTCACTACGACGTTACGTTTCAGGAGATGAATCCAAACAATCCACGACGCACCTGAACTGCGGACTTTTAGCACAGTCGGTACGCGACGCTTACCATTGCGCCGCTTAGGGTAAGAACAAATCCTCAATAATCTCCGCTCCACTTCCGCCGAGAGTGGGTACCGGGAGTGGAAGGTTTCGGAATCGAGATTGTGGAGGATTGTTAAACAAAAGCTGGCGCACGTCGGCGGATCACTTTCCGGCGACGGTAATTGTGAAAACATTGCAATTCACGGTTTATACTCCAAACCTATTCAGAAGGGAGTCATTTATAAATGATTACGCGCCGCCGTTTTGTCCGGGACACCGGCATCGTCTCTGCTGTTCTTGCGATTGCTCCGCAAACTCATTTGCTTTTTGCCAAGACGGGATCTGGGACGTATCACAATCCGATTATGGGCGGCGACCATCCTGACGCCAGCCCCATCCGCGTAGGCGACGATTTCTATCTTACGCATTCGAGTTTTGACTACGCTCCAGGGCTGCTGATCTATCACTCGCGCGATTTGATTAACTGGCGCCCAGTTGCTGCCGCGCTTCATCAGTATCACGGCAGCGTATGGGCGCCTTATCTTTGCGAGTACGAAGGACGGTTTTATATTTATTTCCCGGCCGACAATCGGCTGCGAGTGGTTCACGCGGAACATCCCACGGGACCCTGGAGCGATCCCATTGACCTCGGGATCAACGCCATTGATCCTGCGCACATTGCTGAGAATGGCCGCCGCTTCCTTTATATGGCTGGTGGACAGATGGCCGAACTGACCGCCGACGGACTTGGCGTGAAGGTTGCTCCTCGCGTCGTGCTCGAACCGTGGCCGCTTTCTAACACTCCGCGCATGGAATGCATTTGCCTGGAAGCGCCGAAAATACTGCAGCATAACGGCTACTTTTATTTGAACGTCGCCGAGGGGGGCACGGCAGGGCCGGCGACGAGTCACTCCGTCATCAGCGCGCGCAGCCGCCACGCCGAGGGGCCGTGGGAGTTCTCGCCATACAATCCGGTGGTGCGGACTCTTTCGCGCAACGAGCGCTGGATGAGCGTTGGCCACGGCCGGCTTGTGGATACTCCGGACGGCAAGTGGTACATGACGGTGCATTCGTACGAGAACGGCTATCGCACTCTGGGCCGTCAGTTGTTGTTGCTTCCCGTTGAGTGGACATCCGACGGGTGGTTCCGCGTACCGAAGGGGACCACACCGGATTCCGCCATTCCTGTGCCTATCCCAGGTACAAACCAACAACCTCTCCCTGATCCTTCTGACAACTTCGCCGGGCCGGAACTCGGACTCCAGTGGGGTTTCTGGCATGAGTACGACGCGTCTCGATTCACCATCGGGAATGGCGCGCTCACATTGGCGGCCCGTGGGAAGTCTGTTGCCGATACTTCGGTCCTTACTACCGCTGTCGGCGGACACTCTTACACCGTCGAGGTTGACGTTGAGATTGAACCCGGTTGTGAATGCGGACTGCTTTTGTTTTACAACCCTGACCATGCCACCGGCATTGTGCTGGATTCTGAGGGCATTGGTGCGCGTCTGGCCAACGGTTATCTCCCCAGCCATTTGCAGAAGGGCGCGACCCGCGCCACGCTGCGCATCGTCAACGACCGGCAGGAAGTGGATTTTTATTTCCGCGTGCCCGGCCAAACTTGGCAACGCACGCTGGAGTCCGCGGAAATTTCTGGAATGCAGCACAACGTGCTGGGCGGGTTTCTCGATGTGCGGCCCGCGATCTACGCCTGCGGCGCAGGCAAAGCCACACTGCGCAACTTCCGCTATTGGCCGGATGTAAAAGTGCCGGTGTAAGGAAGCCGAGGGTTCTGCGAAAGCGGATGACACGTATATGCGTGTTAATATTGCGAACTGTTGTGATGAAATTGTCGTCGCATATGGGCAAGCGCGGAACTTGGATCTGGCTATGTTTCTTGTTGCTTGCTGTCATTCCGTCCGGCACTCTCGTTGCCCAGGATCGTTCCCCGACTTTCGAAGATATGGCCGCGCAGGCCGCTGCCGCCCGTGACGAGAATGATATTCCGAAGGCGGTTGAACTCTATACACAAGCGCTGAAGCTGAACCCCGAATGGCAGGACGGCTGGTGGTCTCTTGGATTCCTGCAATATGGATCGGCATCGTATGCGCCGGCCATTGACGCTTTTTCCCGGCTCCTCGTATTGAATTCTCAATTCGCGCCAGCCCTTGCACTGCGAGGACTTTGCGAATTCCAAACCGCGGATTACCAGCAATCGCTTGCCGATATAAGTAAGGGCCTGGCTCTGGGCGCGGCCGACGACGCACAGAAGGAACAGATTCTGCACTATCACCAAGCCATGCTGTTTACGCGATTGGGAAACTTTCAGGATGCGTTGAAGGCTTATGCGGTTTTTGCTGAACACAAGCTCTCAAATCCCGAGTTGCTGGTCGCGATCGGATTGGCAGGGCTCCGCATGCCGTTGCTGCCCGACGACGTTAAGCCGGAAGAGCAAGAACTCTTGTCGGCGGTCGGCGGCGCGACATTCAAATTCATGGCCGGGGACCAGGCGGCCGCGGAGCAGGCATTCAATGATGTGTTTCAGCGCTTCCCCAGCGCCCAGAATGTGCACTTCCTCTATGGCAATTTGTTGTCCGCCTTCGGTCCCGATGCCGCCGTGCCTCAATTCAAAAAAGAGTTGGAAGTTGCACCCGGCAATTCAAACGCTCTCACTATGCTGGCATGGTCTTTGCTGATGGAAAACCGGGCGGACGAAGCGCTGCCTTACGCAAAGCGCGTCGCGGAAAAAGATCCAAAGCCATTTGCCTCGCAACTGGTGCTTGGCCGGGCATTGCTGGACACCGGAGACGTTGCCGGTGGTCTCCAACATCTGGATGAAGCGCTCAAACTGCAACCTGATAATATTGAGATCCACCTCGCATTGGCAAAAGCGTACTCGAAATCCGGACGTGACGATGACGCCCGCCGGGAACGAGCGCTGTGCCTGCAAATGAGCCAGAATGGTGTTGCTTCGCTTGCGCAGCCTTAGTCAATTCGCGGCAGCTTTGGCGCTGCTGCTCGCGGCGAACACCGCATTTGCCGAACAAAAACCGGCCCAGGATACCGCCGCTGCATGCGCTACTTGCCATGCCTCCCAGGCACAAACGCAAATCCATACGCCCATGGGACGCGCACTGCAACTGCCGGGCACTGATCAGGTTTTAAATTCCCATCCCAGGCTGACATTTCAGAAATTCGGCTTCACCTATCTGGTCGAGACTAAGAATGGCCAGAGCGCCTATTCCGTAAGCGACGGAACTCGGACCATAACGCTGCCCATCCTTTGGAGTTTTGGCAACGATGCGCAGACCTGGATGTTCGAGCGAGATGGCGTCTATTACGAAAGCCTGGTTAGTTATTACCCGTCCGTGGGCGGACTCCAAATTACGACAGGGGATTCGGAGATCACCCCGACAACTCTTGAGCAAGCGGTAGGCAGAAGACTGCCCCCGAACGAACCCAAAGCCTGTTTTGGTTGCCATACCACGGGCGCGGTAGTGGATGGAAAGTTGGATCTTAGTTCCTTTGAACCTGGCGTCACCTGCGAACATTGTCACGCAGGAGCAAGTTCCCACATGGTTGCGGCCTACCAGGGGCATGGTATGGAGACGGCACCGCCAGATCTGGGAAAGCTCACTTCAGAGGATTTGTCGAATTTCTGCGGGCAATGCCATCGTAGTTGGGAGGCAGTCATTCGCGATGGTTTCCGAGGTCCGATCAACGTACGATTCGCGCCCTACCGCTTGGCCAATAGTAAGTGCTTTAGCGGGACGGATCCGCGCATCAGTTGCATCGCCTGTCACGATCCCCACAAAAATTTAGTGACAGATACCGGTTCGTACGACGTAAAGTGTCTGGCCTGCCATGCGGTAAAAGGAGCAGTCGCCGTCCACAATTCGCCCGCTGCAAAGGCGTGTCCAGTCGCGACCAACAACTGTGCCAGTTGCCACATGCCTCAAGTCAAAATGCCCAATGGACTAACGGCATTCCACGATCATTTGATTCGTATCGTGAAGCCAGGAATGCCGTATCCCGACTGAGGAAGCGCCACTAGATCCTGTTCTCGAAGGCGCGGACTAGGGCGTCCGCGCTGCACGCCCAATCTAGACCGTTTCCACCGCGGGAACGTCAATTCCCAGCGCAGTTGCCAGGGCGATCTGGTGGTCCTGCTCCTGCACAAGAATTTCGCGAATGTGCTCGGCAATGGCGTATTCGCCGAGGGCGTCGCACTGCTTTACGCGCTGGCGGTAGTTACGGATGGTTTCATTTTCATTGTCGAGATCAAAGCGAAGCATTTCTTCGGCTTTTTCCGAAGTCTTCACGGGCTTGGGGATTACGGCGGGCATCCCACCAAGATAATCAATCTGGTTTGAGAGCGTAATGGCGTGCTGCAATTCTTCTCCCGCGTGCTTTTCGAGTTCTCCGGCGATATTCATATAAGCAGCGCCCTTGAGCACCTGCGAGTAAACTACATAAGCAATGATTGCCTGGTATTCGCGGGACAAATCTTCGTTCAAGAGTTTAATCAGATCTTTGCGCGTTACAGCTGCGTTGCCGTCACCGTTCTTCGTCATTTCTTTCTCCTATGCACAACCTTTAAATCTACTAAATCATTGGATGTTTTGATATACGGGCAGGCCTGTACCAGTTTTCCGCCTGCCCTAATGAGTTTTTCGATCTTCGATATTCCCCGCACCTACCTCCACAACGGCCGCATCGAAAACTTATAACGCCAATTACTCAGGAGGATCTATGTACATCATCATCGGAGCCACTGGCCATACCGGCAGCGTCGTCGCAAACAAACTTCTTGCAAATGGAAAAAAGGTTCGTGTGGTTGGCCACAATGCCGATCATCTGGCATCGTTCACGAAAAAAGGCGCCGAGGCGTTTGTGGGCAATGTTACCGATAAAAATGCTATGACCAAGGCGTTCGCCGGAGCGCAGGCTGTATATCTAATGCTCCCGCCCGATCCGACGGTCCACGACTATTTTGCCCGCGCAAAACAAATCATTGAAGCCTTTGCCTCCGCGATCGAACAGAACCGCGTGAAGTACGTGGTTTCGCTCAGCAGTGTCGGCGCTGATCGGCCAGACAAGACTGGGCCTATCGTCGGCTTGCACAACCTCGAAGAACGGCTCAATCAAATTGCCGGACTCAATGTCCTGCATGTTCGCGCCGCCTATTTTATGGAAAATACACTGGGACAGGCTGACGCCATCGCGCAGATGGGATCGGTCGCCGGTCCACTGCGCCCGGAACTCAAGTTTCCGCTGATCGCCTCGCGGGACATCGGCGAGTTCGCCGGAGACGCGCTGTCGCGGCTCGATTTTGCCGGCCGTCAGATTCACGAGCTGCAAGGACAACGCGACGTAAGCTACGGCGAAATCACCACTATTCTCGGAAAAGCCGTCGGCAAACCCGATCTCAAGTATTTGAAGCTCACTTCCGACCAGTTTCGCGAGACATTGCAACGATTCGGAATGTCCGAGGAGACGGCTCGGTTGTTGGCGGAGATGGCGGATTCAATGAATTCGGGATACATCACGGCGCTCGAAACGCGGTCGCCGCGCAACACTACGCCGACTTCCTATGAAACATGGGTGAAGGAAAACTTTTTGCCAATTTACCAAAGCAAGCGGCAAGCTGCGTAAGTGATTGGAGATACGATATAGGGACGGGCTGGTTGCTCGTCCCTTATTGCGTTAAAGGGAGCGCACGCGCGCTCAGAACCGAATTCCTTGCGGGGCTGGATATAATTAAGAACACTTAGCGAAAACCGGCTTGTGCGGTGCGCGGAAAGAGCGGTTCAAGAATTTGGCGTCTCCATTCACAGATGTTCCCACGGCAATCGAGGAAATTCGCGCTGGACGAATGATGGTCGTGGTGGATGATGAAGACCGCGAAAACGAAGGCGATCTGACGCTGGCAGCGGAAAAGGTTACGCCAGAAGCTATCAACTTTATGGCGACGTATGGTCGCGGTTTGGTCTGCCTTGCCATGACGCCGGAGCGGTTGGAGCACCTGCGCATTGGGCCTATGACCGCCGAAAATACGTCGAACTACGGTACGGCATTTTGCGAGGCGATTGACGCACGCGAAGGGGTTACGACGGGGATCTCCGCGTACGACCGCGCTCATACTATCAAGGTGGCCATTGACTCGGGCACGCGGGCCGCGGACTTAGCGCGCCCCGGACACGTGTTTCCGCTTCGCGCAAAAAAGGGTGGAGTGCTGGTGCGCGCGGGGCAGACGGAAGCGTCGGTGGATTTGGCGCGGCTGGCGGGGCTAATTCCCGCGGGAATTATTTGCGAAATCATGCGCGAAGATGGAACCATGGCCCGCGTTCCCGATCTGATTGAGTTCTGCAAATTGCATAACATGAAAATGCTGACGGTGGCGGAGCTGATTCGCTATCGCATGCAGCATGAAAGATATGTGCGTCGCGTTGGCGAAGCTCTGGTGGAAACCAAGTACGGCGAGTTCCGGCTTATTGCCTATACCAGTGATATTGATAATGAATCGCACCTGGCGTTGGTGCGCGGCGATGTGGAAGATGGAGCGGAGCCGGTGCTGGTCCGCATGCATGCGCATTGCCTAATGGGAGATGTGTTCGGTTCCACTGGGTGCACATGCAATGCAATTCTGGAAGGTTCGATGCGGGCGATTGCGCGCGAGGGGCGGGGAGCACTCATTTATCTGCATCAGACTTCCAAAGGATTTTCGGTGGAGAGAGTGGCCGACCATAATGCGCTGGCATTCCACCGTGACCGCGCCCAACAGGCGGCCGGCGAAGAGCGCCAGGTGCGGCGCGAGACGGGCATCGGCGCGCAGATTCTTTCCGACTTGAATTTGCGGCGGATTCGCGTGCTTACTAACCATCCCCATCGCAGGGTGCCGGGGCTTGAAGGATTTGGAATCGAAATTGTGGAACAGGTTCCGCTGTCAGCAGAAGTTGAGCGGAAGTAGGCTACTTCGCCGCGAGCGTAATCGAACCGTTGTTGCGTATTTCCGCTGATTTGAATTCTGGTAGCTGAGCGGAACAAGCGATCTCCCCGACAATTAACAAGCTCGGCGCGGGCAGCGCGGGCGCATCGCGAAGTGTTTCCAACGTTGTCCGGTAGGCCAATTCCTGTGGGAGAGATACTTTCGAGATAAGAACGCAGGGAGTCGCCGGACTGAGGCCGGCGCGCATGAGACCGTCAGCGATTTCGGAATGGTTGCCGGGCATATAAATGACGGTGGTGCGTGAAGATGAAACGAGACTCTTCCAGTCGGGGCCCGGTTTGCCTGGCGCATGGTGTGCACTGACCAGCAAAACTTGGTCGGAGCAGCGGCGGTCGGTTAACGAAATACCAGCGGAAGCTGCGGCTGCTACGGCGGAAGTGATGCCGGGAACGATTTCATATTCGATTTCTGCATTTTGCAGCGCTTCAATTTCTTCTCCGGCACGGCCGAACAGCAGTGGGTCGCCGCTCTTTAGCCGAACAACGATATTGCCTTCCGACGCTAGAGTGATCAGAAGGGAATTGATTTCTGCTTGCGTAATGCTTTTTGTTCCACAGCGCTTTCCGACATTTACGACGCGAGCAGACGGGGAAGCCAAGGCCAGCACTTCGGATGAAATCAGCGCGTCGTGCAGCACCACATCAGCTCGGCGGAGCCTATGGACGGCCCGAACGGTGAGCAATTCAGGGTCTCCTGGGCCTGCGCCAACGAGATAGACCTTACCTTTCAACTGTCCTCCGCCAAGAATCAATGATCTCTCGGGCTAAAATTGTTTCCCATTGGGCATTGCTTCATCGCCCCTTGATTTCATCGCTTCATCTGATCAAAAGACGAATGTCGTCGAGGCGTAAGGGTAGTTGTAGGACTTGCCGGGCGTTGCATTATTCAGAAAAGTTCCCGGAAAAATGTGGCCGTAGCCGCCGCCAAACTGGAATTGGCGGGACAGATTGTAGGCAACAATACCATCAAGTTCCTGGCCTACGAACCTGCCGGCTGCTCCGGAAGTTACCCGCGCAACAACCACGCTGGCCGCGTTGTACAGTGCGTCATGCGGGTCCGCGAGCCACCAGGCGTCGTATCGTCCGACTGCCGTCCATTTTTTCGCGGGCTTTATTTCCAGACTGGCGCGAGCGTTGCGGATATTCTTCCAACCTACCTGATCATCCATCCCGAACTTGTCATGGCCGGTGGGATAGAGTTGGTCAAAAGTACCTCTGTGACCATCTTTAGGATTGTCATCGCCAGAGGCGTAGTTATATTCAAGCGAGGCGCGGGGATGAAAGCGAGTAGTGGAAATCGTGCGTCCTAGGACCCAGTGGCCAGCCCATGCACCAATGGAGTCAGCGCCCAAGGAACCGGCTTGGCGGTCCATTTCCATACCGTAGTCCCAATCGGAAGGAAGTTTTCCTACCCACCGCAGGCCTACAGTTCCGAAATTCGAAATGCCCGGCTGGCCAAGTTCGGTGCTGAGGCCGGAGCTACGGCGCCATAGGAAATATGGTTCGACCGTCGCTTGTGGCACAAGCTTTGTCACGCCCGCATACGCGCCATACAGATAATTTCCATTCGCACTTTTGTCGAATTGACCGTCAACAGCATTGACGACCGAGGCGGCAAACAAATCCAATCGGTAGCCGTCACGGTGGTAGGTGCCGCGTAGCGCGTCAAAGCTGCGCGCCGTGTTCACCCAATTTACGTTTCCTATAAGGCGTTCGTCTCCGAAGGCGAGTTCCTGTCGCCCGGCGCGGAAGCCGATTGTCTTTTTTTCCACGTCGCCAATTTCGACGTAGCCCAGGCGCAGATCCATTGTGTCCTGATAGGGTGCGGCAGGAGGGTTCTGGTTTTTCCAGAATGCGCGCGCATCCTGTGCCTGGAAGCCGAACTTGAGCCAACTTTCGGGCGCTATGATCATGTTCAGGCGAAGGCGGCTGAGCAGATACGCGTCTTCATTGTTGGCTTTGAATCCGCCGCCGATGAATCCTTCGGCCCGGGCGCGATATTCTCCATTGAAGCGGAGCCATTTCGGCAATTCATTATTCAGTTCATCCGACGACAGAAGGTTTGTGTTGCTTATGGGTGTTTGTTGGGCGGTGAGGTTTGCAGTGGCGATTGCCAGTAATAACACTGCGCACAGTCGAGGGAAAAAGAGTCTCATCTAGGCCTCATTGATCAGAATATTTGTCGAACGTCTCGCAACCGAATTGCTATTGAGTAACGGCGTTTGCCTCGGCGAAAGGAATGTCACCTTCCGCTGGAATAATGTCTTCCTCTGGTGGGGCGTGGCTGGAGGCTGTTTGTTTCGCGCCATACGTCACGTAAAGCGCAGCAGCGGTGAAGAAAACGCCTGCGACAATATTCCCAATCGTGACTGGTATCTGGTTCCAGAGGAACCAGTTGCGGATGGAAATGGGAGCTCCAAACATCATTCCCACAGGGATGACGAACATGTTGACGACGGAGTGTTCAAATCCTTGAGCGAAAAAGATTGTGATGGGCAGCCAGATGGCAACGATCTTTCCGATCGTGGAGCGTGAAACCAGCATGAACAGCGCGCCGATGGTAACCAGCCAGTTGCAGAGGACTCCTTTTGTCATCGCGGTCGCCCAGCCTTTGTAGCCGAGCGCCATGTAAGCAAGGGTCTTCTTCTGCGCGGCGGCCTTCAGCATTTCTCCGACGGGCCCGCTGCTGGTTGCGCCGAAATTTGTAACGGTCAAATAAAAAAGGAAGGCATAGAAGACGCATCCCACGAGGTTTCCCAAATACACCCAAGTCCAGTTACGTAGGACCTTCATGAATGAAACTTCGCCACCCATGAATCCCGCGGGCAGTATTGCGAAATTTCCCGTGGCCAGCTCAAGCCCGAGCAGCACGAGGGTGACGAAGCCGGCGGGGAACAGGATTGCGCCCACGATGGGGGGCAGGCCTTGCGCGGTCACGATGACGGCCATGGAAGTTCCAAAACCTAGTAACGCTCCCGACAAGAACCCTCGTATCAGCATGTCGGTGATGGTCAATGTGGACTTCTTTTTCGCGACCTCAACGGTTTCCTGCATTAAGGTTTGTGGATTTACGTAGTCCATTGGCATGTTCCTTTCGAATAAAGTTTGTGAATTGTTTTATTAAGGTGCGCGGTTACTGACTGTTGGCGGATGACGCTTTCCAAGGGTCGCCATCCGCATGTTCCAGAACCGTGCCTGGCATTTTGTTGCTTGTCGCGGAGCGTCGGGGCACCGCAAGAAATAGAATTCCATCGCTGATGCGTGATTGAACTGTCTGAACGCAGTGCTCCGCGCTGATGGAGTTGCTGCCTTTGCCGGTCTCGAGATCAAATTTCCATGCATGCAGCGGGCAAACGACGGTGCTGCCGGAAAGAATGCCGTCGGCCAGCGGACCATTTTTGTGCGGGCAACGATTGGCGACGGCAAGGACACGGGTGCCGAGATTAAACACAGCGACCTCTCGATCCCCGAGCATCACAACCCGGCCTTCCCGCAAAGGCAAATCCTGAGCACGGGCAATGGCAATCCATTTTGTTTCTTCGTCGATCATCTGACTCATATCAAGACCTTTTCTGTTTGCAGCGGTTTAATTTGCAAAAATTGAGTAGGGTGATTGGGCGCATCGCGTTCAAGCCATGCATCGTAGGAATGCTCTTTGGACCTGCGCAGGCGCTCCAGTAAATCCTGTTGGACTGTGGGCGTTGCATACACTGTGTCTTTGCGGACCTTCTCCATTCCCAGCCGCTCGACGAAATCGTAAGTGCGCTCCAAATAGTTCGCATTTTCGCGGTAGTACTGGAAGAACACCGCCGCCGCTTCGAGCGCCTGTTCGGTGGTTTCCGCGGTAACCAACAGGTCCGCTTTGCGAACCTTTTTGCCGGCCGCGCCGCCTACCACCACCTGCCAGCTTCCTTCCTGCCCGACAAGACCGATGTCCTTGACGGTCGCCTCCGCACAATTCCGGGGACAGCCTACGACGCCCATTTTTAATTTGTGGGGAGTAAACAGGTTTTCGAAGCGGCGTTCCAGTTCGATGCCGGCGTTGGTGGAATCCTGTACGCCGAACCGGCAGAACTCCGTGCCCACGCAGGTTTTCACCATGCGGACGCCTTTGGTGTAGGCCTGCCCGGAGGGCATTCCCAGGTCAGCCCAAACTTTAGGCAGGTCTGCTTTCTTGATTCCCAACAGATCAATGCGCTGGCTGCCGGTAACTTTTACCATCGGCACTTGGTATTTGTCGGCGACGTCCGCGATACGGCGCAATTCAGCGGATGAAGTCACGCCTCCGCGCATGCGCGGGATGACGGAGAATGTTCCATCTTTCTGGATGTTGGCGTGAACTCGGTCGTTGATGGACCGCGCGGAACGGTCTTCTTCATGATCGCCGCACCAAAGCATGTCCAGCATGAAGCTCAAGGCAGGTTTGCAGACCTCACAACCCATGCCGTTGCCGTAAATCTCGAGGACTTGTTGCACGGATTTCAATTGCTGGCTGCGCAGAATTTCGCGAAGGTTTTCCTCGGCGAAAGGAATGCACTCGCAAATGACTTTCTTGCGTTCCTCTTCAAACTCCGGAACAACTGCCTTCAGCAATTGCTGGCAAAGCGAGGTGCAACTTCCGCAACCTGAAGAAGCGCGAGTGCATTCCCTGAGCTGAGCCAGCGTGCTTACGCTTTTGTCATGAATTGCCTGGATGATCGCGCCCTTGGTCACGCCCATGCATCCGCAGACCGTTTCACTGTCCTGCATCTGGGCCATACCAAAGCCCGCATCGGCGGAGGGTTCAGGAAACAACAGTTGCCGCCGCATGGAAGTGAGATCGGTCTCGGAACGCAGCCATTCCATGTAGCGATGGCTGTCAGAGGTGTCCCCGACAAGAATCACTCCAGCCAGCTTGCCCTTTTTTAAGGTGAGCTTTTTGTAAATACCCTGTGACGGATCTTCGTAGCGGACCATTTCACAGCCGTTGGCGTTTTCGTTGAAGTCGCCAGCGGAGAATACGTCGACGCCCATGATCTTGAGCTTGGAAGCGATGACAGTGCCCTGATAAGTCGGGCCTTTGTTGCCTGTGATCGTTGCGGCCAGGACTTTGCCTTGTTCGAGCAGAGGAGCGACGAGTCCGTAGCAGACGCCGTTGTGCTGCACGCATTCCCCGACGGCAAAAATATCGGGATGCGAGGTTTCCATGTAATCGTTGACCACGATTCCGCGTTTGATCTCGAGTCCGGCTTTTTGCCCCAGCTCGACATTCGGGCGAATACCGGCAGCGATGACAACTAAATCCGCGGGAATGCTGCCGCCCCCTTTGAACTGAACGCGCTCCACTTTTCCGTTGCCCAGAACGGCCGTAGTAGAAAGGCCGAGAAGAACGGTGATTCCCATCGCATTCATTTTGGTTGCGAGATAGCTGCCGCCGGCAGGATCAAGCTGCCGTTCCATTAATGTGTCCATCAGGTGGACAACCGTGACTTCGCAACCTTGTACCTGGAGGCCGCGCGCGGCTTCGAGACCGAGCAGGCCGCCGCCAATGACGACGGCCTTCAGCCCGGGTCGCGCCCGTTCCAACAACGAACGAGTGTCATCGAGAGTGCGGAATACAAACACTCCCTCCTTCATTACGTCTTCAATGGAGGGAATGATGGGAATGCTGCCGGTTGCCAGCAAGAGCTTGTCGAAAGAGGTGACGCTGTTGTCGTCACCGGTCACGGTTTTTGCGGCGGGATCTACGTCAATGATGCGGACGCCGAGCTTCAGGTCAATCTTGTTCTGCTCGTACCAATCGCGTCTGTTGAGCATAATGTCATCGGGCGATTTTTCACCCGCGAGGACGGAGGACAGAAGGATGCGGTTGTAATTGACGTGCGTTTCATCGCCAAAGATCGTGATGTCGAATTTGGGAGCATGGCGCAGGATCTGTTCTACGCAGGCAACTCCGGCCATTCCGTTCCCAACTACCACCAGCTTCTTCGCCGGGGAATTGATGGGAAATTCTCGTTTTGTAAGAGGCAATGACATGTTGTCCCCTGAGAAATCAGCGATCGCGCGCAAAACGGCGCGGTTTTTCACGAAATAAATGTTGGGGATACGGCCTGGTATCCGCAGGACAGGATTGCGGAACGTCTTGGTTGGCCTCGAACCGGGAGGCGGGAGGTGCTCAGCTTTGGAAGGACCGCTGCGTTTAGCTGCGGTACATCCTTTGCACTTTAAGTTTTAGCGGAAACAGCGAGAAAGGGGAAATTAAAAAAATCTTTAGCTCGCATAATCAGGAAGAGGGGCGAATAGCTCCTGTGTTGGATAGCACTTCCTATGTCGTCTGGGAAAAGTAGTCCCGTCTATAGCTGAGAAAGTGTCTGACCGTCGTAGGGTCCCTCCGTCTTTGCTGCGCTCAACCGTCGGGATGTCATGATGGCACGCGCATGGTGGCGCCAGACGATGGTTACAAGGATCCGTTGTCGGCGCTTCGCATTGCGACGCTGGTGTAAACTCGTCGAAGTATTTTCGCTTAAAGAATGAATTCACGCGCGCCGAGTCTGAGTTCTCCATCTCCGCGATCACGTCACGGACATGCCGTCACCGCCAGTTTTCTCGGCTGGACGCTGGACGCGTTTGATTTTTTCGTAGTCATCTTCCTGATGCAGACGCTGGCGGACCAGTTTCACGTCCAGAAAAGCCAGATCGTCGCGACCCTTGCTTATACCCTGGCGATGCGGCCGGTGGGGGCAGTCGTTTTCGGTTTGCTGGCCGATCGTTATGGACGGCGCAAGCCGCTGATGGCGAACGTGATCTTTTTTTCCATCATCGAACTGCTTTGCGGGTTCGCTCCCAATTACACGGTTTTTCTGATTTTGCGCACTGTCTATGGAATTGGCATGGGCGGGGAGTGGGGCGTGGGCGCGTCGTTGGCGATGGAAGCGGCGCCGGGAAAGCGGCGGGGTATTTTTTCCGGAATCTTGCAGAGCGGATATTCGATTGGATACCTATTGGCCGCACTCGCCGCAAGGTTCGTGCTGCCTGCGTGGGGCTGGCGGGCGATGTTCTGGGTTGGAGGCATTCCCGCGTTGCTTGCGCTCTATGTCCGCATAAGTGTGCCGGAGTCAGAAGCGTGGAAGCAACACCGCGCTCCAACGGTCGGCGGCATCGTGCAGGCGGCGGGCAAGCATTGGAAACTTTTCGGATATCTCATGCTTCTGATGACGCTCATGATGTTTCTCTCCCATGGTACGCAGGACCTGTATCCGGATTTCCTTAGCACGACGCATCATTTCAAATCAGCGATCGTTTCTAATGTCGCGATGCTCTACAACGTGGGCGCGGTGCTGGGTTCCATTGCATTCGGATATTTTTCTGAGAGCATGGGCAGGCGGCGCAGCATGATCGCAGCGCTGCTGCTTTCTCTGTTGGTTATTCCTGTGTGGGCCTTTGGCGGTAGCTTGCCGGTCCTCGCCGCTGGGGCATTTCTGATGCAGGTCGGCGTGCAAGGAGCCTGGGGAATTATCCCAGCGCATCTCAACGAGCTTTCACCGGACGCGGTGCGCGGCTTGGTGCCAGGCTTTGCCTATCAGCTGGGAATTCTGTTTGCCGCGCCGGTGAACACAATTGAATTCACCCTGCAAAAACATCTGGGATATGCGTGGGCGCTCTCGGCTTTTGAGATAACGAACATAGTTTTGCTGATTATCGTGGTCGCGCTCGGCATTGAAAGAAAGGGCAGGGTATTCCTGGACAAAGTTGCGGACGGATACGGTTAGTCGAATCGCGGCAACGCTTCACAGGGAAGTATGCAACCCTCAAATCCGGCCAGTAACTTCTCTGCGGCTCGTACAATGCGCAACTAGCACCCTGGGATTATTGGGTATTCGCTTGTATTTTCTGGAGTCGTAGCGACTCATCACGTACATCTTCCGGCCCTTTTCTCCGAACCGCACCGGAGTGGGAACCGCAACCCCGGTTTTCCGGAAAGTCACCAGTGAAATATACTTCTGTCCAGAGATTGCTGAGGGGAAGGAAGCCGTCATAATGTTATTGTAGCTGTGCAAGATAGGTTGCCATTGAGCAAAAAGATCCGGTTCCGGTATCCACTCTAATCTGTCATAAGGCTAATCATGCGCAAATGGGTAAGTGATCGTCTAAAGCGACGCAAGAAGAAAACCGAAGAAAAACCGGAAGCTACAGAAGCCCCCTTACAGCCCGCGTACTTTGAAGAAGCTGCTCCGGAAGCGCCGGTGGCGGAAGCCTCCAAGCCCGCCGCGGTTTCTCAGGTTTCGCAACCCGAGGGAGCCGAACACGCGGAAGCCCCAGCGCCAGCGGAACGTACCCAATTCTCCCGCTCCGGTGGCAACAACCCAGCGCGCGGAAAGCGCCGTCGAGGAGGCCGCTCCAATCGTGGCCGTGGCCAATCCAGGAACGTCGTTCCACGCGAGCCAGTCGCTCAAAGTTCCGTCGAACTTGCCTCCGATATGGAGCCGGCTAAAACAGTTTCCCCCATCTCCCGTCCTCCCAAGGGAGTCGTGGTGCTGGCCATTGGTCTGCCGGGGTCGGGAAAAAGTTCCTGGTTCAAGCGTCACAACATTACCCCGCTTTCCAGCGACATGCTGCGCGCGCTATTGTTCGACGATCCCACTGAGCAACGTTTTCAGGACCTGATTTTTTCCAATCTGCGCTCCATGCTTAAAGCGCGCCTGATCGCCCATCGCCCCATGAACTATGTGGATACGACGAACCTCACGCCCCACGACCGCCATAGCTGGATAAAACTGGCCAAGGATTTTGGATTTGAAGTGCAGGCGGTATTTTTTGAAGTCCCACTCGAGGTTTGCCTGGAGCGCAACCAGAAGCGCGAGCGCGTTGTCCCGGAAGAAATCATGCGGCGCTTTGCCGAAAAGCTGAAAGCACCAACCTTTGAAGAAGGATTCTCCAAGATCACCGTGGTCCGGGTGAAGCAGAAAGAAGCGTCGGCGTCTTAAGCTTGCGAGCTGGTTGACCGCCTGTAAGGCGGCCCATAAAATCGAATCGGCGGCTTAGTCGCATAGTCGTCGCCGTCCAACCGCGTCACTGCCCCCTCGTTCAACGGCAGGACACCTGCCTCTGGAGCAGGTTATCGGGGTTCGAATCCCTGGGGGGCAGCCAATTTTCTCCATCGTCGGCGCTCATGGTTACAATAAATCCTCCAAGCGCTTCGTCCACGCGACCGCGGTTAACAGAACAGATCAGAAGCTTCTGGCAGCGCGTCACAGAAGGGCGCGAACTCAGCCAATTGTGGCTGCAGTTTCGCGCCGAAGCTCGCACCAGCTACCGTCTTTACCAGCGCGACTTTGACGCGCGTTCCCCCCGCGACACCAGAAAAGACAATTTTTTCCAGACTGCTCAGGAATTTGCCTGGGCATTGCTGGACAAACTGACGCCTGCCAGACGCGTGCTGTTTCTGCTCGGCATCGTCCTCGTGATTTTTCCCGTGCTTCACTTCAGTTATCACGACAAGACCGGTCTAAAAACCGTTGCTCTGGACGTTCATTTTTATGGCGTCATCGCACTCTTGGTATTGCTTCTACTCGAGATTGCTGACCGCGTGGTCATGAAGCGCGATCTCGAGATTGCACGCGACATTCAAAGCTGGTTGCTGCCGCCGGCGCCGCCGGAAATACCAGGGCTCAGGATTGCCTTCGCTACCCGTCCCGCGAACACCGTGGCCGGCGATTATTACGACATCTTTCCCCGCCCTTCGTCCGAGCACGGAAGATTCCTTTTCGTAGTCGCCGACGTGGCAGGGAAGAGCATTCCCGCCGCCCTCCTCATGGCCACCATGCAAGCCAGCCTACGGACTTTATCAGCAACATCGTCGACATTGCGCGATCTGGTCCAGGGATTGAACCACTACGCTTGCTCGAACAGCCAGGGCGGCCTGCGCTACACCACGGCATTCCTCGCCGAATTCGATCCCGCCAGCCGCGCTTTCACCTACATCAATGCGGGCCACAACAACCCAGTATTGCGCCGCGCCTCGGGTGAAGTGGAACGCCTCATCGCCGGAGGTTTACCGCTGGGTATTCGCAATGAAGCCGCGTACGAGTCTGGCAACACAGTGCTGCAGCCCGGCGACTGGCTGCTGATTTTTACCGACGGGTTGGTAGAAGCAACCAACCACGACGATCAGGAGTACGGAGAAACGCGCATGCAGAATGTCTTAAACTCCGGAACCGATACCATGCCAAGCGAACTGCTACATCACATGATGGCCGATCTAGACATCTTCGTGGGAGCCACTCCGCAGCACGACGACGTTACCTGCATGCTGATTAAAGTGGAGTAAAGGTTAAACCAGTTTCCTTTTCTATACTTCGCTGGTCCAAACGCTTGCCTGCGAGGCTCGCGCAAATAAATAACGGGTTCGCTTGGCACGAACCCGTTACCTGAACACGAACAGCCTGCTGATTATTAATGGAGCTTACGGACTAGAGATCTAACGTCATCAGTGAAGAAAACTGTACCATTGGAATTTACTGCAAGGCCCGTTGGGTCTATATTCGTGCTCGTCGCGGGGAGATGGTTCCCATTGAATCCGAATAGCCCGGTTCCAGCTACTGTGTGAATGATGCCAGCCGTGTCCACTACGCGGATACGATCATTTACGAAATCCGCAATATAAATATTGCCTTGCCGGTCAACAGCGACATCAAACGGCAGCGACAACTCTGCACTCGTAGCTGGCCCACCATCCCCCGAAAACCCCTGAACACCAGTCCCCGCCACGGTAGAGATGATCCCGTCGGTGTCCACTTTGCGCACCCGCTCTCCTATCCATTCGTCAATATAGACATTTCCGCTCTGATCTACGGCGAGGCCTGTGGGGAAATCCAGCGTGGCTTGGGTAGCCGGAACGCCATCAGGAGTCGGGCCCAGATCAAACGGTATTCCAGCGAGTATGCTTGAATTGCCCGAAGGATCAGTCTTGTAGACAACTGCAAGCCATCCGTCGAATAAAGATTCCCATTTTTGTCGGCAGCCAAACCAATCGCGACTGTACTGACAAATCCGAACGGCGACGGTCGCGCAAAACTTGAAATCACTCCCGTCGCATCAACCTTGCGAATTACCTGGTTCCCAACGTCCGCAATAAAAACATTTCCTTGATTGTCTACGGTGACCGAGTCAGGATCGCTTAACATTGCGTTAGTCGCCAACCCTCCGTCCCCGGAATAACCGGAAAATCCAGTGCCCGCGAAAGTTGAAATGATTCCGTCTGGAGTGATCTTGCGCACGCGATTGTTCCCGGGATCGGCTACATATAAATTTCCCGCCGCATCAAAGGCGAGATGAACATTGAACCCCGAGCTGAGGCTGGAGTCTTTTGCCGGCCCATCCCCCAAATGACCACCCGCTACAGTGCTCACAATTTGCTCAGGATTGATTTCACGAACCCGATCATTGCCGCTATCGGCCACAAACAGGTTTCCTGAAGAATCGAAGGCCATTCCATTAGGTTGGGAAAATTGGGTGGCCAGTGCGGTATTCCCGTCCCCATTAAACCCGCCCACGAATGTAGTGTTCCCGGCGATGAGATTAATTACTTGGGTTGTTAAGTCTATCGTCCAAATGCGATTCGCCGATGTGCTGATATAGAGGGTATCGCCCCGCAAAATTAAGCCTTCCGGGTCAGACAGGCCCGCGGAAGTTGCTGGCCCGCCGCTTCCAGAGTTGTCGTTTGCTCCGCTGCCTGCAAAAGTCGTAATGATCCCGCCCGCATCCACTTTGCGTATTCGATTATTGAATTCATCCGCGATATGCGGTTTACCGCTATCATCGATCACAAGGCCTGAGGAGCTGATCATTGCGCTGATACAATGCTGGCCGCCCACATTGGACATTCTGGACGGTATTCCGGACAGTACTCATCACCATACCGGGACCCTGCCCCCATAGAGATTTCTGGTAACCGTATCGGCTTAGTTGAGAAAGAACTTGACTCAATGGAAGTGAACAGAGTCGAACTGTGCTGAGCTATTGAGGAAACTGCTCCGGGGATTCATAGGTCGTTTAGGCCGGCTTGTCGCTTCCACGCCAAGAGGATCACACCTTACTCCGAAGGTTTCGAAGTTGGCTCTTGTAGCATCAAAGCCTTTGAAACATCAGGTACCGGCGTAGGCACCTCCCCGGCCAGCCGCCCTCCTTCCGAATTACCTCCTCCGAATCTATCTCACCCCCAAGTCCCCGGCTATCTTTCTTACAAGAAGCACGAAGCCCCAATCTTTACCAAGGAGAATAGACATGAACTGCTCACGCTGCCAGGGACTCATGGTCAGGGAACATCTCCTGGATTTTGAGGGTACCTACGGACATATGTGGACCAACGGATACCGCTGCATGAATTGCGGGAATGTCCATGACCCGGTCATCGAACAACACCGGCTTGCCAAGGTACAACCCACATTGATCCTCGTAACCGATAAGGCTGATCACAAGGAAGACGAACTCTACACGGAATCGCATTCAGTCGTCATGCGCGCGGCTTGACACCGAATCCAAACTAGACCGTCGCTCAAATGTGTCCTGACTAGGTTTCTGGCTTGGGAGGAGAGGGCATGGCGAGCATCTTGATCGTCGACGATGATGCACCGATCAGAACGGTATTGCGCGACATCCTTGAAGAAGACGGTCATGAGATCCGTGAAGCCGCCGACGGCCAAACAGGCCTCACACTCTATCGCGAGACACCGGCTGACCTCGTCATTACCGACATCCTGATGCCGGAGCGAGACGGAATGGGAGTGACTCTCGCATCTGACACAGGAATTTCTGGATGCCAGAGTCATTGCCATGACAGGGGCGGCGGGCGAACAGAGTTTTCTGAACATTCCCAAGCTTTTCGGTGCACGGCGTGTGATTCGGAAACCGTTTACAGTGGAATAATATTCGTCGGGTCGTACGTTTCACGCTCGATCATTAGCTAGACCAACGAGATGAAGAGGGCACGAACCAAAACCGTCCTACCTTCGGAAAGAGAGACGGAGTATTACTCTACCCGTCCTTGACGCTCTCGATAAGTCTCTGGGGATTACCCATCTGAGTAGGCCACAAGGACCCCGCAAGCATACCGATTCCCGCCATTATGAACCCGACAAGCTGTGGAGGCCACACGTCGGTAGGCTGGCTTACTAGTTCCAACACCAGCCAACTCGTGAGTCCGGCGACAATGGCCCACAGGGCACCCTGTGTCGTCGCCCGCTTCCAGTAAAGCCCTGCAAATAATGGGAAAAAGGCCGCCACCAGGGTTACCTTGTACGTGCTCACAACCAGCTTATAGATCGTCGCATCCGACCATAGTGCAAGAACCAATACTGCTGAGGCAAATCCTACCAAGCACCACCCGCATGAGGCGTAGAAATTCCGAATCGTTCAAGTGCGGAAACACCGGCTTGATGACGTTCTCGCTCAGCGCAACCGACGGTGCGAGCAGTGTCGCACTGGAGCAACTCATCACTGCAGAAAGAACTGCTCCAAAAAAAATGACCTGCGCCGCGATCGGAGTATGTTGCAACACCAGGGTCGGCAAGACCAGCTGTGAATCCTGCTCCAACAATGCGCCGAACTTGACAGGATCAATTAAAGTTGCAGCGTAAGCGAGAAACATCGGTACAAAACAGAAGGTAAAATAGAGCGCTGCGCCCAGCAGCGAGCCTCGCACAGCTGTAGGCTCGTCCTTTGCCGACGTGATCCGTTGAAATATATCTTGTTGTGGGATGGAACCAAGCATCATGGTCATCCAAGCCCCGACGAACGGTATCCAAGCCGCCATCGTCGCCGGCTGGGAACAAGTCGAGTTTGCCGGCATCGGCAGCATGGTTGACTACCGTACGCACGCCGCCCGCCAGATCCCCGACGATCGACGCAATATACAAAAGTCCCCCCATAATCACGGAGATCTGAACAAAATCGAGAATCGCCACAGAGAACATGCCGCCGAACGTCGTATACAGTCAGAACAATCGCTGCGCCGATCACGATTCCGACCGACTGGCTGACACTTCCCTCTGTCACGACATTGAGCACCAAGCCCAGCACTTTGAATTGGGCTGCCGACCCAACCCAAGATACGAGGCGACAATACAGAGCGTGCACAACACTTCTACGGTCCGGTTGTAGCGGTATCGATAGTAATCTCCAACAGTCAGCAATTGAGTCGGTACAGGCGTGGGGCAAAAAAGAGTCCGGCGAGCACCAAACACATACTGGACCCGAATGGATCGGCGATCACGCCACGGAGTCCTTCTTTGACAAAGGTAGCCGAGATGCCCAATACCGCTTCCGCGCCAAACCAAGTCGCAAACACGGTCGCACCACAACGGGTAACGGCAGGCTCCTGCCGGCAACGGCAAAATCCTTGGAGTTCCGCACACGTGTCGCCGCAAAAGTCCGATGCCGACAGAAAGGAGAAGATAGAGAATGACAAACCAGAAGACCACGCGCGCAGGATAAAGCGATCCTGACTTGCAATCAATCGATATTCAAGAAATTTTCTGGCATGGAAGTGGACCGTTTGAACATTTCGGTTGATTCAGGAACGAAAGCAATTCCTTCCCGAATGACCCGGAGCTGGAAATCAGAAGGGGTCCATTGATCTCGACCACAGTAGTCGACCGATCTTGAGAATAGGGTCTCTGCTGAAGATCCCAACGGCTTGGCCACTGTAACCTTTGATCCATCACGACGCATATGTATGAGCTTGCCTTCCCATCGTCCCTTCATACGTAGCTGCTCCTCGATCAACCTTGAAGCGGAACAGGAAACCCGTCTGAGGAGTTGATGGGAAGCCTTCCCAAGTGCATCGTACAGCTCCCATCCATATAATTTCTTCGCTCCTTCACTCCAGTCTCGGATCGTAGCCATCCAAATTGCGACCCATAAACGCATCTGTAGAAGGGATGCCGTCTTTCTTGTGGGCCTATTCTGCCCTCTACCTGGTTGATCTGAGTAGGTTCTTGACAAGAGACTGAGAGGTCACTTCTGCCAGAAGCGCGGAACCTGGCATCGTTAAATGAACAGTATCCCAAAAATAAAACACTCATCCTTCGCCGCTGTGCATGTATCCTTTGAGCAGAACAATGTGAGGCGATCGATAAATCAAAGCCAAACTTAGATGTCTTCTTCGCTGAGAGCCGCATTCCAGCGTCAAGGCGGTCTGCCTCCACCTCAAGGTTGTTCGGCACTTTCACCCCAAAGTTCTCGAGCTTGTACACATACCTATGAATGTCTATTGAGAGTGACGCAGGCTGGGAATAGACAATCACTCCGCTTCTCTTGCAGCTTCTCGAACAGAGCATCGAGCTGGGCTCGGAATTTTTTATCGCCAAGCTTTTCATACGTCTTCAGCCAGCTACTTGATACGATAATTCCATCCATGTGATTGTTTGGGACATATGTATCAACAAACCAATCATAGAAATCGGCACACCGCCCGCCATTTACACTGCGTATTGCCCGACAAGAAGTTCCAGTGAGCTGACTGATGGCATTCTCCCGAATACACGTACAAGACCTGGGTATAAACTCGCCGCAAGGCTGTCTCCAAACAAGACGTAGACCTTCGAAGGTTGAGGGCGTCCTCCATCTGTCCGAATAACCGACGGCTGCACCGAGTCACAATGATTCTGTACAAGCGTTTCAAAGGTCTGTCCCGGATCAAATAAGCACGTATGCAGCCAGAGAGTACATCAGCATCGTGGTTTAGCCTACTGTGAGACTCTGCTGTAGTTACCTGCAGACCGACTGCGCACACAATCAGACGCAGCGGAACCGACGAAAATCTCCACACTAATCGTTTCGGCACCATATCGTTTTGGCGAAATGGTCGCTCAACAAAACGCCAAGTTAAGTAGGCCAGGCCGAATGTCAGAACGACGATAAGCGCAACACCCACATCATTCGGCTCAGTGGAGCTTCGATGGCGAGCGAACGACAACAATCGGTCAATGCCATAAATAGGCGCTATAACTGACAAGGCCCACACCAACTAGCACTCTACTACCCAACAACCTCCCCACCAACGTTCCCGGCAAAGCAAAGACGATAATTAGACCAGCGCCAACTGTCGGTATCAAAGCCGAGAAACCTGGGAAAGGCGTCTCTATAAATGTCAGTACCCCTAATGCGATCAATCCGAGCCCAACAAGCTTAGTATTGATAGAGAGTCAACGGGAAATGGTCGCTCTTTCCCTTCCAAGTAAAATGCGATAAGCGAACCTATCGCCAATTCCCATCCACGAGTGGGTAACAAGAAAAACGTCGCCACCGGTTTCCTGGTGGTCGCATACTCAGCTAACGCAAGGCTGAGGAGCGCCACGATTGCCAGAAACAGGACTATTTTCT
>CAWHQK010000035.1:0-39851 GCA_963831435.1 uncultured Acidobacteriota bacterium
CCCCGCCAGCATCAAAGTCCCCCGAGGTGACCACGCTCAACCGCCCAAAACGCCGCGGATCAACAAACCGCAACTCCCGCCCTGAGGCCAGCCGCACAATCGCATGCGTATGCTTCGCAACCTCATCGGAGGGATCGCAAACCTGCAGCCGACCCGTCATCCCCAAATGCACAATCCACTGCGCCCGCCCTACTTCCGACGTAGTCGCATTCGCCCCCGTCCGCATCCGCCGTTTCGATGTAGGCGCGGGCGTCCCCGCCCGTGCAGCCCCAATTCCAGCACGCCCCGTAGCGTGAGTCTCCGGGGCGCGACCATCCACCAGCTCAAATACAATATGCTTCCCCTCGCGCCGCACCGCTTCGATCGTCTTACCCTCAAGCGCCGCCACAATCTCCTTCGCCGGGGACTTCAGCGGCTCCGGCTTCTCTCCCAGCCACACGTCTTCAATTGCGTCGCCGGTAACGCGCTTCGCAAGGCCGCGCGCGATCGTTTCAACCTCGGGTAATTCAGGCATAAGAATTGGCTTTCAAATCCAGATATTTGATCCAGTCCTTATAGGTCAGGATTGTAAATTTTGATGACTGCAATGCGATTTTTACAATGCCCATCCCGAAGACTGGCGGCAAGAAACTGTTGTATCATTGAATGTACTCTGCCTGTCCCGAATTTTCCCTGTAACTAAAATTTCAGTTGTACCGTTCGGGATTGCGTGCGCAATAGCAAAATTAGTGCGGCTGAAATCAGCCCAGCCAAATTCTGGAGACTCAAGATTGAAGAAGGGTAAAGCGGCGGTCATTATCGGTGCGCAGTGGGGAGACGAAGGGAAGGGCAAGATCGTTGACGTCCTTTCGGAAAATTTCCCCGTAGTCGCGCGCTATGCCGGCGGACACAATGCCGGCCACACCGTTATCATTCGCGGCAAGAAGTTTATTTTGCAGTTGGTTCCTTGCGGCGTTCTGCGCAAAGGCTGCATCAGCGTGATCGGCAACGGCGTGGTGCTTGATCCCATGGCGTTCCTCAAGGAAGTCGGCACGCTTCGCGACGCGGGCGTCCAGGTGGATGGCAATCTGTTCGTCAGCAATCGCGCCCACGTCATCCTTCCTTACCATCGCATGATCGAGTTGGCATCGGAGAACGCTCCGGGCCGCGTAAAAATCGGCACTACCTCGCGTGGCATTGGCCCCGCCTATGAAGACAAAATGGGCCGTCGCGGTCTGCGCGTCGCCGACATGTTCGATTTGCAACTGCTGCGCAAGCACATCGAGAATGCCTGCCACGAAAAGAACATGATCGCCCACGCCTTGTTCAACACCGAGCCACTAGACGCCGCCAAAATCTACGATGAATATGCAGCAGTTTCCACCAAAATCGCGCCCTTTGTCCGCGACACGGCGGTGCTACTGAACAAGTCGCTGGCCGAAGGCAAATCCATCATTTTCGAAGGTGCTCAAGGCACAATGCTCGATATTGACCACGGCACCTATCCCTTTGTGACTTCCTCCAGTGCCACTTCCGGCGGTGCTGCCATCGGTACCGGCGTCGCCCCGACCTCCATCAACACCGTCATCGGAGTCACCAAGGCCTACTGCACCCGCGTCGGCGAAGGCCCGTTCCCATCCGAAATTATGGATGCAACCGGCGAACGCCTGCGCGCCCTCGGCAACGAGTACGGCGCTGTCACCGGACGTCCACGCCGCTGCGGCTGGCTCGATCTGCCTCTGCTTCGCTACTCCAGTATGATCAACGGACTCTCCTGGTGGGTAGTTACAAAAATGGATGTACTCGACGAGCTCGAAGAAATCCCCGTTTGCGTGGGATACAAAATTGACGGCAATCTCACCGATGAGCTTCCCGCGCAAGGTTGCGGCTACAGTAAAATTGAGTGTGTTTATCACAAAATGCCGGGCTGGCGCACCTCCACGCAAGGCATTACGGAAGTCGCGAAGCTGCCTAAACCGGCGCGCGAATATCTAGATTTTCTGGAAAAAGAAACCGGAGCCCGCATCGGCATGGTTTCCACCGGCCCAGACCGCCAACAGACCATGCTCACAGATGGCTTCGCCGCCGAAATGGAAGCGCTCACCGGGCACAAGACTAAGATTCAAGCGGGAGCGTGAAGAAACTCCCGCTCGTTACGGAACGTTGGACTACGTTTCAAATGCAGACGAAAATTTCAGCTCTGTCATTTCGAGCGGAGTGGAAACGCACAGCGTTTCACGAAGTCGAGAAACCTTGTGTTTATACAGCTTTCTGAGCAACGCATTGCGGAGAAAATAATATGGTCGTGCTGGCGGTAATCTGGATGGCAAAAGCTGGTCGCGAAACAGAAACAGCGCAATTGTTCTCAAAGCTGACGGAAGAATCCCGCAAAGAGCCCGGTTGCGCCATGTACCAGGTCCACCGCCACAAAACCGAGCCCCGCCGCTTTTTCATCTACGAACAATACAAAGACGACGCCGCGCTCGAAGTCCATCGCGCATCACCTCACTTCCTGCAGCATGCAAAAAAAGAACTCCCCAAAGTAGCCGAACGCGTCGAAGGCAATTTGTATGAACCCTTAAGTTAACGGATGTGGCGCGGGCCTCCTACCCGCGAGAAGCCAGCAAAGAAACAATCTAGGCGCGGGCCTACCGCCCCGCGCACAAAATCAATCCAATAAAAAATTGTCATTCCGAACGCCGCATTTGCGTGAGGAATCTGTTTTTCAATTTTCAAAGCAGATTTTTCGCACGTTCGAAATGACAATTGATTGCCTGATTATTGCCAACTTCTACGCCAGCTCAAACCCCGCAAAAAAGAAGCTCAGCTCAAACCGCGCCGTATCCTCCGCGTCCGAGCCATGGATCGCATTGTGCTCAATGCTCGACGCCCACTTCTTGCGGATCGTCCCGTCTTCCGCGTTCGCGGGGTTCGTCGCGCCCATCAACTTGCGCAAATCGGCGATGGCATTTTCCTTCTCCAGAGCCAAAGCAACAATCGGCGCGCTCGACATAAAGTCCGTAAGCGAACTAAAGAACGGGCGGCTGGAGTGCACCGCATAAAACTGCTCCGCCTGGTGCTTGGTAATTTCCAGCTTTTTGATCGCGAGAATCCGGAATCCATGCTTGTCGAATTGCCCAATGATGTCGCCAATCGCGTTCTTCTTTACCGCATCCGGCTTAATGATCGTGAACGTGCGTTGCAGATTCATATTTGTTTTTAGTCCCCAATGTTTGAATTGCTGCTTGAATTTACTAACCTCTTAAATTTGTCATCCTGAGCGAAGAAATTCAGCCGCGCGCGGCTGAATTTCGCAGTCGAAGGATCCCTGCCGCTCCACTAAGCCCGTACAGAAGCTCCAATCGCCGCGGCCAGCGTCTCTCCGATCGCAGCCGGTGATTTCGCCACTCGAATTCCCGCAGCCTCCATGGTCTTAATCTTTTCCTCCGCAGTCCCTTTGCCGCCAGAAATAATCGCGCCCGCATGGCCCATACGCCGCCCCGGAGGCGCCGTCTGCCCAGCAATAAATCCCACCACCGGCTTCTTCATATGATTTTTTACGAATTCCGCCGCAGTCTCCTCGGCGCTGCCGCCAATCTCTCCGATCATAATCACAGCTTCAGTCTGCGCATCGCGATTAAACAAATCGAGAGCGTCCACAAAATTCGTCCCAATAATCGGATCGCCGCCAATGCCGATCGCTGTGGATTGCCCAATCCCCATCTGCGTCAACTGATGAACAGCTTCGTAAGTCAGCGTTCCCGAGCGTGACACGATCCCAATCGCGCCTTCCTTATGAATGCGCGCAGGCATAATGCCGATTTTGCATTTACCGGGAGAAATAATTCCCGGGCAGTTCGGCCCAATCAGCCGCGAGCGCCGCGTCTGCATAAATTCCCACGCCCGCACCATGTCCAGCGTCGGAATGCCTTCGGTGATGCAGACGATCAGCTCAACCTCGGCGTCCGCGGCTTCCATAATCGCGTCCGCCGCAAACGGAGGAGGCACGAAAATCACCGAAGCGTCGGCTCCCGTCTTGTCCACAGCCTCTCGCACCGTGTTAAATACCGGCCAGCCTTCGTGCGTAGTGCCGCCTTTGCCAGGAGTCACTCCGCCGACCACCTGCGTGCCATATTCCGCGCACGCTTTGGCATGAAAGGTTCCTTCGCGTCCGGTAAGTCCTTGAACAATCAGCTTGGTTTTTTTATTAACAAGAATGCTCATAATTTTATGATGTGGAGCGGACACTCCTATCCGCTAACCCCAATCCCTCGCCCATACTCTGGGAAGCCTTAGCTCTGAACCCTATCGAAACTGTCATTTCGAGCGTGGCAAAAATGCATGACATGCATTTCTACGAAGTCGAGAAATCTTGCGTTTCTAATCCCATCTCAGCGTCTTAGAGAAGGAGCTATCGCCGACCTACCCTTTCGCCGCCGCCACCACTTTTTCCGCCGCGTCTTTCATCGTCTGCGCCACAATAAAGTTCAGCCCCGAATTTTTCAGGATTTCTCGTCCCTGCTCCACATTCGTCCCTTCCAGTCGCAACACAATGGGGAGCTGGATTTGCGTCTTCCGTGCTGCCTCCACCACTCCATTGGCGAGCGTGTCCACCCGCAGAATCCCGCCAAAAATGTTAATCAGCACTGCCTTTACACTCTTATCGGCGAGCAAAATCTCAAACGCATGCGTTACCTGCTCGGCATTGGCGCCGCCGCCCACGTCCAGAAAATTTGCCGGCATGCCGCCCGCGTACTTAACAATGTCCATGGTCGCCATCGCGAGGCCAGCGCCATTCACCATGCAGCCGACGTTTCCGTCGAGCTTAATGTAGTTCAGGTTGTACTTGGAGGCCTCCACTTCCAGTGGGTCCTCCTCCGTCACATCGCGCAACTCGCGGATGTCCGCATGCCGGAACAGGGAATTGTCATCAAAGGTCATCTTGGCGTCGAGTGCGAACAGCCGACCATCGGTGCAACTCACAAAAGGATTGATTTCTACCAACGACGAATCCGATTCCGCAAAGGCCTTGTATAGCGAAGTCATGAACTGCACGGCGGAGTTAATCTGTTTTGGCCCTAGCCCCAGCTTGAACGCCAGATTCCGCGCCTGGAACGCCTCCAGCCCCATGCCCGGATCAATGTACTCCTTCAAAATCGCATCCGGATTTTCCGCCGCGACCTGCTCAATCTCCATGCCGCCCGCAGCCGAGGCCATGAATACAGGCCGCGCTTCCGCACGATCAATCACAATTCCTAAATACAATTCCTTTTCAATCGGCAAAGTCTCTTCAATCAGCAGCCGCCGCACTAATCGGCCTTCCGGCCCGGTTTGATGCGTCACCAGCGTCATGCCCAGGATTTTCCCGGCCAATTCGCCCGCCTCTTCCACGGACTTGGCGATCTTCACTCCGCCGCCCTTGCCACGTCCCCCGGCATGGATTTGCGCCTTCACCACCACCCCGCTGGCCCCAGCCTCGAATAGCCTCTTGGCGGCAGCTACAGCCTCATCTCGGGTCGCAGCTGTCTCTCCGCGAGGCACCGCCACGCCATATTTCTTCAAAATCCCTTTTGCCTGGTACTCATGAATTTTCATAATGATTCCTGAATTGCACTGATGAACGGGCAGGAACTACATGCGGCAAACCCGAGCAGCAAACTCTTGATTCTATAGAAGGATCAAGCCATTGGGCAAACCATAATCGGTCGGATGTGGTGCAATTCGAATAAGACATGCCCCCTAAAAGGATGTCATCTCGACGTTGAGCGAAGCGAAGAGGGAGAGACCTTACGACGGCAACAATTTTTTCAGAAATTGGTGGGGAATATTGTCCCCGCCGACAGCATACGAATTTCAATCCGAGGTGAGGTCCCTCGCGGCTATGCCGCTCCGGGATGCATGATTTTCAGGATCGTATAAGAGCACAGGTCAGTTTGGTTAAAACCGCGCCACCGCCATCGCTTGAACTCATGCTGTTTCTTACTTTTGGGAGCGCTCGGATGCGTTTTCCCGGTGACAGGATGTTCTCCTTGGTCATTCGAGAATCGATTCTTGACTGCCTTCGCGCGTTAAACATGCATTGTCAACAACTTAATACTAAAGAGAAGTTATAATAATGTACGTACAATATGTTCCTCAAGGAACATCTGTGGAAATCTTTTCCCTCTCTCCGCCCGCTTCTTTGGGTTGATATAATTTCCCACCATGCGCAGCGTCCTAGCTTTCTTATTGCTCTCCTCACTTGGCCTGGTGGCCCAAACCGTTCCTGTAATCACTCCCTACGATTCAGTGAACACCTTCATTGGCACAGCCGGCGACGGCAACACCTTCCCCGGCGCCGCGCTGCCCCTGGGCATGGTTCAATGGAGCCCCGACACACGCGCCGACGGCTGGTATCACTATCAGGACACAACGACGAGAGGTTTCAGCCTCACCCACATCAGCGGCGCGGGTTGCACGGTGTACGCCGATCTGCCCATCCTGCCCTGGGTCACCGAATTAAGCGCTAGCGCGGCTTCGCCTGACAACTTTGACGTGCCCTTCTCGCACAACGACGAGCAGGCCCACCCCGGATACTACAGCGTCACCTTGGGCAACGGCGTGAAGTCAGAACTGACCGTCGCTCTTCGCGCAGGCATGGGACGCTTCACCTTCCCAGCCGAGGGCGAGCGCACGCTTCTTTTTAAAGCCGCCGCCAGCGCAACCGTGAATGAGCCTAAACGCGAGTCAGACACCAGCACGATCCAAATTGTTGGCGACGACACAATCAGCGGGACTATTCACAGCGGAGGCTTTTGCCAGTCTGATTCCAGCTACGTTCTTTATTTCGTCGCAAAGTTTGCCAAGCCATTTTCTTCTTTCGGGACCTGGACCGGTGGACATGCGGGCGACGTCCATCCCGGATCACGTACCGCCTCGGGCCGTAAAGATGGGGCCTACGTCTCTTTCTCTGGTGCCACCGATCCTGTAGTCATGAAGATTGGAATTTCATTTGTCAGTGAAGAAAACGCCGCGCTGAACCTCGCCATTGAAATTCCGGGCTGGGACTTCGATCAGGTGCATGCCGCCGCGAAGAAAAAATGGACCGAGATGTTCGACCGTGTGCAGACAGAAGGCGAAACGCCGGAGCAGCGCACGATTTTCTATACAGGTCTCTACCATATGCTGCTCTCGCCCAACACCTTCAGCGACGAAAACGGCGACTACATCGGCTTCGATCAGAAAGTCCGGCGCTTGTCCGCTGGCGAGGCACAATACGCGAATTTTTCCGACTGGGACATCTATCGCAGCCTGATTCATTTCCAGGCGCTACTCATGCCCAAAGAAACCAGCCAGATGATGGAGTCGCTGGTGCGCGACGCGGAGCAAAGCGGATGGCTTCCCAAGTGGCCCGTGGCGAACGACGTGAGCTATGTGATGGGCGGGGACTCGTCGCCGATTTTGCTTTCCAGCGCCTACGCATTTGGTGCGCGTAACTTTGATACCGCTTCTGCCTTGCGCTTCATGATCAAAGGCGCCACGCAACCTGGTAACGGTTTGCACGACCAAGCCGAACGGCCCGAACTGGGTGACTATCTGAGCAAAGGCTATCTTCCTACGGACGCGAACCATGAAGACGGCGCATCGTTCACTCTGGAATACGCCAGCGCCGATTTTGCTGATTCGCGGTTTGCCGCCGCGCTCGGCGACAAGGCCCATGCGGCGAGCCTGCTTGCTTCAGCGCAGAACTGGCGGAAACTTTTTGATCCTGAAAGCAAATTCATCCGTCCGCGCACTCCTGACGGCAGCTTCATTGCTGGCTGGGACCCCGAGCATTTATTACCGCACCACATAAAAAGCTGGGACACATCCGATCAAATGGGCTTCGAAGAGGGATCCACGTGGCAGTACACCTTCATGATTCCGTTTAACTATGCTGGTCTGTTTCAGGCAATGGGCGGCAATCAGAATGCGCTTCCAAAGCTCGAGACTTTTTTTACCAAGCTCTCGGGCTGGGGCTCAAATTTTACGGTGAGCAATGAGCCGGACTTCTGCGCTCCTTATGCATACGTCTGGACTGGGAACCCGTGGAAGACACAGGAGGTCGTAGACCGCATTCGCCGCGAGACCTTCACGACTAAGCCCGACGGCCTGCCCGGCAACGATGACCTGGGCGCGACTTCCGGCGTGTATGTGTGGAACGCGCTGGGAATGTATCCGGTGATTCCGGGTGTGGGCGGACTAGTGCTGGGTACGCCCATGTTCAGGCATGCGGCGCTGAAACTGGGCAACGGAAGCGTGCTGACCATTGACTCGCGCGGGCAGGGAATTTACGTCCAGTCCGTAAAGCTAAATGGCACTCCGTATGAGAGTACTTGGTTGCCGCTTGATAAATTGTCCGCTAAGAATAATCGCCTGGAATTCACGTTAGCCGGGACGCCAAATAAAACCTGGGCAAGCACGCCGGAGGAGTTGCCTCCCTCGTTTGATGTGACGAACGGACGGTCGCCGGAAAACTGACAACTGAAAACTGGCAACCAGCAACTGAAAACTTCCTGCTATCTTTAACTACTACTCATGATCCTCGACGCTCTACATAGCATCGCCAACCATCGCCAATCGCTTTCGCGCGCTGAAGCGCGAGAGGTCATGGCCGAGGTGCTCTCCGGCAAGTGCACCGACGCGCAAATCGCGGCGCTGCTGGTTGCATTGCACATGAAAGGCGAAACGGTCGAGGAGATCGTGGGCTTCGCGGAGGCCATCCGCGCGGCGGCAACCCCGCTGAAGCATCGTGAAAATTCCGCCGTGGACGTTAGCGACACGGAGCGCGACGCTCTGGTGGACACCTGCGGCACCGGCGGCGATGCCAGCGGCACATTCAATATTTCCACCGCCGCAGCGTTTGTCGTGGCAGGGGCGGGCGTGCGCGTGGCCAAGCACGGCAACCGCAGCATCACGTCAAAGTGCGGCTCTGCAGACGTAATGGAGGCGCTGGGCGTGAACATCGGCCTTGCTCCGGAGCGCATTGCGGCGTGCCTGAACGAAGTGGGCATCGCCTTTCTTTTTGCTCCCGCCATGCATGGCGCGACGAAATATGTGCAACCGGCGCGGCGCGAATTGAAGTTGCGGACGGTATTTAATTTACTAGGTCCTCTCACGAATCCGGCGGGGGCGTCGGCGCAGGTAGTTGGAGTTTATTCGCTCGATCTGGTGGAAAAACTTGCTGAAGCGCTGAGCATGCTGGGACTGCGGCGGGCGATGGTGGTGCATGGCCTGGACGGTTTGGATGAGATCACCACCTCTGGTGCAACGCGGATCGCCGAGGTGCGTGACGGGGAAGTGCACAGCTATGAAGTAACGCCGGAGGAATTTGGATTTAAACGGGCCCCGCTCGAAGAAATTTCCGGCGGGGATGCGGTGGGAAATGCCGCATTCATTCGAGAAGTTTTAGAAGGGAAGAGATCGTCTCGGCGCGATGTTGTATTGCTGAACGCGGCAGGGGCGCTGGTGGTCGCGGGAAAAGCCGAGCACCTGCAAGGCGGCGTGGCGCTGGCGGCCTCATCCATTGATTCCGGCGCTGCTGGTAAGAAACTGGAAGAGCTGGTGCGGTTCACACGGACAAATTAAGTCCGTCGCTTACCATCTGACATTACATCAAAACGCCGTCATCCTGAGCAAAGAAGGACCTGCACTTTCTGGATACCATCTCTGCTTTATCCCGGATGATTGTACTCAACCCGTTCTCTGACCAGTTTACAGTCGCAAATTCGCTCCAGACAGCAAAGGTGCATAGGTCCTTCACTTCGCATGCCGCTCCTGCGGAACGGCATGCTTCGTTCAGGATGACAATGGCAGAGGGATGAGAGTGGTTAAAGATGGCATGGCTGGGAAGGAATGGCAGGAGCGAGGAAAGATGAAATCGGAAAATTATGGTGGATATCTGATCGTTCTCATCAAAACGATGTCATCCTGAGCAAAGCGAAGGACCTATGCACTTTCTGTCCTACATTCCTGCTTGGTTTTTCATTGCCTCAACTCTGATTGCCAGATGAACGCACCGTAGATTTGCTGTGGAGAGCGATGATGCATAGGTCCTTCGCTTCGCATGCCGTTCCTTCGGAACGGCATGCTCGTTCAGGATGACAGCGGTAAGGAATTGAATAGGATTGTGTGGGGATGCGCTATTAGCCCTCAATCAAATTGTCATCCTGTACGAAGCGAAGGACCTATGCAATTTCCGGCTGGTATCGGTGCCGCTTATACCACTCCTCACTCAAATCACGCCATGCCGGATTGATGGAGACGATGAGCGCAATCTTCTTGATTCTCAGCAGGCCTTTGATCTGCTTCTCGCGGTCAATCGCGCCGCGAATGTCTCCGAAGCGCTCAAAGTAGACCAGGCGGTCGAGTTTGTAACGCCGGCAGAATTCAGAACCGGCGCCTTGCTTGTGTTCCCAAACGCGGCGTTCGAGGTTGTTGGTTACACCCGTATACAGAGTCTTGGAGCGGTTGCTCATGATGTAAACGTAATAGAACTTTGGGGCGTCGTGATGCATAGGTCCTTCACTTCGCATGCCGTTCCTGCGGAACGGCATGCTTCGTTCAGGATGACAATGGATAGACTGTGATGTATGTGATGAATGAACAATTGCGGGTCGTTTGAAGTGCGGAAGATGTCCGCCGCTGTTTCCCGATCAAAGGGCTGTCATCCTGAGCGAAGCGAAGGACCTATGCACTTTCTGTCCCACATTCCTGGATCCGCTATGGAGAGCGGTGGTGCATAGGTCCTTCACTTCGCATGGCCGTTCCTTTGGAACGGCCATGCTACAAGGGAATTGAGAGTATGAAATGGACACAATATTTAAGGCATGAGACTAAGCAGCAGCATTATCCCGAGTAGTTGGCTACAACCTTGACTACTTTTCCCGCGGAATCCATCTCCATAAACTCGCCCGATTTCATCCCCTTCTGATTCACATAATGAAGAACGACGCTCGACAGGCCCCACATCACTTCAATCAGTTCAAATTTGAGGTGGGGATAAGCCTCAAGGCCCTTTTCAAAATAAGCCCTCACGGCTTGCTTGCCCTTGACTGCGCCTGAAGGGTCATTTAGCAGCTTCGCCGCGACTGGCGAAATCAACACAACGTTGTCAGCGTAATGCGTCATGATCTGATCAAGGTCATGCGAATTCCATGCCGCGATCCATTCGTAGGCAAACCTGCGCGCATTTTCTGATGTGAGCATAGCTTTGCCTAACTTATGTTCGCCTTTTCCAGCCACTGCGCGGCCTGCACATTCCATCCCAATTCTTTCGTCATTAGATCGCGAAGCTGCGATGAAGCTGCGGGCTCTCCATGAACGAGATAGGTAACATTCGGTTTGTTCTTGAAGGTGCGCAGCCACTCCAACAGTTCTGGAGGATCGGCGTGGTCGGAGAACTGTTCGATGGCCGCAATCTGGGCGCGGATGGAAACTATGTCGCCGAATATTTTTACTTCTGGCGCGCCGCTCTTGATTGTGAAACCTCGGGTGCCCTGCGCTTGATAGCCAATAAAGATGACCGTGTTCTTCGGGTCTGGCAGTCTCTGCGCGAGATGATGCAGAATGCGTCCGCCGGTGACCATTCCGCTGGAGGAAATAATGATGCAGGGGTAGTGCGCGTCGTTGATCTTTTTTGATTCCTGCGCCGTGGACGCAAAGGTGAAGCCGGGCCAGCTGAGCGGCGAACCATATTGACTGATCAGGTTTTTCGTCTGATCGCTGTATTCCTCCGTGTGCTTCAGGAAAATTTGTACAGCCTTGATAGCCATAGGGCTGTCGCAAAAAACCGGTACTTTTGGGATCTGCCCGGCTTCCATCAGCTCTTTGAGCATGAAAACAAATTTCTGCGTGCGCTCCACGGCGAATGCGGGCACCACGACGCTCCCTCCCCGCCGCACTGTTTCAGTAATGACTTTTGCCAGCTCGGGACGCGGATCATCTTTCGGATGCACGCGATTTCCGTAGGTGGATTCCATGACCAGCACGTCCGCGCTTTCGCCTTCTTGCGGGCCGGAATGGACGACTTTGCCGGGAGCCACGCTCTGGTCGCGCATGCGGCCAATGTCGCCGGTGAATAACATGCGACGCGTCTGGCCGCCAACGGTCAGAGTGATCTCCGCCATCCCCGAGCCCAGGATATGCGCGGCGTGGACGAAGCGAAATGAAAGTTCCGGCGTGACTTGTTTGGTTTCTCCGAATTGCACCGGCTGGAAATGTTTTAATGCATCTTCCGCTTCGTCCAGCGTATAGAGCGGCAACGCGGGATTGTGTTTTGATTTGTTTTTCTTATTGTAGAAGTCGGCATCTTCCTCTTGCAGGTGGCCGGAGTCGGGGAGCACCACGCCGCATAGATCAATCGTTGCCGGGGTGGCGTAAATCGGGCCGCGAAAGCCTTCCTTCACCAGTCGAGGGATCCATCCGCAGTGGTCGAGGTGGGCGTGAGTAAGAATAACGGCGTCGATTTCGCGGGCGGGAATGGGCGTGTCCTGCCAGTTGCGCTCGCGCCATTGCTTCGGACCCTGGAACATGCCGCAGTCCACAAGTACCTGGCATCCGTTTTTTCCATCGCCGTCGGATGAAGTGTTGATGAGGTGCTTGGAGCCGGTGACCGTACCCGCCGCGCCCAGAAACTGGATGTAGGACAATGCAAACCTCCGTGAGTCGGAATGCAGATTTTAGATGGAAGAGCGTGGAAATCAAAATATGGCGAGGCATTGCAGAATGTTGGTTGCGAAAAAATGGAACTCGATTGTCGCCGCGAGCGAAGCGAAGAAGCAATGCAGAAGCGAAGAGGCGATGCAATTGTCGGTGTCCGACTCCCACGCCTGGAAATCCTCTGTTACAATTTAATCTGCGGAGCAGGGACAGCTGCTCTGATTCGTATTTGTGCGAGGGTCTTCTCAAAAGGCCCAGTGAGCGTGGGGACGTAGTTCAGTTGGTTAGAACGCTGCCCTGTCACGGCAGAGGCCGCGGGTTCGAGTCCCGTCGTCCCCGCCATTCATTTCAATGGCTTACAGCTAGTCTTTCTTCCGGCGAGGTAACGGAAGGTAACAGTGGCAACGTCGCCGTGCTTTCCCTCAGGAGTTTGTAAATCTGACCTTGAGCTTCGCGTTTTACTCCGCCATTTGCTTGAGCATAAATCTCAAGCGTGATCCGTACGGAAGCATGCCGCAACATCTCTTGGACAATTTTGACATCGTTGCCATTTTCAATCAGCAATGATGACAGCGTCCTGCGGAACGTGTGCCACCCAATTTTCTTGGCAATCCCGAGTTTTTTAGCAGATTCCTGTAACAGCCTTCGCAGGCGTTCCGGCCAATAAGGCTGTTTTCCGCTCATGGCCGGAGAAGCAAACACCCAATCGTCTAATTCGGCGTAGGGAGTTTGACTGCGCCATTGCATGATGGTTTCTGCTAAAAAATCATCCATCGGGACCGGTTTTTGGGACGCCTCTGTTTTGCACTCCCCAATATGCTGATGATAAATCTTGCGGCGAACATCAATTTGTTTCTTAATGAAATCGATGTCGCTCCATTTAAGCGCCAGCATTTCTGAGATGCGCAACCCCGTTCCAAAATCCAAGATCGCCAGTGTGTACTCGCGTAGCGAAAGAGCTTCCAACATCTGCCCGAATTCGGTTACCGAAAGGATGTCAGGAATGAACTTGCGCTTGGCGGACTGCCGTACGGTTGCAATTGGGTTTCTGTTGATCCAACCATACCGGATCGCATGACTGTAAAGAGCTGACAGCATATTTCTCAGCTTGGCCTTGGTTCCATCAGCCAATGTCAGTTCACCCAGCCATTTTTCGACTTCAACACCCTTCAGCTTGTCGAGTTGGGTTTGCCCCCAACGCGGCAAGATCCAGTTCGTCAAATTATGTCCGTAGATGGATCGTGTGGAATAGTCGAGGCGTGGTTTTTCGCATTCCAGTTCACTCGCTTTGTAATGTTGAATCACCATGCCCAGGGAAAGAATCGCCGGAGTTTCCTGGTTCTCATTGATACGAAACCTCAGCGGTTCAATTTGCCTCCATACTTCCGATTCGGTTCTAAACTCGCGTTTGGAACCAATGACTTTCTTTTTTAGCCGCCCCTGCTCTCTCCAATAGAAAACCCAGGCATCGGGCCCATGCTTCCTTGGTTCAAGTCGTAAGCAGCCATTTTGATATCGTGTCCGTTTCACCTTTTCTCCTTCCCGGTGTTACGGCACGAATGGCTGACTGAGAGTAGCCGAGACTTTGCCCACATGTCCAGATCAGAAATGCGGAATCTCCATGCTTTTCTTTTGTTCCCACTAAAGGGATATGCTGGCAGGATGTTTTCTCTGGCTAAACGCTGGATCGTTTTCCAATGCATCCCTAAATATTTCGCAGCGGCCCTGGCATCGATGTAAGGTTCGAGAAATTGTGATCTGCTTTCTACTGCCATAGCATTAAACACCGAGCGATTGACTTTGAGACTGTCCAGAGACGCGAGTTTTCGACGCGGACTCTTCTGCGAATTGGTTTTGCGATTGATAACCGCCAGACCCGTCTAATTTCTGATGAGCATATTGCTGAATGACCGGGATGGCCGTACTCTGGGTGTGCTCGCGGCTGAGGTGGTCGGGGAGGTCGGCTTTATTGTCGGTATAAATCTTCGCGTCGTAGCGCCCGCGAGAAATCGCGACATAAGCCATGCGATTATTCACAAGCTGAGAGCTTTTTTCGGTTTCGACGTGGATTAAGACACGGTCAGCGGTTTGTCCCTGACTGCTGTGGCTGGTCATGGCATAGCCGTAGTCGAGATGTGGATGTTTCTGTGCGTCGAATTTTATTAATTTGCCAGAGTCCATTCTTATGGTCATTTCCCGGTTGCTCGGATTTACCATGGTTCCCAGTTCGCGGTTGGTAACCTGCAAGTCTTTGGAATTGGAGGGCGCGGTGAACTGGATGCGGTCGCCTGCGGCAAATTGACGTTCTGATTCGCGGTAAACGGAAACGCCCTGTAATCGTTTTGGATCGTAGGTGATTAACTTTCCATCCTGCCGCTGAACGGTGAGTAGATTTTGTTTGCCATCGGCATGCACTACAGTGGCGTATTCGCCCGCGTTCACGCTGAGCCGTTTGCTGCCATGGGCATAGCGCAAAATATCGTTCGGTTGGTATCGTTCTGCCCATGCCCGATCTGCTCCGGTGAGTTCCTGCCGCGCTTCCAAGACGCGAACGGTATTCTCTATGGTTTGCACTTGCCCGGTGTCCTGCATAGTGCGATGGATGAGCGCATTCAGTTCACGGCGGGATTCATTGTCTGGGGAGATGACGAGTGTGCCTTCCGGTCTTTTTGCGTACTCGCTGGCGATTTCACGAAGCCGCTCATCCCGGCCTCGAATCTCATGTACGCGGCCTTGGTGGTCTAACTCGTTCACCGCTTCCCGGACTTCGCCACGCGCGAGTAGTTCGACGGTTTCCTTCAGCGCCGGGTCTCTTTGCCGGATGATGTCGTCCAGATGGGCTGTGTGCATTCCAGCTTCCTGTAACTGGTGGTAGGGCCGACCGGCCTCAACAGCTTCGTGCTGGCGAACATCGCCGACAAGCAGAACGCGGTCCTGCTGTTGCAAGCGATGCAAAAAATCGCTGATCTGCCGGGTGCTGGCCAGACTCGATTCATCCAGAATGTAGAGATGTTTTCCTGCGTGTTGTTCCTCTGCTCCGTGTTGAAGATATTTTTGTAAAGTACTCGATTCGATTCCCGCCTCTTGCAGCTTGCGGGCTGCTCCTGACGTGGGCGCAAAGCCTTTGACCTGATAGCCGTCGCGCTCGGCAGCGTCTCGAACGGCTGCCAGTGCCGTGGTCTTGCCCGCTCCGGCTGCGCCTTCCAAGGCCGTGATCCGGTCACGGCTGGTGAGGATGTCATCGATTGCTGCGCGCTGGCCGTTGCTCAAATGCGGATATTTATGTTCCATTCGAGAGCGCGATCGCGCACTCACGAGTTCGGTATATTTATTGACGCCTTGTTGCATCAGGCGGATGTTGTCTCGCTCCAAGGCAATCATTTCGTCGGTGGTGAATAAGCGGCTTGGCTGTGCCTGGTCGTGATTGGTTGGCAAGAGATGGCGCTGTTCGATTTCGTACTCGAACTGCCGGCGAATTTCCCCAACGGGAGCTTCTGTCATCGAACGCCGTAGGGCATCGCGCATCAGATCGCGCTCGTCCGATACGGCATCCCGTTCAAAATTCTTCTGCATGGAATACTCAACCGACTGCTGTGCAACCTGCTGCATCCGATCTTCATTGAGCGGCTCAATGTGATGGAGGCGGGCCTGGGCTTCCCGCACTACATGCTCCGGCTGGTTGCCGTGTTTTTTGGCCATGGCTCGATGCTGGCGCCGCATCTCTTCATGGGTAATATTCAGCTTCGCTTCGCGGGTACGATGGGCGGCGATCTGCGCGGATTCCGCTCCGCTCCGACCTTGTTCGCTCAAGTGCTCTTTGATTTGCTGACGGCGGGGACTGCTGGCCTCAAGATATTCCTGCGAATAGCCGCGAATCTCCGGGGCACCGTGGGCACTCTGCTCAATCTCATAGCCCAGATGCCGTAGTCGCAGTGCCAGTTCCGAACGATAGATGGCTGTGGCATATTGCTGGGAGCGATAAAGTTCTCTTGGCTGCAAGGCCCGCATCTCGCCGTTCTCCCGCTCGGTCATGTTGAAAACCACAACGTGCGTGTGAAGTTGCGGCGCAGCGTAGCCATCGACAGGCCGCGAAGAATCGTGCTCAAACTTTGCCGCTATCCATTTACCAGTAATTTCCGGCGCATGATTGCCGCCGATCCGCGCCTGAACATATTTTTCCAGTTCGTCAAGAGCAACGTTCACGCTTTCCCGATGTGCGGCACGTACCTGTTCATCCCCGCCTACTAGCGCAGTCAGACTCACGCTCTTGGGCGCGGAAAACGTCGCATCCCAACCGGCGCGATGCTCCATCGTTTTTACTTTTCCACCGCGCTCGTTGAAGTACTCCATTGCCGCGCGGTGCTGCACAAGCTGCTCTCCGGTGAGCGGATGTTGGCCGTCCGCAAGTCGCACAAAGTGTTCTTCATTCACTTCGCCTTTTAAGTTCCATTGCGCAGCGAGTTGGCCGTGCCATTCACCGCGCACGCGGTCGTCTTCCGAGTAGTAGTTGTCCCGCGCATTGGCGAACTCTTCCTTGTGATAGGTCTGCGCCTGACCTGAAGAAAGCGGCTTCGATATCGTCAGCATGTTCACTACCTCCGGCTGCTACTCTAAAAAGGGCAGGTTCTGATTCACCACTCTTTTGGTTGGCGGTGGTACGGGCTCCTGGCGCTGCGGAGGAATCGGCGGCGGCAAACGGTGCGCCGCATCACCATCGCCCGAGGCTGTTACGGTCTGGGTCTGCTTTTCTGTTCGCTGTTGTTCCGCGGGCTTGCGGGCGATCAGAGCCTCATGGCGTTTGGGCAACCCGATATAGGGAAAACTCAAACGCGCGACCTGATTGCCGCTCTTTAGATATCCATGCAGATTGGGTAGGCCCTGGATTTCCGAGGCCATCACCAGCGGCTCGGTCGTGCGCTCCAATTGGTAGTTGCGGGTGCGGCGCTCCTGGGGAAAATGCCCTTCCATCCGGCTCTCCCGCAAATGCTCAATCTCCACCTCGCCGATGGTCTGACTGATCCACTTGGCCGAGTTCGCTTCATCCGTGCGTAAAAAGATTTTTGTCGCGGGCTGGGAGAGCATGGCTTCCGTCTTTTTCCCGTACAACTCCTCAAGCTGGCTGCGACCCTGAAAGCCCAGCACCACCGGGTTCTTTACTTTCCGGTTCTCGGTAAGGGCTGTGTGCAGCTGCGGCAACACATGCAGGCTTTGCAACTCGTCCAGAATGAACCACACCGGACGCACTCCTGGCTTGCCTTGATTCATCAACCGCAGCACCAGCATGTCTAACCACATGCTAATGAGAGGCCGCAGCCTTCACGGAATTCCGGCGGGCTGGTAATAAATAACCAGCCTTGCCGCTTCTGCGCCCACTCCAGGGCCGTCCAGCTTGTTTTCGTCTCTTCTTTTCGCGGCAAGACCTTCAAAGCATTCGCTACGCTGTTAAGCGTAGCGATCATGCCGCCGCGCTGCGGTCCCGCATCGGGATAAATCGCTGCCGCGTGTTCGGTGTCCTTCAACCGCTTCGCCAGCTCCTGCTCGTCGCGCAGGATCGCCAGTAGCTCTTGCGGCGTCCGCTTCTGCTCGATCAGCAGGTGCGCGAAGATTTGACGGGGCACCATCACGAAGAAAGGGTTGGTACGATGGTCATCTTTGAACAACGCTGCCGCCAGTCCTTCGGCTTCCGCTTCATGCCGCACTTCGTCGCACGGCGACCAGTAAGGCATTCGCGCGTCTACCGGGTTCAGGACCATGTCGCCGCGATCCGGTTCGTAAAACTGCGGCGTGTATTCAAGCGCCGGATCGTACACGATGGCCGTTTCTCCACGCTCTTCCACCTGCATCAGCATTTGCCGGATCAGCGACGATTTGCCCGCGCCCGTGTCCCCCATCATCATGAAGTGAGAACTCTCCCGCTCTCGCGGCACTCGCACCATGCTCCCTTCACAACCCAACATCCACTCACCGAAGGTGCGCCGCTCTCGGGTGATGAAGCCAACACCCTGAGCGGATCGCGGCTTCCTACGATTGAACCGCGCTGCCGTCACCAGCTCCGGGCCCTTTGTCCTGCGTCCGTACTTGCGGATGCGTTGCCGCCGGGAGTCGCGAGGAATGGCAAACAGCAGGCCGAGGGCTAGAACGCCCGCGCCTGCTTTCCACATCCAGCCCCACAGCTTTTGCCACGGCGATTCACCACCGTAAATCGTTTCTTCCAGCCAGCAGTGCAAATCCGCACTCTTGGAACTGCTCCACTTCCATTGCAGCTTCACCTTCCTCTGCAAGACCATTGGGTCGCTCAAGTCGGCATCCACCACGAGCCGTTCCCGGTTTCCTTCCACCCGGTACAGCAAGAGATAGCTCGAAGTCTTCAGCCACGGTCGTGCACCGCTCGCGATGTAGGTCTTCAGATACTCCTGCTGCAAGAATGTCCATTGCTGTTTGTACTGATAAACTCCCGCTCCCAGCATCGCCAAGGCGCTCAGCATAAACACCGTGATCGTCCACACGGGCCGATTGCTCGGCCAGCGATAGCTTTCTTCTCGTCCCCATGCGTTCTTCACTGCATTCCTTCTTTCCGTCATTATGTCTTTCGGTCATTCGTCTTTCTGTTACTCGCCGCCACTCTTTCCTTACTCTGTTCTGCTTTCTGTTCTTTTTCCCCTCAGCCGATCTTTAGCTTTTTCCTCCTTCTCCCGGTCCACTCGCTCGATCAGCTTTTGCAACTGCCCGGTTGTCAGTTCCTCTTTCTGTCCCAGCGCCTGCACGGTGTTCAGGTACAACATGCGCAGCGCCAGAATCTCGGCAAGCATGATCTCGTCAGGGGAATTCACCTGTGCGAGTAGAATGGTCCGCGCCCACTCGCCCATGCTCTGGCCTGCCCGCACCGCCAACTCTCGCAGCCGGACGTACTCCTCTTCCGTCACCTTGGCGGTGAGCGACTTGGTTCGGAAAGACTGTCCCGCAATCACAACTCACCGTATTCCCATGCCAATGCTTCCCAGGCCACTTGGATTTCCGGCGCTTCCCACCCCCGGCGAAATAGCTTCCGTATGGTGTTCCACTCTTCTTCGGAAAAACCAAAAGTGATATTGTTTCCATTACCGCGAAACCAAAACTCGTTTTCCTGACCCCGGCTGCTCACATATCCAAAGAAGTACTCTCCGCTCCATGAGCGGTTTCTGGCCGTCAAGGAGTTCAGCATCGCGCGAAATTCTGAAATCATGGGATACGGCCCCATCGGATACATGGGCCCGCGCGGGCCAGGAAAACTCAGCGACAAGCTGAGTTTTCCTGGCCCTCGCTCGAAGGACAGCGCATATTTCCCTTCACTGGCATGGGGCAGTGGTGGCCCCACCGCGAGAGCTGTACCCCAGGGGTGCTCTTCCCGGATGGGCCGCCGGTTCACGAAATAGTGTCCTCGCGCCGCCATCCGCCAAAGTGCTTCCCAATAGGGAAGGATTACTCGATTCAGCGCTTCCACTCCCGTAATCTCTTCATCTTCCAGAAACACATACAGATTGCGTGCCGCGAAGACTGGCCGCAGCTTGGAAGCTGGATCATTCAGCCGCCTTAGGGTTCCGGCGACAGCCTGCCGCACCACCTCGGAACTCGGCTTGCGCTCCCCCGACTGGAATTCCTCCGGCAGATTGCCGAGATAATATTCATCCCGTCCCGCATTGGCCCTCTTGCGCAATTCATACACCCCCTGAAAGGCTTCGAGAATGGCAATGCATGCCTCGCGGGAGACCGGAGTTTTACCGAAACCCTCCGCGCCTTGCTGGACGTAGTAGGCCAGCGCCGCCCACTCGGCGCGCGATACCAGTTGCTGAGCATCGCATTTTTTGCGCAACCGGGCCAGCGCCTCCGTTGGCATTTGCAATAACTCGACCAGTTCCAGACGGTCGGCGGGCGAGGATTCCAAAAGTTGTTTAGCGACTTCGGAAGTGGAGACGCTCTCGCCTTTGCGAAGGGCGGTCACCGCTCGGATGTGTTCCAACCGCTTGCGCAGGGCTTCACTGATGCGCAGCGACAAAGTTTGCGTTTGGGGTTGATCGGGCATTGGGAGGCGCTCCTTGAACTACTTACTACAATATGTATGACATACACTAAAATAGTCGTACATTGCCCTTCCATTGTCAATTAGATTCCTCCTTCTTAAGAAAGGTTCCCTCCATTTTCGGCCCGGAAAGTCACGTCGCCGTACGGCACCCTGCAAGTAGCATCTGCTTTGTTTTGAGCATTAGCCAAACAGCAACGTCAAGTTGCTGTGCAGCACCCTCCCAGGGGTGACGTGTCACCCCTAACCCGCTGCCATAGGCAGCGTGCTTTTATTCCCGCAGGCGATTCCACGTTTCTCGACTTCCTGATGCCTATGCGACGGGCCGAAGGAACCGTCGCACCATGACCAAGGCAGCTTTCTGGGTCAGCGTGGCACAGCTCGTCGTCGCCATCCTCGCCCTCGCAGTCTCCATCGTCGCTCTCTGCTGCAAGTAGGCCCAGAGCATCAACCCACCCCAGACGCAGCAAGGCCGCCCCGAAGGGACGGCCTTGTGAGAGATTCAACGCGTGGATGGACTGCTCTGCTTCTCGTACATGACGGTTGGCTTTACAGGTCGGGCTGTGATCTTCACGTCCAGAGAGGGGAGCATTTCGACTTTAGGGTTCGTCAGGTCATCGCTCTCCTTGCCCGAGATTTCATACGTGTAGGTCACGGTGAACGTCCCGGCAACGTCGGCGGCGAAGTGCCACGTCTTCAGATTTTCGACCGTCGGCGTCTCCAAGAACCGCTGCCCAGACGGTTTAGAGAGTACATCGGTTTGAACTACCAAGCCGTCTTTGACAGTCACTCTCACGGTCACCTTGCCGGTTACGTGCGCGGCTTTCGCTATGGGAGGGTACACCGGCAGGGCAGCTCCCTGAAGGATCGGGACGGCTGGAGCTGTTTGGCCGGGAACTGAGACTGCCATCAGGACGACGGCCAACAGACCGAACGATACGGAGTTCATTTCGCATTGGGTTTTTCCTCCGCATTCTAGTGGGGAACCTGGGGGACGGCTGCTTTGGGAGTCTGGTCTACGCCGTTCACAACAGAGCCGCCTTGGTTCTTTGGCCCCATATGCTTCCCGCCGCTCATGTAGTTGTTACCCGTGTTCATGATTCGATCCACGATGCCCGGAACTTGCCCCTGCATTGTGCTTCGACCAAGGTCACACCCCATGCAGCCCTCGTTAGCATTCACGCCTTCAGAGGACAAGATTGAATTGGTCACGCCATAGGCGCGTTGTTCGGACTGGTATCGAGTGATGTTGTTGCCGACTGTGAAGTCACCCGTTTTGGGATCGACGACGATGGACTTCACCACGTCCTGAGCGTCGGCAACGTGGCTACCCTCATGCCCTATAGCAGCATCGAAAGCGGCTCCGGTAGCACCGGTATTGATCGTCACGTTCGACTGTGCCTGAAGGTTTCCATTCGCATCGGTGCCTAGTGACGATGTAACCTTGCCGTCCTCACCCTGCTTGCTGAGGTCGGCGAAGCCCACCGTTACACCGTTCTTGTCTCCAAGCGCTCCATACGCACCAGCAGCACGGGCGACGTCGCCGTTCTTTGAGTTACGGAGAGCGTCCAGCGATTTCTCGAACGCTGAGCAATCCTGCCCGGTCGCACAAACGTACAGTCCGGTCGGATCGGTATATCGGAGCGGGTTGTTGAGCGCGTATGCGTACTTGTTCAATGACTGAGGATTCGTCATATCCCCGCCAATTGGATCGGGACTCATCATGCGTCCCATCGACGATCCGAAGTACCGAGCGCCGAAGTAATCTAAGCCGCTCTCGGCGTCCCGTTCTTTGCCGGTGAACTTGTGCGTGCTGCCGGTGTTGCCCGCGATCTGCTCCCCGAACGGCTGATAGTCCATCGAGTCATAAATGCTCTGGTTCAATTGCGTCATCAACCGCGTCGAGCCCAGATGATCGCCGTTCACGAAATACGTCGTGCTGTTCTTGTACTCCGCCAGCAGCTTGCCACCCAGATATACATATCCCGGCCCCCATCCGGCCGCATAGACCTCCGTCACATGGTTCCCGCTTAGATCGTGGATGAAGTCTGTCCATACGCCGGAAACAGTTTTCTCCGCGCGGTCTCCGTTGGCGTCGTACAGATAGCTGACGCTTCCGGCGTCCAATGACGCGATGCGGTTCTCGGCGTCGTAGGTGTAGGTGTGGTTGCCATCGGTGATCAGATTGCCGGAAACGTCATAGGTGTAAGGGCCGCCCGACAAACGATTGTTCGTGCCTACCGGCGAACTCCAGGCATAACCGGTGCCGCTGGTTAAGGTCTGCGCCAGACGGTTCCCCAGGCATCGTAAGACCAGGCGAAACTGCCGCCACTGCCGGTGCTATTCAAGGTCAACAAGCGGTTCAGCGCATCGTAAGTATAACTTCGGTTGAAGGTCTGCGCGCCGGAGGCAATCATGTTCATCAGATTACCGTTGTTAGTTCCCGGATCGAAGTTGTAGCTGAGGTCCAGTACCGTGCTTGAAGCCGTATCCGTGCAAGTGTTCAGAACTGCTCCTGACGAATTGACATTCATGCGGCAGGGCTGAAGACGGTTGGTAAAGGCTGCTGTCTCGGTAAATCCATTGCCGAGAGTCAGCTTATGCAGCGCGCCGGATGGGAAGTATCCCTGTGTGGGATCAACTGTCGCCAGCGTTGCCGGATGCTGAGAATCAACAAGGCTGCTGGTGACGCTGCTGGGCCGCGCCACTGCGTCATAGTTATAGTCGATGGTGACGCCTTCGCCATTTGTAGAGCTGGTAAGATCACCCGCCATATCGTAGGTGTAGTTCACGGAGAAGTTGGTCGTACCGCAATTTGATGGAGTGCACTGGTTATTTAGAATGACCCGACCTACGGCGTCGTATCCAAATATATCTGCCGCACGTAGCGATGTTCCGGCTGTTGCTTCTGACAATCTGCCAATGATATTAGTCTGGGTTGCTCCCCAGCCAGCTTGGGTGTCATAGATGAATTGGGCGGTGGGAGTCGTTCCATCGGAATAACTCTTTAGTGTAAGACGGTGACGTGACCGGGCTTATTTGAACCAAGAGGAATGAGAGAGAATCCACTTGGAGGGAAAGCGGTCATGAGCGTAACGAGGTACAAACCAGAGCAAATTGTGACGATGCTGCGGCAGATTGAAGTGAGCATCGGGAATGGAAAAACCACCCCACAAGCGTGCAAGGAAGCCGAGATCGCAGTGCAGACCTTCTATCGCTGGCGGAAGGAATACGGGGGTTTGAAGATGGACCAAATCTCTACCATCATATTCTTGAAGATTGGAATATATACGATGGCAAAGAACGCGCCCCAACGTGCCAATGTACTTCAGGGAACTCTCGACATGTTCATCCTGCGAACTCTTCTTTGCGGTTCGGTCCACGGCCATGAGATAGGCAAGTACCTTCAAAGAACCACGAATGACTTCTTGCAGATGCAGCACGGTTCGCTCTACCCTGCACTGCATAGATTGGAGCGAAGAAGATGGGTTGTCTCTAAATGGGAGACGGCTCCAGACCGGAATCGGGAGTTCAAGTATTATCGACTTACAGAAAAGGGCAGAAAACAACTGACGTTCGAAGAATCGCGATGGAAGCGAATGGCGGAAGCAGTCCTACGCGTAATGTGGCCTGCCGTCGGGGAGAGCTGAAATGCGATGGTGGCACGTCAAGAAGAGAGATGCGGATTGACGTGACCGGGGAAATTTGTACCAGGTGGAATGAGAGAGAATCCACTTGGAGGAAAAGCGGGTCATGCCGATCAAGAGGTACAAGCCAGAGCAGATCGTGACGATGCTGCGGCAGATTGAAGTGAGCATCGCGAACGGAAAAACCACCCCACAAGCCTGCAAAGAAGCCGAGATCACGGTCCAGACGTTCTACCGCTGGCGGAAGGAATACGGCGGGTTGAAGATGGACCAGGCGAAGCGACTGAAGGAACTGGAGAAAGAGAACGGCAAGTTGAAGCGGCTGGTGGCGGAGCTGGCGCTGGAGAAGCAGATCCTGAAGGATATTGCGGAGGGAAACTTCTAAGCCCGGAGCGACGTCGGTGCGCGGTGGAGCATGCCCGGGAGGAGTACGCGGTGAGTGAGCGGCGGGCGTGCCGGGTGGTGAGGCAGTGGCGAGGAACACAACGCTATCTGCCGCTGCGGCGCACGGACGAAGATGAGCTGACACAGGCGATCCTGGCCCTGGCCAGTGAGTATGGGCGGTACGGCTACCGGCGCATCACGGCGTTGTTGCAGAGTGCGGGATGGCAGGTGGGGAAGGATCGAGTGCAGCGGATCTGGCGACGCGAAGGGCTGAAGGTGCCGCAGAAACAGCGGCCGCGAGGGCGGTTGTGGCTGGACGATGGTTCGTGCGTACGGTTGCGGCCGGAGCGGGCGAATCACGTGTGGAGCTACGATTTCGTGAAGGCGATGACGCACGATGGCCGAGCGCTGCGCATCCTGGTGCTGATCGACGAATACACGCGGGAGTGCTTGGCGTTACGGGTGGCGCGGCGTTTGGGAAGTATGCAGGTGATCGAAACGTTGGCGGATGTGATGCTGGTGCGGGGGATCCCGGAGCACATTCGTTCGGACAACGGGCCGGAGTTCATTGCCGAGGAGTTGCGGAAGTGGCTGGGGAAGGTGGGCACGAGAACGTTGTACATCGAGCCGGGGAGTCCATGGGAGAACGGCTACTGTGAGAGTTTCAACGGGAAGTTGCGGGATGAGTTCTTGAACGGCGAGATCTTTTACTCGTTGAAGGAGGCACAGATACTGACGGAGAGGTGGCGGGTGGAATACAACACGGAGCGGCCGCACTCGGCGCTGGGCTATAGGCCACCGGCACCGCAAGCCATCATGCCAAAAGCGGGGCATGGAGATGTGGAAAACGCTCCGCGTTTCCCACATCTCCACACCCCCGACAACGACAACGGACAAAGGTCAAAAGAGGCGTTACACTAACATTCCACTTGGTACAAAAGATCGGTCTGGTCAGAGAGCGAACAGAAAATACAATCGGATCTCGAACTCGAAGAAGAAGAGCGACGGGAACGCGCGTCATCGCGGGAAGAAGGCCACTATGTGGCCCTACGCGCCTTCGGTAATCCCACGCTCATCAGCGAGCAAACCGGGGCTGTTTGGAGTTGGGACGCTTTGGGAAACTTACTTCGCGATCTAAGGATAAGCATACGCACTCTATCCCGGTCGACTGGGTTTTCAATCATTGCCGTTCTCGTAATGGCGTTGTGCATCGGCGCTGCAACATCGCTGTTTACCGTGGTGCGGTCAGTTCTGCTCAGGCCGCTTCCTTTCCAAGATCCGTCGCGGCTGGTAATGCTCTACGAGCATTTCCGCGATCCCAACATGAATACCCAAGGGTTTAACTCTGTCGGTGTTTCCCCTGGCAACTACTACGACTGGCGTGCAAAAACTCACGGTTTTGAGGATATGGCGGCCTGGCGCTGGTGGCAATTCGACGTAACCGGGGAACGTGGGGAGTTGCCGGAACTCGTGGAAGCACGCGGTGCGACTTGGAACCTGTTCCCACTGCTAGGAGTGCATGCCGTTATCGGCCGCACATTCGCTGAGAGCGAAGATCGTACGGACGGAGACGTCGCCCTGCTTACGTGGAGCCTCTTCGAGCGACGTTTCGGCGGGAATCAATCAATCCTCGGAAGGCAAATCCATCTCGACGGAAAGCCCTATACGGTGGTGGGTATTCTTCCAAAGTGGTTTATCTGGCCCGATGAAAAGGTTCAGATTTGGGTTCCTTATGCTTCGGGTTTGCCAGAAAGCATTCTTGCACATCATGATTATCACTTCAGCCGCGTGGTGGCGCGTCTAAGGCCGGGTACCAACTTGGCAGGTGCCCTGAGCCAGGTTGAAGCAGTGCAATACCATGTTCACATGGAGAACTTGAACGCGGCGGTGGCAGAGGATGTTGTATCGAAGACTCTGATCGAGGATCTTGCTCACGATGTGCGGGAGCCCTTGATTATCCTCATGTGCGCCGTCGGGTGCATGCTGTTGATCGGTTGTCTTAACGTGGCCAATCTCCAGGTGGCGCGGTCAGCAGCTCGGCAGAAGGAAATCGCCGTCCGAAGTGTACTGGGTGCGCGGAGGACGACACTGATCCGTATTCAGTTGATGGAGAGCTTTCTGCTTTCGAGTGCTGGAGGAGTGGCCGGAGTACTGCTGTCGCTGGTGGCCACGAAATGGCTGGCCAGCACCTGGAGAGATTTGCCGAGCGCGCGGAGTATCCATGTTGATGGCATGGTGCTAGTGTTTGTCTGCACGGCTGTCTTTGCCTCAGCGCTATTGGCAGGCCTGCTACCAGCAATCTCATCGACAGTCAAGGGAACTGTTGCAGTGCTCCAAGCGTCAGCGCGGAGCGCAGCGGGCAGCCGGTCGCGCACAGCGTTGCGTAAGACACTGCTGACGGTTGAGATTGCGGTGACTGTGGTCTTGTTAATCGCCGCTAGCCTTCTCCTCAAGAGCTTCTGGCTGCTCCGGACCACGGATGTGGGCAGTGTAACCAAAAATGTACTGACGATGAGCTACAGCCTTCCCGTCAACTCAAGTCCCGAGAAGATAAATACGTTCAATGAAGCGCTCCTCGATCGCGTGCGCTCATTGCCGGGTGTACGGGCTGCTGCTCTCGGCACTACAATACCCGGTGCAGGCAGCGGTGGCGACGACCCCTTCACTATTCCTGAGCATCCTCAAATTGCACTTGGTGCTGCTCCGGATGCTCTTTTTCGACGGGCCGATCCCGGATACTTCAGCACACTGCAGATCCCACTTTTGAGCGGGCGGTTTTTCACTTCCCATGATCGCGCAGGCCAGCCGAGGAGGATCATCATTAGCCAGGAACTGGCGCGGCAGTATTTCCCGGGAGAAGATCCCTTGGGCAAGCATATTCGGGATCTTCCGCGAAATAACCTCGAATACGAAATCATCGGAGTGGTCGCCGACACAACGTACCAAGTCGGTCAGCCGGCCAGGGCAACCATGTACTTTCCGATTCTTGAAGGGCAGACCGACGGGCTACCATTCACTTTGGTGGTGCGAACGGCATCTTCACCGCTCACACTTTCCGTTCCCGTGCAGAAAGAGATCGCGAAGCTCGATCCGGAGTTGCCGGTTTCCGGTGTGCTTACCATGCAGCAGATTATTGAACGGTCATTGGGTAACGCTGGCCTGAGCGCCAGCCTAGTACTGGTTTTTGCACTGCTGTCGCTGTTGCTGGCGTCTATCGGACTATATGGGATTCTTGCCTACTTGACCACGCAGCGCACCGGAGAGATTGGTGTTCGCATGGCGTTGGGCGCGGAACGCGCACAGGTTCTTCGCCTGATTCTGGGCGACGGCCTGCGTCCAGCCTTCTATGGTCTGGCGCTAGGACTTATCGCCAGCGCTGTAGCGGTACGCTTGATCCAGTCGATGCTCTATGAAACCCAGCCGCTTGATGCGGCAATCTATGCCGCCGTCGCGGTGACGCTGTTGGGAGTAGCGGCGCTGTCTTGCGCCATTCCAGCGTGGAGAGCGTCACGAGTCGATCCCATTCAGGCGTTGCGAACTGAATAAGTTAAATAGGTAAGCCACTTCCGCGAAGGTTCCGTGCCACAATGCGTTTCGCGAGGTTGGAGTCGAGCGATGACGATTTGCGATGTAACTACCTCGAATTTGCTCTCTGTGCGGGATCATCGCTGCTTAAAAGCTATCTTGCAATACTAACTCCAGGATAGATAAGGTGAGGTTAGGGGCGGCAGACATGCTTTAAGTCCCAGATCGCCGCGTAACCCGAACCCGGAGGACTATATGTTTAGTATCGTATCGATGCAGTACGGTCAGTGAGCCGGCTCGGTGGAACCATGCTCGCCAGGAAATTCTCGAGTGGCGTGATGGTTTGACGCCTGACTTCAGCTAGCGCAGCGCTGCGAGACTTCGAAGCGATTCGCTCGTAAGATGCCCGACTCATGAGCACATCTCTAAGAGCTCTCAACCAAGGCCCGGTATCTTGATCTGGAATAATCGGTACCGGAATTATTCTTTCGTCAAGCCTTTGCTCATAGCGCTCAATCACCCTAACCGGCAGAACATAATCAACACCAAGCTTTGCCTCCGGAATCCCCCCTGAATTGCTGCCAAGTACCCGGATTCGTTTTACTTGCAGTTGATCTTTTTGAGGAATGCCATCTACCCGTACTCTCCACGTTTTGGCCTGAGGATGCCCTTCAATTATTTTGCCGGCTAGATAATTTCCCTTTTTATCAAACCGAAACACCTGATTATCTACGGTTAGCAACGCGTAACCACTCTCAACACATATCGGCATCAGCAAACAATTCCGCGTGTGTTCTGTTCTCAGTTTGTTCAGATTCTTGCCCGGTTCTGTGGCACAAACCATATCCACCAGAGTGCCTACTATTGAAGGTTCTTTGGCAGGGGCGGCAGAACTGACGCAGAGAAATGTACAACTAAAGATTATCAAGACGAATACCAATGAGGGACGGTTCATGTAGATAAAAATTGAGACTTACCGCCAAATTGCTGTACAGTATCTCACCCGGGCCAAGTGAACCTAAAATTCTGTGTTAGTGGATTCAATGTGTATACCATTTTCAGCAAAGCAGTCAAATTCGGAATGGTTTTGTTTTCTTTGCTCGTCGTTCTATTTCACCTTAAGGTTTCGAAATTATACGGCGCGGACAACTATCAACAAAATATTAAGCGGCATTATCAATATCCGTTCGGAGCAAATCCTTTCCTGCCAAGCAATGCTCTTTCCGCAACCGGGGAATTCATTCCCTCAGAAGCTTTTCCGAATGCTTCATATTGCGGGAAATGCCATGAAGATGTCCACCGGGAATGGCGGCAATCAGCGCATGCAAATTCGTTCCGAGCTCCCTTTTATGTAAAGAGTGCTGACATGCTTTCTCATGAAAAGGGCATCGAATATACGCGCCATTGCGAAGGGTGCCACAATCCCATTGCACTTTTTTCGGGAGCACTGACAAAAAATTCTAAATTAGACCGTTCTTTCGACGAAGATGGCGTAACGTGCATGGTCTGTCATTCCATACAAAAATTGCAGGGTGCCTCCGGAACCGGCGGTTATGTGATGGGAATCCCAGCAGTGATGGTGGATGAGAAAGGCATTCCTATTCCAGGGGAAGCGAGCTTCGATGAAATACTGGCTCATCCTGACCGCCACAGCAAAGCAGTGATGAAGGATTTCTATCGTGCGCCTGAATTTTGCGCCGCTTGCCACAAAGCTGCGATTCCCAAAATGTTGAATGATTACAGATGGCAAAGGGCTTTTTCAGTCTATGACGAATGGCAACAGTCCTCTTGGTCGAAGGAGAGTCCTCTCCCTTTTTATAAGAAGGATGGCGTCTCGATCTGTCAAACCTGCCATATGCCAACGACTGAGAGCACCAGAGACTACGGTGCGAAAAATGGCAAACTCAAAAATCATCGATTCTTGGGGGCCAACACTGCGATCCCGGAGTTTTATGGTTATCAGGAGCAACTGGACAGCGTCGCGGAATTCCTCAAGACTGCGTTGGCAGTTGATCTATTCGGAATAGAAACGGAGAACGGGAGTAATGGCAGCAAGTTAGTGGCTCCTCTAGGAGCTGAGAGCTTTAAATTGGCAGCAGGACAAACCATCACAGTTTGTGTGCTCATCCAGAACAAGGGCATCGGCCATAGTTTAGTTCCGGAGCAACGTGATTTTTACGAAAGCTGGGTAGAATTTATCGCGACGGATGCAAGTGGAAAAGTTATCTATCACAGCGGATATCTTGATCCCGATGGATATTTGGAAAAGCATGCACATAGCTATACCAATCGCATCGTTGCGGCGAATGGAAATCTTCTCGACCTCCATCAAGTTTGGGATACCAAGGTCAAAACCTATGACAATACGATTGGACCTGGGCGTTCTGATTTGGTGAGATACAGATTCCACATTCCTGGTGATGCGAGAGGGCCAATCAGCGTAACCGCAAAAGTAAACTATCGCCGTTTTCGGCAAGGCTATACGAATTTTGTATTGCAGCAGCCACGAAAATTTCCAATCGTTGAGATGGCTTCACGTTCAATGTCCATGAGTTTAGGGCAAAATGGTTCGCAACCTGACATGGATCAAAGATCATTGCTCTTACGCTGGAATAATTATGGTATTGCGCTGCTCGGGCAGGAACAGTATTGGCGGGCAGAGCAAGCTTTTCAAAAAGTTATCGAGATTGATCCGACTTACACAGATGGCTACATAAACATTGCACTGGCAAAATATTCCCAGGTGACGGATACCAAGGGAGAGGGACCTGACGGAACTGGGAACATGTCAGTGGCCATCAGCGATTTTTCCAAATACGGTTCAGCCATGAAAATGCTTGATCGTGCGCTCAAGGTAAGTCCGAACAACCCGAGGGCAATATTCTATCAAGGGCTAATCTATCGATTGCAGCAGAAGTTGGGTGCCGCAGCTAAAAATCAAGAATATGTGATTTCCGTGTTCCCTCGGTTTCGACAGGCCCGAACTGAACTGGGGTATATATATTTCTTACAAGGGAAATATCCGGCGGCACAACTACAATTTGAAGCTTTACAACAAATTAATCCTGACGATCTTACGGCTCATTACTACATATCATTGATTTGCGAGCGGCTGGGAATGCGAGACTTGGCTGCAAAGGAAGCGAGCGCATATGCGGCGCAGAAAAAGACCCAACCGTGACCGGCCTAGCGCAAGATTTTTGGAGAAAACACCCGGAGGTTACGGATGAGCTTCATCCATACCATGTGCATGGAGTGGCGATGAGAAAAGAGACAGAAACAACGGTCGGCGGCCCAATGCAGTAAACAGTTTCCCCAGGTCCTCCTGTATGCGGAATTTACTGTTCCGCACTTTCTATTGACAAAAAATATCTTTCTGATAGTGTACGTAGCCAATATTCAGGTTGAAGGCGGTTCTCTTCGCGTGGGCGCCGAAATCAATCGTTCCGAATATTGTTAGCTCCACCGGGCCCCGTAGTCTTCTACGAAATTTTATTGTGCCGCTAGGTATGGGGAGATACCTGCACTTGAATCATTCAAGCTTCGCGACGAGTCCTGTTTATCGCGTTTTTGATCATGCCCGTATTCGTTTACGCGGTGCCTGTGATTACCATGCTTTCTCCCGTTTCAGGACCTCCAGGGACTCTGGTGACCGTTTCAGGATCCGGATTTGGATCAACAACTGGCACCGTGACTTTCAACGGCGTTGCCAGCAGCATTATGAGCTGGAGCGATACGCAGGTTGTGGCCACCGCTCCGAGTGGCTCAGCAGGATCAGGTCCAGTCGTTGTGAATCGACAAAGCAACGGCGTCACCTTCAGTTTTACGCCAACTATAAAGACGATCAGCCCGCAGAATGTGGCAGCTGGGGAAACAGTTTCAATAGCGGGCCAGAATTTCGGATTGTCTGCTGGATCGGTAACGCTCAACGGACAAGCCGTGGCTCTCGTTTCCTGGGGTGCCAATTCCATTAAATTTACAGTTCCGGCCAATGCACCCACCGGAACTGACCCAGTTATCGTCACGAATTCAGTTGGATCTTCGCCTGCGTCAACATTGAGCGTACAGTTTGCACCCGCAGTGAGTGGCATCAATCCGACTTTTGGTGCTCCCAATGCGCAAGTTACAGTTACAGGAACCGGTTTTGGGCAGAACACGGCCGGAAAGGTGAGCTTCAATGGCGTTGCGGGAACAATAACTAGTTGGAGCGATACACAGATCGTCGTAAATGCGTCGAGTGGATCTGGCGGATCAGGGCCCGTGGTTGTGAGCTGGCAGGGTGTTAATAGCAATAGCTTCATATTCAATTTTCTGCCGACAATTTTTAACTTATCTCCTTCCACCGTTAAAGTTGGATTCAGTTTTGCCGTCGTTGGTCAGAATTTCGGGACATCTCCGGGGACGGTAACGCTTGAACGGAATCGCTCTCACGCCATCTGCCTGGGGTACTAATTCGGTCCATATCCCCGTGGTCGCCAGCGATTGCAGCGGCCCTATTGTGGTAACTACGACAGTGGGAGCCTCCAATGCAATTCCCCTGACTGTGCAAGGCACAAGTTGTGGTACGACGCCTCCCCTGAGCGTTAGCGCAAGTGTGTCTCCTTTGCCCAATTCCGCAGGTTGGAACAATAGCAACGTCACTGTGAGTTTCGCTTGTAGTGGAGGAGTTGCGCCCGTTACCTGCCCTTCACCGCAGACAGTTTCAACTGAGGGAATGAATCAGACGATAACGGGAACCGCTACTGATGCGTCCGGAGCAACAGCTAGTGCTTCGGTTGTTTTGAATATCGACAAAACAGTCCCGATAATTAGCGCTGCTGTTTCTCCTCTATCGAATGGAAATGGCTGGAATAATACGGTTCCTGTAACTGTGACTTTTACATGTTCCGATGCGTTGTCGGGTATCAGCACTTGTCCTTCACCTGTGAGTGTGAACACATCAGGAGCAGGACAAGTAATTACTGGCAAAGCCATTGATAAGGCCGGGAACAGTGCGACGGCCAGCGTTACCCTGAACATTGCTATAACGCCGCCCACAATAACAGCCACTGCGGTTCCAGCGGCAAACGCGAATGGATGGAATAACACGCCGGTCAGTGTGACTTTCGCGTGTCTGGCGGGCGATGCCCCAGTGACAAGCTGCCCAAGTCAACAAGTCGTATCCCAAGAGGGAGCCGATCAAATCGTGACTGGAACAGTTACTGATGTTGCAGGTAATTTTGCGTCCACTCAAGTGGTGCTTAACGTGGATTTGACGTTGCCGTCAATTACTCCGTTAATTTCCCCGCCAGCGCAAAACGGCCTCAATACGACAAGCGTTACTGTAACTTTTTCCTGCACCGATAGCCTTTCGGGGGTGGCTGCTTGTCCGCCCGCCGTATCGGTAACCACTCCTGGATCTGGCCAAGTCATCAGTGGAACGGTTACTGATGATGCAGGTAATTCAGCTAACGCGTCAGTGACGCTAAACGTGCAGAACGCGATGCCGTCAATTAGTCCGGTCGTGACTCCCCTTCCGAATTCGGAAGGCTGGAACAACTCTCCTGTCACAGTCATGTTTCAATGCCAAGGAGGAGTTGCACCTATTCAATGCCCTTCACCCAAGACCGTTTCTAGTGACGGGTTTAAACAGACCGTTAGCGGTACAGTGACGGATGCGGTTGGACACGTGGCAACGGCAAACACCACGCTTAATATCGATCAGACATCCCCACTACTGAATGTGATAACGCCTGCGAGTGAAACCAATATTACTACAGCGCAGATTAGTGTTCAGGGACTCGTTGCAGATGGATTGTCAGAAGTAAAATCTGTTGTTTGTGGTTCCACAACGGCCTCGATTAGTGGAAATGGGTTTACTTGCAATGTGTCTTTAACGCTGGGCAACAATACAATTCCGATCACTGCGACTGATGCAGCGGGAAACAGCGCGAGTGCGAATCTAGTTTTGGTCTACTCACAGCCAATCAGTGTTCAAATAACCTCGCCTACAACGTTGCAGTTATTCTCTGCGAACCCTGTCACGGTAACTGGGAACGTTGGCGATCCAACTGCAACTGTAACAGTCGGCGGCGTCACGGCAACCGTTAACAACGGCACATTCACCGCATCGGGGGTAGTGCTGCGCGAAGGTAAGAATTTCTTAACAGCAAGCGCTACAAGTCCGGGCGGCGGCGTCGGTTCCGACACTGTTTCTGTTTATTTGGATACGACTCCGCCCGTTGTTCACATAGACAATCCAATTGCAGGCGCGACCGTAATCAGTCCGGAAATTGATGTGACTGGAAACGTAAACGACATGGTTACGGGAACCGTAAATGCCGATCAGGTGTCTGTAAGCGTAAACGGGGTGAATGCGACGATTGCCAATCGCACCTTTGCTGCTCACGGCGTCCTATTGGTGCCAGGGAGTAACACAATTACGGCTGTCGCGACAGATCGTGCAGGAAATACAGCGCAGCATCAAGTACAAATTAGTCTTCAGCAGTTAGCAGGGCAAACGTTATCGGTTGTCTCGGGGAATGACCAGAGCGGTCAAATCGGTACGGCTTTATCTCAACCACTAGTCGTGATGGCAGCCGACGCTTTGGGGCGTCCCATGGCCAATGTTGCGTTGAATTTCGCCGTGTCGAAAAGCGATGGGCTGATTATCGCTGGCCAGCAAAAAGGCCGGCAGTTAACGATCCAGACCGATCTGAATGGGCAAGCCAGTATTCAATTTCAGTTGGGGAGCCGCAACGGTGCTGGAGCAAATCAAGTTTCTATCAGCTCGCCCGGATTTGTCGGACAAGCTGTGTTCTCGGCGGACAGTGTCGTTGGACCTGCTACACAGATACATACGGTGTCAGGAGAAATGCAGGTGGGTGTCGTAGGGTTGGCTTTACCCGAACCGTTAATCGCAATTGTGTTCGATGCTGGCGGAAACCCCGTATCTAATGTTCCAGTCACATTCACCGTTCAGTCCGGCGGGGGACTTCATTGGAGGCAAAACTACATTTACTCAGAACACAGATAGTGACGGGAAAGCATATGCAACTCTCGTCCTGGGTCAGCAAGAAGGAATCAGCAACAATGTTGTTACCGCTTCGCTCAATGGAGAGACCAATCAAGCCGCAGGATTCATAAGTTCTGGAGTTGTTCCTGGCCCTCCTGCGAACACCACTGTCACGGGTATTGTTCTCGATGATGCTGACCAGCCGATCCCGAATGCTACTGCAAGCATTAAGGGAACGAACCTTTCGGCGCTTACAAACAGTCAAGGACAATTTACCATCATCAACGCTCCAGTCGGCGACATCGTTCTCTTCGTTGACGGCAGCACGAGTACAAGTTCGTTTACATTCCCAACACTCTCGTTCCAGATGTCCACGATCTCAGGGATCAACAACAATCTTGGACATCCGGTTTATCTGCCCGCGATTGACACAAACAATTCGCAGATCGCCGGAGGAGATCAGCCGGTTCAGCTGACGATGACTGGCGTACCGGGAGTGTTGTACACAATAGCCCCCATTCGGCAACATTTCCCGATGGTTCCCACGTGGGACGCGTAAGCCTGTCTCAAGTGCATTCTGACCGAGTGCCAATGACTCCGCCCAACGGCACCGCGTCCTCGATTGGTAGGTACGCTGCAACCTGCAGGAATTCTTTTCAACCCCCCGGTGCAAATGCAATTGCCAAACACCGATGGGTTGGCTCCCGGACAAGTGGAAGATGTTTTTTCGTTCCATCATGATGTAGAACAATTCGTTGTAGAAGGCACTGCTCGAGTTAGTGAAGATGGGTCAGTAATTACGTCTGATCCAGGTTTTGGCTTAACGGTTTCTGGATGGAACGGTGGTGGCGGGAATCCGCAGCCATCAACTTGCGGCGATGGGTGCTCGAATGGTTGTTTCCAAGATGCTGCCTGTCAAAACGGGCAATGTGTGGCGATCCCACCACAATAGATGGCGTAAACACTGAAGCAGATGGGCACGACCCCGACTACACGGCATATCAACAGGGAGGGATTCAAGTTTCGTTTACGGCAGATCCTGAAAGTAACTGCGATCATTTGCAATATGACTGGGACTTCGGAGATGGTTCAGTTCATTCATCCGAGCAAAATCCAAATCATCTGTATGCGCAAACTGGTGTTTATGAGGTTACGGTAACGGTAACTTGTGCAGACTGCGGAAACATTAGCTTTTCGTCTACACTGACGGTTAATGTAATGCAAATTACATTTGATAACCCTTGCACCGACCAATCGACATGCGACATTTCTGACATCCCATCTATGCCTGGACTCAACTTAGTTGCGCACGTCATAGGCGTAGATCCGGATCCTACCGACTCAACTACATTTCATTGGACCGTAAAGAGGCAAATCGATGTTAGTACTTGCAATAGCAAGCTGCCAATTATCATTCCGACAAGTGATTTCACACAGGATACTCAGGGAGGTCATTTTGCCCCAGTATTTCCAAATATATTTGGCGGTGACTTAAGCTTCCAGGCACAGGCTACAATTAACGGCGTTCAAATTACTGGTAGTTCAAAAGATGACCCCGCGCTGGCTAATCTACATATCCGGGGAACTAATCCGAGTAAATCAGCTGTGCAGACTGCATTGCCACACGAAGCGCTTCAGCAGATTGCTTGTAGGGAGAGCTCTATTGATGGGCTTTCGGGACAGCGCCAATTTGAGGCGGCCGCAGGACAAGCTTCGCGCTGCCCGATTGTTGCTCACAATGGGGACGGTGGAACGGGGATGATGCAGATAACTCCTGGAACTGAAGGAGATCTCTGGAATTGGCGCGCAAATGTCTCTGACGGAATAAATATCTTCAACACACAATTCAAGTTTTCTGTTGCATATGATGCAGACGGTGGCGTTGTTCGCTCTGAGCTTCCACAGATGTTGATTAATCTTAATAGTGCGCGCCAAGCTCAAAATCTACCACCCGTCGTCTCGCTCTCGCTTAGACACTGGACAAGTACGGGATTTAGTCCGCCGGGAAATTACGGAGAATTAGAACTAGATGGAATTAGAGGGTACAACGGCTTTAATGGTACCGATGGCTTCGGACACAGCTTGCACGAATTTAAAGTTAATCAAACTGCCGGCCAGGTTCCGATTGTGATCATCGATCCTAAAACCATGATTGGAATGGCCGATTGGTCAGAAGTGAATTTTTCACAGCGGCCAAAAGGAGGAGATCCAAACTACGTAAATCACGTCACGGATCTACATCCAACATGCCCATGAGAGTGAATATGCATTGTTCATTTAAGCTGACGGTCTTAATGCTTTTAATTTTTGTGTTACCTAGTGCGGCACAGCGAACAAATGCGACAGGAATCGCTGGGGCCGACCATGAATATGTCATTCTTCCCTCAGGGGAGTTCTTCAAAATCAATGCCGCGACGGCCTCCTTGGAAGCGAAATGGAATCTTGCATGGGTGCAGGGAGGGGAACAATTGTTTAGAGACATGACTTCTCCCGATGTGCTTCAGCTTAAATCAGCGAGCACAGATCTTTATGCAATTGTCGCCTCAGCGGGCAGAGATAATCCCAATAGCGATTGGTATTTGATCAGATTTTCATTGCCATCCTTGTCTGTTACGGCGACGGCAAAACTAAACAATGTGAAGGGGCTTCCGGTTCTTCTTGGGATTTCTTCCACGGCTGTGATCGTTGGTTGGTTCAACGCGGGCGATACAACTACGGATCTAGTGTTTTTAAGTCCGTTAACCCTCCGCGTAATAAATACCAGAGTACTGCCGAAGACTATCATTTCAAATCGCGCATTTTTGACAGACGACTCGAAATCAATCATAGATCATATGCGAACGATCGATATCAATACGGGCACGAGCACGATTCTCGAAACGTTTGCGGGGTTGTCTCCGGAAGAGAAAAGCGATCTCGATAACGGTTTCGCAACCGCCGATCCTGCGACTCACAAGCCGTTTGTCAATTTCGGAGTAACGGATTCAAACAAGAGCGCTCTACTTCTGTCGGCAAGTGATAGTAAGAGGGCTGCATTCTGGATTTTCAAGTTGGGGACCAATACTACAGGTGGATTTCGAATTACAACGCCCGCTGATGCCAGGATTACTCCCGCAGGAAATCTAATAGTTTTGCAACATTTGACAGAACCCGACGAGGATGAATCTTCGGGCTCTATCGAAATTGTTGATACTAAATCGGGGGAGTCGCACACAGCTCATTTTCCGGAACTCGAAGGGCCACTTTCCTCAAACCATTTGATCTGCACAAGTAATACGAGTGCCACCTTCTCAACTCAGTCTGGAATTTACGTCCTTCTGCTTCCCCAAATCGAATCTCTCGTCAAAATCAATACGGTAGCCGAGACCGACAAGGAACAGACGTGCAGCGTAACTATTAAATAAGAAACTCAAGAAATGTTCCGGGGTCTGGACTCGGCGGTTGATTCATAGAAGCGAGGTCACACAGAATAACGATGACAAGGCATTTGAAATTCGATTCATCCAGCAATTCTGTGCTTGTTGCCCGGATTCTACAGCGAGGTTTAAACCGCCGGACCGTTTTTGTGGTAATCGTTTATGTCTGGAGTTCTTTGCTTCTAATAAGTAACAGCATGGCGCAGGCCACTCCAGTGCTCAATCAAAACTGTGTTGCGACTATCGCTAACACATCTGTACAAGTGAATACGAATGGTACTTTTGCAATTCCGAACATTCCCAGCGACATCGGTCTTTATCGAGTACGGGTTATTTGCCAGAACAACGGCGTAATGACGCAGGGACAGTCTTCCTATGTCGCTTTGGTTGCCAACGGCAACACAGCTATACCTCCTATCACATTTGGCACGGTTACACCTCCTCCGGTTGCAATCACTTTGAACGCTTCTACAACTTCGTTTACGGCCGCTGGCCAAACTGTTCAGCTTTCTGTCCAGGGCACATTGCCAAATGGAACTACAGCTGATTTGACCGCGCAGGCGGAGGGTACTCTGTACGTGAGTAGCAACCCGACGATCGCGACTGTGAGTCCCGACGGCTTGGTTACGACAGTCTCCCGTGGACAAGTTGTGATCACCGCTCGCAATGAAGGCGCCGCAGCTACGGCCATCATAAGCGTGAATATTCCTTTTAGTAGTTTGAACGACGGGGTCCCGGATTCGTGGAAGATTGCAAATGGTTTTAATCCTCTCGATCCAGGAGTAGCCGGCGAAGATACAGACAATGATGGGTTGACCAACTTACAGGAGTATCAATTAGGCACAAATCCAAGAAATCCGGATACAGATGGAGACGGGATTTCAGATGGACAGGAAATTAAGCTTGGCACAAATCCTCTCAATCCTGACACGGACGGCGATGGTCTTTCCGACGGCCAGGAGTTACAGCTAGGCACAAACCCCCTGAATCCTGACACAGATGGTGACGGAATTTTGGATGGTATCGAAGTTAAGTTAGGGCTCAATCCCTTAGTACCTGATCCGACCACCACCGTTCAAGGGCGTGTATTGAACAGTTCGAACGGACCGGTGACAGGAGCGTCTGTTGTTTTATTCGGCTTAATCACAGGAGTGACTGACAGCACAGGCTTT
>CAWHQK010000036.1:0-30554 GCA_963831435.1 uncultured Acidobacteriota bacterium
CGTCCCGCCAAATTGTTCTGATAATCGCTTATTCAGTTCGCAATGCCTGCATGGGGTCGATGCGGGACGCTCTCCACGCTGGAACGAGGCAAGAGAGCGCCGCCACTCCCAGCAACGTTGCAGCCACAGCCGCATAGATCGCCGGATCGAGCGGCGGGGTTTCGTAGAGCATGGACTGGATCAGGCGTACCGCTGCCGCGCTGGCCGCGAGTCCGAGCGCCAGGCCATAGAGAGCTGGACGGAGGCCGTCGCCTAACATCAGGCGAAGGACCTGCTTGCGTTCTGCGCCGAGCGCCACGCGAATACCGATCTCTGCGGTGCGTTGCGTCATGAGGTAGGAGAGGACTCCGTACAATCCGATGGACGCGAGCAACAGCGACAGCACTGCGAAGGCCAGCACGAGATTTGCGCTCAGGCTGGCGTTGCCCAATGAGCGTTCGATGATCTGCTGCAGGGTGAGCACGTCGGAAACCGGCAGCTGCGGATCGAGCTTCGCGATTTCTTTTTGTATGGGGACGGAGAGTGCGAGTGGAGAGGAATCTGTTCGGACTGCGAGAGTGAATGGCAATCCATTGGTTTCTCCCTCAAGAATTGGGAAGTACATGGTCGGCTTGACGGGCTGCCCTACCTGATACAGCGTGTCGGCGACTACTCCGATGATTTCGTATTTGGTGTTGCCGCGCGGAGTATCCCGGATATGCTTGCCCACGGGGTCTTCTCCGGGGAAATATTGCCCGAGCGAGTTCGCGGCTGATGATGATCGTACTGGGATGGCCCGCACGGTCATTGGAGGTGAAAAATCGTCCGCTTAAAAGCGGTATCTGCAATGCGCTGAAGTATCCGGGATCGGCCCGTCGAAACAGAGCGTCCGGCGCGGCTCCGGACTTTATCGGCGGATGCTCGGGAATAGTCAAAGCGTCGTTGCCGCCCCATCCTGCGCCGGGCAGCGTTGTGCCGAGAGCAGCGGCGCGTACGCCCGGCAATGAGCGCACGCGTTCCAGGAGCGCTTCGTTGAATGCATTTAATTTCTTGGGAGTTGACCTCGATGGGAAGGCTATAGCTCATCGTCAGTACATTTTTGGTCGCGCAGCCCACATCGGTGGTCTGCAGATGCCAGAAGCTTTTGAGCAGAAGACCGGCGGCGATTAGGAGGACTACGGTCGCCGCGATCTCAACCGTCAGCAGAGTCTTACGCAAGGCTGTGCGCGATCGGCTGCCTGCCGCGCTTCGCGAGGAAGCTTGCAGCGCGGCGATGGCTCCCTTGCCTGTGGATGTGATCGCAGGCAACAAGCCTGCCAGTAACGCTGATGCCAAGACGATCGCGCAGGCAAATGCGAGCACTACGCCATCGGCGTGGATACTCTGCGCGCTGGGCAAATCTCTCCACGCGCTGGACGAGCCACTTTGTGGCCGCCAGGGACAACAGTACTCCGGTTGATCCGCCTGCAATCGAGAGCAGCAGGTTCTCCATGAGCTGCTCGCGAATCAGCGTTGTTCTTTGCGCTCCAAGTGCGCTTCGAATTGCGATTTCCTTTTGCCGGGCCGCCGGACCTTGCCACCTGCAGGTTGGCCACGTTCAGGCAGCCGATCAGCAGCATGCAACCGGCGGCGCACAGCAGGATGATCAATGGCGTCGTTACATCGTGCGCAAGGTCCTCAATCAGAGTCTTTGATACAACGTCTTCCGCCACCGACGCATTCAGGTTCTGCATATGAAGCGCGTATTGCACTGCTTCAACCTGGCTCAGGGCGGTTGCCAGGCTGACATTCGGTCTTAGGCGTGCGACCACACGGCTGAAGTGATAGTCATGATGCTCGAGGACCGCCAGTGAGAACCCCGACGCAAAGGGGACCCAGATTTGAACCTTCGCATCAGGCCAGATAAACCATTTTGGAAGAATGCCGACTACGGTGTAGGGCTTCCCGTCGAGATGGATTTGCCTGCCGACAATTGATTGATCTCCGCCGAACCGCCGCTCGAAGAGGCTCCACGTAAGCATGGCGACGTCTCCATCCTGACGATCTTCTTTCTCGAGTAAACGTGCGGCCGATAGCTGCATCCACTCCGAGCAGAGGAAACAGGTTCCAGGTCGCGGCGCGGGCTTGCAGCAGTTCCGGCAATTCTCCGCGTTCGCCGGTCAAGTTGAATTGCCACTCACGCCACGCAGCAATGTCCTCAAAGCCGCTGGTTTTTGCGCGCCAGTCGTAGTAGTTGCCGGGGGAAACGCCTACAGCGTTGTTTCCGTGGGCAGTCATATCAGGATCGCGGAAATGCTCGTAGAGCATAACCAGCCGCGCCGGATCGCGAAAAGGAAGCGGCCGGAGCAGAACCGAGCGCGCGACCGTGAACAGCGATGTGGCGGCGCCGATGCACAATGCGATGACGAGAATGGCAGATGATGGAAAATCCGGGCGACCGGAGTAGAGTGCGGACGCTTATTCTTAGATCGCGAAGGAGGGTATCAAGAGCGTTCCAACTCCAAACCGCGCTGGTTTGCTCGGTAATAAGAGTGGGATTGCCGAAAGCGCGCAAGGCCGCGTAGTGAGCTTCTTCCTGGGATGAGCCGCTTTCGCGTTGCTCTTCTTCTTCGAGTTCGAGGTCCGATTGTATTTCGCGATTGAGGTCTGCATATCGCTTCTCGATCTGCCACCACCGCATTTCAGCCCTCCTCGGCGGTGGGCCACATTACGCTTGCCACTGCGTCCGTCATCCGCTTCCATTGCGACTCTTCGACGGTAAGTTGTTTTCTTCCCTTTTCCGTAAGCCGGTAATACTTGAACTCCCGATTGCGGTCGGGGGCTGTCTCCCATTTGGAGGCGACCCATCCTTTCTTCTCCAAACGGTGCAGCGCTGGATATAGAGAGCCATGCTGCATTTGAAGGAAGTCATTGGTGGTCCGCTGGATATGCTTGCCAATCTCATGGCCGTGCGCTCGTCCATATAGAAGAGTTCGCAGGATGAGCATGTCGAGCGTCCCCTGGAGCACACTGGCACTTTGCGATTTATTTTTGGCCATGGTAGGGATTCGACCTTCGATAACAGGCCGATGGTAGGCATTCGACTATCAGTTGTCAAGGTTAATTGCGTCAATTGTGAAAAGTACTTTTTTCTTAAAAGAGGGAAGACAGGGGATTTAAAAGGAGCAAGACGGCAATATAGCCTGTCCCATGTCTCGCAAAAAGCGGCGAGACATGGGTACCCGCAGCCGGGCACAGAGTCAGAATTTCATTGCTTCCCTCAATGATGAGTGGAAGAATTCACGTTTATCTCGGTAGCCATAAGGAATACTCCGGAGCTGTTCTGTGCGTCTTGCATGGAACCGCCCTCTGCTGAGGTCGCGTGGGCCATGTATTTGCTGGCCGCTTCAACCGTTCCGGAGATGGTTACGACATCGCCCTTGTGAATCGTCACGGCTTTCAGGTTGGCGTCGTCTTTTTGTTTCACGACAAGCAGGCGGTGACTATTGTCGAGACCGACCCAGAAATTCCCTGAATTGTTTGTGTCCTGGACCATGACAGTCTTCAACACAACAGACTTTCCCACCCAGCCCATCGGATTGTCGTTGTAAATCTTGCCGGGATCGACCAGTTGAATGGGACCTTGTTGATCGGCTGGCATATTCTGAGCCGCACTTTGATTGGCGTTCGGCTCCATGGCACCCTGGTCGCTGGAAGTACTCTGGGCAAAAGCAGCAACGCACAGTAAAGCGCAAACCGTCATCGCAGTCGCCAGCAAAGAAAGCTTCCTAGGTTCGTGAGAAATTTTCATAAAATCTCCTCCCGTTCTTTGTCTCTTTGGATGGCAAGTAAAAGAAGTGCGATGTACCCAATCGCCAACAGCTAAGCGTTAGCAGCTAGAAAACGTCAGTAAACCCTGTAGTGATTTTGCAATTCAGACAATGTTTGCTCGTAGCACGGGAAGCAATGCGGTCAGCCCGTTCGCAATGTTCGCGTGATTGAAGGAGCATTCGATCATCTGCGAAGTCATTCGGGGAAAGGAGTGCCCGCGCTGCACGGGTAATTTTTTTGGGAAGGGTCTTTCTAGCCCTTGAATCTGGCGGGGGATGTGGTCTATTCTGCAATTACACCGGAGAGGAGGTGGTCTGATGACAAGTTCTGATTGTAGTAATAGATGTGGGAATCAAAGACCAGGTGAGGTGGCTGAGACTTAGGGCGGTCGCTCTAAGAACCTTCGCAACTCGACCGGTGAGTAGGATTGGAACCATCCGGCGTACAGGTCGCGCCGGTGCTTCGATGAAAGAACCCGGAGTTCGCAGAAGTGGTTACACTTTTTAGAGTGACCACCTCTTGGTCAATCCCAAACAGTCCGCCGGAACGGCCCGCGCTTGCAAAGTGCGGGTCGTTTTGTTTTGAGGAGCGGAGTTCGCCTCAGCGGCTAAAGCCGCGGGTTTAGGGGCTGAGGCGGCACGACTGAAAGTCGTGCCCTTCCCGATTGTGCCCTTCCCGATTGTGCCCTTCCCGATTGTGCCCTTCCCGATTGTGCCCTTCCCGATTGTGCCCTTCCCGATTGTGCCCTTCCCGATTGTGCTCTTCCCGATTGTGCTCTTCCCGATTGTGCTCTTCCCGATTGTGCAGCTTCCCGACTGTGCACCTTCTCGACTGTGCAATTACCGATTGTGCACCTTCGGGACCGGGGCAGCGTCTCAACTGTGTGTTTCTGCAACTCGTGTTCTTGTAAGCTCTGCGCCCTCCGAACTTTGCACCATTGCAGCTCGTGGCTCGCTAAAAATCGGGACAGCATGGGAGGCGCTGGATTGGCGCTTGGAAATTTGGCGCTTGAAAATGGGATCCATGAAAGTCCTTGGATTTAGAGAAATGGTCTAAGGATTTAGAAGAAGCGTCTAAGTAGCGATGCGTGACGTTCCTTTCAAATCTTATCGTTTTGCCTGATTGTGCGAATTGCCGGACGCGTAGATGATTCTCGCTGATCAGGGGGCCCAGCTTTCCAGGCTGGGCGGGAGGTCTCTGTTGGGGTATGGATACACATAAACGCGCGCAGTCTGTTTCGGGTCATTTGTCGCTAGTGTCTTGTATTGCTCTTCCTGTCCTTTTTCTTTTTGTTTTTTCCTTCACCAGCATCGCTTCTGCCTCGCCCGCGATTACCGTGATTTCTCCAAAGATCGCTGCCGGGGGATCGCCGGTTTTTTACGAGGCTTATGCGGTCAGCGCGGGGTGCAGCAAAGGGATTTCCTCAATGCGCATTTATACCGCGCCAGGGGTGATTGCGTATAAAACGAGCGGCGCGCACCTGGAGGCGTTCGTCAGATTAAAAGCGGGGAGCTACAACACAGCGGTGCAGGCGTGGGACAACTGTGGAGGAGTAACGGAGACCGCAGTTCCGCTGAGGGTGAAGTCGGCGGCGGGGGTTACGGTTTATTTGCCCGCGGGAAAGGGAGACAGTTCGCCGATTCACTTTGCGGCGTCGGCGCAAAATTTGGCTTGCGCCAAGGGGATGAGCGCGGTGCGGATTTACACGGGGCCGGGAGTGAGTCCGTACACGATTCAAGGCGGCGCGCTTGACGCGTATGTCGCTTTGCCTTCGAAAAGCTATGCGCCCGTGGTGCAGGCATGGGACAACTGCGGGCATGTTTTTAAATCATCATTTTCTCTTGCGGCTTCTGGAGCGAGTGACGGCTATCTTTACGGCTCGTATGGGATGGACGACAAAGGCATTGTTCAACTGAATATTGATGCGGGAGGGAAGTTGGGCAATCCGAATGGCAGCGGCGATCCGCCGTTGTATCCGGCCGGCGGAGCGTTTTCAATGGCGGCTGATCCGGGCGGATGGTTTGTGTATGTTTCCGGGGACAAGGGGATTTATGGCTTCGAGGTGAATCCGAAAGATGGTTCGCTCAGGCCGGTTGCGGGGTCACCGTTTGCGTCCTCGCAGGCCACGGTTGCCATGGATGCGTCGGGAAATTTCCTTTATGCCGTGACTAACAGCATTACGACCTACCGGATTGATCGTTCGAGCGGAGTTTTGACGCCGACGAAAAAGGTGATGGCGATTCCATCGGGAACGGGCCAGTTCACCATTTCGAATCAGTATTTGTATCTGCTGGGGTCATCGCAGCCGGTGGAAATTCTGGGATACGCGTTGGACGTGAATAGCGGGGCTTTGCGCGCAGTCCCGGGGAGTCCTTACAAACGGCTTGGCGAGGCCGCGCCGTCTGGAACGCAGTTGCTGACGGTGCTTGCTGCGTCAAACGAATATTTATTTGCGGGAGCGGACGTGAGCAGCTCGGATGAAATCAACGGGGAAGTCTTCACTTACGCCATTAACACCAGCACGGGGGCGCTGGCGCCGATTTCGCGACCGCCGCTTCTGGCTCCGCGGGAGAACCAGGAACTGACGAACGTGTGGGCGGACAAGCAAGGAAAATTTGTATGGGCCATGTGGCAGGACACCGCTGACACCGAGAGCAGCGTTGCCGCTTATGACGTGACGAGCGACGGGAGCCTGGTGCCGACCGGTTTTGCTCTGAATACGCCGTATGCGGGCGCATTCAATTTTCTGCATGAAGATGGAGCGGGGCAGCACCTATTTACTTACTGGCAGGGATCGGGACAACAGGGCGAGGCAAGTTGGGACATTGAGAACGGGGACCTGGTGATGGGTCAGCATGTAGCGTTGGCGCAGAGTTTTCCATCGTTTGCTTCGCTGGCTATGCAGAATTTGGAGGCGCTGGTGAGGAAGCATCCGAATTGAGGTTGGTGCGAATATCGATTCCCACATCTCGAAAAATGCGAGATGTGGGCACCCACGCCAGGGAGTAAAGCTGCTTAGTTCTAACAACACACTTGCGCGGCTCTTTTTTTATTTATTTCCTCTAAGAATTGAAGAGTTATTCCGATGTGCCGATAGGACAGGCACTGCCCGGGGGCCGTGGTGCGGCCAAATCCTACTCATCAGAGATCGGAGTAACCATGGGGAAATTGCGCTTTGGGGTGACGCCGACGTGGATCAGTTGCGCGGTGTGTGCTGTGTTGTTTGTGATGGGATCTTTTGCTATGGCTGTGCCGGATGGAGCCGACGGCGGGAACTTCACGCTGAAAGCGAAGGCCGCGGGCGAAGGCCCGGCGGTGGAAACGGCTGATAGTTCCGGGGCGCCTGCTGCGCAGCAATTGCGGACACCGCCGGCAGCGAAGCCCCGGGCGTTTGAGTCGGCGGGAAAAATTGGAATTGGAGTGAAGGTTTCGTCACTCGGCGTGGGGTTTGATGCCGCAATCCCGGTGATGAGGCGGGCAAACATTCGCGCAGGGTTCAACATGATTCAGTACGACCGCACCTTGAGCCAGGACGGCGTAAGCTACCAGGGGAAATTAAACTTCCAGTCCAGCGAGGCTTATTTTGACTGGTTCCCGTTCGGAGGCTCGTTCCATTTGAGTCCCGGTGTGCTGCTTTACAACGGAAATAAGATCAGCGTGAACGCATCGGTGCCGCCGAACCAGAGCTTCAGCTTCAACGGGCAGGACTATGCAAGCGATGCAAATGATCCGCTGACGGGAAACGCGAAGCTGGACTTCAAGAGACTGGATCCGGCATTTGTTCTAGGGTGGGGAAACCTGGCACCGCGAGGGCGCAAGCACTGGAGCATTCCATTTGAGTTCGGCGCGGTATACCAGAATGTGCCGCGGCTGCTGTTGAATTTTTCCGGCAGCGCGTGCGATGCGGGTGGAGTGAACTGCCAGCCGGTCGCAGGCGATCCATCCTTTCAGAGCAACCTGCAGGCGGAGCGTGACAAGCTGAACCGAGATCTCGCGCCCTTCAAATTTTATCCTGTGATTTCAATCGGCTTCGGGTACAAATTCTGAACGACAAGTGGTTTAGTTTCAAGCCGGGTTCCCGGCAAACGGCGGGAATCGCTTTGCGACGGGCAACGCCGCATGTTCCCAGAGCAACAAAGCTCAGGATGTAGGGTTTTTGTCTTTGAGTTTAATTCAGGGGTGTTGCAATTCGGGTAAACACCTTGAGGAGGAATAGATGCTACGAGCATCGCGGTATTTAGGTTCATTAGTGCTTGCCGCCGCTATTGCCGCACCGCTTTTCACGACGGCTTGCGGCGAGTCCCATCCGTACCGGGCGTACGATTCTTACGATCACGATTACCATCAATGGGGGCCGGAAGAGCAGGGCTATTACAGCCAGTGGGCGGTTCAGGTACATATTGGCAATCGCCCTTATAGGAAGCTTGATCGCGATCATCAAGCGCAGTATTGGCAGTGGCGGCATTCGCACGGCGACCATCACGACAGAGATCATGATAATGACCATCACGGAGACCATGACCGTCACTAGCCCGATGTTGCAGTAAACAGGCCATGCTTTCGAGCATGGCCTTATTTTTTTGGAAATGTCGATTCAGGCTTTACGGAGGGACTCCCGCGTGAAAGCTCTTGTGTACAATTTCATGCAGAGAGAATTCGCCGATTTGGGAAAACGGGTTTCTCGACTCCACAAAAGGCACACAATGTGCCTTTTTATTGCGCTGGAAATGCCAGATGTCTGGTTAGTCAGAAAAATCTTTGGCACAAGGTGGCTGCTTGGAAATTTTGAACGAGGTTGAAGTGCGGGTGCTGGGCGCGCTGATTGAAAAAGACATTACCACGCCGGATTACTATCCGCTGTCGTTGAACGCGCTGGTGAATGCGTGCAACCAGAAGAATAATCGCGAGCCTGTGACGGCCTACGATGAAGAGACGGTGAGGCGCGCGTTGCACAGCTTGCAGGAAAAGCGGCTGGCGGGGCCGGCAAGCGGGGCCGACAGCCGGGTAACAAAGTATGAGCATCGGTCGCAGGAGGTATTCAATTTTGACCGGCGCGAGATTGCCGTGCTGTGCGTGCTGCTGCTGCGCGGGGCGCAAAGGCCGGGAGAGTTGCGCGGCCGCAGCGAGCGTATGTTCCACTTCGAAACTCTGGACGATGTGCAGTCGACATTGCAGCGTCTAATGCAGCGCGAACCGGCGCTGGCGACAGTGCTGCCGCGCCAGCCGGGAAACAAGGAATCGCGCTACATGCATCTTCTGGCCGGGGATGTGGCAGGAGAGAGCATGCCGGAAGCAGAGCTTGCGCCGCGCGCATTTTCTCCGGTTTTGGTAAGGGCCGATGGAGCGCAAAACGTGGCAAGGCTGGAGGAGGAGGTGCGGTCATTGCGCCAGGAAATTTCGACGCTTAAAGAGCAGTTCGCAGAATTTCGCAAACAGTTCGAGTAGCTTAGGACCCGATGTCGGTGCCTCCATGGGCTTCGTGCAGGATGACAAGGATTAGCGACAGTCGCGCGAGTTCCGGATTCTGGATTTTGTGCTTTTAGTAAGTTTAGTTCTCCACGCCGCGGACCGATTTCCGCCCTCTATCGTTATTGAATGATGAACTAATAGTTAATAACTGTCGCTATAAGTCTTAATACCTTCGTACAGTCTTTCCCGCGTCAAAATACAGATATCCTAAAAAAACGCCTGGAGGATCATTTGTCATGGATTTGTAAAAATCCATGGGGATTTTTGCATCTTATGTCTTGAGGTTCAAGGACTTATGGAACGTGCTTTGTGCCGTTGTTTGCTGGTGGTAGCGGTGATCTTCATGGGTCACTCGCTGCTGCACGCGCAAGCGACGCTACTCCTGGAAGAACCTTACAGTTACGACGGCACCTTTGCCGGGACAGGACACTCTGCTGTGTACTTGTCACGGGTGTGCGCGGCGACTCCGGTGCGTTTGCGAAGATGCGGGCCTGGAGAGTTAGGGGCAGTTCTGAGCCGGTATCACGGAGTTGCGGGATATGATTGGATTGCGATTCCGCTAATTCCGTATCTGTACGCGGTGGAGAAGCCCAGCGAAATTCCCTTGTACGCCGATCCACAATTGGTAACTTTTCTGCGCCACCAATATTTGCCGCACTTAAAAGTGATTGCGACCCATGGCTCGAAACCCGTCCCGAAGCTCGAGGTCGCGAGAGACGACGTTTCACAAAATGATAATGATAGTGATGACGAGCAGGATGTGAAGTATGACGAGCCGTCTGGCCCCTGGTACGAGTTGGTCGGTTCCGCGTATGACCGCACATTGTATGGGTTCCAGGTGGCGACGCGCCCCGAGCAGGATGATGCGTTGATCCGCAAAATGAACTCTTCACCGAACCGCGAGCGTTACAGCTTGCTGCGGCGCAATTGCGCGGATTTTTCCAAACAGATCATAGATTTTTACTATCCGCATGCGGCACACCGCAGCATTATTGGCGACCTGGGAGTGACCACGCCGAAGCAGGTAGCTAAAACGCTGGTGCACTACAGCAAGCATCATCCCGCAACAGGGATGATTTCGTTCGTAATCCCGCAAGTGCCGGGCATGAAGCGCAGCAAGCCGACGCATGGTGTGCTTGAATCTGTTTTGTACTCCAAAAAATATATGGCGGTCTTGTTTTTTTGGCATCCCATCGTCGCGGGGACGGTGGAGACTGCCTACAGGACCAAATGGCATTTTGATCCTTCACGAAATGCAAAGATGTTTTACGTAGGCCGGGGGTTGGAGCCGCCGCTTACCGAAGCGGAGCGGCGCGCTTATCGTGAAAAGCTGGATGCCGCGCTTGCGATTGCGGGAGATGAACCTTCGATTGGTATGAAGTGGGCGGTATTAAAGGGCGATGCGGCGCCTGCGCTGGATAGCGCAGGGCGGCCGTCTTTGAAAGTGGAGAAAGAGGGGCAAATTCTCCAGGTGGGATTATGCCGCGGCAATGCGCTGCGCAGCGATTCCCCGCGGGTGGCGCAGCAATTGCTTCGCTTGCGGCTTGGAGAAGAGTTAAAGGGAGGGCGCCCGCCGCGGGCTTCGCTGCGGCAGGTAGAAAACGACTGGAGGCTGTTGCAGGAGAGTTCGTCTCAAGTACCAGCGGAGGTTGCCGGAGAAATTCCGCAATAAATCTCAACGGCTTTGTTAATTTAGGGGCCGACCTCCCTCGATCGTTGATTGAAAGATGCCGTCCGTAACTATCTACCTCATTAGAAACCGTTCGGAAATTGAAACGTTTTTGCTTTGATTCGCACAATCCTGTGATGAAGCGGCATGATTTTGTTCATCAGTAGAGAGGTACGACTATGAGCATCGGACACTATGGATGGGTTCCGGACCTTCCGGACCATCGCGATTTAACCTACGCCGCGCCCGCGGCATTTTTGACCGCTTTACCCACCACCGTTGACCTCCGTCCCAACTGTCCGCCGGTGTACGACCAGGGCCAGCTTGGCAGCTGCACTGGGAATTCCATTGGCGGGGCCATTCAGTTTGAGCAGATTAAACAGAAGATGAAAGATTTTGTTCCCTCGCGTCTGTTTATTTATTACAACGAGCGCGTGATGGAACATACGGTGAACTCCGACAGTGGCGCGCAGATTCGCGATGGCATGAAGGTTGTGGCGAAGCAGGGCGCGCCTCCGGAAACCGACTGGCCCTATGACGTCTCCAAGTTCGCGGAGAAGCCGCCGGCGGTTGCCTTCAAGAATGGAATGAAGAACCGCGTGCTTTCCTATCAGCGGGTTTCACGGGTGCTGAACCAGTTCAAAGGCTGCTTGGCTTCCGGCTTTCCTTTCGTATTCGGTTTCACCGTGTATGACAGCTTTGAAAGTTCAGCGGTCGCGCATTCCGGACACGCGACCATGCCTCAGCCGGGCGAACAGGTTGTCGGCGGTCATGCTGTTTGCGCAGTTGGATATAACGATTCGCAACAGGCATTCATAGTCCGGAATTCCTGGGGCGTGGATTGGGGAATGAACGGCTATTTCACGCTGCCCTATCAATATTTGCTGGAATCGAACTTGTCTGACGATTTCTGGACCATCCGGCTGGTGCAGGCGCCTGCAGCTCCGAAGAAACGAGCGGCGGCCAAGAAGAAAAAACATTGAAGAGGTTCATGCGCGAGATTCAGGGGCGGACTTGAACTTCCATGGTGAAGGTTTTTTCCGGCGCGGTATTTTTCCAGGAGCGTCCGTACTGGATCTCGATTTTTCCTGTTCCTGAGGAGGCCGCCTTGAAGCGCCAGGTGTGGGTTCCGCTTCCTCCGGCCGCGCCGGGAGCGGGATCGCTGCGGTCTTCGAGCAATTCGCAGTGAGGCTCGCCTTTCTGTAAGACCGTCCAGCGATAACCGGCGGTGCGCGTCTCCGGCAAGGCGATTTGGAACTGGTCGTTCACTCGCGGGGAAATGATTTTGCCGTTGGACTGTTGGTCGTACTGCATGGGATGAGTTTAATCCCGCGCGATGGTTGGATCACATCTGCTGCCAACTGAGGAGCGTTCTTTTCGGCTGCATCTTTTCTTCCGGGCGCCGTAAGGTCTCTCCGTCTTCGCTGCTCTCAACGTCGAGATGACATTTCTTTAAGAGTAAAAGCAGGCTTCACGGCAGGCTCGGCTGGCGCTACATGAATCCCTGCTTGTTCATCGCGCCGCATTGACGCATTAGCGTATGTGGGGGCTTTGAGCCGGATCGCGGCGGACGTGGTGGGTTGACTTGGCGACCTTCACTTCAAAATTCACGGGCAGTTCCTTGGGCGGATAGCAGGCGGCCTTGTCGCAAGCCTGGTACTTCAGGCGTCCGCGCAATGCGTATTTACCGGGAAGCACGCTGCTAAGCGGGCGGACGGTCACGAGCACCGAAAACTCGCCGCTGTATACATTCAGTTTTAAGTCAGGGGCGAAAGGCAGTGTGATGTTTTGGCCTGTGGGATAAATAATTCGTCCCACGACGATGTCGGTGGGAGCGTCCATCCGGAGGGCCGTGGGGATCAGATATTCTTCCGAAGGGGTGTTGGAGTTGATGTGAAAGCCAGGCGTGATGTGAAAATGGAGTTCCGCCTTGCCGGGCGTTCCGCGAATAATGCTGGGAATGGCTGGGGCCGATAAAGTGACGGAGGGAACTTTCGAACCGAAACCTTCCTGCGCGGAAGAGCGTGCGCCGGTCAGCAGGAAAATTGCGAGCGTCGTGGCGATGGCGAAGGAGCGAAACGGAGCGGAAGTAAAAAACATCGGCGCAGACGCTTCAGGCTCATCCATTGATGCCCCCTCTTAATTGCCGGCGTTCTGTGGATTCGGGGTGCTGGCGACAATCTTCTGAATATTTTCTTCGATCTCCGGCTTGCCGATCAGGCCGAATCCCTTGTCCACGATTTTTCCGCTGCGGTCAATATAGAAGTTTCCCGGCAGAAAGGGAATGCCGCCGTAGGCATCACCCACGGAGTCCTGCCCGATGAGGATGGGATAGTCCACTTTTTTATCCTGGGCGAACTTCGCGATGTCTTTCGGGTCCACGTCGTCCATGGAGACGCCCAGAATTTCAAAGCCCTGAGCGGCATATTTTTTATGCAGGTCCACCAGCCACGGCATTTCAATATTGCACGGCCCGCACCAGGTAGCCCAGAAATTTACCAGCACGGCTTTACCGCGATAGTCGGACAGGCTCACGGTTTTTCCGTCGAGCGTTTTCAATGTAAAATCCGGCGCCAGCTTGCCGGTGGCCGCCACGGGCGCATTTGCACCCTTACGGTGCGCGCGGCGCACGGCGAAAAACAGCATGGCGGAAATTGCCACCGCCACAATGACCAGAACAATAGGATCGCGTTTCACAAAAGCTCCGTTAAAAGAAAATCCCTACTAATTAAGATCACCTACAAAGAAAATCGGTTCAAAAACGACAAGTGGTTCGAAATAATGGTGAACCGTCCGAACACCAGCAGCGCGCCGAGCGCAATCAGCAATACGCCGCTTGCCACCTCCACGGCGTGCATGTGCGAACGAAAGCGGCCATAGAACTTAAGAAATCGTTCGATGCCGAGCGACGTCAGCAGGAACGGGACGGCAAGTCCGAGCGAATAAATCGCCAGCAGGAAAATCCCCTTGGTGACTGAATTCTGCGCGCTGGCAAATCCCAGGATCACCGCGAGAATCGGACCCACGCAGGGCGTCCAGCCAAAAGCAAAAGCAAATCCAATGACAAACGCGCCCCACACGGTGCTGCCGCCTTTTACCTGATGCAGCCGGGCGTCCGTATACAGGGCTTTGATTCTGAAAATGCCGGTAAGGTGCAGCCCGAAAAGAATGATGACCACGCCGGCGACTTCCGCGAGGGTGGATTTATAGCGCGCCAGTATTTGGCCGACTTCGGTGGAAAGCGCTCCCAGCGTGATGAAGACGATGCTGAATCCCAGAATAAACGAGATGGAATTCATCATCACTTTGCGCAGAATGGAGGCGTTCTGCGCCTTTAATTCCTCCACGCCCACGCCTGAGATCAAAGAAACGTAGCCGGGCACCAGCGGCAACACGCACGGAGAAAGAAACGAAATCAGTCCGGCGACGAAGGCCGCGATTGGAAGAGGAAGATGATTTTCCATGCAGAGCTTATTTTACCTTTCAGTGCCCTTTCACAGGAGCATCTTCACGTGGCGGTGGAGCGTCAATAGGAGGACCATTCTCCTTAGGAGGCTCGGCGAACGCTTTTTTTACGAATCCCGGTGGCAAGACAGCGGAAAGTATTGCCGTGCTCTCATGCTGCTCAACTTTCAGGCTGTCGAAAAATCCTTTTATGTCCGCGTCCGACGCCTGCCCCGGCACACTGGTTTCAGCGGCATGGAACATGGTCAGGAACGTATTGAGTTGCTCGGCCACGTGATGGGCTTCGCCCGGGCTATTCGTATAAGCCGCAGCCCTCAAGTGAAGAGAGCCTAACCAGCGGGCGGAAGTTACAAGAACCGCTGGATTATTGAAAAGAAAAGAGAAATCAACGGGACCGGGCATGGCGTTGCTGTTCTTTGGCGAAACCTTGAAAATTGCCCAGGCAAGGCTGGCCAGTGGCACATGCTTGTAATACTGCCGCAATAGTTGCGGGCCTCCGAATGGGGAAGCCAGCTTTCGCGAGCGGTCTACGATTCCGCGAATGACCTGCGGGTCGGGATGGTTGCTGGCGGCGACCGTGTCCACGCTGAGAATGGCAACGCGCAAGGTGCGCCCTTCGAGCGGGATGCTGTAGATGTCGGTTGAGCTGTAAGGCTCAACGGAGGTGGCGATGTGGCCGAGGTAGGCGCGAAGCCGCTGCCCGTCAATTTTTCCGACAAAGACTTCGGAAAAACGCGGTCCCTCGGGACGGACGCCATTCTCAACGGGCAGACTGGCCGGATAGTGGATGGCGAATGCAGCCTGGCTCAGATCGCGCTCGAACACAAATCCGGTCTGCTGGATGAATTGCTGGTAGTCAGGATCGCGCGAGACAGAAGGCAATTGCCCAGTGACATTGGTGCGGCGCACCCACCGCAGGTTGACGTAGAAAAAACCGTCCGCGCCGGGAAGCAGCCGCGCTGGCTCGGGAGGCGCATGTTTGCGCAGAACGACAATAACGGAAACCGCTGCTGCTACCAGCAGCACGCCGAGCCAGATGGGGAGTCTGCGTCGTAAGCGCATGGAACCCGTAAAACGGGTGGAAGAATGATAGCAGAGGGGCGGGCAGGTATAAACTTGGCGGGTCCGGTTGAGGGGCAGCACGTTGTCGGGGCGGTCGTGGGACTGTGATGTTGATTTCTATAGTTGTCATGCTGAGCGCAGAGAGAGCCTGCGTTAGCAGGCTCTCTCGGAGTCGAAGCATCCCTACCAGCTAAGAGCCCGTTGTGAAATAGGGATTCTTCGGCTGCGCATCAGGTTCATTCTGAACCTGATGGCTCCGCTCAGAATGACAGTGCTAAAGGTTGCGATTCGAGATCGATTATGAGTTATTGCCGGATTCCGCTCTTCATTCTTCTATGTGCTTTTTCCGCTTTTCCCCTTCCCGCCGTTGCCCAAACCAAACATCCATTCACCTTCGAAGACATGATGAAGCTCAAGCGCGTCGAGGAGCCGCAAGTCTCACATGACGGTAAATGGGTGCTGTTTGCCGCCGTAGATGTGGACTCGCCGGCGAACACCAAGACTCCGCATGTGTGGATTGTGCCGACGGCTGGCGGGCAGGAAAAAGAAATCATCGCCGATCAGGATGCTGACCGTCCGCGCTGGGCGCCGGATGGCAAGCATTTTGCGTTTATATCGACAAAAGAAAATGGCTCGCAGATATGGATTGCGGATTTTGATGGTTCCACAGTCAGCGTGACCGGGCACCCATCAGGCTGACTTCTATCGCGACTGAGGCGATCGGCGAATTATGGTCCCCGGATGGAAAGAACATTTTATTTGTCTCGGATGTCTATCCCGAATGCGATGGAACGCCGCAGAAGGAAGAAGACTGCAATGCAAAGAAGCTGAAAGAAGCAAAGATTCAAAGGTCAAGGCGCAGATATTCACGCACCTGCTGTATCGGCATTGGAATGCGTACAGGGAAGGGAAGAGGACGCATCTTTTCCTGGTTCAGGTCCGATCCGGAATTCTCAGGATGGCAACCACTGGGATCGACCCAATAATCGACGATCGGTCGCGACCTAACACCCGGCGACTACGATGCGCCGGTATTCTCGCTCGGCGGGCAGGACGATTACGCCTTCTCGCCGGATGGGAAGGAAATCTGCTACGCCTCGAACCACGATCCAAGCCGCGCGATTCGACAAACAACGATCTGTTCACCGTGCCCGTGAATTGTGCCTGGGATACGCACCTCGCGCAAATTCTCGCAGCGACTAAAAACATCACTGCCGAGAACAAGGCATCTGACTACACTCCGCTCTATTCGCCGGATGGCAAATACATCGCCTATCGCGCGCAGCAGCGGCCGGGATATGAGAGCGACCGATTCCGGCTGATGCTATTTGACCGTAAGACTGGGCAGAAAACAGAACTCACAAATGGATTCGATCAATGGGTCGGCACATTCATATGGGCAAGCGATTCGGAGATTATTTACTTCAGTTCTGAACATAAGCGGCATTCTCTGATTTACGCAGTAGACATATCTCAATCGAACGGTGACTTCTACCGAGACCGCACACTGAGATAGCCAAGTATAACGACGAACTATGCGATCACGCCTGACGGGAAGAAGTTGCTCTTCACCCGCATGTCGATTAAAGCGCCTAATCGAAATCTATGCGTCGAATGCATCTGGTGATGGCTGTCCTTCGCAAACAGGAGATGTAGATCAAGAGAAAAGAAAGCTGTGACTTAAACAAAGACTGGGCGCTGACCCATATGAATGATTCCCTGCTTCCGCGAAATCGAAATGTCGGACTGCGGGAACCCTTCTGGTTCACCGGCGCCACGGCGACAAAGTGAAGGCATCATCGTCAAGCCGCCGAACTTCGATCCCAACAAAAAATATCCTGTCAAATTCCTCATCCACGGCGGGCCGCAAGGCGCATGGGGTGACGATTGGAGCTACCGCTGGAATCCGGAACTCTTCGCTCGCAAAGGCTACGTCGTCATCATGATCAACTTCCACGGCTCGACTGGATACGGGCAGAAATTCATTGACGCGATCAACGGCGACTGGGGCGGTGCGCCTTACGAAGACCTAATGAAAGGTCTCGATTACGCGGAATCGCATTATGGGTTTATTGATAAAGACCGCGAGTGCGCGCTCGGCGCCAGCTACGGCGGATACATGGCTAACTGGATCCTCGGCCACACCAACCGCTTCAAGTGCATCGTCAGCCACGACGGGATGTTCAATACAGAATCCTTCTGGGGTACCACGGAAGAACTCTGGTTCCCCGAGTGGGAGTTCAAAGGCACGCCATACGCGAATCGCGAGATGTATCGCAAGTGGTCTCCGGCGTTGTTTGCCGAAAATTTCAAGACGCCAACGCTTGTCATCCACGGCCAGAATGATTACCGCTTAGACTTGTCGCAGGGCCTGGCGCTGTTTACAACCTTGCAGCGTCTCGGCGTTCCGTCCAAAATGCTCTACTTCCCCGACGAAGGCCATTGGGTGCTGAAGCCGCAAAACAGCCAACTCTGGTACAAAACCGTGAATGACTGGGTGGATCAGTGGACGAAAAGTCCCAGCAACTAGAAAATAATAGGCTTTCGGTTGCGCCGGGCATTTCCTTCTGGTATCTTTTAAAATTGTCCCGGAAGTTGCAAAGGGATCAGAGGGCGTAGCTCGCCTGAGAAGGCTGCTTACCCCCAGACTGCTGGCGTAGCTCAGTTGGTAGAGCATCTGATTTGTAATCAGAGGGTCAGGGGTTCAAATCCCTTCGCCAGCTCCAGAAAAAAGTTCCGGAACGCAGGTATTTTGCGCGGCGTACCATTAGGCAGGTTTCTAGCGGCACTCCTTAAGGAAGTTTTTCCATTGGCGGTTTTTTAGCGTTGTATTTTGCGCGCTTCTCTTCCTTGTTGAGCTTCGTTTTGCTGCACGACAAACCCCGAGCGCCTGTTGCAACCCTGGCGAAGCTTTGAAAAGAGCTGGCCGGATCAAGTGGAAGGCCGGAGCATCGGCGTTTCTGCACAGGTGGGTGAGTGGTTAAAGCCAGCAGACTGTAAATCTGCCCCTCTCAGGAGGTACGAAGGTTCGAATCCTTCCCTGTGCACCAGAGTTGAGCCGCTTAGCAGGCGTGAGCGAAGCGGGAGCCTGCTGACGAAATCCTGAGCGGGTTTTGCGAAGGATCTGAAGTGAATCGTTTAGCGTTAGCAATGGCGGCGTTTGTTGGGCTGGGAGTTTTGGCGTGGACGACTTTGTCCGATGAGCGAATCAGGCTCATGACGCTGGGGATTTTGGCGCTGTTCGCGTTCAAGACGTGGATGCGAAGGAATGACGTGATGCATCCGGATAGCGAGAGCGATGAAGCGGAAGCAAGGGAGTAGAAGCGAGCCGATGTAGCTCAGTTGGTAGAGCACTCCCTTGGTAAGGGAGAGGTCATCAGTTCAATCCTGATCATCGGCTCCAGATTTGACGGTTTTGTGGAAGGGCATGGCTTTAGCCGTGCCGCTTGGAGTCGAAAGAGAGCGGCTTTAGCCGCTGAGGCGAGGGCGGGAGTAACTCAGTGGTAGAGTCACAGCCTTCCAAGCTGTTGGTCGCGGGTTCGATTCCCGTCTCCCGCTCCAAAGAACTGGATTGAGCTATGGGTGGTTTCGAACAGGCAACGATCAAGATTGAAGATGAGCAGAAGTTTGGCGAGTTGAAAGATTCCATCACTCGCGTCTTTGCTCCGGAAAAGGTTGGGAAGTTCCTGAAGAAGGTGCAGAGCGCAGGCGTGCGCATCCGGCATCTGGAGCCGATTCTGGATAAGGGCCTGGTTGAGCAAGTAGACGAGGTCCTGAAGAAGTCAGGAAAGACGAGCAAGGGTTTGTATCAAGCGCTGCCGCTTTCCGATCAGGCGCAGATGCGAGAGTTTTATCTGTCGAAGATGGAGGAAGTGACTCCTGAGCTGCGCCGTAAGTTTCAGAAGATCTATAGGTACTACTAAAGTTTCGATAGCAACCGGTAGAGGGAAAGAAAAATGGCGAAAGAGAAATTCGAGCGAAATAAGCCGCACGTGAACGTTGGAACGATTGGTCACATTGACCACGGGAAGACGACGCTGACGGCGGCGATCACCAAGGTGCTCTCGAAGCACAACCCGAAGATCCAATTTAGGTCTTTCGATTCTATTGATAACGCTCCGGAAGAGAAAGCCCGCGGTATAACCATTGCCACGGCGCACGTGGAGTATGAGACGGCGAATCGTCACTACGCGCACGTGGACTGCCCCGGCCACGCCGACTACATCAAGAACATGATTACGGGCGCGGCGCAGATGGATGGTGCGATTCTTGTCGTAGCGGCGACGGATGGCCCGATGCCGCAGACGCGCGAGCACGTGCTGCTTGCCCGTCAGGTAGGCGTGCCATACATCGTTGTGGCGCTGAACAAGTGCGATGCGGTGGATGACGCGGAATTGCTTGATCTCGTAGAGCTGGAAGTTCGTGAACTGCTGAAGACGTATCAGTTCCCTGGCGACGACGTTCCGGTGGTTCGTCTCTCTGCTCTTGGAGCTTTGAATGGAGAAGCCAAGTGGGAGAAGCAGGTTGACGAGTTGATGGAGGCGGTGGACAAGAGCATACCGCAGCCGCAGCGCGACCTGGACAAGCCATTCCTGATGCCGATTGAAGACATCTTCTCGATCTCGGGCCGCGGTACGGTTGTGACGGGAAGAATCGAGCGTGGCAAGGTAAAGGTGGGCGAGGAAGTGGAAATTGTGGGCTTCCGCGACACGCGCAAGACGGTGGTCACGGGCGTGGAAATGTTCAAGAAGCAGTTGGACGAAGGACTGGCCGGAGACAACGCTGGCCTCTTGCTTCGCGGCATTGCCAAGGAAGATGTCGAGCGCGGCATGGTGCTGGCAAAGGGTGGGTCGATTACGCCGCACACCAAGTTCAAGGCCGAAGTCTACATTCTGACCAAGGAAGAAGGCGGACGGCATACGCCATTCTTCAAGGGATACCGTCCGCAGTTTTATCTGCGAACGACGGACGTGACGGGCGTGGCGGAGCTTCCGGCGGGTACGGAGATGGTGATGCCGGGAGACAACGTGAGCCTGGAGATTGAGTTGATCACGCCGGTGGCGATGGAGAAGGGCTTGCGCTTTGCCATCCGCGAAGGCGGACACACGGTCGGCGCGGGAACCATCGCGGAGATTATTAAGTAGGGAAGTGGCGCGGGCACTCTTGCCCGCGACGGACGCGGACAGGAGTGTCCGCGCCACATGAGCAGGAGTTGCATAGGTCCTTCGGCGCAAAGAACACGCCCCAGGATGACAAGTTAGAAAAGTTCAGGAGTGAGCAATGCCCCGAGAAATTATTACGATGCAGTGCGGTGATTGCAAAGAGCGCAACTATTCGACGACCAAGAACCGCAAGACGATGACCGAGCGGCTGGAGAAGAAGAAGTTCTGCCGCCGTTGCCGGAAGCATACGCCGCATAAAGAAGTGAAATAGTGGAACGCGGACGAGGGCGTCCGCGCTACGCGAGCATAGGGGCGTAAGCTCAACGGTTAAACTGTCGGTCTCCAAAACCGAACTTGGGGGTTCGAATCCCTCCGCCCCTGCCAGTTTTTGGAAGGCTGATGCGAATCGGCAAGAGCAGCAGTAAGGGTTTTGCAGAATAAGCGACTTACAGGGAACGACAGCGGGGAAAGCGGGAAGAAGTAATGGCGACTGTGGCTGAACAAAACGCATTAACGGGAATGAGATCCTGGCCGGAGCGGATCAAGAACTTTTACAACGACACGCGCACGGAGATGAAGAAGGTCACGTCGCCGTCGTATAAGGAAGTGCAATCCACCACGGTCGTGGTCATCATCACCGTTTTCCTGTTCGCGGCGTATTTTGAGGTCGTGGACCTGGTGCTGGGCAAGGGCGTGGACCAGTTGTTTAAGTACTTCACGCACCGCTGATGTCTGAGAATTGAATCGCCGGAATTTGATGTCGAGGAAGGAAGCTGTTTAGCAGCTTATGCCGGAAGAAAACAAAAACGAAACCGCAGCGGGAGGTTCAACGTCGGGAGGCTTGCCTCCCAACGTTGATGGAGCGCCCGTCACCGAGCATCCTCGGAACCCCAACATGAAGTGGTACATCATTCATGCGTATTCGGGCTTCGAGCGCAAAGTCAGGGAGTCGCTGGAGTCGCGGGTGGCGGCGTTCGGGCTTCAGGACAAAATCGGACGCGTGCTGATTCCCACGGAATCGGTCACCGAAGTTCGCGGCGGCAAGAAATACACCTCCGAGCGCATGTTCTATCCCGGCTACGTGCTGGTGGAAATGGACATGGACGATCACGTCTGGCACGTGGTGAAGAACACGCCGCGGGTCACGGGGTTTGTGGGCACCGGGCAGCAGCCCACACCGCTCTCCGAAGAGGAAGTGCAGCACATCGTTTACAAAGTCGCTGACAGCAAGGACAAGCCCAAGCTCAAGGTGAAGTTCGAGAAGAACGAAAATGTGCGGATCACCGAGGGTCCGTTTGCCACGTTCCCGGGAGTTGTGGACGAGGTGAACGAAGACCGCGAGACGTTGAAAGTGATGGTCACGATTTTCGGGCGCTCCACTCCGGTTGAGCTGGAGTTCGGGCAGGTGGAAAAGGTAGTCACGTAGGATTTCGTGGAGCACGGGATTTTTAATCCGCTGCACAGTTAAATTTTAGGATTATTCAAAATGGCGAAGAAAGTCACAGGATCGGTAAAGTTGCAGATCGCGGCGGGCAAAGCGACCCCCGCGCCCCCGGTGGGCCCGGCGCTCGGACAGGCGCAGGTCAACATCATGGAATTCTGCAAGCAGTTCAACGCGCGCACCAGCCAGAAGGAACTGGAGGGGCTGATTATTCCGGTGGTGATCACGGTATTCAGCGACCGCACGTTCACCTTCATCACCAAGACGCCGCCAGCGGCAATTTTGTTGAAGCGGGCTGCGGGCATCGCAAAAGGTTCGGGCGCGCCAAATAAGGACAAAGTCGGCAAGGTCACGCTCAAGCAGGTCGAGGACATCGCGAAGCAAAAGATGCCGGACCTGAACGCGGCTTCGGTGGACGCGGCAGTGAAGAGCGTGCGCGGAACCGCGCGCTCCATGGGGATCGAAGTGGTTGGCTAAGTTTATGTAGCAAATTCAGTATCGGAATATATGTCGAAAACACTACGGCTTGTCAGGACAACGATAGGCGGTGGGAGACGGAGCATAAAATGAAAAAAGCTGGAAAGAATGTTGAGAAGGCGCGCAAGGCGGTCGAATCCCGTCCTTACTTATTGAAGGACGCGGTCGCGCTTTTGCAGAAAGTAAAATTCGCAAAATTTGACGAGACCGTGGAAGTCACTATGCGTCTGGGGGTTGATCCCAAGCACGCCGACCAGATGGTGCGTGGGACCGTCGTGTTGCCGCACGGACTGGGCAAATCCAAGAAGGTCCTGGTCATTGCTACCGGTGATAAACAAAGAGAAGCGCAGGAAGCTGGCGCGGACTTTGTCGGCGGCGAAGAGATGGTCGAAAAGATCAACAAAGAGAATTGGACCGACTTCGACGCGCTGATCGCGACGCCGGACGTCATGAAGTCGGTGGGCCGTCTGGGAAAAGTGCTCGGCCCCAAAGGGCTGATGCCGAATCCGAAGACTGGCACTGTGACCTTCGATGTTGCCAAGGCCGTACAGGAAGTGAAGGCCGGCAAAGTGGAATTCCGCACCGATAAGACCGCGCTCGTGCACGTGCCGGTGGGCAAGATTTCATTTTCGTCGGACAAACTGGTGGACAATGCCACAACGCTGATTTCGAGCGTGATCAAGGCAAAACCCTCCGTGGCCAAGGGCAAGTACGTCAAGGGCTGCTACCTGAGTTCCACGATGGGCCCTGGCATTCAGATTGATACGAACGCGGAAGAAGCCGCGGCGAAGGCATAAAGGATAAGGATTATGTGGCGCGGACACTTCTGTCCGCACTGAGCGGGCAAGAGTGCCCGCTGCACACACAAGATTCGAAAGGGATTGAATATGGCGGTTACCAGAGCAAAAAAGACCGAGCAGGTTGAGAAGCTTTCGAAAGATTTGCGGAAAGTTTCCAGCCTGATTGTTACCACCTACACCAAGCTGACCGTGGCCCAGGACTTTGAGCTGCGCAAAACGTTACGCAGCTCCGGCGCGAAATATGCCGTAGTGAAAAACACGCTGGTTGAGCGCGCGGCCAAAGGCACGAAGGTGGAGAACGCGCTGAAGGACCTCGCGGGTGTCACTTCGATTGCCTACACCGAAGGCGATCCGGTTGCGCTGGCCAAGGCGCTGGCAAAATACGCGAAGGACAATCCGGAATTCAGCTTCAAGTCAGGCATTGTGGAAGGCCGCGTCATTACGATCAAAGAGATCGAATCGCTGGCGACGATGCCTTCGAAGGAAGAAATTTACTCCAAGCTGCTGTATCTCTTAAGCGCTCCGGCGCAGCGGCTGGTTACCGTGATGAACGCAGCGGGACGCGACCTGGCTGTGGTGATCGGGCAGGGCGTCGAGAAGAAAAAGTTCAAGGAAGCCTAAGGCTTCCGGAAGTTCGGACAGGAAACTGTCCAAAGGGGTTAGTTATCAGCAGCTAAGGGTTGCAGGGTTCGATCTGCCGCGTTGTCTGGCGGGGTAGATAAGGGACCTTTCAGCACTGGAAACTTGGCGATGGGTAACGGAATACGCAAGACAAAATCGAGTACTGATAACTCAAAAGTGGAGAAATAACATGGCGGATTTAGCGCAGTTGGAAGAGTCAATCGTAGGTTTGTCGCTCTTGGAAGCGGCGGACCTGGTCAAGAAGCTGGAAGCGCGTTTGGGCGTTTCGGCAGCGGCGGCGGCCCCGGTGATGGTGGCTGGCGGCGGTGGCGCGGCGGCGGGAGCGGCTCCGGCGGAAGAAAAGACCGAGTTCACCGTCGTACTGAAGGACGTTGGCGCGAATAAGATCAATGTAATCAAAGCGGTACGCGAAGTCACCAGCCTGGGCCTGAAAGAAGCCAAGGACCTGGTGGATGGGGCTCCAAAGACCGTGAAGGAAGGCGTGTCAAAGGACGAAGCCGAGACCATCAAGAAGAAGTTCGCGGATGCCGGCGCGACCGTTGAAGTGAAGTAGTTCGCGTGCGGGAGCGGATCGAAGTCCAATGCCGCACAAGCATTTCGCAGATGGACGCGATCGCTAATTGCACGCAAAATCAGTGCTTTAAAAGATTGTGTGAATCCTGGGAAGCGGTGGTATCATCAATATCAACACCGCTTCCCTATTATTGAGATGACGGCGGTCCTCCACTCCAACTGATCTTGGGAAGCGGAGAGGGATCGCTAGCAAGTGTTGGCAAACTGTTCCGCGAAGGCGGGACGGAACAGGCCTTAGAGACTGGCGCGGAAAGATACATTTCAACAGAAGCCAAGCGCTGCCAATGGCGCCTTCGGGGAGCTATGTCCCTGTGGGCGCATACGTGTCTGTTTCGGTTAATGCCTCTTGAGACCGTTTTCCGGCGCGGCATTCGCGCCATTCGATTTACGGATTTTCGCAGCCCGCATGCTGCGCCAAAAAAGTTTGGGAGTTCTTAATGTCAAAGAACAATACCTTCCGCACCCGTTTCGATTTTTCCAAAATTCCGGCACGACCATCCAGATCCCTAACCTGATCGAGGTGCAGAAGCGTTCCTACGAGCGCTTCCTGCAAATGGACCGGTTGCCCAGCGAACGCGATGACGCCGGCCTGCAGTCCGTGTTTCAGTCGGTGTTTCCGATCACCGATTTCCGCAACGTATCACAACTGGAGTTTGTGGATTTCGCCATTGGTAACTGGGAGTGCAAGTGCGGTCACCTGAAAGGGCTGCATCACCTGCGCACCACCTGCCGGAATTGCGGCTCGACGGTCATTACGGATCCGTTCCATCCCGGCGAAGTGCTTTGCGAGAAGTGCGGCACCTACAACGCGAACACGCCTGACTTTTGCAACAAGTGCGGCGATCCCGGTGGGATTGCAGCTGAAGTATGACGTGGCTGAGTGCGAAGAGCGCGGCATGACCTATTCCGCTCCCCTCAAAGTCACCATGCGGCTCACGATCTGCGACAAGGACGCCGAGACCGGCAATCGCTCCATCCGCGACATTAAAGAGCAGGAAGTGTTTTTCGGCGATGTTCCGCTGATGACCGACAACGGCACGTTCATCATCAACGGCACCGAGCGTGTGATCGTCAGCCAGTTGCACCGCTCGCCGGGCGTTTTCTTTGAGACCGCCAACAATCGCACCTATTTCCTGGGAAAAATCATTCCCTACCGCGGCTCGTGGGTGGAATTTGAATACGACCAGAAGAACGTTCTTTACGTCCGCATTGACCGCAAGCGGAAATTTCTGGGAACAATCTTCCTGCGCGCGCTGGGCCTGCGTTCCGGCGAAGATATTCTGAAGACTTTTTACACGGTTGACCGCCTTGTGGTTCGCGACAAGAAGCTTTACTGGACGCTTGATCCGGCCAGCGAGAAGCCGACCAACCTGCTGGGCATGAAGCTGGCGCACAGCGTAAAGAACAAGTCCGGCGAAGAAATCGCTCACTCCGGGCGCAAGATCAACGCTGCCGCTTCTGAAGGAAATCCAGAAGGCGAAGATTTCTGAGATCGAAGTGGACATCAGCGACCTCGAAGGCGCATGGGTTGCCGGCGATATCGTTGACACGACCACCGGCGAAGTCCTGCTCGAAGCAAACTCCGAACTGACCGCCGACAAGCTGTCGAAGATCCTGGAATCCGGCGTGGTGGAACTGAGCCTGTTCTTCCCGGAGCGCGATGACGTGGGCACGGTCATCAGCCAGACCCTGAAGCGCGATGCGGTGAAGACGCCGCAGGAAGCGCTGATCGAAATTTACCGCAAGCTGCGTCCCGGCGATCCGCCGACGCTCGACACCGCGACCGCGCTCTTCCACGGAATGTTCTTCGATCCGCGCAAGTATGACTTCTCGCGCGTGGGCCGCTTGAAGTTCAACATCAAGCTGTTCGAGAACAACGAAGCTACCGAACTCGACAAGCGCACGCTCGATCCCGACGATTTCTACGCGACCATCCGTTACCTGCTGAAGCTGCGCAAGAACATCGGGCAGGTGGACGACATCGATCACCTGGGCAATCGCCGCGTCCGCGCGGTCGGCGAGTTGCTGGAGAACCAGTTCCGCATCGGTCTGGTCCGCATGGAGCGCGCGATCAAGGAAAAGATGAGCGTGTACCAGGAAATGTCCACGGCCATGCCGCACGACCTGGTCAATGCAAAGCCGGTGATGGCGGCGATCCGCGAGTTCTTCGGATCATCGCAGCTTTCGCAGTTCATGGATCAGACCAATCCGCTGTCGGAGATCACGCACAAGCGGCGTCTTTCGGCCCTTGGGCCGGGCGGTTTGTCGCGTGAACGCGCAGGATTCGAAGTCCGCGACGTTCACCCTACGCACTACGGCCGTATCTGCCCGATTGAAACGCCGGAAGGTCCGAACATCGGATTGATTTCGTCGTTGAGCTGCTATGCGCGCATCAACGACTACGGCTTCATCGAGTCGCCCTACCGCAGAGTGAAAAATGGGCGCGTGCTCGACTACGTCAGCGTCGTGAATGCCGGCGACAGCGACATGAAGGTTGGCGACCACATCGAGAAGCATGAGATGGAGAAGATCAACGCCGAGCTCGAAAGAGCGCAAGAAGAAGGCTGATGGATTCGAGCCGTTTTCGTTCTATCTGTCCGCATGGGAAGAAGACCGTCACGTCATCGCGCAGGCCAACGTGGAACTCGACGACAAGGGCCGCATCGTGGGCGAACTGGTCAACGCCCGCAAGGCTGGCAACTTTGTTCTGGTCAGCCGCGATGAAGTGGATTACGTCGACGTCAGTCCCAAGCAGCTGGTTTCCGTCGCCGCATCGCTCGTTCCGTTCCTGGAGCATGACGACGCGAACCGCGCGCTGATGGGCGCGAACATGCAACGCCAGTCGGTGCCATTGCTCCGTGCCGAGGCTCCGATTGTTGGAACCGGGATGGAAGGCGTGACCGCTCGCGACTCCGGCGCTGTCGTTCTTGCACAAGCGTAACGGAATCATCGACTCCGTCGACTCCGAGCGCATCATCGTGCGCGTCGAAGGCGAACATCATCCGACGCAGTTATCGCGTGAAGTGGGCAGCGACATTTACCAGCTCACGAAGTTCAAGCGCTCCAACCAGAACACCTGCATCAACCAGAAGCCGATGGTGTCCAAAGGCCAGCGCGTGGTCAAAGGGCAGGTCATCGCCGACGGTCCCTGCACGGACAAAGGCGAACTGGCTCTGGGACGTAACGTGCTCGTGGCTTTCATGCCGTGGCGCGGTTACAACTTCGAGGACGCGATTCTGGTCTCCGAAAAGCTGGTGAAAGAGGACTACTACACCTCGCTGCACATCGAGGAGTTCGAGATCGAAGCGCGCGACACCAAGCTCGGTCCGGAAGAAGTGACGCGCGACATTCCCAACGTCAGCGAATCCATGCTGCGCAATCTGGATGAAGCGGGCGTCATTCGTATCGGCGCTTCCATCAAGCAGGGCGACATTCTGGTCGGCAAAGTTACGCCGAAAGGCGAAACCCAGCTGACGCCGGAAGAGAAACTGCTGCGCGCCATCTTCGGTGAAAAAGCCGGGGACGTTCGCGACGCTTCGCTCTACTGCCCGCCGGGAATCGAAGGCATCATCGTGGACGTGAAGATATTCTCCCGCAAAGGCCAGGAGAAGGACGAACGCGCGAAAGCCATTGAAGGGATGCAGATTGAGAAGCTGGAGAAGAACCTCTCGGACGAAATCCGCATTCTTACCGACGAGCGCCTCAAGCGTTTGGAAAACATTCTTGGTGGAAAAGAAGTGCAGGCCGACCTGCACGACGAGCGCACCAACAAGCGCCTGCTGACCAAGGGAAACATCCTTGATCGCGAGACGATTGAGCGCATCTCCACGCGCAACCTGAAGCGCATTAAGTACAACGATAAAGATCCGCGGGTAAACGAGCAGATTGACGAGATCGAAGAGATGACTTCGCGTCAGATCGATGTGCTCAAGAAGATCGTGGGCGAGAAGAAGGACAAACTCACCAAGGGCGACGAGCTGCCGCCGGGCGTCATCAAGCTGGTCAAGGTCTACATCGCCATGAAGCGCAAGCTGAGCGTTGGCGACAAGATGGCCGGCCGTCACGGCAACAAGGGCGTCATCGCCCGCATTTTGCCGGAAGAGGACATGCCGTATCTCGAAGACGGTCAGCCGGTCGAGATCGTTCTCAATCCGCTTGGCGTTCCTTCCCGTATGAACGTAGGTCAGATTGCTCGAAACCCATCTGGGATGGGCGGGCTGGAAGCTGGGCGAGAAGATCACGCGCATGCTGGCGGAAAACACGAAAGAAGAAGCGGTACGGCGCGAGCTGAAAGCGTTGTTCAAGGACACCGTGCTGGCCGAAACCGATGGCCGACCTCAGCGAAGACGAATTGATGGCATTGCGCCGACGCTAAAAGAAGGCGTATTCACGGGATCGCCGGTGTTTGACGGCTCGCGTGAAACGCGAAATCAAGGCGCTGCTTCGCAGCTCAGGCCTGCCGGAATCGGGCAAGACGTACTTGTACGACGGCATGACCGGAGACAAGTTCGAACAGCCGGTCACCGTGGGCTACATCTACATGCTGAAGCTGTCTCACTTGGTGGACGACAAGATCCACGCGCGCTCCATCGGACCGTATTCTCTGATCACACAACAGCCGTTGGGCGGAAAAGCCCAATTCGGCGGACAGCGCTTCGGAGAAATGGAAGTGTGGGCGCTGGAAGCGTATGGCGCGGCATTCATCCTGCAAGAGCTGCTGACGGCGAAGTCCGATGACGTGTATGGCCGAACCAAGATTTACGAGGCGATCGTCAAAGGCGAAGCTGCCATGGAGCCCGGCGTGCCGGAATCGTTCAACGTATTGATTCGCGAATTGCAATCGCTGTGCCTGGATGTGGAACTGATCAAGGCGGGCGACAAGAAGCCGGTGGTGGGACGTGGCGGCGGCGGACTAGAGCCAGTTCGGTCAGTGACTAGTAATCAGTGTTGGACGGCGAGTTGAGATGACAGGAACGGCACAAGATTTGAATTATAAGCAGCTGGTATCTGTTCGTAATGGAAGTACGGAGACGTGAAACGCCAGTTGGAGTAATGGCAACAGAGAACCGAGACAATAGCGACAACTATTTTGAGGGCCGTCAGCGGACGCGTTAGCGACCGCGAAGAATCGGAGGAAAACCTTGAATCGTTCGAGCCCCTTTGAAATGGCAAATCCGATCGCCGATTTCGATGCCATCCGCATCAGTCTGGCCTCTCCGGAAAAAATCCGCAGCTGGTCGCATGGTGAGGTGACGAAACCTGAAACGATCAACTACCGCACGTTCAAGCCGGAACGCGACGGCCTGTTCTGCGCCCGCATTTTTGGCCCGGTCACGGATTGGGAGTGCTTGTGCGGCAAGTACAAGCGGATGAAGCACCGCGGAGTGATCTGCGACAAGTGCGGCGTGGAAGTCACCTTGTCGAAGGTCCGGCGCGAACGCCTTGGCCACATCGAGCTGGCTTCGCCCTGCTCGCACGTGTGGTTCTTCAAAGGTCTGCCCAGCCGTATCGGACACCTGCTCGATATTTCGCTGCGCGACCTGGAGTCCGTTCTTTACTTCGAAGCTTACGTGGTCGTGGAACCGGGCGACGCTCCGGTAAAAGACCACGAAGTCATCAAGGACGAAGCGAAGTTCCGCGAACTGGACGAGCAGTACTGTCCGGCGGGCTTCAAGGCAATGATGGGCGCGGAAGCCATTAAAGATTTGCTGAAGCGCGTCGATGTGGAACGCTTTCGGTTGAGTTGCGCGAGAAGATGCGCACGAGACTTCGCTACAGAAGCGACTGAAGTATGCCAAGCGTCTGAAAGTAGTCGAGGCATTCCGCAAGAGCGGAAACAAGCCGAAGTGGATGATTCTCGATGTCATTCCCGTCATTCCTCCCGAGTTTCGTCCTCTGGTCCCACTGGATGGCGGCCGGTTCGCGACATCGGATCTGAACGACCTGTATTGCCGCGTCATCACAGAAGATGATGAAGATGAGTTGAAAAAGGCCACGGTAAACAG
>CAWHQK010000037.1:0-8287 GCA_963831435.1 uncultured Acidobacteriota bacterium
ATCAGTGTTCGCACCCTGGTTAGGATTGCAAACACGATTCGGTTGGGAAAGGCTTGACGAGGTTGAGAGGCTTGTGCCGGACAGATCCTGGTCGGTCACCGTCTCCGGACTTCCGGTGGAGGCCGTATATACCATGGTCACCACCCAATCGTTGAGAACGGGACGGAGCGGCTTCGCGACACTTAGCTTGGGCGTCTGATAGTTAAGCGACGTGATAAACCAGAAATACGGCGTGATGGCCGAAGGGCCGGACCAGATGTACGGCACCGGTAATTGATGTTCCCCTGGTCCGACGTGCCGATGCGGGACGAAGAGATATTTTTCGCCCAGGTCAAGTTGCTTTGCAGTGTCAGCCCATGCCACTGATTATTCTTGATGCTGGCGGTGCCGGCGTTGTATCGCGCCCAGCCAAGCGGCGCCCAGGTGCCCAGAACGCCCCACTGCGGATACGGCCGCCTCTGTTGCAGCGGCACGTTCGCCAGGGCGCCCTGCGGCAGGGCCGCTGCGTTGTCGTCGACGAACTGGAACTGGTGGATGGTGTGCGATCCTACGTAATCCGCCTCGACCACCCAGGATCCGCCAGCCTCTGCTGCACGCTGAACGACCACTGATACACGGCCGGGATCGGGTAATAGGGCTTGGCGAAACGGAAACCCGCGGGCGGGTTCGCATTCGGCTGCGGCGAGAGCCCAGCAGCCCCCCGGATATTCGTTGCTCACCAGGCGCTCCGGCGTCGCCTGCGATGTGTCGTTAGCAATCGTAGCGAAGACTGAACGGCGCCGCGCCGGACTGAATATCGTTGAACTGGTTCATATTGATGTTGCCGTCGTAGTAGATGCCCATGCCGGCGCGAAGGACCGTGCTCGGCGTCAACGCGTAGGTGATGCCCAGCCGCGGCGCGAAATTGCTGCGCTCCGATCTTGTATGACTGCCGGGCTTGACCGGGGGTCAGATGGCGCGCAGGCGCCGAAGCACTTGCTGCGGTCCAGGAAGTCGTTCGGATTCTGCAGCGCGAACGAAGGCTGTCCGGTCTGGAAATTGAAGGTCAGCGGTTGTGTTGCGCGGCACCGTCCAGGGGCTCCAGTATTCGTAGCGCAGGCCGTAGTTCAGGGTCAGCTTGTTGGTGACGCGCCAGGAATCCTGCAAATAGAAACCGAGATACTGCTGATGGCCCACGTAGGGAATCTGCTTGACGATCAGCAGTCGTGCTGGAATAGGCGCCCAGCAGATAATCGGCAAACTCCAGCCTCCGGTCGGAGCGCCCTGCGGCCTGCTGCGCGGCCTGTGCAACTTGGTATTTCCCGGCGGGCAGGCCTGGCGTAAAGAAGCGGCTGAAGGTGAACTGCCCCTTGTCGCCGGAAGGATTGTAGTAGATGAATCGCTTATTGATGGCGTCGAAGCCGAACTTAAGGCTGTGCCGTCCCCGTACCCAGCCGAAGTCGTCTTTCAACTGGATATTGTTCGAATAGGCGTTGAAGATGTAGTTGGTCGCGTTGCCGAGGTCGAAGCCTGCCACCGACCACTGCGTGCCGCCGGTGTAGCTGGACGTATTCGGCAGCCCATGGCCTTGGCGGAATCCGGCAGGCTCAGCGGGCGCGTGTACGCCCAGTTCGGGCGCGAATAAGACAGGCCCAGATCGTTCACTTTGGAAGCGCCCAGCACTTTCGTCCAGTGCAGAACGGCGTTGGTGGAAGCGGAGAGTTGCCCGGTGCCCTGCAGCGGCTGCAATCCGCCCGCCAGCGAATCCTGCTTGGTGTAGGTGTAACGCGCGCAAAGACCGTGGAATTGGCGTTGATCAGCCAGTCGCCGCGGCCGGTCACCTGATTCTGATCGAGATTGGTGCGCACGGCGTCCGTGTACTCCGCGACTCCGTTGACTAGATAGTTCGGCGCCGTGGTGTAATTGTTCAGGTAAGCCAGAGTCACCGGATCGACGCAGGTCGGCCGGGGCGCGCAGAGCGCTGTCGGTCCCAGCGGGATTTTGTTACCCGGAAACGGCCGCCGCAATCCGGTGGTTGGATCCACGTCGTACGGATTGTAGATGACGGGCGTCGGCAGGAACGTGCCGCCCGGGTCCGGGCGGCGCATAATTCGAGAAAATCGCCCTGGCGCAGATTCGCGTCCGGCACGACGGCGAACAGATTGCTGGCGCTGCACCACGCGGAAGCCTTCGTAATTGGTGAAGAAGAGCAGCTTGTTCTTGATGATCGGGCCGCCCACCGCGCCGCCGAACTGATTTTGCGTGTACGGCTGAATGGTGCGCCCGGCGGCATTGTTGAAGAACAGATTCGCATCCAGGTGATTATTGCGGAAGTATTCGAACAGCTCGCCGTGGAAGCTGTTGGAGCCGCTCTTGGTGATCACGTTGACCGCGGCGACGCCGTTGCCGAATTCGGGGCTCATGTTGGCCGATTCCACGCGGACCTCCTGCACGCTGGCCCGCGCCTGCAATTGCGTGGCCTGTCCGTAGACGGGAATCTGCACGTTCGAGCCATCCACCGAGATGTTGCGAGCTCGAGTCGCGATTGCCGGAGATGAATGCGCCCGAAGCCTGAAACGTGTTGCCCGCCTGCACGAAATTGAGGGACTGCTGCGCGAACGAGACATTGGTGCTGCCGAAGTTCTGCGGCACGGCGCCCGGCGTAAGCTGCAGCAGGTCGAAGAAGTTGCCGCGGCCCAGAGGAATATTTTCCACCAGCTCCGGCGTCACGCTGCCGGTCACCTCCGCGGAGGCGGTATTGACCAGCTCGGCGCCCGCTCGCGGAAACGGTGATCTGTTCGCTGGTGGCGCCGATTTCGAGTTTGAGATCGACGTGCGCCGGCTGGGCGGTCTCCACGGTGCGGTCGGTAATGGTGGTCGTTTTAAAGCCTTTGGCGGAGACGGTGATGTGTATGTGCCGGCCGGCAGCGATGGAAAAGAATACACGCCCTCGCTGTTCGTAGCCGTCTCGCGTAAGGCGCCAGTGTTTTGATTCTCAGCTTCACCGATGCTCCGGCAAAAGCCGCGCCCTGCTGGTCGGTCACAGTGCCGGTAATCGAAGTAGTCGTCTCCACTTGGGCAAGCATTACCCCCACCGCGAAGAAAAAAATGACCAGCCATTTCATACAATTCTCCGTAGCTTTAGCTACAAGGCCAAGAAGCTGTATACAGTCGTAACACAGTTTAAGTATCTCCGCCATACAATAACGGCATGTGCCACTTTCAAAATTAATATGCTTAGCAGCCCGACTCTGTTGTTAAGCTCTGAATAAAATGTGGAAGCTGTCGGAGTGTTTGTGTAAGGCGGCCGGAATCGCCGTGGCGATATCCGTCACAAGCGTGGTGTTGCTTGCTCAGGCATCGCCGGTGGCAACCGGGACGCCGGGGGGAGGACTAGTTTCTCCGAGCATTGCGCGGGTTGTCATGGACCGGATGCCGAAGGCAGCGCGCGAGGACCGTCTCTCGCAAACAATCGTCACTTGCGAAGCAGGACGTCGCCGCAGATAAGCGAAGTGATTCACAAAGGTATTTTGTCCGCGGGGATGCCAGCGTTCGATCTTCCCACAGCGGAGTTGAATGCCCTGGCCATCTTCGTTCGGTCCCTGAACTCGCCTGCCGCCGACTATCCTCTCAGTGGAGACGTTGCGCGAGGCCGCGCGTTTTTCTTCGGCGAGGGAAAGTGCGCGTCGTGCCACATGGTGGAGGGACGCGGGAAGCCGGTGGGCCCGGATCTTTCGAACATAGGCCGCGAGCTGACTGTCGGCGAACTACGCGAATCGCTTCAGAAGCCAAGCGCCCGCATCAGTACCGGATATCAGCTTGTGGATGTGACTTTGCACGGGGGGCAGACGGTGCGGGGTTTCGCAAGAAACCGCAGCAACTTTGACATCGAACTGCAAACACTTGGCGGTGAATTGCGGCCGGTGCAAGAAAGCGAAATCGCCTCTATACGGGAAGAGAAGGTGTTCGCTTATGCCTCCGCTCGAAGCGAGCGGCGACACGTTCACCAACGTTCTGGCATTCCTCAGCCGTCTGAGCGGAGTCGCACCCGATATCCCCTTGTCCGGCGCGGAGCCCCGCGCAAATCCTATCAGCTTTGCGGAAATTGTCCATCCCAATCCGGGAGAATGGTTGACCTATGACGGGCAACTAAGCGGCAACCGGTTCAGTTCGCTCGACCAACTTAATAGGGCCAATGTGGGCAAATGGTCCTAAAGTGGACGGCGCCGATTTCACAATCGGGCCTCGAGGTGACGCCAATCGTGGCGGAAGGCGTGATGTATGTGAGCGGCCCGAATCAGGCGGTCGCACTCGATGCCGCGACAGGCAGGCAAATCTGGAAATATGCTCGCCCCCGGACTTCCGGACTGGTAGGAGATGCTTCGCTTGGCACCAACCGCGGCATGGCGCTGTTAGGCGATAAGGTGTTCATGGTTACCGATAATGCTCACTTGATCGCACTGAACCGGACGACGGGACGGGTGGTCTGGGAAGTTGTGATGCCGAAAGAGCGCCAGCATTACGGCTCCACTGTCGCGCCGTTGGTGGTGAAGGACATGGTAGTCGCGGGTGTTTCAGGCGGCGATTGGGGTTTACGCGGGTTCATCGCGGCGTACAAAGCAGCCACAGGCGAGCCGGCATGGCGTTTCTGGACCGTCCCTGCCAAAGGAGATCCCGGTTACGAAACCTGGAAAGGGCAGGATCCGAAAGAAGGCGGCGGGTCAACCTGGCTAACCGGAAGTTATGATTCTGAAACGGACACGCTCTTCTGGCCCACGGCGACTCCCTTCCCCGTTTCCGACGATCGTCTGCGCGTCGGCGACAACCTGTACACGGACTGCATTCTGGCGCTTAATCCAGATACGGGAAAGCTGAAATGGCATTACCAATACACGCCGCACGACACGCACGCCTGGGACGCCACGGAACCGCATGTCGCAGTGGACACCACATGGCACGGAGAGGAGCGCAAGCTCTTGCTGCACGCCGATCGTAATGGGTTCTACTACGTGTTCGACCGGACAAATGGCAAGCTCCTTCATGCGTCCAAGTTCGTTAAAGTCACCTGGGCGGACAAGATCGGAGAAGACGGACGGCCTGTGCCTCCGTCGAAACCCGACGACCTCTTGTGCCCCGTGGCCGAGGCCACCAACTACAATGCGACGGCTTTCAGCCAGGTGACACGGCTCTATTACGTAATGGTGCTCGAGAAATGCGCCTTACAATCGAAGGCGGAACACTGGACCGTGAAAGGGCCTGAACCGGAACCTGCCCAAAATATTTGCGCGCGCTCGATCTGGAGACGGGCAAGGTCGTTTGGGAACGGCCGCAGGTCGGCACAGCCGAGATCAAGCACTGGGCCGGCGTGCTGGGTACTTCGGGAGGTGTTTTATTTTACGGCGATCCAAATGGCGATTTGGTTGCCGCCGACGAGCGCTCGGGCGCGACTCTGTGGCACGTACCCACAAACAATGTCATTAAAGCCTCGCCGATCACTTATATGACCGGTGGCAAGCAGGTTGTTGCGCTCGCCGTTGGATCAAACATCATGTGCTTCGGGTTACCATAGGCGCAATCCGGCCCGAAGATTGAGCAATATTTCGGCTGCGATGAATTCGGACAAACAAAATGAGAACGGCTTACTCAGCGGTTACAACGAGAATGTCGCAGGCGGTCTTGGTATTTTTTACACTGACCATTTGCGCAGATGCTGCTGATATCCGTTTGGGGATCATCGGCACTGATGTATCTCACGTGATTCATTTCACGCGTATCTTGAATAACGCGAATGATCCCGAACATATAACTGGTGCCAAGGTAGTGGCGGCTTACAAGAGCAGCAGTCCTGATATAGAGTCAAGCCGGACACGAGTGGAAGGCTTTACGGCTCAACTCCAAAAGGACTATGGTGTAGAGTTGGTGCCCGATATCGAAACGCTGTGCGCCAAGGTGGACGGAGTGCTGATTGAAAGCGGCGACGGGCGTGTCCACCTCGCGCAGGCTAAGCTCGTCTTTGCCGCCCATAAACCGGTTTTTATCGACAAGCCGCTCGCGTCGACAATTGAGGATGTCCGCGCCATCGCCAAACTCGCAAAGGAAGCCGGAGTACCCTGGTTCAGCTCTTCAGGACTTCGCTTTGGCCAGCTCGCGGCCACAATGAAATATCCGGACGCCTTCGGAATTGATGTATGGGGTCCGGACCGGTAGAAGAGCATCACCATCTGGAACTATCGTGGTACGCAATTCATCCCATCGAGCTTCTCTTCACGTTGATGGGGCCGGGCTGCCAGGAAGTCACCAGGACTTCCGGAGAGGGGAGCGCGGCATCAGATGTACTGGTGGGCCGCTGGAAAGATGGGCGCGTCGGAACGGTTCGGACGCTGCGCCCTTATGGCGACTACGGCGTCACAGTGTTTCGTCCCAAAGCCGTTGAGCGCAGCCAGCCCAAAGTTCCGTTCAGTTATGCACCCCTGGCAAAGCAAATCGTGCAATTTTTTGAGACCGGCAAGCCGCCTGTTCCAAACGAAGACACTCTTGAGATTACGATTTTCTGGACGCAGCGCAGCGCAGCAAAGAGTCGGGCGGAAAGCCCATCGAGTTACGCCGGAACTAGACATCCAAAGGGTGTCCCAGATGCAGCGAATATCGATATAGAAACCAGCCTTCTTTTGCGTTTGGCGTACGGTGATGTGACCTTATAGACTATTGTGCGATGAATCGCAGAACGTTTCTCCTGGCCACCGCCGCCGCTCAATCGCAAATTCTCGGTGCAAATGACCGCCTCCGGGCCGGAATTATTGGTTCCGGGGGACGAGGCCGGTATTTGACAGCTCAGTTCAAAGAACTGGGCGCCAATATGGCAGCTGTCTGCGACGTGTATGAGCCCAACCTGCAGGCTGGGCTGAAGGAAGCATCCACCGGCGCCAAAAGCTTCGGGAACTATCGCAGCCTGCTCGATGATAAGATCGATCGATGCCGTAATTGTTGCGACGCCTGATCATTGGCATGCCCGCATGGTGATCGATGCTGTGGAAGCAGGCAAGGACGTGTACGTCGAAAAGCCAATGACACACGTCATTGACGATGGATTCGCCATTATCGAAGCCGTTCGGCGAACGAATCGAATTGTGCAGGTGGGCACGCAAAGACGCAGTGCGGAAATGTTCCTCAATGCGAAACAGCTCTTCGATTCCGGATCGCGGGGACCGTCCGGCTGGTAATGTCCTCATGGTTCAACAACCAGAAATCCTTGAACAACCGCACGTTCACGGGAGATCTGGATTGGACGCAGTGGCTTGGCACGACACCCAAGCGAGATCCGGACCCTATGCGATTCTTCAACTGGTATTGGTTTTGGGATTACTCGGGTGGTCTTTTGATCGGCCAGGCGGCGCATGTGGTGGACGCCATCATGTGGTTCATGAATTCGAAGGCGCCTTCCGCAGTGACATGCACCGGCGGCAAAATTCACTTACCTGGCGTGCAGGTTCCAGAAACGGCGACGATCGCCATCGAATTTCCAGAGGATTACCTTGCCACCTTACTCTGGGCTACAAGGCAATGGTGTATAACCCCTGCAACGACCAATACAAAAACTTTCACGGCGACAAGGCGCGGCTGGACGTGGGACGCGAATAATACTCGCTGTACCGCAATCGAGCAGCATCGAAATGAAGCCAAGCGTTGACGTCAAGAAACCGGGAAGTTTCGGCCAAGCCGCGCCCAGCCACATCCGCAATTTTATGGATTGCGTACGAAGCCGGAAAGAGCCGAACGCACCGGTAGAAGCGGGACAGGGAACGTCGATCGTCCTTTGTATGGCGATGCAATCGCTCCGGGAAGGCCGGCGTCTACGCTGGAATTCGCAGACACGAAAAGTGGAGGCCTAGTCGAGTGCTTCGGCCTTTTTGCTCAAGCGGCAAACTGAGATGTGCTGGAAGCCTGCTTCTGCTGTGTGGAGCAACCCTGAATGCGGCGGTGCTAGCGAAGCACGACTACGACCCGGTAAGCGACGCAGTCGTAAGTTGGGAGCTTGATCCCGGCTCCTCGATCGGGCAAAGCATAACCATACCGGCAGGCGTTCATCACATCACGGGTTTTCGCGTTAAGCTGCAGCGATGGGGATTTCCGGCCGATCTTGAATATCGCCTTGGAACATCGAAAGGCGGTTCCGATCTGGCCGCGGGCCGGATTCCGGCGGCACAGGTCAGTCCCTGGTTTGAACATTCAATTGGCGGGCAATTTGGAAAACCGGTAGCAGTCTCTTCCGGTGCAACCATCTTTCTCGAAGTGCGCCTTCCAAGCACCT
>CAWHQK010000038.1:0-16912 GCA_963831435.1 uncultured Acidobacteriota bacterium
TGCAGCAGGGTGAGCGCGTGGGACTGTTCGGATTTGGGGCTTCGGCGCATTTGGCGATCGAAGTATTAAAGGCGTGGAAGTGTGAAGTGTATGTTTCAACACGCGGAGAGTCGCATCGGAAACTTGCAGCGTCGCTTGGCGCGACGTGGGTGGGAAGCGAGAAGGAAAGACCTCCGGTGGAACTTGACGGGGCGGTGACGTTTGCCCCGAGCGGGGATGTGGTGATAGCCGCTTTGTCGAGTTTGCGCAAAGGCGGAGTGGTGGCGATTAATGCCATTCATCTGGATCGGATTCCAGAATTTGATTACGACCGGCTGCTTTGGGGAGAGCGGCAAATGCGCAGCGTGGCGAACATGACGCGGCAGGATGCGCAGGATTTTCTGAGGATTGCGGCGGAAATTAAATTCGCTCCCAAAGTGACGCGGTTTTCTTTGGAACAGGCAAATGAGGCGCTGGCCGCGGTTAAGAATGACGCGATTGATGGGGCCGCTGTGATTGTGGTGTAGAGCGACTCTTGGTCGGGAAGTCTGCTTCCATAGGTTCAGGACTTCGCAAGTTGGAAACTTCGCGGGGGTCGGGTCCCCCTAGCCTTCACAAGAAAGCTTCAATGTTTTCGTCTAAAGGTGAATAGTTTTGCAGCTTCGGTGAAGGTAACCATTAGGAAAACCAGGGAATGTGGCGTTCCGCCCGGCGCGGAACGTAGGCGCGTGGAGGATTAAAGGTCACATAATCAGGTACTTGCGAGCCAGTAACCTCCAAGTAATCCTTAAATCGTAATTGCCGATGGTGTTTGGAGTAACTTGTGCAACTTATGGGGCTCGACGACACTGGCCAGTCCTTAATATGAAAACTTTTACAAAAACTCTCTCGATGCTCGGTTGTCTGGCGCTACTCTCGATCGCTGCATTCCCGCAGGATTTGCCGGAGGCGCCGAGGGCGCAAACGCCCAAGACTTTTTGGATGGCGACGGGGGCTTATACCGCCAGCATTATCGCCGACGGCGAGACGACGTTGCATCAGGTGTCACAGGGATGCGTGGAAGTGCGCAGTCCCATGCTGTATGGGGCGCGTCCAACCCGGGCGAGATTTTATGCGGCCAGCGCGCTGGTGGATGGGGGAACCATGTTTCTGAGTCACCGGCTGGTGCGGTCGCAGAGCAAGTTCATGCGGACCGTAGGATGGTCGCTGATGAGCTTTGGAACCGAGCAGCATGCTCACGGGGCGATTGCAAACTCGCAGGTCAGCTGCCGGTAAGCTAGATTTTTTTCTATTTAGGCAAGTCCGGGTACTAGGCGCGGCCCACACGGGGAGCGATGGTATCGGGCAATCTGCCCACTTGAGTGTGAAGTTGTAGACGTTCCACACTCGAGAGATTCCAAAGCCTGCTCTTCACAGACAAAAGACAATCACTTACAACGAAAACCAGCGCAGCGGGAGTAAGCTTTCTAGAACGCTGAATTCTGCGTGTTGCCGGTAGCGCTAAGCCGGGCGAAGGAGTTGCCATGCGTTCTGCTGTGAAGGTTTTCATCCCATGCGTGCTGATCGCGTTTTGCTTAGTCGGCTGCCATAGTTCGTCTTCCTCTTCCTCAATGCAGAGTTCCCCACCGCCCGGGCCATCGAATCCGCCGGCGAGCAGTGGCAGCACTGATGTAGTGACTTACCACAATGACAATGCGCGAACCGGGCAGAACTTGGTCGAGACAACGTTGACTCCGGCCAATGTAAACGCCACGAACTTTGGAAAGCTCGCTGTGTTTTCGGTGGATGGGAAGGTTGATGGCGAGCCGTTGTATCTTTCCGGGTTGAGCGTTGCAGGGACCAAGCACAATGTTTTGTTTGTGGTTACGGAACATGACAGTGTGTACGCGATGGACGCCGACAGTGGAAGCGTGCTGTGGAAGGTTTCCATGCTGCAATCAGGGGAGACGACGAGCGATGCGCGAAGCTGTTCGCAGGTAGTGCCGGAAATTGGGATCACAGCGACGCCGGTCATTAACAGAAGCGCTGGGCCGCATGGGACGATTTATGTTGTCGCAATGTCAAAGGACGGCTCTGGATATCATCAGCGGCTGCATGCTCTGGATGTGACGACGGGCGGAGAAGAGTTTGGCGGGCCGACCGCGATTCAAGCATCGTTTGCAGGTACGGGAGACAACAGCACTGCGGGGAGGGTGGTCTTCGATCCTGCGCAATATGAAGAGCGGTCGGGATTGTTGCTGATGAATGGAGTGATTTACACCGCCTGGACATCGCATTGCGACAACCGCCCGTACACGGGATGGGTGATCAGTTACGACGCTGCGACGTTGGCGCAGAAGAGCGTGCTGAATTTGACTCCGAACGGGAACGAGGGCGCAATCTGGATGAGCGGCGCGGGGCCTGCCGGTGATAGCGACGGGAACATTTATTTTTTGGATGGCAATGGCACCTTTGATGACACGTTGGACACAAACGGCTTTCCAACACAGCGCGATTTTGGAAACGGATTTATCAAGCTCTCAACGACGGGCGGACAACTTGGAGTCGCCGATTATTTTGAAATGTCGAACCAGATGCGGGAGAACAATACGGACATTGACCTGGGCTCCGGAGGCGCGCTGCTGTTGCCGGATTTGACCGATGGAACGGGCAATGTGAAGCACTTGGCGGTGGGAGCGGGAAAAGACTCGAATATTTACGTGGTCAACCGCGACGATATGGGAAAGTACAATCCGAACATGAACAATATTTATCAGCAGGTATCAGGAGAGCTGTCAGGATCAGTATTTTCGATGCCCGCGTATTTCAATGACACGATTTATTACGGCTCCGTGGGCGACAACGTGAAAGCGTTTCCCATCACCGATGCGAAGCTGGCCACAGCGCCAAAAAGCAAGACCGCTGCTGCATTTGGATATCCAGGGGCGACGCCTTCAATTTCTGCAAACCAAAACAGCGAGGGCATTATGTGGGTCACGGAAAATGTAGATCCCGCCGTGTTGCACGCGTATGACGCTTCTGATCTGTCAAAGAGCTGTATAACAGCAATCAGGCTTCGGGAGGACGGGACAATTTCGGAGCGGGAAATAAGTTTATTACTCCGATGATTGCAAACGGGAAGGTCTATGTGGGGACCACGAAGGGTGTGGGTGTGTTCGGGTTGCTGCACTAGTTTTCAGTTCGGCTGAAATTATCGGCACGTTTTATGCGATACCAGTCACAATTTTCGCAGTCGTGATGGCCTGGCCTACATGGCGCTGTGCGTGGTCGGCTACGTGAACGAGCAATCCTGCGACGGTTGTGGGCAGTTGTTTCTTTCCGACGTAGCGTGGGTCGGTGAGCTGGTCTGGGTGGAAGGCGCGAATGCGCGTGGCGGCTTGGGCGAGTCCCGCGTTTAGTTCATCAAAGAGCGTGTGCGATGTGGCTCCGGGATCGAGTTCGGTTTTAAGCAGTGCGAGCTGCGGTTCGCTGAGTTGTTGGCCTTCCGCATAGGTAAGCAGGCGGTCAGTACTGCGGGCGATGTGGCGGATGTGGAATGCGACCGGGGCGATTCCCGCCGGACGAGCGTTGAGTTGTGCTTCGGTGAGCGCGGAGCACCAGCGGTCGAGGTCTTCTTGAGCAGCCTCAAGAGCGTGGAGTACGGCGCGCTGCGTGGGAGCGACGTCGGTGAGTGTGCCTCGCAACCATGGTTCGGGAAGTTTGGGCTGGTTCATTGAATTGTCCCCTCGGAGATTTATCTCAGTCCTTCGCGCGGCAAAATATTTATGGTTTTTTAAGGGTTAAATTTTCCTGAAGCGGCGTGCATCCCTTTACTGGCGTCCAGGAAAAGGTGCCGGCGAGTTCGCCTTGCTGGGCGTCAAATTCTAAAGGAATTTTGGTCTTATCGGGAAGGCCGGTGAATTTGGCCTTGCCGTCCACATTGCTGCCGACTTCAAGGTCTGTCTTCTTCACGCCTAAAAATCCTGTCGCGATGTGGACGCGGATTTTGGCGTTGTATAGAGGCGCGCCTGTGGAGTCCTTCGCCGTAAATTCTATTGAGCAGGGCCCCAGGCCTCCGTCCACAACCGGAACTTCATGAGGATTGGGGGCATCGGCAGCGAAAGAGGGAATGGAGAAAATCAGCAGACTGGAGATGAACAGAAACGAGAAAACAGTGGAGCTTGCACTTTTCATGGAGGGCATGGTGAAAAGCATAGCGCAATCCGACGGGCGAGGGGCAAAGGATTCTTCTGGCGAAAAAATTCCGGACTGGATTTCAAAGTAGAATCAGCAAACAAGTAGTAAGCAAACAGTGACGCCTGACCATTCCAGCGACGAAGTTCTTGATCCGGTAGCGGCTTATGATCGCGTGGCTCCGGTCTTTGACGACCTGTCGCGGCGCAGGGAGGCGTATCTCCGGAAGATTGAAGAGTTGGTAGTTGCGCGACTTCCGCCGGGTTCGGAATCGCTATTAGATGTTGGATCTGGAGATGGCGGGCGGGCGGTGCGAATTGCGCGTTCGGCGGGCATTCAGCGGATTGTTCTGCTAGAGCCGAGCGCAAGCATGCGACAAAGCGCGGATGCTTCCTGCGAGATATGGCCGATTCGCGCAGAGACATTGGCGGATGCTGTTCCGTCTGGAAGGTCTTTTGACGTAATCATCTGTTTATGGAATGTGCTGGGGCATATTCGAGCGCAAGAGCGACTGAATGTTCTCAAAGCGCTGGAACAATTGCTGTCGCCAGATGGCGTGCTGTTCGTGGACGTGAATCATCGTTACAACATGCGGGCCTACGGATTTTGGCGAACCGCGGGACGCATTCTTTACGATCGAGTGCTTCCTTCGGAAAACAATGGCGATGTGACCATGAGTTGGGATGTTTGCGGCGAACGCTGCAATACTTACGGGCACGTTTTTACCCAGATTGAAATGCAACGTTTGATTTCCGGCGCGGGGCTTGTGACAAGGGAAACTGTTTTTGTGGATTATGACAGCGGGGATATACGGCGCTCTGGGTTGAAAGGAAATCTGTTTTATGTTCTGCGGCGCGGCGGGTAGGCGCGTGGCAATTCCCGTTTAGTGCTGAGGTAATGCGAACGTCGTAAGGTCCCTCGCTGCGCTTTGGGATGGCATTTCTTATGAGGAGAGGGTTCCGGTAAGAATTGTTTGATCGGAAAGCTTTCGAATTCTCACTTCTTTGCCGGTGCCGATTTAGCAAATTCTCAGAGATTTTCAAGCGATTCTTTTAATGCTCGGCAGACTTCGTCCATCTGCGATTCGGTGAGTTCGTTGAAGAAGGGAAGCGCGATGACGCGGTTCGCGGATAATCCGGTGTGCAGAAGAGATGACTTGGACAATCCTGCCGCCACGGGCTGCAGATGAAGAGGGGCGAAGTAGCGGGCGGTGGCGATCCCGCGCGAAGCGAGCATGGCGCAGAGTGCATCACGGTCGGCGGCATTGAAATTGGACGTTAGCTGTACGACGTAAGCGAACCAACTGATGCGGCATCCGGGGGAGGACAAAGCAGGTCGCACAATCTCAGGGATGCTTGCCAGCTTTTGATCGTAAATTTCTGCCACAGCCTGCCTGCGCGTCACGATGGATTCAATCCGCTTGAGTTGCTCCGATCCCAAAGCACAATTCATTTCGGAGAGGCGATAGCTAAACCCGATCTCTGTTTGCTGGTACCAATCGAGCGAAGGGTCGCGTCCCTGGTTGCGCAGACGGCGGGCGTGGTCGGCGAAGTCTTGGCTGTTGGTTGCAAGAATTCCGCCTTCTCCCGTGGTGATTTGTTTGTTGGGATAGAAGGCCAGCACGGAGATGTGGCCGAAGGAACCGGCTTTGCGGGAGCTGAGTTCGGAGCCTAGCGCCTCGCAGGCATCCTCGATGAGGAAAAGTCTGCGGCGGTCGGCAAGGTCGCGCAGTCTTGCCACGTCCACCGGGCGGCCGAAGGTGTGGATGGCGATAATCGCCCTGGTCCGCGGGGTTATGGCGGCTTCGACAAGTTCAGGCGTGGTATTGAGCGTGGCGGGATCGATATCAACAAGAGTGGGGCAAAGTTTTTCCTGCAGCAAAACGTTGAGTGGGGCGGCAAACGCGAAGGAAGGCAAAATTACTTCAGAAGCAGCGGGAAGATTGAGGATACGCAAAGCCAAATGAAGGGCGGAGGTTCCGGAGTTGACGGCGATCGCATGGTCAATTTGCAAATAGCGAGCAATCGCGTTTTCAAATTCTCCCAGCTTTGGGCCGAAGCTGAGGTCGGGCGTGCGGAGTACCTGCAAGACGGCTTCGCGGTCGGCATCGGTGACTTCAGGACGGGCGAGCGGGATGCGGAGTTTTGTCGTGCGGGTTTCATTTACTGGTGGCATCTTTCGGTTCATCGGGCGCGTTTGAATAAAAGCTTGGGGCCTAATTCTGTTGCCGCCAATACTTTTGTGATCCGCTGTGAGGCGCGGCCATCGCCGTAGGGGCTTTCGAGTCCACGGCAGGTTTTGGCGAATTGCGGTGACAATGCCCGTTTGAGTGCGGCGGCAATCTTCTTTCTGTGTGCCGGAACATTAATTACGTTGGCGGCGTGCTCACGTCCCTGCTGGCGGAGTCCGATATTCAAGGTCGGAATGCCGAGGGATGTGGATTCGATGACGCCTCCGCTGGAGTTCCCCACCAAGACTCTCGAGTTCTTCAGCAGGCTCAAGTAAGTCATGTGATCGAGATTTACCAGCAGCCGGGACGATGGATGTTCTTGAATAAATTCTTCGGCGAGACGAATGATGCGGCGGCTGCCTGCGTCGGCATTGGGGTAAATAAAGATGACTGGATGCGGGACGCTGCGCAACGCAGCGAAGAATTCAGTGGCTTCTTCAGCCTCATTGTTCATCAGGGTAACCGGATGATAGAGGGCGAGAATGGGTTTCTGAGGAAGAGAGAATCCGAGCTTTTTCTCCAGTTGAGCTTTGTTGAGAAGTTTGCCCCGGCGCAGATCGTCGAGCGATAGGCTGCCGCTGAAGGTCACGCGCCAGGATTCTTCGCCCATGCTGATGATGCGTTGTTCGGCGCGTCGAGTGCAGGCGAAATGCAGATGCGCCATTTTTGTGATGGCGTTGCGGACGGCGTCGTCTATTGCGCCGGCGGTGATTTCACCCCCTTCAATGTGGGCAATGGGAATTCGCAATGTGAGCGCGACGCAGGCGGGCGCAAGCATTTCGTAGCGGTCGGCGACCAGCACCAGCAAATCGGGGCGAAGGCGGCCTAGAAGGTCCGCCAGGCCGAGGGCGGCGGTGCCCAGGGTTTTCGCCATGCCGATATCGGTGTCAGAGCTGAGCAGGCATTCGACGGTGGTAAGGTTCCGCGCGCCAGCTTTTTCTATTTGCCTACCGGTATGCCCAAATTCGGGAGAAAGATGCGGTCCCAAGGAAATCACGTGCAGCTCAATCGCGGGATGGTTGGCAAGATCGTGCAAGAGCCAATGCAGGTGCGCGTAGTCAGCACGCGAAGAGGTGACGACTGCGATTTTCCGTTTGGGCTGTTTGCGCTTCACGTGGTTCGCACTTACCGGCTGGGAATATTGTATGTGGATTCTACTGTGCGAGAGTGACGAACTTGGCTGCCGGGCGGTTCGTCCTGTCGGCTGCAAGGTTTTTTTGTTCGCTGTACTTGCGCGTCGGGAATGGGCAGTTACGGCAGCCATGGACCTTGGTGCGGGAGAAGGAATGGAACATAGAGAATTTCCATGAAGTCGGAAGCGAAATCGTTAAAGTGCCTGAGTGCGCCTGCCGATTACATGAAAACAGAAGTTATTCAAGAAATGCTTCAGGAGATGTTTTATGTCATTAGCGGGGATTTCTTCCACCAGCATCGCGGCGCAGCCAGGTTTGTTGGGGGCTTTTCAGCAGCGGCGCAATGATTTTCAGCAACTTGCACAATCCTTGCAGTCGGGCGACCTGGCGGCGGCACAAGCGGCGTTTACCAATTTGAGCAATCTGAGTCAAAACTCTCGGCTCGGCGGGCAGTCGTCTACTTCACAAATCGGTCAGGAGTTTGCGGCCGTCGGAAAGGCGCTTCAGTCGGGCGACCTGGCTGGAGCGCAACAGGCGTTCGCAACATTCCAGCAAGACGTAAAGAGCGCCTTCCAGCAGGGCTTCCAGAATTCCCAGTCGCAGCACGCTCAACAACAGTCATCCGTGCACCATCATCACCATCATCATGGAGCCCGGCAATAGCGGAGAGAGCAGCGACAATCAGAGTGCCGCCTCGAATGGCGATTCCATCAGTATCACTGATGCCAGCGGAGATAAGATCACAATCAATTTGGGCGCGAATAGCGGCAGAGCGAATGGCGGTCCGCAGCAGGTTACGCTGAACTTCGCCAACAGCGGTGGTCCTGAGCAGGTGACGTTGAACGTTGGTGGGAACGAAAACATTACCCTGAATTTTGGCCCGGCCAGTACTTCTGCTTCGCAAAGCGTGGGCAGCCAGCTCAATGTGACGGCATAGCTTCGGCGATCCACACATCTTTAAACTTGCGAGAGGGCAGCTTCCGGTTGGCAAGCTGTCTTTTCGCTTTTCTAGTGCCCGCATCTTGTGGTGTTACTTTGCCTGCTTTGTGCGGCTTTCTTATCAAGCACATACGGGCGCGGCAATCCCGCCTGCCGAAGAATGTGGTTACCTGCGGAAGTCACCATTGTTACTTTTACGCGCGATTGAAAACTGAGAAACTAGCTGGTGCCGTGCCTGATTCGCGGCTCTTCTATTAAATAATATGAGCATTACGAGTCCTTCTGTCGCTGGGGCCGACTGGACACAACTGTTGAGTGATCCGGAGGTAGTTCCTCATTTTACTAAGCTGTTGAAGCTGTATGGCGAAGCTCCCGTGGAGAAGCGGGAAGAGCTTCTAATTGCAGCTCTGCGCGAGATTAAGCAGAGCGGATCCGGAACGCTGACGGCCTCATCGCTCTCGACCGCGCCAGGCACTTTGGCTGCATTGGCCGCACCACCGTTCCAACCTGAGGTTAGTTCTTCATTGTGGGCGGAAGATCGTCGGCAGCACCCGCGGATGAAGTGCTTTATTGCGGTGGAACTCAGGATTGATGGTTCTATAACGCCAGTCTGGGGCAATCTTTCGAACGCCAGCCTAGGAGGGTGCCAGGTGCAAACGCCCGAGATCGTCTCTTCTGGCGTGAATCTGGAAGTTGGTTTGTGGGTCGCCAGCGGGCAAATCTGGGTGAAGGGAATCGCGACTAAGGGCATCTCTACCACGAGCAATCCCACGGTACGCGTGAAGTTCAGCGACATGCAAATGGCGCAGCGCGACACTTTGCGGAGCTTTCTGCAAATCATTCAAAACGAAACCAAGGATTATTCCAGCAAGTACGGTTATTTGGCGCAGATGAAGCGCTAAGTCATCATGCGCATGGCTCTTCTAAGGTAAAAAAGAAGACTCTAATCTTCCAGTAAAAATTCTGTCCCTTCTTAGTTTTATTCCGGCAATCTTCAAACGCAATGAATCCTTCCAGACGGCGTCTCATCGAAAAATTAGGGTCATAGTCAGGTCATCGGACGAATTTCATTGTGTTTTTACCATTGTGGTCACAGATGCCATCTAAACATGAGCGGAACTTGATAAACTGCCTAGGGAGCTTCTGGGCGATAGTCTTAGACGTTCCTTCTAAGGCTGGATGTGTGACGGCCCATTCGCGGTAATTCAAGGAGAGGCATTCATGGTTGCGGGTGAACAAACGTTGGCCGGCATGGAAATTGACACTCTTAGCATCAACACGATCCGCACGCTTTCGATGGACGCGGTTCAAAAGGCGAATTCGGGGCATCCGGGAGCGCCCATGGCGCTGGCACCGGTTGCTTATTCCCTGTGGCAGCATTTTTTGCGCTTCGATCCGAAGGACCCGATCTGGCCTAACCGCGACCGGTTTGTGCTTTCCAATGGCCATGCGTCCATGCTGCTGTACTCCATGCTTTACCTGACGGGAGTGAAGGCGGTAAATCCGAAATATGAACGCTTGAACGAGCCTGCGGTTTCTCTCGACGACATTAAGCAATTCCGCCAGATCAACAGCAAGACGCCGGGGCATCCGGAATACCGGCTGACTTCGGGTATTGAGACCACGACCGGTCCGCTGGGACAAGGCGTTGGCAACAGCGTAGGGATGGCAATTGCCGGGATGTGGCTGGCGACGACGTATAATCGCCCGGGCTTTGCTGTTTTTGACTACAACGTTTACGCGGTTTGCGGCGATGGCGACATGATGGAAGGCGTGGCCAGCGAAGCGGCTTCACTGGCGGGACATCTGAAGCTGCGAAACCTCTGTTGGATTTACGATTCGAACCACATCACCCTCGATGGTCCGGCGAGCGATTCCTTCAGCGAAAATGTGAAATTGCGTTTTGAAGGATATGGCTGGCATGTTTTGCACGTGCCCGACGCGAATAATCTCGAAGAACTTGAAAAAGCTTACAAACGGTTTCTGGAGTTAAAAGACAAGCCTACCTTAATTATTGTGAACAGCCATATTGGATATGGTTCTCCGCACAAACAGGACTCCAATGCCGCGCACGGCGAGGCTTTGGGCGAAGACGAAGTTAAGTTGACGAAGAAGTTTTACGGCTGGCCCGAAGACGCGAAGTTTCTGGTGCCGGATGGGGTGCTGGAACATTTTCAGGAAGGCATTGGAAAACGGGGACGATCTCTGCACGAGAAATGGAGTGCGCTCTTCGGTGAGTACAGCTCAAAATTCCCCGATCTTGCGGACCAGATCAATCGAATGCAGAAGCGTGAGCTTCCTGATGGCTGGGACAAGAATTTGCCAACATTTGCAACGGATGCGAAAGGTGTCGCCACGCGCGAGAGCTCGGCAACAGTGCTAAACGCGGTCGCGAAGAATGTTCCCTGGCTGATTGGAGGCTCCGCGGACCTCGCGACTTCAACCAAGACGACGCTTAAATTTGATGGTGCGGGGAACTTCAAGGCAGACGGTTATTGCGGGCGCAATATGCACTTTGGCGTGCGCGAGCACGGAATGGGCGCTGCATTGAATGGGATGGCGTTGTCGAAGGTCCGCCCTTATGGTGGAACGTTTTTCAACTTTAGCGATTACATGAAGCCCGCCATTCGGCTGGCGGCGATCATGGAAATCCCGGTCATCTATATTTACACCCACGATTCAATTGGCTTGGGCGAAGACGGGCCAACGCACCAGCCGGTGGAGCAACTGGCCGGGTTGCGTGCGATTCCTGGCTTGGTGGTGTTGCGTCCGTGCGATGCGAATGAAGTGGTGGAGTCCTGGAAGGTAATTATGAAGTTGCGGCACGAGCCGGCGGCGTTGGTATTGTCGCGGCAGGCCCTGCCTACGCTCGATCGCACAAAGTACAGTTCGGCGGAAGGCGTGGCCAAAGGCGCCTATATTTTGGCAGATGCCCCTGATGGCAAGCCTGACGTGATTATCATGGGCACGGGGAGCGAAGTTTCTCTGTGTATCGGGGCTTATGAGCAATTGAAGGCCGAAGGCGTAAAGGTGCGGGTGGTCAGCATGCCTTCATGGGACATTTTTGAACATCAGGACGAAGCGTACCGCAAAAAAGTGCTGCCGCCTGAAGTGAAGGCGCGCGTGGCAGTGGAGCAGGCCTCGACGTTTGGCTGGGCGCAGTATGTGGGCATGAATGGAAAGATTATCGGCATGCATACTTTCGGGGCCTCTGCGCCGTTGAAAGAGTTACAAAAGAAATTCGGTTTTAGCCCCGACAAAATTGTGGAAGCCGCTCGGGCCGCGATCACGGAATCAAAAAATAGCAAATAACAAAGATTTGGAGGATTCAATGCAACCCACGGGAGTGATAGAAACAGGGAAGGCCACGAATGCGCTGGTTGATCTACTGAAGTTTGGGCAGTCGGTTTGGCTGGACTACATCCGGCGCGACCTGATCACGTAGGGCGAACTTAAGCGCTTGATTGACGAAGATGGTTTGCGCGGTATGACGTCGAACCCGACCATTTTCGAAAAGGCGATTTCCGCAGGGTCGTATTATTCCGATCTTCTTCACACGCTGAAATCCCAGGCCAATCTCGATGCCAAGGGGCGTTTTGAAGCGCTGGAGATTCGCGATATTCAGGACGCGGCCGACCTGCTGCGTCCGGTTTTTGTGAGCACCAAGGGGCGCGATGGATATGTGAGCCTGGAAGTTTCGCCCTATCTGGCGCGCGATACGCAAGGCACCATTTCAGAGGCGCGGGCCTTATGGAAGGCGGTGGGACGCCGAAAATATTATGGTCAAAGTGCCGGGAACAACGGAAGGCGTTCCCGCGTTCCAGCAACTTATCAGCGAAGGCATCAATATCAACGTCACGCTCTTGTTTGCGCAGGACATGTATCAGCAAATTGCTGAAGCTTATATCGTGGGACTGGAGCAATTGGCTGCGCAGGGCGGCAATATCGCGAAAATGGCCAGCGTGGCCCGCTTCTTCATAAGCCGCATTGATACCGCAGCCGACAATATTATTGGTGCGCGGCTGAAGACTTCGAAAGACGCCAAGGAGCAGGAACAGCTGAAGAGTCTGCAAGGCAAGGTAGCCATCGCGAACGGCAAGCTGGCTTATCAGCGCTATTTGAAAATCTTCGGCAGCGACCGATGGAAGAAGCTTGCCGCGCAGGGCGCACAGACCCAGCGTGTTTTGTGGGCAAGCACGGGCACGAAGAATCCGAGCTACAGCGACGTAATGTACGTAGAAGACCTCATTGGGCCTGATACTGTGAACACGATTCCTCCCGCAACGCTCGATGCATTCCGCGACCATGGCCATCCTCGCGCCAGCCTGGTGGAAAATATTCCTGCGGCGGAACAAACCATGCAAACGCTGGCGAAAGTCGGCATCTCCATTGATGAAATTACCGACAAGCTGACCAATGACGGCATTCGGTCGTTCGAGGATGCATTCGATAAGCTGCTTGAGGCCATCAAGAAAAATTCCTAGAAGGCGACCGTGACCGATATAAATCGCCAGAGTAATCAATGCCGGAGCCTTTGGCCGGAAAGTGAAAGCTGCGACGGCTGAGTGGCAGTCCGCCGGGAAGGTGCAACGGCTGTGGAAGCATGATGCGTCCCTCTGGACGAATACAGACGAAGCGAAATGGCTGGGCTGGCTGGACGTTACCGGACAGCAGATTGTCGATGTCGCGAAGTTGAAGCGCTTAGCGGAAGACGTGAAGCGTGAAGGTTTTTCGGACGTGTTGCTGCTGGGAATGGGCGGATCAAGTTTGTGTCCGGAAGTTTTGGAGAAAACGTTCGGACGCGTCGCTGGTTTTCCGCAAATCCACGTGCTCGATTCGACGGACCCTGCGCAGGTCAAGGCGTTTGAGAAGCGTGTTGACTTGGCGAAGACGCTGTTTATAGTTTCAAGCAAATCGGTGACCACGCTCGAACCGAACATCTTTAAGCAATATTTCTTGAGCGGGCAAAGCAGGTTATGGGCGCCGAAAAAGCTGGTAGCCGCTTTATGGCGGTCACCGATCCCGGATCGAAGATGCAGCAGGTCGCTGAAGGGGATCACTTCCGTCACGTCTTCTCGGTTGCCCACCATTGGCGGTCGTTACTCGAGCCCTCTCGGATTTCGGGATGGCTCCTGCGGCGGCGATTGGTTTAGACGTTGCTAAGTTTCTCAACAACACCCAGAAAATGGTGCAGGCGTGCGGTGCCTCCGTGGCCGTCGAGCAGATCCTGGGGCGGTGTTGGGGATTATTCTCGGCACGGCGGCGGTGAATGGTCGTGACAAGATCGCCATTCATTACCTTCGCGGGCGTTTCCGATCTTGGCACATGGCTGGAGCAGTTGATTGCGGAATCCACGGGAAAGCAGGGGCACGGAATTATTCCGGTGGATCGCGAAAGCGATTGGCGGGCCTGAAATGTCGGGAACGACCGCATGTATTGCAAACTTTGAAGCTGGTCGGAATCCGATTTCGCTCAGGAGGCGAAAGATTGCTGCTTTGGAAAAAGGCCGGCCAGTGGTTCGAATGTTATTGCCAATGTTACCATTAGAACAGAGGACTTCCGCTGGGAGGTTGCTACCGCGGTGGCCGGGTTCGATCATCGGCATTAATGCCTTTAATCAGCCGGATGTCGAAGCCATGAAAAGTTGTGACTCGCGATTTAACTTCAGAAGTAAGAGGAGAGCGGTTCGCTGCCGGCGGAGAACCCTCATCTTGAAGCAGCGGCATAAAGCTGCTTACCATTCGAAGAATGCGGATGTTCTGGCGAACACCGCCAAAGATAATGCTAGCGGGAGTATTTGCGCGCTCATCTTGGCGAAACTAAAGCGGGAGATTATTTTGCGCTGCTCGGCTATATCCAGATGAACGAAGAGCACGAAGTGCAGTTGCAGAAGATGCGGCATAGTTGCGAAGACCAAAGGCACGTGGCGACCTGCTTGGGTTTTGGCCCGCGATTTTTGCACTCAAGGCAAGGCTTACAAAGGTGGGCCGAATAGCGGTGTATTTTTGCAGATTACCTGCGACGATCTGCCGATCTTCCGGTTCCAGGGCAGAAATACACATTTGGCATCGTGAAGGCAGCGCAGGCCCGGGGCGATTTCCAGGTGCTTGCCGATCGTGGACGCCGCGCGTTGCGGGCGCATTTGGGAAGCGATTTGAAGGCGGGATTGGCAAAATTGCAGGATGCGTTTAATCAGGCGCTGAGTTAGTTCCGGGTAAGTCGAGGAAGCTATAGGGGTCCTTCGCTTCGCTCAGGATAACAATGTTTATAAAAGTATTGGGGTAACGGTCAAAGAGGAGCACCTATGGGCTGGGAATGGTGGGGTTGGGCAGGATGGGCTCAAACATGGCGCGTCGCCTAATGCGCGGCGGACACGAAATTGTAGTCACCGATGTCAGCGCCGAAAGCGTGAAGCAAATGGCGGGCGAAGGGGCAATCGGTTCCTGGTCGGTCGATGATTTTCTTCCAAATTCGGTAAGCCGAAGATCGCATGGTTGATGGTTCCCGCGGCCGGCCCAACGAAACAACGTTCAGGCTCTTCGGAGGAAATTCAAGCCGGCGACATGAATGACGGCGGCAACTCCTACTTTAAAGATGACGTTCGCCGGGCCAAGCAATTAAAAGACAAGGGCGTCCGCTACTGCGACGTTGGCAGAGCGGTGGGGTCTGGGGCCTGGACGTGGTTATTGGATGATGCTCGGCGGCCCGAAAGAAGTGGTGCAGCAGCTTGACCCGATCTTCAAGACGTGGCTGCTGGACGCGGCGATATTCCACGAACTCCTGGTCGCGAAAAATCGGGTGGTACCGCCAAAGACGGTTACCTGTATTGTGGGCCTCCGGCGCGGGACACTTTGTGAAGATGGCGCACACCGGAATTGAATACGGCATGATGCAAGCTTATGCGGAAGGTTTTGATATTTTTAAGAACGCCACCGGCAAGGAACTCCGGAAAGTGCGTTACGATTTGAACCTGGCGGACATTGCGGAAGTTGGCGCCGGGGCAGCGTTGTGAGTTCATGGTTGTTGGATTTGACGGCGATGGTTGGCGGAAAATCCCACACTTTCCAGTACAGCGAACTGTGCAGGATTCCGGCGAAGGGCGATGGACGATCCAGGCAGCGATTGATGAAGTGTTCCGGTGGATGTATTCCGCCGCGCTATTGTCGCGCTTCCGTCGCGCCAGGAGCACACGTTCGCGGCGAAAGTTCTGTCCGCCATGCGGCAAAAATTTGGTGGTCACATCGAAGGGGCCCCTAAGAAAACAGCGTAGCGTGACCACAGCGCGTCTTATAAGGTTCATCAAAGGGCTCAAGCAGAGATGTTGCCACTTACGCAGCGCGGAGGAAGGGTCGCGATCCATGCACCATGGTGATTTTCGGCGCGGCCGGGGACCTGACTAAGCGCAAGTTAATTCCCGCCCTCACGATCTGGCCAAAGCGGACTTGCTGGCGGAGGAGTTCGCCATTATGGGGTTGCCCAAATCCCATGTCGAACGAAGAATTCACCAAGAAAATCGTGCAGGACATCAAAGACTACGCGGGCAAAGACGTGGACCAGAAATCTGCCGACTGGTTCGCGCAGCGTCTTTCTTATGTGACCGCCGATTTCAGCGACAAGAGTGTTTATGGCAAGTTGAAAGAATATCTGGAGAAGGTCAACAGGACCACTCCACGCATGAAAACTATCTCTTTTATCTGGCGACCGCGCCGGATTTTTTTCGGTCGATTGTCAGCAACTTGCCGCGGTTGGTTGATGAAGAGAACAACCAGCATTGGCGGCGGGTGACGTGGAAAGGCCCGGGCGCGATCTCGATTCGGCCAAAGCGTTGAACAAGCGACTGCTGGAAGTTGCCTCCGAAAAACCCAGAATTATCGCATTGACCACCACCTCGGAAAAGAGACTGTCCAGAATATTTGGGCGTTTCGCTTCGCCAATGGAATTTTTGAGCTTAAATAAAGCATACACAGCTAGTTGGCCGCATCACGAATCTCCATGACGGAGACGGTGGAGATGAAGTAGCGGGGAAGTTATTACGATGGCGCTGACACTTTGTGGGATATGGTGCCGAACCCGCATCATGCAGCTTGGTCTTGAGTTGTTTACGGCGATGGAGCCGCCAGCGGATACCGTTCCAGGCGGATGCGGTCCGCGATGAGCGGGCAAAATTCTGCACGCTATCCAGCCGCTGAGCACGAAGACGTGCTGAGCAGGACTGTACGCGGGCGATATGGCGAAGGCAACGTGATGGGTCACCACATCCCCGCCTATCGTCACGAAAGAGACATGCCTTCGGACAGCAAGACAGAACTTTGTTGCCATGAAGCTGGCGATTTGCAACATTGGCGCTGGACTGACGTGGCCTTTTTTCTGCTGCCGCACACAGGTAAAAAGTTTGGCGGGACAAACGCCCAGATCGTTAATTAGGTTCACAGCACGCTTTCTCTTATTAGCAATCAGT
>CAWHQK010000039.1:0-5185 GCA_963831435.1 uncultured Acidobacteriota bacterium
CTTTGTGGGAGGCGGCCAAGCCGGGAGAGGCGTCGTGGGACACGTCCATCGGAAACGGGCGCCCCGGATGGGCACCTTGAATGTTCGGTGATGTCCATCAATATGCTGGGCGAGAGTTTTGATCTGCACGCCGGAGGGGAAGACCTAATTTTTCCGCACCACGAAAATGAAATCGCGCAATCGGAATCGCTGACGGGAAAACCCTTCGCCCAGTTTTGGTTCCACGCCCGGTTCCTGCTGATCGAAGGCGAAAAGATGTCCAAAAGCCAGGGAAATTTCTATACCCTGCGCGACCTGGTTCTTAAGGGCCACAAGCCTTCTTCCATCCGCTTTCTTCTGGCCTCGGTTCCATATCGCAATCAACTGAATTTTACTTTTGACGGCCTGCAGGCGGCCGCAATTTCCGTGGAACGACTGCGCAATTTTCGCTGGCGGCTCACGAACACGGAGTTTGCCGCGAGTGCTCCGAGTGATGCCATGGCGGCGCTGGCAAAGACCAGCAGCGAACGGCTGCATGTCGCCATGGACGATGACCTGAACACCGCGCAAGCCCAGGCAGCGCTCTTCGATATGGTCCGCACTGCGAATGCCGCTTTGGATGCGGGACAGGTGAGCAAAGACGATGTCCCGGCACTACTCCACGCGCTCGAGGAATTCGATTCAATCTTCGATATTCTGCCCAACGATGATGCGCCGCTGATGAAGTCCGTAGTGGAGTGGGCGCAAAAAGAACCCGGCAAAGAAAGCGAGATCAGCCAGGAGCTTAAGACAGCAGTGCAGTCCGCCGGGCTTTCCGAGAGCGATGTAAATCAGAAATTAGCTGAGATGGAAGCCGCCCGCCGCGCCCGGAATTTTCCCGTCTCAGATGCGATCCGCGCCGAACTCACCGCTGCGGGAATTCTGGTCGAGAACACGAAAGAGGGATTTCGCTGGCGCAGGAAGTAACTCCACTACTTGGCATTTCGGGGACTTCGGAGGTGTTCATTATCGATAGGGATGCTTCAACTTCGCAATGCATGACAAGGAAGATTGTTCAATCGCCCGTGTGCGCCATGGCGTAGTAGCCCGCCCGAGCCTGCACGCGATAATCCTTCTCGTGGGGTCGGACTTCAACCTTGCGGAATGTGCCGTCTTTCGTGGAATTCGTCGGCACGTAGCCAATGTTGTATTGGCTGCGCAGTTCAGCGGCGATCTGGTCGAACGCTTCTTTTAGTTTTTTCTGGTTATTACCGACTTCAATCACCCGGCCGCCGGTCTGTTCGGTCATTTTCTTCATTTCGCTGTCGCCGGAGTAGCCCCCAAAGCCATACGCCGCCCGGTCGGCAATCAGCAGCACGTACACGATGCTGTCAGACTTCTGCGCCGCCTCCACGGCATCGCGCAGCTTGAGTTTGCTGCCCTGGTCTTCGCCATCGGTAAGCAAAATCATAGCCTTACGGCCAACCTCCTTGGCCAACTCGTCGTGGGAAGCCAGGTAAACGGCATCGTAGAGTAGCGTCCCTTGAGGTGTGGCGCTGCAAGGGAGCGGCCCTCCACCCATCCCGGGAATGCCGCAACTTGAGGTTGGCGCATTGATGGTTGCGCTATTCAAGGCCGCGCGCAAAGCGTGGTCGGAGTTGGTGAAATCCTGAAGAAGATTTACATCCACATCAAAGCTGATGACAAATGCCTCATCCTTCGGACGCAGAATTTCTCGAAGGAAATTCGCTCCCACCTCTTTCTCCATGGGCAGTACGCGCTGCTGGCTGCCGCTGGAATCAATCAGTATTCCCAAGGTCAACGGGAGGTCAGATTCCGCCGTAAAGTATTTAATTGTCTGAGGTTTACCATCCTCAGAGAGGTCGAAGTCCGTTTTGGTTAAATTGGGGATCAATCCACCTTTTTTGTCTTTCACATTGAAAAACAGCTGCACCACATCCACATTCACTTTTAAGGTTTCGGCTGAGTGATCGGCAGCGGTATCGTCGGAATCCTGCGCTGGCTGAGTGGACTGATCCTGGCCGGCGAGTTGCGGGACGCGCTGTGCCGCAGCGGCAGCAGTCAGGAAAAAACACAGCAGAAATACGTTAACGAGTTGCGGCAGATAGGTTTTCACGCGCACGAGATTGTCTCAGGTTATCGCTTATTATGAATAGGACTCAATTTACCAAGGTCTGTAAAGTTAGATGCACCAAGCCAATGCTTTAAGGCATCCTAAATGCAGAACATTTTAAGATTGTGGTCGTGGATTGGCTTATGAACGTACCGAAGCGGCAGCAGGGAATCGGGTTGCTGATTGGGTTCCTGATATTGGTGTGCGCTGTGGCACTTGGCCAGCAGCAACAAGGCCAAAAGAAACAGGACGACATTCCGGACGCGCCCTCGGCCACCAAGCCGAATGAGCCCCCGCCGCTCCCGGCTGCGCCAGTTCCTGCGCCCGCCGAATTCCCTGCCCAACCTACAGAGAATGTTCCACCAATACCAAAAACAGAGCCTCCGCGTACCAGCGATATCCCCCCTCCGAGCCTGAGCCGGACTATCCGAAGCCTCCAATCAACATCAAGACCGTCCCTGAGGGGACCGCTACGAAGGAGGAGCCGGAGCAGAATCTGGACCCGGTATTCACCGTGAATGTTAACCAGGTGATTATTCCCGTCAGAGTAACGGATGATTCAGGGCGTATGACGCCGGGCCTCGTCGCCAAGGATTTCCAGGTGTTTGAAAATGGCGTCCAGCAAAAGATGAATTTCTTCACCAGCGATCCCTTCGCTCTGTCCGTGGCGGTCATTATTGACCTGGGCATGCCGGATTCAACCCTGCAGAAGGTGAACCGAACTTTCGCCGCTTTGCAAGGGGCGTTCAGCCAGTTTGACGAAGTAAGTGTTTACACTTATAGCAGCGCGGTGGGCGAAGTCTCCGATTTCGGATCAGCGGGAAGAAGGTTGGGAGCGGTGCTCGATGACCTGAAAACCGTCCGCGGTCACAATGATGGCGTTCCGGTCATGGGAGGGCCGCTTGGCCCGCAGGGACCGACGATTAACGGCACCCCCGCCGACCCTAGTGCGCCCTTGGTCAGGACTCCGCCAAAAGAATCTCACGTGCTGAATGACGCCGTACTGAAAGCCGCTTTCGATTTGAGCAGGCGCGATAAATCGCGGCGAAAGATCATTTTCATCATCAGCGATGGCCGCGAATACCGCAGCCGCGCCAGCTACCGGGACGTGCTGCGTGTGTTGCTGACCAACAATATTATGGTCTATGGCATCGGGACCGGTTCCAATGCATTACCTGGAGTGGGGACGGTCTCGAGGCTGCACATTCCCTTGATGGGCTACAGCAATATTTTGCCAAAGTATGCCGCCGCCACAGGCGGAGAGGTGGTGGACGAATACTCAAGGTCTGCAATTGATGATGCCTACGCGACTGTTCTTGGGGATGCGCGGAACCAGTACACGCTGGGTTATCTGACGCATCCCGGGAACGCTTCCACTTACCGCCAGATTGAAGTAAGAGTGGACCGTCCGGATTGCTCGACATACGCCTCGCCGTGCGTTAAAACGTATGCCAAGGCAGGGTACTATTCGTTGCCGCAAGCGCACCCAGCGCAGTGAGTTCCAGCTTTGGGAGGGGCGGGCGTTGCTGTGTGTCTATTAGTAACGGCGGTAACCTGCCGGTAACGCAGCGGCGTGTGATATAAAACCAGAAGCACCAATCCAAAATTCATCACGTGGCAGAGTTGTTTGCGGATGCGCCGCGCCTGCCGCAGGCTTAAAGGAAAGTCTTTGAGTTTCATTAATTTCGCAGCCCGCGAGATCAACTGCAAGATCGTGTACTATGGCGCCGGACTGGGCGGCAAAACCACGAACCTGCAGCACATCTACCAGAAAACTGCTGAACAGCAGAAAGGTAAGATGATTTCGCTGGCCACGGAAACGGAACGTACTCTGTTCTTCGACTTCCTGCCTCTAGAACTCGGCTCCGTGCGGGGCTTCAAAACCCGTATCCACCTATATACAGTCCCTGGACAGGTTTTTTATGACGCCAGCCGTAAGCTTATTCTGCGCGGCGTGGATGGCATTGTTTTCGTGGCTGACTCCCAGCAGGAGCGCATGGACGCCAACATTGAGGCGCTCGATAACCTGATGGACAATCTCAAAGAGCACGGCTACGACTTCAACAAAATTCCCTACGTTCTCCAACTCAACAAGCGCGACCTGCCCAACATTCTTCCTGTGGATGCACTCAGCAAAGAACTTCGCCGTAAAAACGAACCGGTTCTGGAAGCAGTGGCCTTCCAGGGTCAGGGAGTGTTCGAAACGTTGAAAGAAATTGCCCGACAGGTTCTAGTCGAGTTGAAACAGGGCGGATAGCGGTTGCTGGGAAGTTCTTCCGTGTTTCTTCTTTCCATTGATTTGGAATATGTAGCGCCTTCCTACACCACTTTCTTCACCATCGGCGTTTCGAACTTATAGGTCTTCGCGGTGACCGCCCCGTCTTTATCTTTCGCGTGGATGGTGAAGGTCGGCAGATTCCCTTCTTTACCAAAGTCCTGTCGGGAAACAGTTACCGGCAACTCGCCGATCAAGCCACGTTCGCGGTAAGCCGTCTCATAACGGTGCCGCTTCACGTTCCAGGAAAAAACCCGGATCTGGTTGAAGTCGTAAGACATGCCATCTTTGGGCTCGGTCAGCAGCATAAGATACTCAGGAACTTTCTTGTCGCCGTCCTTGACTTCGTCCAGGGGGAAGGTTGCGACAATCCGCTGGCCTTCGGCGTATTGTGCTACGTCGAGCGGCGCGTCAACGTCCAGCATGCGACCCAACACCCACCCGGTGTGGCCCTGTGGGTCGCGCACCAGCCACCAGTCTTCCAAGTCCACAGGTTTGCTGTCGGCGTCAGGCTTGTTTTTTTGCTCGCCGGGCAGCAGCTTGGGAGCTGCCTCGCGCTTGAGCATGGAAACGTGGCCGCCCTCGGAAAGCTGGTAAAGATGGTCGCCGTTGCGGTCCGGCGTGAGATGGATATTGGTATCGTTGCGCGTGATGCCGGTGGCCTGGATAGGATCGTTTTGCTCGCTCTGCTGGAGCTTTTGGAAGCCGTCATACACCTGCTGAGTGACCAGATAACGCTGCTCAACCCAACCCTCCACACCGGCGGAGGTCCGCACCTTCACATAGCGGCGGTCGCGGTCCAATATTTCCACGCGTTG
>CAWHQK010000040.1:0-32111 GCA_963831435.1 uncultured Acidobacteriota bacterium
TCATGGGCGCCGAGGCCGACGGCGAGCAGGAGGTGCGGGGGAACGGTCCGCCGCCACCACAAGCACGGCGTCGACCTGATCAAGATCATGTCCACCGGCGGGTTCATGACCGAGGGGTCGGCGCCGTGGTTCGCCCAGTTCGAGCCGGCCGAGGTACGGGCCGCGGTGGAGGAGGCGCACCGGGTCGGCAAGCGGGTCGCCGCGCACGTGCACGGCGTGGTCGGCATCGAGCGGGCGCTCGACGCCGGCGTGGACACGCTGGAGCACTGCACCTTCGTCCAGGCCTGACGGCAGCCACCGGATCGTGCCCGGAGCTCGCCGACCGGGTCGCCGCCTCGGCCGCGTACGTGTCGCCGACCTGGAACCTGCTGCTGCCGCTGTTCCAGGAGTGGCTGCCGGAGCGGGACTACGTGCTGGAGCCGCTCTACCGCCGCGGCGCCCGCATCGTCGCGAGCACCGACGCCGGCATCGACAACGTGCCGCACCACGGGTTCGTCCGCTCGCTGCAGGCGATGGCGTCGTCCGGGCTGCCCAACCGCCGAGGTGCTCACCGCGGCCACCACCCGGGCCGCCGAGGCGCTCGGGCTGGCCACCAACCACGGCGCGCTCACCGCCGGGCTGTCCGCGGACCTCATCGCGGTCGGCGGCGATCCGCGGCACGATCTGGCCGTGCTGCACGACCTGCGGCTGGTGCTGGCCCGGGGCGAGCCGTTCAGCCCCGATCCGCTGCCACCGATCCCGCCGCTGCGCCGGGAGGACCTGCCCGGCTTCGCGTTCACCGCTCCGGGCGCCGACGCCCCGCCACCGCCGGAGGCACAGACCGCCTAGGCTGGCGATCACACCCACCTCGGCAAGGGGGTTCGGCATGGGACGGTACGCGGAGGAGTTCCGGCGGAGCCTCGAGGACCCCGAGGGCTTCTGGGGCGAGCCGCCCGGGCCATCGACTGGATCGACGCCGCCGAGCCGGTCCTCGACGACCCGCGGCCGCCGTTCTACCGGTGGTTCCCGGGCGGCCGAGCTCAACACCTGCTTCAACGCGCTCGACCGGCACGTCGAGCGGCGGCCGCGGCGAGCAGGCGCGCTGATCTACGACAGCCCGGTCACCGGCACGGCGACGCTACACGTATGCGCGAGCTGCTCGACCGGTGGCCGGTTCGCCGGCGCGCTCGCGAGCTCGGCGTCGAGAAGGGCGACCGGGTCGTCGTCTACATGCCGATGGTGCCTGAGGCGGTGATCGCGATGCTGGCCTGCGCCCGGATCGGGGCGGTGCACTCGGTGGTCTTCGGCGGGTTCGCGGCGGCCGAGCTCGCGCCCGGATCGAGCGACGCCGGGCCCAAGGTGATCGTCTCGGCGTCCTGCGGGATCGAGGCCGACCGGGTCATCCCCTACAAGCCGCTCCTGGACCGGGCGATCGATTGGGGTATAGCTGTACTGAGGTCTGATGGCAGATGTACTTAAAGAACGCGGATTCTTTTGGTGGTTCAACGAGCCAGGCCGCCCGTCAAGTTCAAAAGAAACATCTATTCCGGCCCTGCTGACCGTTGCCGATGATGGTCAGATTACGCTTGAGACTGACGGTGCTCTATGTTTCGATGATGAGCATGCGGACTGGTTCAAACCTCGAGTATTTCCCAGTTCGGAGCGAATCGTAGGTCTATTAGCATCAAACGGTAAATACGTTTTGCTTGAGGGCCTAGAGCGCACAGACTTTTCGTTCCGCGACGAATCACTGCAACAGCAGAAATTTTCTGCTCAATTGTGTAGGCACAGAGATACTCTTTTCCCGGATATTTATTCGCAGAGGAATTTCGACGAACTTCGCATAGAACTAAACGGGTTCGAGGATTGGCTTGAACTGGATAGCATCGTCGTGGGCTATGGGTATCCGGAAAACGAAGAGACTCATGTTCAAGTTTCGTACAAGGAACAAGCATTTAGTTACCCAACTCTAGGCGGAAAAATCTCGATCGAGTCGATTACGACAGGGGGGCATATCCCTGGGCTTGGGTCTCACCCGACGAGAGATGCTCAATTTAAGCAGCACTATTATCTTATTTTTAGACCTGATATCCCGGGCGATGTTTCTAGCTTACGCAATACGTACACAAGACTAGAAGAGCTTTTGGCATTATTTATCGGTTCGTATAATCGTTTGCCTTGGCCCATTTTGGTTAGTAAAGAAGAACCATGCGATTCTTGGGACGTAGTTTACTTCTATCGGGGCGCACCATCTGCTCCCATTAATAGATATTCCATATGGGTTTCTTTCCCGCGGATTAAAGACACGTTTGGCAATTTGTTTCGGGATTGGCAAACCGGAAGCGACGTTTACGGAGCGGGATATTACCTATATGTTTCCTCGCTTCGAAACCCTCATTTGTATGCGGAACACCGCTTCGTTAACTTAGTCTGGTGTGTTGAAGCTTTGCATAGAAAATGGCTTACTGAACCAGAAACTTCTGAACGCGTCGTAGGTGAACGGGAACGAGTGCAACGAATCCTCGATTTGTTGCCCGAACAAAATGAAGATCGGAAATGGCTGAAACAGAAGCTATCGAATGCTCACGAGCCTTCATTACGAATCCGCATCTTGGAATGCCTGAATAAACTCCCATTTACTTTTGACGAATTGCAATTGCGGAATTTTGCGAGGGCCTGCGCAGATCGGCGAAACGACATTTCCCACACGGGTGGCCCACGCGAAGGCACGGATTACGATTCATTTCACACCGAAGTATCTTATTTAGCGGAAGCACTCGATCATCTTTTCCACCTGCTTATGCTGCATCAAATTGGAGTCGATTCCGCAGTCCTCTTTAAAATCATTTCGAATAGCTTAGTGTCTGAACGTATAAAGACTGCTTTGACGAATGCAAATTTATCTATCCAAAGTCCAGTCGCGTGATTCTTCGCATTTGCGAAAGGCCACACTTATTCAGAATGACAACAATCTAATTTGACCGAGAGCAATGGAGCATCGTCTAATCATGTGACGCTATGAAGGAAATCGGCATCTCCAAATTTAGGCCAAAATGTTGCGCTATTTTGGAGCAAGTCCGCAAGACGCGCAAACCAATCCGCGTTACCCGATATGGAAAGCCCTTTGTTGATGTAGTCCCTCCATCCAGTATTAGAAAATCTCCGCCGGACAAAGTAATTAGCTAGCCCTACACCCTCTCAATCACTACCGACTTCACCACCACATCCTTAGTCGGCTTATCATTGCGGCCCTTCGGCACATTCACAATCTTCTCCGCCACTTCGTAGCCTTCCACTACTTCGCCAAAAATCGTGTGGTTTCCAGTCAGCCACGCTGTTGGCGCAACTGTAATGAAGAATTGCGACCCGTTGGTGTTCGGCCCGGCATTGGCCATCGCCAGCTTGCCCGGCTTGTCAAACTTGTGTGGAGAGCCCTTGGTCTCGTCCTCGAACTGATATCCCGGCCCGCCAAAGCCCGATCCCGCCGGGTCGCCACCCTGAATCATAAAGTTCGGAATGACGCGGTGAAAAATCGTGCCGTCGTAAAGTTTGTCCGAACTTTTCTTGCCGCTCACCGGATGCTTCCATTCGCGCTTGCCCTCGGCAAGGTCGGTAAAATTCTGCACCGTCTTCGGCGCTTCCTTCTCAAACAGCCGGCAAACAATGGTTCCTTCGGAGGTATTAAACACAGCATAAGTTCCAGCGGGACGAGTCATGATTTCCTTTCAATGAATAAATGTTCGGCAGAGCTTGTTTGGTTAAAGTTGCTTGATCAATCCTGTTTGACTAATCTCGTTCGATCAATTTCAGTGGGAAGTCCGATGCGCGCTCGCCGGTTTCTTGCTGCCGGCGCCGCTCGAACCCTCAATGCTAATGTGAATAATTTTTACCGGCTTAAATGGAAGATCATTGGATGGGTCGCGCCCCATGCGTGCAATCTCCTTCACCAGAGCCACGCTCGCGTCATCGCATTGTCCAAAGATTGTATATTTTCCGTTCAGCATGTCGCCCTGCTGGCCAAGCAGCGCCTGCTCGGTAATAAAAAACTGCGAGCCGTTTGTGTCAGGCCCGGCATTGGCGTAGGCCAGTCTGCCCGGACGGTCGAATCTCACCGCGGGCGAAACCTCGTTCTTGAACTCATATCCAATATCCCCCTCGCCATTCCCCAACGGATCGCCGCCCTGAATCATAAACTCCGGAATCACGCGGTGGAAAATCGTGCCATCGTAAAGCGGCACCCCGTGTTTTTTCTGGTGCGTTCGCGGGTCCGTCCAATCCTTGGTTCCTTTCGCAAGTGCAATGAAATTTGCGACGCCTATGGGAGCTACTTTGGGAAACAAATGGCAGGTCAGATTTCCTGCGGTTGTATGGATCACTGCCGTAGGCTCTGCTCCGGGCGCGGCCTTGGACTGGAAAAAGGTACGAAGGAATCGCGGCCACCAGCAAAAGAATTAAGTTCGCTTTGCGCATGGAATCTCCTGATCTTGTAGTGGCGCGACGTTCGGTGCGCGGGCATTGGTCAGGCATGCAGTCTGACGCACGAACAATTTTACATCAGCGCGGAACCCGCATCCAAAGCGCGGCACGCGTTGGTAGTGCCACAGGTTGCGAGGATGATTCGTATCAGGGCAGCGCCTTCAGGCCTGCCGCATGCGCCGTCCGATGACCGCCTTCAGGCGCTAAGGGGCTAAAGCCCGTCCAATGTTTGTGTCGCAGCGATATGGCTAAAGCCATATCCTGATACGACCTGTCTCCTTGCATACTGCATCAATACCCACGCGTCAGAGCGCGCTTAAAAATTTCACGACATCGGGCGCGGTCCACTCCACATCACTCACGAACTTCCGCCGCAGCACGCCGTCGCGGTCAATGATGTAGGTTTCGGGAATTTTCACCGTGCCATATAAATGCTCAATCCGTTCATCCGGATCACGCACGGTCGGAAAGGTCATCCCATATTGCTCAATGAATTTGTGGTAGGCCTGCTCGTCTTCGTCAATGCTGACCGCGACCACCACCACGCCCCGAGCCTTTAATTGCTGCTGCATGGCAACCAGCGATGGGGTCTCTTCGATGCAGGGCGGGCACCAGCTGGCCCAGAAATTCAGCACTACCACCTTCCCGCGAAATTGGCGCAGCGCGATCTTTGCTTCGTCATCCTGCACGGTGAAATCGGGCGCTTGCGCGCCAATCCGCGGAGGATGCGAGCCCCGGTAGCATCCGGTTAAGAGCAAGATAGAAAGGGTGATGAAGACAGTGGCAAAGCGCACAAAGCTATAATACCGAAAGGGCCTGGTAGAAGGCATGGACCGGGAGCGGGTGTAGTGCAGCTTGAACAAACGACACCATCAAAATCATGTCATCCCGACGTTGAGCGAAGCGAAGACGGAGAGACCTTACGACGGCCAGCCTACTTCTGAGACATCAACGGGGATATTACTCCCGCTGGCAGGAGGCGATGCTATCCAATGTACGGTGCCTCGCAAATACTGCTCAGGTTGATGGATGGATCAAGTTTGGACAAACTAACCGACTACCGGATCAGCGCATCGCTAATCAGATTACGATGACCTCGTCAGCATCACAATTCGTACCGCAGGTTTCCATCATCGTTCCCGCGCGCAATGAGGAAGCCAGCCTCGCTGACTGCCTCGCATCCTTGGTTGGGCAAACTGGGATCAGCTTTGAAATTATTGTCGTAAACGATGCCTCTACCGACCGTACCGCGGAAATCGCGCATTCTTTTGCTGATATTCCCGCAAACAACCTCAGAGTGATTGACGCCCCCGAGCTTCCCGCGGGGTGGACGGGCAAGAATAATGCAGTGACGGCGGGAGCGAAAGAAGCCACAGGCACGTGGCTCTTGTTTACAGACGCCGATACCGTACATCTTCCGGGATCGTTGGCCAAGGCTATGGCGGAAGCTGGGGAGCGCGGGGCGGCGTTACTATCCTATTCTCCCGCGCAGGAGGTCCGAAGCTTTTGGGAAAAATGCCTGATGCCGGTCATTTTCGCTGAACTGGCCGCTACCTTCCGACCCCAAGACGTCAGCAATCCCGCCTCGCCCGCAGCTGCGGCGAACGGACAATATTTGCTGATTACTCGCGAAGCCTACGGAGCCATTGGCGGCCATGCCTCAATCGCCGCAAGCATTCTGGAAGATGTAGAGCTGGCCCGCGCCGTGAAATCTTCGGGTCGTAAAATTTTCTTTCGCTACGGCGGTGACGCGCTCCGTACGCGCATGTATCGCACCTTTAAGCAAATGCGCGAGGGTTGGACAAAGAATCTGGCGCTGCTTTTTCCTCACGCCGCCAGACTTGCTGCTTTGCGGCTTGCGCAGTTTGTTTTGGTTCTCGCAGGCGTGATCGGGGCAGTAGTATTTGCTCAGCATGGATTTCCGATGGCGGCGGCTGGGTGTGCAAGCTTGGCTTTTATAGTCTATGCTGCGTTCGCGTTGAGGATTCTAAAAGCACATTTCTCCTGGGACTCGAACTTATGTGCTTTCATGGGGTTACCGCTGTTTTCGTATCTTTTGCTGCGCTCGGCGCTCTTTCATAACAGAGGCAAAGTAGAGTGGAAGGGCAGAACCTACGGCGCGGGGAGAATTGACGCGCGCCCGGCGTCCAAATCAAATCGGGCGATTGCTTCGCCCATGGCCAGACACAAATCAAACATTTAGTCTCTAAGGAAAGAATGGTCTATCTCACGCGCAAAGCTGAATTCTCTGCCTCGCACTACTATCACAATCCGGATTTAACCCCGGAGGAGAACCAGCGCATCTACGGCAAATCCGGCAACCCCAACGGGCATGGCCACAATTACACGCTGGAAGTGACGGTGAAAGGCGAGGTGGATCCTCGCTCAGGGTTTGTCGTTGACCTAAAAAAGCTGAAAGAAATCCTCAATCGCGAAGTGCTTGACGCACTCGACCATCGCTTCCTGAATAAAGAAGTCCCAGAGTTTTCAAAACAAATTCCGACCACAGAAAATTTGGTCATTGCCATCTGGCAGCGCATTCAGCCAAAGCTGCAAAATGCGCAGCTGCACCGCGTGCGAGTGTATGAAAGCCCAAATCTCTTCGTTGATTTCTACGGTGAAGCATGAAGGCCTATCTCACTCGCCGCTATATGTTTTCCGCTTCGCACCGGCTGCACAGCAAAGGCATGTCAGAGGCTGAGAACCGCGAAACTTACGGCAAGTGCAACAATCCACACGGGCATGGGCATAATTACAGTCTGGAGGTGACGGTCAGCGGAGAGGTGCAATCTTCTACCGGCATGGTCTGCAATCGCATGGATTTAGACGATTTTGTGGGTAGGGAAATATTGCAAAACTTTGACATCCAAAACCTTAACTCGTTGCCGCAATTCATTGATGATGTGCCCACTACCGAAAACCTTTGCATTGCGCTTTACGATATTTTGCACCGTGGCTTTGCGAGCGCTCATCTGGAAAGAGTGCGGCTTGAAGAAACCATGATGAATTCTTTTGAATATGCCGGTGGCGCGGAAATCAGTCCGTGACTTCGTTCGTAGTATGGCCGGTAAGCCGGGAGCCCTGAGACCCTTATGAGAATGCCTGCGGAAGCAAACACTTTAACCAGCGCCAGCTTTGAAGAGCTGGTGCGCGAAATGATTGTGCGTCTCAGCGAGGACCCGGAGCGCGAAGGCCTGCAGCGCACGCCCGAGCGCGTTCATCGCGCTTACGAATTTCTCACCAAGGGCTACCACGAAGATCCGGAAGCCATGCTGAAGAAGGCCTTATTTACCGTCACTTACGACGAAATGGTGATCGTGAAAGACATCGAAATGTTCAGCCTTTGCGAGCATCACATGCTGCCGTTTTTCGGCAAAGTACACGTGGCCTACATTCCCAATGGCAAAGTGATCGGCCTCAGCAAGATTCCGCGGCTTATCGAAATATTTTCCCGCCGCTTGCAGATTCAGGAGCGCCTTACCACGCAGATTGCGGAAACCATTCAGAATGCGATTCATCCGCAGGGAGTGGGCGTAGTGATTGAAGCCCGGCACCTTTGCATGATGATGCGCGGGGTGGAGAAGCAGCATTCCGCGGCAGTTACTTCCTCCATGCATGGCTGCTTCCGCAACGAGGAAGAGACGCGCAGCGAATTTCTCTCGCTGATTCGCCAACGCACAAACGGTCTTTAAGTTCTGCAACAGTGCGGAGAACTTGCCGTGCACTACTGATAGCCATAGCGATACCGGCCAGATCGCTGCGGGAAGACTTTAATCAGAATAATTCCGGCGACAAATCCTCCCACATGCGCCCAAAACGCTACGCCTCCAGAACTGCGGCTTGAGACTGCTATCTGTGTAGCCGCGCCGCTCAAAAACTGCAACAGGAACCAATATCCGAGGACAATCCAGGCCGGAAGCCACCAGAAGGTGAAGAAAATAATGAGCGGCACCAGCGTCAAAACTTTCGCGCGCGGATAAAGCAGGAAATATGCGCCCATGATTCCGGCAATAGCGCCGCTGGCTCCGACCGTGGGAATGTTTGAGCCTGCATTGAGAAGAATATGCGTGACGCCCGCGGCGATTCCGCACAGGAGGTAGAAAAACAGATACGTCAAATGGCCGAGCTGGTCTTCAATGTTGTCGCCAAAAATCCACAGCACCCACATGTTGCCGATAATGTGCAGCCAGCCTCCATGCAGGAACATGGAGGTCAAAATCGTTAGAAAAGCCCCGGGCTGAAGATAGGCATGTGTCCCCGACAGGGGACTCGAAAAGTGTCCCGGCACCATTCCAAATTCGTAGATGAGCCCGTTCAAGGCCCGCGGGCTCTGCGCCTTCACCGAGAGTTCGAAGAAAAACACCGCCACGTTCAGCGCGATCAAAAAATAGTTCACATACGGCGTGCTGTAGCGGGGCTGATCGTCGCGTAGGGGAATCATAAGGAATTTGGTAATTTAGTAATTTGCTAATTGGCTAAATTACTAAATTACCCGATTACAAATTACCAAATCTCTATGAATGCTGTTCTTGTTGTTGATAAACCCGCTGGTCTTACCTCGCATGACGTCGTCAATCGCGTGCGGCGCATTCTGGGGAGCGCTCCGTTGGACACCTGGGCACGCTGGATCCCATGGCGACGGGCGTCATGGCGCTGGTGGCGGGGAGCTTTACTCGGCTCGCGCAATTTTACGCCTCCTCGGAGAAGTGTTATGAAGGCGTTATTCGCTTCGGCTTCGCCACTGATACCTATGACGCCGAAGGCGAAGCAACCTCCTCGCCGCAAGCTGTAGAGCTGTCGACGGAGAAAATAGGCGAACTTGCGGCGGGATTTTCCGGCGTGATCGAGCAGGTTCCGCCTCCTTTCTCGGCGAAGAAAATCCAGGGCGTTCCCGCTTACAAGCTGGCACGCAGGCGTCAGGAGGTGACCTTGATGCCCGTAAAGGTTGAGATCAAGGAATTCACGATCACCCGGGTTGAGGGAGACTGCGCGCATTTTCGTGCTCACGTTAGTTCCGGTACCTATCTTCGCTCCATTGCGCACGATATGGGACGATTGATGGGATGTGGGGCGCATCTGGCGTCTCTGCGCCGCACGGTATTAGGGGAATTTAATCTCGCGGAGGCGCATACCCTGGAGGCACTCCAGGAAGCTGCTGACACAAAAAACTTTGACGCTGCCTTCATTCACCCGCGAAGACTCCTCCCTGCGCTTCCATGCGTGACCGCCGATGAGGATGGGGTGGCGTGTATTCGCAATGGGCGGGCGCTCAACCTGCCTGAGTTCTCGCAGGCCCCAATGGTCAAGGTCTTTGCCAATCAGAAAGACTTGATCGCCATGGCCACGCGCGTTGCCGGAACCTTGTTCCATCCCAAGATCGTGCTGGCTGCGGCTGCGCAGAAGGAATACGCGACGAACCGGTAAGAATGGCCGAAGCAGTAACTTCGGGGATCAGCCCTTGGTGCGGCAAAGTCGCGCGCAAATCCGCAGTCCCGGCGCGTTCTACTGCTAGAATTGTTCCTGTACCTCAAACAAATTTACCTGTGAAACGACTTCTGAGTTTCGCTGCCGTGTGCGGTTGCTTGGTGCTGCTGCCTTTCTCCGCCTACGCCGCCAAAGACGTCCCGATCATTCGTCACGTGGACGTGCTGAGCGGCGGAAGTCATCTGGAAATTGAAATTACAACGTCAGAGCCGTTGACACCGCAGACGCAGGTCATTACCGGCCCCTACCGCCTTATCGTGGATTTTCCCGGCGCATTGCCTGACGCCAGGTTGCACAACATCGCAGTGAATCGCGGCGAGGTGAAAGGGGTGCGCGTTGGATTGTTTACCCGGAACCCACCTACGACGCGTTTGGTGTTTGATCTGAAAAGCGCGCCGCAGTATCAGATATTTCCTTCGGGAAGAACGTTGATCCTGAAGCTGGGCGCGGCGCCTGGGGCGAACGTTGCTTCCGATGCCCGTGTCAATAGCGCGCCTCCAGCGGTGCTGAAACAGGTGAGCGCGAAGGGAATTGGCATGGTCACCGGCGGAACCGTCACGCCGCTGCCAACGGTGGCTTCGGTTTCGGCTCCTTCGGCCGCGCCGGATGTGCGTGTGGACTTTCGCGAGGGAAAGCTCAGCATTTGGGCTGACAAGGCGACCCTCGCCAGCGTTCTCTATGAAATCCAGCGGCGCACGGGCGCGGAAGTTTCCATTCCGCCGTCGGCCTCGCAGGAGAAAATTGTCGCCGATATTCCGCCATCACCCGCGCGGGAGGCCATTGCCGCGCTGCTGGATGGCTCCAACTTCGATTTCATCCTCATCGGCTCCGACAAGGACTCGCAGGCGCTGCACAGCATCATCCTGACGGCACGCGGACAGGATAGCGAGTCAGATCAGGCATTCTTTCCCGCCGTCCAATCTGCGCCTGATTCGAATGCCCAGCCCAACGTCCAGCCAGACGTGCAGGACACGCCGCCACCAGATGTGCAATCCACGCCCGAACCGCAGCCGGACATGGTGCCGCAACCCCAGCCAGAAAATCAGCAAAACTGAGATTTTAGGTTGCGTCTAATCCAAAACCAAATTGATATTGGATACGATACTTTTCCTCCGGTGCACCAGTTGGTCAATTGACAGTTCTCGTTCACTACAGAACAATGGGGCCAATCAGCTATTTACCTTAGGGGAGGCTTTATGCCTGAAGACGGCTCAACGGAAAGCAGCGCGGGTAAATGGATACTACTCGCGCTGGCGGTAATTTATGTTGCGGGATCATTGTATTTTCTGTTCACGCTGCGCGGACAGATTGGCGCCCTGAGCGCGGACCAGAGCGCCAGCAAGACCCACATCAGCGACCTGGAAAAGCGGTTGCAGAATGCGGAATCGGAAGATGAAACGCTAGGCAAGCAGCTGGGAATGACCAAGAAAGACTTGGCGGAGCGCGCGGCCGATCTGCGACGCCAACAGCAGGCCGCTGAGGCCCGGATTGCCGCAGAACAGAAGCAGCAGATTACCGAAGTGAATGGCGAAGTTTTGGGCGTTAAGAATGACGTCACTGGCGTCAAAGGGGACGTGGCTTCCACGAGAAGCGACCTGGAGGCGACCAAGGCGAAGTTGCAGAGCACTATCGGCGACCTGGGAGTGCAGAGTGGCCTGATTGCTGGAACGCGATCTGATTTAGAGGTTTTGAAACACAAAGGCGACCGTAACTACTTTGAGTTCACTTTGCTCAAAGGGGCGCAGGCCCAGGCGATTTCAACGGTCAAGCTACAGTTGAGGAAGACAGACCCCAAGCGGGGTAAATTCACCATCAACGTGACCGCCGATGATAAGACGATCGAAAAAAAGGACAGGAATGTCTCTGAACCGATCCAGTTTTACACCGGGCGCGACCACATGCTGTATGAACTGGTGGTTTGGACGGTGGACAAAAAACAAGTGACCGGTTATTTGACCACGCCCAAGAATGCGCCTGTTCCTGTGACGCCGGGCGAATAACAGAATGCTTCCTGGCGGCCACGCGATGTTGGAAATCTTCATGCGGACGGCGGCGATTTATGCCGTCGTGCTGCTGGGTGTACGGGTAAGTGGAAAGCGTGAGGTGGGGCAGATGACGCCCTTCGACCTCACGCTTCTTTTATTGATCAGCAACGCCGTGCAGAATGCCATGACGGGCACGGACACGTCTTTAATGGGTGGCATAGTCGCGGCGGCCACGCTTCTTCTTTTGAATTACTTGGTTGCGGAACTCTCGGGAGGCAATCGCCGCTTCCGCCGTTTTGTTGAAGGCCAGCCCAGCTTGCTGATTCATGACGGACAAATTGTTGGGGCGCACATGTCCAAAGAGCACGTCAGCATGGATGAACTGCAACGGTCTCTTCGTGAGCACGGTATCTCCAGTTATCACGAAGTTGCGTTGGCGGTGCTGGAGGTGGATGGCTCGATCAGTTGCCTGAAGTATGACGAAATCAATCCCGGCTCGCACAATCACCTGGCGAAAAGACGCTTCCTTAAGAAGCCGGAATAACTCACTTCGTGAAAATCAGAGGCAGCGGCTGGCGGTCGGGCCAAATGGTGACCGTCAGCGATTTCCTGCTGTTAAACGCATCCAGGGTCACGGGGAAACTTACCATCATCGTGCCTTTCGCTTGCGCGCCAGCTTCTACTTTCTCTTCCAGGGTCAAAGGCGCTTCAGCATGCTCCTTCAACGCGGGCAGAGCCTGGTAGTAACGTTCAAAATCCACTGCGGCCGCAGCGTCATCTGAATAAGTCTTGTCGGCGGTCGCGATTTCCGCCTTCATGGATTGGATCCATAGCGGTTTTTCGCTGGTATTTTTCAATGAGACGTTGATGGCAACCATGACAGAATTCTGATTGGGAATTTCGACGGCGGTGACCTCATCAATGGCGCCTGATGCGCTGGGCTTGGGGCGTTGAAGGAGTGACGCGACCACGACCACCACAATGACGACTGCCGCGCAGATGCCAAGAATTTTTACCGGGGGCAGATTTTTCTTGGCCGTACCAAACTCTTCGCCGATGCGAAAATCCGAAGCGGGCTCGGCTCGAACGGAAGGCATTCCGGAGGCTTGATCGGCGGCCGTGGATGCAGGGTTGGGTGGCAGGACCGAAGGTGACGAGGGCGGTTTTTCTTCTGGCATGGGTGGTCTTCCTAAACTTGCGAATCGAATTGTAGCTCTGTTTCGAACTTAAAGCCGCATTTTGTTCCTGCATTTCAGTTCCAATGGTGCTTCATCGCCTGGGCAAACTTCTTCACGGGAAGCGTATTGAGCACATCATCTTTGGTCAACCACGCGCGCCTGGCCTGCAGAATTCCGTAATGAATCTTGTCGAGATGCGAGGTATGGTGGGAATCGGTGTTGATCACGATCTTTACGCCGTGCTGCTTTGCCAGCCTTAAATGGCGATCGCACAGGTCAAGCCGGTCGGGATAGGAATTCAATTCCATGGCAACTTTATGTTTCGCGGCCGCTTTGATGACGGCATCTATGTCGAACTGATAAGCCTCTCGTCGAAGGAGCAGCCGGCCCGTAGGGTGGCCGAGGAATGAAGTGTTGGGATTGCTGACGGCTTTCAGCAGGCGGTTGGTCATCTCGGAGGAGGATTGTTGAAACTGCGAGTGCACGCTGGCAATCACGATATCCATCTGCTCAAGCACGGAATCGGAAAGGTCGAGCGTGCCGTCGCCGAGGATGTCCACTTCGATCCCGGCGAAGATGGTGACGCCGTCAATCTGCTTATTGGCGTCGTGAATGCGCTGAATGTGTTCGACCGCGCGTTTGTCATCCAGGCCATTGGCAAAAGCGAGATTTTTTGAATGGTCGGTGATGGCCATGTATTTGTAGCCTTTTGCTTTTGCGGCCTCGGCCATTTCCAGAATCGTGTTGCGGCCGTCGGTTTCCACAGTGTGCATATGCACATCGCCCTGCAAGTCTTCTTTTGTAATGAGCGCAGGCAAGGTATGTTCCGCGGCGGCGTCAATTTCACCTCCGTTCTCACGAAGTTCCGGAGGAATGTAGTCAAGTTTGAGCAGAGAATAAATTTCTTCTTCTGTGCGGCTGGCGACTGGCTGTTCGTCTTCCACGCGAGCCAAGCTGTACTCATTCAGCGTGTACCCCATTTTCAGCGCGCGCTGCCTTAGCGCTATGTTGTGGGCTTTTGATCCCGTGAAGTACTGCATGGCTGCGCCGAAGGATTCAGGAGGGAGCAGGCGCACATCCACTTGCATGCCTCCTTGTAGGCGAAAGCTGACTTTGTTATCGCCGCTGGCGATGATTTCCATTAATCCGGGCAGCTTGATAATGTGGGCGATCAGCTCCTGCCGTGAGGATTCATCGCAACATGCTTTGCCAGTGACCAGAATGTCCAGATCGCCAACTGTCTCGCGGCCGCGGCGCAGGGAGCCCGCGGGAGTCACCTTCTCCACTCCGGCATATCCTTTCAGATGCTCCACGATTTTCTGCGCCTGGCTTTCGGCGGCGTCAATCAGGAAACGCCCGGCAATGCGTTGATAGTCTTCTATTGCCTTCAATAATTTCTGTTCCTGCTTTTCGCCCATGCGCGGAAGCTCGCGAATTTTTCCCTCGCGTGCAAGTTTTCCCACACCCTCAACGTCGCAAACCTGGTAAGCGCTCCAGATGAGGGCAATCGTCTTCGGCCCAAGGCCCTGAATCTTGAGCAAGTCGAGCATGGAAGGCCTGTATTTGCTGAGCATTTCCGAATGGAGAGAGAGTTTGCCGTCTCGCAACATTTGCTGTAGGTTGGCCAGCATTCCCTTGCCGATGCCCGGAATGCCGAGGACTTTTTTCGGTTCGGCAATCAAGTCCGAGATCTGTTGCGGGAAGGCTTCAATCGCTTCCGCGGCATTCCGGTAAGAACGGATACGGAACGAGTCCTGTCCGTCGATTTCCAGGAGATCGGCGGTTTCGTAGAGAATTCCAGCGATGGCTTTGTTGTCCATGTAGAACTTAGGTTAAAGCAACACTTGCGGAAGGGGAAGCTGAGGCTGGATAGTTTTTCGGGTTGCACTGCGCGCGGTGACCTGCGGTGGACACGCGCAGCGTGGGATGAAGCGCAATCGCTGAGGGCTAGGAAATCTTCGTGATGTTTGCCGCTTGCGGACCTTTCTGGCCTTGGACTATTTCGAACTCTACCTGATCACCTTCTTGCAGACTTTTATAACCTTCCGATGTAATAGCGCTATAGTGAACGAAAACATCGGGCCCATCTTCGCGCCCGATAAATCCGTAACCTTTAGCATTATTAAACCACTTGACCGTACCTTTCAGACGCTCCACGTATACCCCCCGAAACATGCGATTTCAAACGGAGCATGCTCCAATTGCTGTCATTGTGCTGCCGTCATCGGGGCGTGTCAAGGGCGGCAGAGACTAAAAACGCCTTATTTTTTGCCTTTGTGGGAATTATGAGTTTGCGCGAGCCAGAGAACTCCCGAGATGGTTTTTGCATCGCGGATTGCCTGGTTCATTACCATTCCCACCGCTTTTGAAAGAGGGATGAAACTGACCTGGATGGCCTCATCGGCTTCCGGTTGCGCTTTGCCCGCGCGGAGATTTTGCGCGAGATAAATGGACATAGCTTCGGCGACAAAACCCGGACTTGCCCAAAAGCGTATGATGCGCCTCCAGCGCGCTGCGCTGTATCCGGTTTCTTCCAGCAGTTCGCGCTTGGCGGCGGCAAGTTCTTTTTCTCCTTTATCAATGCGCCCCGCGGGAAGTTCCCACAAATAACGCCCTGCGGCATGGCGGTATTGGCGCTCAAATAATATCTGCGGTTCTTTCCCTTTGCGGCTCTCATCAATCGCCAGCACAACGATAGAACCGGTGTGGTGCACGATATCGCGGCGCGCGCGGATCCCGGATGGTTCGAGCACGTGATCGGTCGTCACGGAAAACGCAGGACCGCGATAAACTTCGCGGCGGGAAAGAATGCATGCTTTTTTGTTCGAAGATCTTTTGGAAGAAGGTTGTTTGGGGGCAGCGGATGAAGATTTCCTCATGAAGATACTATAAAGGAGGCCGGTGGGGCGTCGCAGTGACGGAAATGGATCGCAACTACGCCTACGTGGAGAGTAAGGCGGAACAGTAGGCTATGCACAAGTCGGGTGAGTGAGCCTTCAGCTCATCCACCGAAAAAATTCCCGTGCTTACGGCAATGATCGGCGCGCTGGCGGACTTTGCGGCTTTAATGTCTTCGGGAGTATCTCCGACAAAACAGGTCGTAGCCTGAATTCCCAAGCGTGCTTTGACCTCGCGCACCGCAGAGCGAAAAATATCGCTCCTCAGCTCATGGCGGTCGCTATAGCATCCAAAACTGAAAAAATCGCCCAGTCCTGCCGCCGCGATTTTTTGCCACCCAACGCTTTCCAGATTGCCCGATGCTACCGCCAGTAATTTGCCAGACTTCTGAAGCGCTGCAAGGACCTCGGGAATTCCGGGGCAGACCTCGGCTACGATGTCATCTTTGTGTTTGGATACTTCGCGGCAGATAACGTCCAGCGCGGAGGCGAGTTTTTCTTCAAAGGCAGCATCTGCAATTCCGGCCCTTAGCAGCGCGGCTCGCAAAATGCCGAGGTCTGTTTTCCCGTGGTAAGCAATGCCCTCGATGGTTGTATCCACGCCGTACACTTCCAGCATCGCCTGGTTCAGTGCGTTCCAGTGAACATAGTCTCGTGTGACCAGCAGAGTGCCGTCAATATCGAAAAGGTATGCGTCCGCGTCTTGCCAGCGGAAAGCCTTCGGAGTTGCTGGATGAATGAGGTTGGAAGCGAGGTCCACGAGTTACTTCACCATGATTCTTTCAATACTTTTCGCGTGGCCCGTGGACTCGTCGCAATCCACCAGCACGGCGCACAAGCGCACGTCCCCGATGGCCGCTTCAAAGCGGACTGGCATGTTGTTCAGGAACCGTCCGATGACCAATTCTTTTTTTCTCCGATCACGCTGTCGTATGGCCCGGTCATGCCGACATCCGTGATGTAAGCCGTACCTTTGGGAAGCACGCGCTCATCGGCGGTGGGAATGTGAGTGTGAGTGCCGACCAGAGCAGTGACGCGGCCGTCCAAGTACCAGCCGAGGGATATTTTTTCAGAGGTCGCCTCGGCATGAACATCAACGAAGATTACTTTGGCCTTGATCTCGGAGAGCAATTTGTCGGCCACGCGAAACGGATCGTCGTTCGAAGCCATGAAGACCCGGCCCTGCAAATTGATGACTGCATAAGGCACTCCGTTTTTCTGGCCCTCGTAAAATCCCCAGCCGGGCAGTCCCGCAGCGTAGTTTGCCGGGCGTAAAACTTTGCGTGCCGGGCTATGCGGGTTGCCATTGGCCATTTCGTAATAGTCAATGATTTCGCGCTTGTCCCAAATGTGGTTGCCGGTGGTAAGCACGTCAATCCCTAATTCGAACAGTTCCTCTGCAAGCGCGGCGGTAATTCCAAACCCAGCGGCGGAGTTTTCGCCGTTGGCTAAAATCAAATCTACCGAGTGCTCGCGCACGAGTTCGGCGAGGCGCTCCCGCACAATGGTCCGCCCCGGTTTGCCGAAAATGTCACCGATGAAAAGAATTCGCATATGGAATCTTCGATACTAACACGCGATTTTTATCAGATTGTTCCGCGATAGCGAATGCTCAGTGAATTTCCGCGGTCTTGAGGAAATCGTAACTTCCCGCCGGATCAAGCACGATATTGGTGACTCGCCGGGATGCGACTAACACATTATCGAGGTACCACAAATTGATGTAAGGCTCCTGTTGCGCGAGGATTTCCTGCAGTTCAGCATAAGTATGTTTGCGCTTATTTTGATCAAGTTCATGTCGACCTTCCGCAACTAGATCATCTACCCTGGCATTTGCAAAGTGGCCCCTATTCACGCCGTGCGGAGGAAATCTTTGAGAATCGAAAACATATTCGAAAATATCGGGGTCCTCATTTCCTCCTACCCATCGCAGAGAATAGAACTGAAATTCTCCATGTGTAACGTCGGAAAAGAAGGTAGCGAATTCAAAGGAGCGAATATCGAGGGCGATTCCCACCGCGCGCAGTTGCTGCTGCAACACCGCCGCTAATAATCTTCCCGTTTCCTCCGTCGCCGTCTTCATGACGATGTGGAAGCGGACTCCGTTCACGGCTGGATAGCCGGCCGCGTCAAGCAACTGGCGGGCGCGTTCGGGATCGTAGCTATATTTCTGGACCTGATCGTTGTAAGCCCAGCTTTCCGGCGGCAGAACGCTGGCTGCGGGACGCGCATAATCGCGCCATAAATACTGGATCAGCGGCCTACGATCAATGGCATACGCGATGGCTTGGCGGACGCGCACATCTTTCAAAATCGGATCGCTCAAATTGAAGGCCAGATATTGCAACTCGGTACCGGGGGCACGTAGCACCTGCAATGATGTTTGCTTCTTGAGAGCGACGACCGTATCCAGTGCGAACGCGTTGATGGCCACATCCGCGCTGCCTTTGCGAAGCTCGAGGGCGCGGGTGGTCGGGTCCGGCACGACTGCAAAGCGTACCCGCTGAATCTTCGGTGCAACTCCCCAGTAATGATCGTTGCGCTCAATCACCACATCCTGGTCCTGGTGCGCGCGGACAAAGCGAAAAGGCCCTGAACCAATGGGATGCGCTGTCATTTCATTTCCACTTCCGTACGGAACAATCCCAATGGCCCCGTCGGAAAGGTTCCATAGCAAAGCAGCAAAGGGCTCTTTGAGATGAAAAATCACCGTGTAGTCATTAGGCGCGTCAATGTGGTCCACGTATTTGTAGACGTCGGACTTGGTGCTGATTATTTTGTGCTGCATAAGGGAATCGAAAGTCCACTTCACGTCATGCGAGGTGAGAGGGCGGCCGTCATGAAAAAGAACGCCGTGATGAAGATGAAAGATGTAAGTAAGCGGATTGGGTATCTCCCAGCTTTCCGCCAGCGCCGGTTTTATATTTAAGTGCTCGTCGCGGTCGAGCAGGTCATCGAAGATCAACGAATCAATGCGCTCCGATTGCGCGTCAATGCCCACGCGCGGATCTAGATTGGTGGGGCTGCTTTTCAATAATCATGACCAAGGTGTTTGGGTCAGGCACGTGAGAGCAGGAGAGCGACGCCAAAAGCAAAATGCCGCTTACGGTAAGAAAAAGTATTAGACGAAACGTTTTCCAAGAGAACGCCTTAAGCATAGGAAACCTTGCCGAGGATTGCCGGTTTGCTCGCGCCCGTGGCTGAGGGAACATTGGAAGGCCGGCGATGCCAGGTTTCGTATGCCAATACAGCAAATGCCGCCGCCTCTTTGGCTTCAGAGGGAATTCCGAATTCGTCGGAGAGTCGTAACTTTAACCCCAGTGGAGAAAGTTCATTGACAAGGGCAGCCATGAGCGTTGGATTCTTCGTTCCGCCGCCCGAGGCGACGAATTCCGAAAAGTTTCCGCGGGGAAGAATGAACCGTCGCACGGCATTCGAGATCGAACGGGCCGTAAGCATTGTCGCAGAGGCCACAATGTCACGAGCGTTTGCGCGTCCGTGTCTGCGAATAAAGTCCCGTGCAAATTCCCGGCCAAACTCTTCGCGGCCAGCGGTCTTGGGAGGCTTTGCCGAGAAAAATGGCAACTTCAAGATGGCGGAGATCACCTTATCGGACGGAATTCCCGAGGCTGCAATCTTGCCGTCTCGATCAATTTGTTTGTGAAGCAACCTCTCCATGGCTGCGTCAATCACCATATTGCCCGGGCCGGTATCGAATGCAAATATCTTGTGTGGATGAGCATTTGCTGGAATGGCGGTCAGGTTGGCGATGCCGCCGATGTTTTGCACAATGCGGCCAACGTGCTTGTCGCGATAGAGAAGGTAGTCAAGAAAGGGAACCAACGGAGCGCCCTTTCCGCCCGCAGCCATGTCCGCCGGGCGAAAATCCGAAACGACTGGAATGCCCAGCCGCTCCGCCAGAACAGCGCCTTCTCCCATTTGCCATGTCACCGCTATTTTTCTCCCCAAAAATTTCTCGCCTTCTCCCTGGTGATAGATGGTTTGACCATGGCATCCGGCAAGTTCGGCCTTAATGCGGAATTTCTTCTGGGTTTTCAGTACTGCCTCGGCGTACAACTCTGCCAGAAGAAAATTAAGGCGGGACAAATCGGCGACCGCAACACTGCGGGAATTCATTGCTTTTAGAACCGCGCGACGCACTCGCGTGGGGTAGGCATATTCCGCGTGGCCGAGCAATTTGATTGCTGGTGTATCGGCGCCAGTGATCCGCACGAGCGCGACGTTAATTCCGTCCGCTGAAGTTCCGCTCATGATTCCCGCGACGATCATAATTTTGGTGGGAGTGCGACTCCACCACTATGCCGGATGAGAGCATTCGTGTGGAAGTTCTCTTCTGGATGCGGCTTAGGAGAGGACTGCTTTGGACGCGGGTTCCGTTATGCGCTTTTTCAGCCGGATCTGTTCGCTAAACTCTCCCAACCGACGCGACAATGTTTCGATCCTTTCGGTGCTGGGGGAAGAAACTTTCCGCTTCAGTTCAATTGATCGTTTCTTGAAGGCGCGGATTTTTGCCGCAGACTCTGCCAGGCGCCGCGCAAAGCGCCTATCGAGCGCGGCTTCTTTAATAAGCGCCCCATGCGCCCGTTCCACAAACTCGCGTTGCCTGCAGATCAAGCAAAGATCGCCGCCCGCGCGAATATGCTCGATGGCAGCCTGTTCAATCGGTGCGGCAGCCAGCACGCCGCCCATCTCGAGATCGTCGGAGACTGTCAATCCCCGATAGCCGATCTTTTTGCGCAACACATCGGTGATCCACTTGCGGGAAAGCGAAGCTGGCTTGCCGTCGCGCGTTACCTTTGGGTAAGTCGCATGTCCAACCAGCACCATGGAAAAATCTTTTCGCATGGCGCGGTAAGGATACAAATCTTCCTGCCACAATTGCTTCCACGACCTGTTTACATCAGGCAGGGCAAGATGCGTATCGAGGTTCGCGCCACCTAGTCCGGGGAAATGTTTGCCCGCCCCCAAGACCCCAGCGGAAAGCAGCCCTGCAATAAATTCCCTCGCGTAGATCACGGCTTGTTTGGGATCGGAAGAAACAGCACGAGAACTCATCACCGTGCGCGAGGCCTCAAGCGCCAGATCCACAACGGGAGCAAAGTCAGTGTTGAAGCCCAGAGCGCGGCAGCAGGCGCCGATAATCTTGCCATGCTTGAAAAACAATTTGCGGTCACCGCTCGCGAAAACATCGGCCGCGGAAGGGGACGGCCCGACCACATTACGAAAACGGTCTACCCTCCCTCCCTCCATGTCCACGCAAGTGAACATGGGCGCGGTTACCTGCTTTCGGCAATCCCGAAGAAGTTTGTGAGTTTGTTGCGGAGTGAGAATGTTGCGCGCGAAAAGAATGACTCCGGAAGGCTGGATTGTCTGCAATAAGCCGGCGAGCGAGGGCGACAATTCCGCTTCTTCAAAACCTACAATCAGCAGTTGTCCAATATCGCTTTGAAGTTGTTTGGTGTTGGCCACGTTTGCTCTCGACGAGTTTGTCAAATCTGCTTTTTCAGTTCCGCCAATAAGTTTAACGCTTCAAGCGGGGTGAGCGTGTTGAGGTCCACTTCGCGCAGACGGTCAAGGATGGGTTGTGAGAGTGGAGTAAATATCGTGAGTTGAGCAGGCGGGTGTGGGCGCAATTCATCGCTGACTAACTGATTGCTTAGCTGGCGCTCGGCGGTTTCATGTTCGGCCAGGACTTCACGCGCCCGAGCGATTACCTCTCCGGGCAAGCCAGCAAGCTTAGCCACTTCAATTCCATAGCTGCGGTCGGCCGCGCCGGCCTCCACTTTTCGCAGGAACACAATTCCGCCTCCGGTTTCCTTCACGGAGACGTGATAGTTCTTCACTCCGGAGAGCTGGTCGGCCAGTTCAGTCAATTCAAAGTAATGCGTTGCAAATAATGTCTTCGCGCGTGTCCGGGCGTGGAGGTACTCAACCGCAGCCCAGGCGATGGCCAGCCCATCGTAGGTTGCAGTGCCGCGTCCGACCTCGTCCAGAAGCACAAGCGAGCGGGGAGTGGCCGTGTGCAAAATCGCCGCCGTCTCCGTCATCTCGACCATAAAGGTGGAACGCCCACGCGCCAGGTTGTCGCTTGCTCCGATGCGCGTGAAAACGCGGTCCACGATTCCCAGGCGCGCGGATTTTGCGGGAACGTAGCATCCCATCTGCGCCAGGATCACAATCAGCGCGGTCTGCCGCAGGTAGGTGGATTTTCCGCCCATGTTCGGGCCCGTCAACACCAGAACCGTGTGAGTGGTGGAATTCAGATATAAATCATTCGGCACGAAGCGATCATTACCCGCGCCCAATTGCTCGATGACCGCATGCCGACCCTCGATAATTTCAAGGTCGTTGTTGTCATCAAATTGTGGGCGACAATAATTTCTGAGCGTCGCAATATTCGCGAACGACGCCAGAACGTCCAACTCCGCCAGCACAAGGGCCGTCTGGCGGATTCTTTTAGCCTCCGCCGCAATCGCTGAGCGCAATTCGGCAAAGAGGCGTCGCTCGATTTCGACAATCTTCTCCTGCGCGTCAAGAATCTTCGATTCGTACTCCTTGAGTTCCGGCGTGGTGAATCGCTCGGCATTTACCAGCGTTTGCTTGCGCTCGTAATCGGCGGGAGCGAGATGCAGGTTGGGCTTGGAAATCTCTATGTAATACCCGAAGATGGAATTGAATTTGACCTTGAGCGATGAAATTCCGGTCCGTTGCCGCTCTCGCTGTTCGATCTGCGCCAAATATTGCTTGCTGTTGCGGCTCAGGTCGCGCAGAGCGTCAAGTTCCTGGTCAATTCCAGCGGCTATGACCCCGCCATCGTTCAGCGAAATCGGTGGTTCCGGGACAATGGTTCCATCAATGCGACTGCGCAAATCGGCGAGTTCGTCCATTGCCCCCGATAGCCCTCGCAATTTGTCGGCAGCAAACTTGCAGGCAGCCGAGCGCACTGCGGGAATTCGGGCGAGGGAAGCCGCCAAGGCCAGCACATCACGGGGATTCGCGGTTTCCAGCGTGACGCGGCTCAACAGGCGCTCCAAGTCCAGAATTCCGTCCAGCCCCCGGCGCACATCTTCGCGAAGCACGGTCTCTTTTATCAAAGCTTCAACTGCGTCCAGGCGCAGATTGATTTCCGCGATCTCAACAGAGGGCCGCAACATCCAAGCCCGCAAGAATCTCTTTCCCATGGGCGTGCAGGTCGCGTCAATCGAACGGAACAACGTGATGGCGGCGTCGTTTCCCGCAAAAAGCGGCTCGATCAGCTCAAGATTTCTCACCGTGACGGCGTCGAGCACCAGACAGTTTTGCTTTTCGTAAAAACCGATTCGATCCACATGGTCGAGGGTGCCGCGCTGCGTGGAACGCACGTAGTAGAGAATTGCGCCAGCGGCGGATGCGGCCGCGGGTTTTCCAGCGAGGCCAAATCCCTCAAGCGATAGAACACCGAACTGGTTTTCTAAAAGAGGAATGGCGTGATCGGGAGAAAAAATCCAATCGTCCAGCGGGGTGGAGGCGAATCCACTTCCTGTATGAGCTTGTAGCTCATGAGCGCCAGCGTTGCGAGCGTCAAATAGGGGCGCTGAAGAGCCATATAATATTTCTTTTGGACGCAACTGTTGAAGCTCCTCTTGAACTCGATGAGCAGCGTCAGGGCCGTGAAATTCCGTGGCGCGAAATTCGCCAGTCGAAAGATCCAATGCTGCGAAACCCACACGGTCTTCCACTTGAGCGACAGCGGCCAGAAAGTTATTTTCTTCTGAGTTCAGGGACGAATCGGCGGCTGTTCCCGGCGTCATCACTCGCGTTACTTCGCGGCGCACAAGTTTTTCAGCCGCGCTCGGAACCTCCATCTGCTCACAAATCGCAACCTTGAATCCTTTGCGGATGAGTTTGGAAATGTAGTTTTCCGCGGCGTGGTAGGGCACGCCGCACATGGGGATAGCGAGGCCTTTTTCTTTGTTGCGCGACGTCAGCGTGATTTGCAGTTCCTTCGAGGCGACAACCGCATCGTCAAAGAAAAGTTCGTAAAAATCGCCCAGCCGGAAAAAGAGCAGGGCGGTGGGATGATCTTTTTTGATTGCGGTGTATTGCCGCATTAACGGCGTGGAGGGCTCAGTCATTTCGGCTTTTTGGGCGCGCGTGGGTGCGCGGATTATAACAAAGGGAGAGCAGCCGTTCAGCGGCAGAGATCAAAGCTATTTTGCCTTCACTTCGTCCCGCTTGGCTGCTGCGTCCAGTGGTCGCACGGGTTCGGTCATCCGCACGGGGTCGAGGATGTCGTTGATTTCCTTTTCGCTTAACAGCTTCTTTTCGCGCGCAATTTCAATAATGGAACGGCCCGTGGCTACAGCTTCTTTGGCAATTTCAGCCGCCTTTGCGTAGCCGATATAAGGATTCAGAGCCGTTGCCAATGAAACCGTTGCCTGCACGTAAAAATTGCAGCGGTTCTTGTTTGCAGTCAGCCCGCTGATGCAGTGATCGGCAAATTGTCGCAGCATATTGGTGAGAATGGTGATGGACTGCATCACGCTGTAGGACATTGTCGGCATCATGACGTTGAGTTCAAGTTGCCCTGCCTGTGCGGCCAGCGCAACAGCTACGTCGTTGCCAATCACCTGAAATGAAACCATTGCTGCTAGTTCCGGCATGACCGGATTGATTTTTCCTGGCATGATCGAAGAACCCGGCTGTAGGGCAGGCAGGTTGATCTCAGCGAAGCCGGTATTTGGCCCGGAAGAAGAGCAGGCGCAGGTCGTTCGAAATGCGGATCACTTCCGAGGCAAGGTTCCGCAGCGCGGAAGACACTGGCCATAGCGAAATTCGATTGCATCGCATAGCGCATATCGTCCACGGGAATAAGCTTCTGTTTAGATATCTGTGCTAGACTTGGCAATGGCTCTCCTCGCGATAGTCCGGGGTGAGTATCGATCGCCGGTCCCACGGCTGACCCGCCCAATCCTAAGCTCGCGTAGTGATTCAGAGGCTGCACGAATCGCATCTTTTGCGCGGCGGATGGCCCCCGCATAGGCCGCAATTCCTGCCCAAGGCGCATGGGCACGGCGTCTTGCATGTGCGTGCGACCAGACTTCAGAATGTCGTGAAATTCTTTGCCTTTTTTCTCGAGCGCGCTTACCAGCGAATCCAGCACTGGACAAAGTTTTTCCAGCTCCAGAAGAGTCGCCAAGCGCATGCCGGTAGGAAATACGTCGTTGGTGGACTGCCCATAATTCACATGGTCATTGGGATGAACAATGGAATAGTCGCCCAGTTTGCCGCCCAGGATTTCAACCGCGCGGTTGGCAATGACCTCGTTGCTGTTCATGTGGAAGCTGACGCCTGCGCCGGCCTGAAAGACATCCACCACAAATTCTTTGTCCCATTTGCCTTCCTGAACTCTTTCGCCGCTTGAATAATGGCGTTCATACGCTTCTCGTCGACCAGGCCCAGGGATTTATTGGCCTCGGCTGCCGCCTGCTTGACCATGCCAAAAGCGCGAATCAGCGTGGGATGGGCGCGCATGCCCGAGATCGGATAATTATCCACGGCGCGCAGCGTCTGAATGCCGTAATAAACATTGGCCGGAATCTCTTGAGTTCCGATGGAGTTTTTTCGGTGCGGGTCGCGGCGCTGCTAGAGGAAGTCATTTGGCTCCTGAGGTGACGTATCGAATGCAAAAATTGAATTGGGGAAAACTCAAAATTATACCAAGTGCGCGACGGACCGGTTCACCGCCGGATGTTAAAATCGTCTTCTCGTTTGACTACCAATTCCATTATCGAGACTCTACCTCGCGCTCAAGTGAGGCCCCCGGCAGACCTGCGTTCTGATGTCATTGTGATTGGGGCGGGACCCACGGGCCTGGCATGCGCGATTGAAGCTCAGAAGGCCGGACTCAAAGTCACTGTCATTGATAAAGGCTGCGTGGTCAACTCGCTGTACAACTATCCCGCCAACATGTCGTTCTTTACCACGCCCGAGCTGCTGGAAATCGGAGACATTCCCTTCACTACGGCCCGGCAGAAGCCCACGCGCGAAGAGGCCCTTGAATATTACCGGCTGGTCGCCCAGCACTACCATTTGGATATTCGCCAGTATCAGGGCGTGAAGATGGTCACGGGCAAGGACGATGACTTTCACATCTCCACCATGGACCGCCTCGACCGAATTTACGACTACCAGACACGCAAGCTGATTGTGGCAACGGGCTATTACGATCTTGCGAATTATCTGGGAGTTCCCGGCGAAGATTTACCCAAGGTGTTTCACTACTACCGCGAACCGCACCCATATTTTGACAACGACGTGCTGGTGATCGGAGGCAAAAACTCGGCAGCCATTGCCGCGCTAGATTTATGGCGGCATGGCGCGCGAGTCACCATTGTCCATCGCGGAGCGAAAATGCATACTCACGTGAAGTATTGGGTGCTTCCCGACGTTGAGAACCGCATCAAGAACAAAGAAATCAGCGCCTACTTCAACAGCAGTGTGCGGAAAATCTCCGCTGATTGTGTACGCATCGCCACTCCCGATGGAGAAATTGAAATCAAGAATGACTTTGTTTTTGCGCTCACCGGCTACCATCCCGATTATGATTTTCTGCGTTCCATGGGGATTGAACTTTCCCCGGACCACTGCCGTCCGGTTTGCGATCCACGAACGCTCGAAAGCAATGTCCCGGGGATTTACGTGGCGGGAGTAATTGTGGCTGGCTCGCGCACCAACGAAATTTTTATTGAAAATGGACGCTTCCACGGACGCCAGATTGCCGACATCTCAAGAAAAAGCTAGCTACTGCTAGTTAGTCGCACTCCTAAGCTTTTCATCTGAACATGTACTAACTATTTTGCGTCGCGGAATTAATCCACACAGAATGTCGGTGCAGTTGTCATTTGTTTTGGAGGTTGCAGTGTTTCGCTTCTTCGTTTTGTTGCTTGCGGTAACGTGTTGCATTCCCGCCGCGCTCCATGCGGAAAATAAAATTCTGGCGGAAGTTAAAATAGTTCCCGCCACAAGCGTGGAGAAAAACGCCGGCGTGTGGGTAGATGGCCAGTATCTCGGCGATGTGAAAGAGCTCAAAGGAAACAAGAAAATTCTGCTCATGCCAGGTAAGCACGAAATCACCATTCGCGAGCCCTGGTACAAGGACGATGTTGAGAAGTTGCTGCTGGAGCCAGGAGAGGTTCATACCCTTCCGATCACGCTGGTTCGCAACAATGTCCCTGCTGACAACCGCGCAACGGCTGAACTAAAAATTGAAGCAACACCGGACCGCGCAGCCGTCTTCGTGGACGAACAATTTGTCGGCCACGTGGATGAGTTCAACGGAGCAGGGCAAGGCCTGCTGCTGATTCCGGGATCGCACAAAATACGCGTGGCGCTGCCGGGTTATGGCCGTTTGAAACGGTCGTGAATCTCCGCGATCGGCAGAAGATGAAGATGAGACCAAACTGGTCAAGGGCAGCATCACAGACGAAGGCGGCTGCGTCGGCAGCGGCCATTAAGGCTGTTTCCCGTAGAGCTTATCTATTTTCGCGGCCACAATGAAGTCACTTTCGCTGAGGCCGTTAATGGCATGGGTCCACAGCGTAATTTCCGCCCTTCCCCATCCCAACAGAATATCCGGGTGATGGCCTTGCTCTTCCGCAACGTCGCCCACACGGTTCACAAATGCCAGCGCTTTCTTGAAATCCGGAAAAGTAAAATTGCGCGTTATATGTTGTTCGTTGGTCACCTTCCACTCAGGGACCTGGCTGTGAATCGCCTCTAATTCTTTGCCCTTGAGGACAGGAGTATCTCCGCGGCAGGGGATGCAAGTCTTACTGGCTAGATCAGGCATGTTGGCTCCGAAATGTTTTCGTCTGGATTCTATCGTTCACAGATCCAAAACTCAGCACTTATGGACTGGTAAATTAAGCAGTCACCGCGTTATAAGATGGCTCTTGCCCGGTATTGGGATTCTTAAAGTACTTCTTTAGCCATAATAAATATCCAAAAAGTATCAAACTAAAAGACAACCCGAAAAACAGAATGGCTTTGGAAATGCGCGAGCGGATTTGAATTTAGTTGCTGCAGTTCACGGGAAGACATGCCCATCTTCACGTAGGCATCCATCAGGCTGCTTCGCGTAACCGTAATGACCGCTGAAATAAATAGCACTCCGCGCGTGAACACAGCAACCCACCAGCCAGTGGGTTTAAGGGTGAAAAAAGCCCGGGCAAAGTAAGCCTCTAACAATGCAAGCAATAGAAATGCTATCGTGCCACGTATCCCAGACAGATAAATGCCGAAGAAAGGCAATAATGGTTTGGCGATTCCCGTTAGCAGGTAATAGAAGGCGCAAGATACGGAAAAAGCAAACTCATGGCCAGCCGCAGCGGACAGTGGTTGTCCACCTTTCCAATGGATCGCGTTGCCGGCAATCTCGCTCACATCGTGCTTGCTGTAAAAAACCAGAAATGCAATTGGCAGCACGATCAGAACGGTGCCGCGAAGGCAATCCCGACGGTCACAATGACAGCCATGACTCCTGCCGGAGCCTGGTTACATTGCCCGCCTGGTGCAAGCCGGTTTTCATGGCGATACGGCATGGATGGCAGTAAGCAGCACAACGACCGGCTCCCGCCAATCAGCCGGAGTGCCAGGATCAGCGACAGGCGTGCGGCCCATCGCCGCGCTTGAATCGAGCCTATGCCGAGCTATAAAAATGGCCGCCATGAGTGCATACCAAAGGAACGCCCAAGAATTCGCTGGTCAGTGACGTGGAAATTACGGAAACGCTTTCGCAACATCATGAGCCCGAACAGTGCCAACGGACACATAAGGGCGCATATATCTCCGAGAGCCAAATGTGAATGATCCCGAATATCGTCAAGACCCGTGCTCCGGTCACGATAAGACGCAGCAGGCGCAAAATCGGAGGAGGTATTTGTAAGCAGAAGATTTGGAGTGGGAGGCATATTCACGTGTCAACTCCTGCGCAATCTTAGCCGATGACTGTATCTGGCAGGGAAGCTGAGGTCAAGATCGGGCTAACTTGTTAAAAGCGCACCCCCCCAGACGCTTTGGCCCTGACCGAACTTTTTCCAAGCCTGCCGATATCAGTTGAAGTTAAGTCAGTACATCCGGTCGGATTTCCCATGCGGAGAGAAAGTGCATGAAATTGCTTATTGGTGACGATGATGCCGCCTCTAATCAGGAGATCGTGAAATTGGTCCAAGCCGCGGGGCACGAGGCGGTAAGCGCCGCCACAGGCGACGAAGTCGTGAAACTTCTTTCCACAGCCGGGGACGGCCCAATTTCGCCATCCTAATTCCGCGACACAGAATCTGCACGGGCTGGATATTTCCAAGAGATTCCGGGCGAACCCTGCCTTGTACTACACCTATTTTGTGCTAATGAACGGCAAAGCCTCGCAGGAAGAAATCATGGTTCTGTTGGAAGGCGGCGCTGATGACTACCTCACGAAGCCGGTGAATCCCGAAGACCTTGCAGTTCGCCTCAAAGCCGGCCAGCGCGTTCTGCAAAATGAAGAGAAGCTCACCAAGATTACCCAGGAATGGAAAACCATGCTCGACAACCTTCCTTTTGGAATTGCTTGCCTGGGTTCTGACGGGGAGTTGCGCCGCGCCAATCGCCCTTTCTTTGATCTGATGGGCTATCGCGACATGAAAGCAGTCCTCGAACAAGAAGCTCAGGAGACACGGTGGTCCGCTTTCCCTCCGATTTCGACGAGCTAATCACCAACATCAAAGCCGCACATCCCTTTGACCGGGTCAGATGGATTTGTAAACATGACAGTTCCATCCTGAAGCTCTGCGTGTGGGGAAGACCAATTAGCCTGAACGGCGTTGTTTTCGAGCTAATTACCAGTCTGGCTTGAATTCTGCCCACCCAGCGCCGGGTTCCCCGGAAAATATCACTGGCTCTAGCGCCCTGCTCTATAATTCTTTTTAACCCCATGGTGCGTGACGGCTACTATTACGGATTCGCATTTCTCGCGGTGGCCGCCTTGGTGGGCTGGCTGTTGTCCCCACTCTGGGCGATTGTTCCGGCTGCCCTCGCCGCGTTTTTTCTTTGGTTCTTCGCGACCCGCCGCGCGATATTCCCGCTGCTGCTGGTGCCATCGTTTCCCCTGCCAACGGCAAAGTCACTTACATTTCTTCTGTCCTGGTAGAGGGAATGAACCGTACTCGCATCAGCATCTTTCTTAACGTTTTTAATGTTCACGTGAATCGTTCGCCCATTGCCGGTACGATTCGCAGCGATCAATATCAAAAAGGGAAGTATCTGAATGCCATGAATCCCGCCTCGGCCGACCAGAACGAGCACACGGTCGTGGTGGTCGAGGGCGAGGGGCAAACGGTTGTTTTTAAACTGATCGCAGGTTTGTTGGCGCGCCGGATCGTGTTTAACAAAAAAGTTGGAGATCAGGCTAGCCCGCGGTGAACGAGTCGGGCTCATCAAGTTTGGTTCGCGGGTGGATATGTTCCTGGATCCTGAAGCCGACCTGCGAATCAAGATGGGAGACCACGTTAAGGGCGGGGCATCGGTAGTTGCTGCTTCGCGCGCGCATTCAGGCGTGGCCGCCGCCAGCACAGCGCCAGCCACGCAAGGAGAACGATGATGGAGCAAGACGACCGGTCCGTTCCCAGGCGTAGAAAAGAAGATCGTGATCCGCGACGTTTGCGCAAAGGGATGTACATTCTCCCTTCGGTGTTTACTACCTTAAATATTGCCGCCGGATACTACGCGATTTTGCAGGTGACGCACGGCTCCATTGCCGAAGCGTGGCACTTTGACAACGCGGCCAAGGCCATCGGCTTCGCTGTTCTGTTCGATGGGCTCGATGGGCGCATCGCCCGCATGACCCACACTAGCAGCGATTTCGGACGCGAACTGGATTCGCTGGCGGACGTCATCACCTTTGGAGTCGCTCCGGCCCTGCTCGCCTGGATGTGGGGCTTCCGTCTGCTCTCGACTTTATTTACCTCAACCGACATGGTCAACAAACTGGTGCAGTTGGGGGCGATTGCCAGTTTTCTGTTTTTGATCGCCGGTGCGAGCCGGCTGGCGCGCTTCAACATCGCCATGAATCCGCAACCTTCGAACCCCGGCCGTCCGGGAAAGAAATATTTTGTCGGCATGCCGATTCCTGCAGGAGCGGGCGTGGTTGCGGCGGTTGTACATTTTTCCGCCGGAGATCCTATTTTCTCCTGGTCTATGGCGGTTGCCTGGTTGTTGATGGTGATTGCCGTTTCGTATCTGATGGTGAGTACTTGGCGCTTCTACAGCTTTAAAGACATTGATTTGCGCTCGCGCCAGCCCTTTCGTCTCGTCATCCTGCTGGCCATGCTCTTCGCGGCCATCTGGTTTTACTCGCGCCAAGTTTTGTTCGTTATTGCGCTGCTGTACATGTTTTCCGGTGTGTTCTGGCGCTTACAATGGATTTTTCGCCGCCACGGCAACCCGCCTCCGCCCCCTTATAAGGAGGCTTCGCAGATATCATGAGTTCTTCATCGAAAATGCCTCCGATCATTCCTGTTGGATCCCCGCGTTCGGGTCTATACCGCGTGGCGATCGTGGGCGCAAGTTCACTCAAAGGCAAGGAAGTGGCGGAGGTTTTGGCGGACCGCAGCTTTCCCTCACTTGATGTCAGATTGCTCGATGATAATGAATCGTTGGGGCAGCTTAAGCCCGTGGGCGATGAAATCTCGTTTATCCAGGTGTGAGCACCGAGCAATTCGACAAAATAGATTTCACATTTTTCACCTCGGCTCCGGAATTTACCAGAAGCATCTGGAAACGTGTACGTGAAGGTGGCAGCGCGATCGTTGATCTTTCCTATGCTCTTGAAGACGAGCCGGACGCGGTTGTGCGCTCACCCTGGGTTGAACGCCAACTAGCGCTGGCCCGGCCTCTTGATCTGCAGCCCGGCCCATCGGTTGCGGCGCATCCCGCGTCGGTCGTCCTGGCATTGCTTTTATTGCGAGCGCAACAGGCGGCCAAGCTGCTGCGAGTTACGGCCACGATTTTTGAGCCTGTCTCCGGCACGGTCAAAAGGGAATGGATGAACTGCACGAGCAGACCATCAACCTGCT
>CAWHQK010000041.1:0-61580 GCA_963831435.1 uncultured Acidobacteriota bacterium
AATATCCTGTGTTCGACCGGATGGACAATGGAGGATGCCCCGGGAGTTGATACAAGGCAGGCGTCCGGTTGCGGACTTTGCGGATGTGTATGTGCAGAGCGTGGAGAGATTTCTGGAGGAAGTGGAAGCTGGGAGGTAATCCTCAGATGCATTGACGGTGTGATCTGTCAGGGGCCTTCGCGGCTGTGCCGCTCAGGATGAGATGATTTAAAAATAGTTTTGGGGCGAGGAATAGGGGTCCTTCGACTACGCGTTTGTTTTTGGCTTCGCGAAACAAACGCTTCGCTCAGGATGACAAGAATTGAATTTGGGATGAGTGGAGGAGTTATGCGGAAAGCGTGCCGCCCTAGTGGGCGGCTTTTTTATTTGCTACTGGGAGTTGGGTCCTGTTCGGCACGGCGGCGAAAGGGCAGACTTCCCCCAGCACTACGACGGTGCAAGACATTGTGTACAGGGCGGACGGCACTCCCGCGCAGGGAACGCTGCTGATTTCCTGGCCGGCGTTTACCACGAGCGCTGGAATCGCGATTGCGGCGGGAACGAGCAGCGTGACTCTGGGAACGGGGGGAACATTTCGGTGTCGCTGGTGCCAAACTCTGAATGCGACTCCCTTCAACACTCCGTATTCCGTGGTTTATCAGTTGAACGATGGCACGGTGAAATCCAGAAACCTGGCTTGTGCCGGCGACTTCGCCGACAACGCTGGCGGTAGTGCGCGTGGCGCTGGGAACGGGAAATTCGGTAACTCAAGTGTGTCCCACGCAGTATGTAAGCGCGGCTTTAGCGAACAAGGCTGACCTGGTTTCAGGATTGTCCCCAAGAATCAGTTAGCCCCTGGAAGCGCCGATGGCACGGTTTGTTTGCGGGGAAATTCGACTTGGGGTGCGTGCGGCGGAGACAGCAATGCTCAATGATCCAAGGAGTATCCGTTGATTCGACGACGCCAGCGAACAATCAAGTGCTTGCCTATGTGGCCGCGGCTACAAAATATCAGCCTATAACTTTAATCACTTTACAACTGACGTACAAATGGATTCAGCATTAACTGTGAATGGACAACTTGAGGCGAGTTCGATTGCCTCGTCCGGCATGTCGCCGTTCACAATGCAGGGAAGCTTTGGGACGTTAAGCCCGGCTGCAACAGGAACCATGTCCTTGCTCGGATTTGGGCCGAGTGGAATTTTGCGATTGCGCAAAATGGCGGTGCGCTGATGCAGGTCGCAACGCTCGATGGCAGTGGCAACCTTCCGGAGAACGCGCAGACGGCAACGCAACTGGCGACAGCTCCGACGCAGTGCAGTGGAAGCTTCTCGACGGGCATCAATGCAAATGGGAATGCGAACTGCAGCACGGCTGACGTAGTGCAACTGGCGGAGACGACGCAGCCGGCGGGTATCGCGAATTATGGCATGTTCTGGTTTGATTCGATTTGTCATTGCCCTAAGGTGATCAGCAATGCGGGGCAGCCGGTGGAACTGGGATTGACGAACGTGTTCAACACGGACCCGAGCGGCGATCCGGGAGACACGGTGGAAGAGCGGGATGGGGCGAATCCACAGGCGTTCAGGGTGTACCGAACTTATACGGACGATTCGAACTGGGAGCGGATGGGGCTCGGGTGGGATTCGACCAACAGCTATTTTTTGTTGAAGAGCGAGAGTTCGGACCCGGGCAGCAACCAGCACGGGATCGCGTTCTGGATTGGGTCGGGGATTCGATGGGCGATTGATACGGCGTCGGACTTGAAACCGTTCCAGGACAATTCGTTCCTGCTGGGGACGGCGACACAGCGGCCTAAGACGGTTTATGCGGGGACATCGTTCGACATTACTGGGACGGGAGCGCTGACTTTTGAACCTTGCAATGACTCGACGACGGGAACGAGTTTGAATTTTCTGGCGAAGTGGAATGGGGCGAGTCCGGCGTGCGCGGTGAAGGCGGGAACGAGCGATACGGATGGTGTGACGGGAATTGTGAGCGGCGGGAGTGGGACTACGGGAAGCGCGATTGTGACCTATGAAGGATACTCGCAGTGCAGTTTTGACGGCACAACTACGAGTGGTGATTTTGTGGTGGCGTCGGTGACGAACGCCGGGGATTGCCATGATGCGGGCGCGGTGCGGCCGACGGGCGTGCAGGTGATTGGAAGAGCGCTGACGACGAACACTTCGGGAACGGGAACGTATGCGGTGTTCGTGGACATGGAGGCTCCGGGAGTTGGGCCGAGCGTGGGACCTTGGTTTACGCAGCCTTCGGCGGCAGGGACGGTTTCGTTTTTGACTACGGCGAATGTGGCGAAGCTGTATGGAGTGGTTTACAGCGGAGCTACGCCGTTGACGACGACGCAGGTGGTGTATGACGTGCAGACTGCGGACAACACGGCGAATACTTATGACATTGGGTTGTACAACAGCACAGGAAATCTGGTGGCGCATGTGGGAAGCACGGCGGGGACGGCGTTTGCGGCGTCAACGGGGTGGAAGATGGTGAGTTGGGCGGCTCCGGCTACGGTGCGGCAGGGGAAATATTATCTGGCGATTACTACCAGCTGTACGGCAACATGCGCGGCGTTGATTGGGAGTTCGTCGGGGGTGGGATTTACGTTTGCCGGGGCGGTGCAGGAGAGTGTGACTGCGGGGGGGGGGTTGCCGGCTACGATTACGGTGCCTGGGGATGCTTATACGGCTACTACGATTCCTACTTGGGCGGTGGAGTAAGGGCGGTCTTTGGTCGTTGGTCATTGGCGGGAAAGCAGATTCCTCACCGCTGTAGCGGTTCGGAATGACAAGAAGATGGGGTAATTTGCGGCGCTGAAGCGCTGTGCTCCCAAAATCATAAGCAATTTTGGTGCGGATTCTGTTATGCGGTTCTTTCTTTCGGTTCGAAAGATGGGCCGCATTTTTATTGGGAAATCGCGAGCGGAATTTTTTGGTGGCCTTTTTATTTGCAGGGACGGTGGCCGAGGGTCGTAAGGTCCCTCCTCCTTCGCTGCGCTCAGGGTCGGGATGACATTTTTTGAGAATGATGAGCGGCGCAGTAGAGAAGGCGGCTTTCGCGGTGATTGAAGAGGAACACAAGGTCCCTCGACTTCGCGATGCGATTTTTCAAATCGCATCGCTTCGCTCGGGATGACAGTTCTGGGGAAGTGATTGTGCTTTGTTGCGTGGTTCGCAGCTCTTGGATTGGGGAGCCGGGACCGCGTTTTTTGTTTCACAGAAACAATTCAAGGAGAGATCGGATGCGGAAGATTGGGTTGCTGACGATGTTGATGATCGCTGCGGAGATCACGGCGTCGGCGACGACTTACTATGTCGATCCAGCCGGGAACAATGCGAATTCCGGAACATCGCCGCAGCACTCCCTGGCGGACATTATTGAAAGTTGGCATTTCGACTTTCCATCCCGGGGACGTCATTTTGTTTAAGCGTGATGGAGTCTGGAACGAGTGGCTGACACCGCCTTCGAGCGGGACGGCCGGAAATTTGATCAAGTTTGACGCTTATGGTAATGGAAGGCCTCCGCGATTCACCGGTTTTTATCGACAAAGGTGCGCAATGGACGAACTCTTCGGGGAACGTGTGGCAAATAACGTTGAATGGAACGCGGCCGATTGCGCAATTGAAATTTGTGAGGTTCGGGACGATCTGGGGGAATTCGCAGGCGTACGCAGGGGGCGCTGGCCAATGATCGCGACTGGTACTACGACGCAACGGCGCAGATTTTGTATGTGTGGTCGGCGGGCGGAAATCCCGTGACGTATTACGGGGCGGTGGATCCGATTATTTTGAGCGGGCAAAGCCTGATCAATTTCAACAATGTGAGCTATCTCGAGATTCAGCACATCAAACTGGACTGGTATGACAGTTATGGCGTGCAGGTGCAGGGCTCGAGCGATCACATCTGGCTGGCGAATATGGTGGCGGACAGCCGGGTGCCGAATGGGGCGGTGCCGATTGGGTTTTATATTCATCCGGCGGCGGAGACCGACATTCACATTTTCAATACCGATTCTCACCGCAACTACATAGGGTATCGCTTTGATGGAGCTGCGACTGGTTATGAGTTGACCAATTGCCGGGCGTATGCGAACCGCACGTATGGATTGATGGACAACACGGCGGCGGTGACTTATTCGCACTGTCATTTTTATGCGAACAATCTAGCGACGGGAGTTTCGACCGATATAACGGGAACACCGGGGCCAATCGATGGCGGGCACAATGTGGCCGCGGACACAGCCGCCAACGGTGCGCGGATTCATGCGTTATCCGGCGCGGATCACGTGACCTATGATGATCCGGGATTGATGGACGGTCCTCAGCAGTATTTGGCGCCGATGCTGCCGATGTTTCAGGCAATGGAGTGCCGCTGAGCATCGCGATGGTGACGGGATATGATCTGTCGAACCAATTGATCCCGACGTTCCAGTCATGGATTGATGCGGGTTGGATGTGAATTGCCATTCGGTATCGCATCAATATTTTGTGTTCCCGAACGCGTTTACGCTGCAGTACACGGGAACAGCGGCATCGAGCATTACGCTGTCGATTCCGAAAAGCACCTGACCATAGCGGCGCCAGGAGATCCGAGCGCGCAGGTGAGTTGGGACCTGACTCCTCCGGGGACGGGGAAACTTTCCCGGGGCTGGATACTCTGGGCGGAATAATCGCCACGTTGACGCAACGGGGAGTGTTCGCGGTAACCGAAGATCCAAATATGAAGACAGCGGTCAAGAGCGAGGACCTGGCGGATGTGCGGCGACCGACATCAAGAGTGCGGCGTTGACGCTTGACGATGGACAAGACCCGGCTGATGACGGATGAGCTGGGGTGGTCGAAGGAGTGGATGAACAAGAATTTGACCGGACTGTTTGGGCATCACGCGGTGACATTGAACTGGAACGCGCCGACGTCGGGACCGGTGCCGGATTTCTACAACGTTTACCGGTCGGCGACTTCCGGGAGTGGATATACGTTGCTGGCGAGCGGCGTTGCGGGGACGACTTATACGGACTTCGCGGTGAATCCGCAGCAGACCTGGTATTACGTGACGACGTCGGTCGCGGGGGGGCTGGAGTCGGGATTTTCCAATGAGGCGGCGGCGACGGTTCCGGGACATTGGGTGTATGTGTATCCGGGAAGTTTTGAAGATGCTTCGACGGAGGCGATTGCTGCGGCGGCGGGGTATGCGGGGGCGAGAGGGTCAGGAGTGATGCAGCCTTCGCCCCAGGCGGACACGGTGCTGGGCACGGGGATTGATGTGCAGAATGTTTTGAGCCAGGGGTCGGTGCCGAATTTTCAAAACATTACGGATGCGCAATTCGCGAACAAACTGCGGGCACTGGTGTTCAAGTCGGCGGTGTGGGGAGTGCCGATTGGAATCTTCTGGCATGTGAATGAACTTACGCGGGACCAGGTTTCGCTGATGCTGGATGTGCTGAAGAGTTCGGGCGCGACGCTGATGACGAATACGCAGCTGGTGGATTATCTGGTGGGCCGACAGTTGAATGCGGGAACCACTAATTATGTGGATGCTAGCACTGGGATGACGGATTTTCGTTCGACGGCAGGGCCGGTCGAGGTGGACCAGGGGATGGCGATCGGGGATGAGTTCAAGTTTGATTTGATGGGGAATGATCAGAGTTTGTTTGGGACGGGGTGGGAGATTGGCGCTACGGCTTATGTGCCGGAGAGTTTGGGGTTGGTGAAGTAGGAAACACAAGGTCCCTCGACTTCGCTCGGGATGACAGTTTTCGTTAACCAAGAAACTGTACTCGCGTTAGACGAACGTGATGGATAAAATCCCCGCCCTGTCGCAAAGAACGCGACGAGGACGGGCACCCGGGTTGAGGGTTTAGGACGATGAAGTGAGGAAACGCAAGGTTCCTCGGCTTCGCTCGGGATGACAGTTCATTTTTGAGGAAAACAACTTGTGACTGAGGATTTGATTTTGCTGCGGCGGTTGGGGGCGGTACTGGACTCGAAGCCCGCGGGCGAGGAGACGGTGCGGGACTTGCTGGTGCGGGGGTTGCTGAAGATACGGAACAAGAACAAGAACCTGGTTTTGTTTCGGCGGAACCGGGCGCAAATGGAATATGCGCGGAACTGCACCAAGCGCAACATTGTGCTGAAGGCGCGGCAACTGGGAATGACGACTTATGTGGCAGCGCGGTTTTTTGTTCAGACGATCACGCAGCCTGGGACGCTGACGGTGCAAGTGGCGCACACGCAGGAGTCCGCGGAGGCGATTTTCGCGATTGTGCATCGCTTTTGGGAGAACCTGCCCGAAGGGATGCGGAAGGGCGCGCTGGTGCTGTCGCGCGAGAATGTCCGCCAGCTTGTCTTCCCCCGGCTCGATAGTGAATATCGGGTCGCGACGGCGGCGGATCCGAACGCGGGGCGCGGGATGACCATCCATAACTTGCATTGCTCGGAGGTCGCCCGATGGCCCCGCGGGGCGGAGGAGACGCTGGTGTCACTGCGGGCGGCGGTGCCGAGGGATGGAGAGATTGTGCTGGAGTCCACGCCGAATGGGGCGGGCGGGATGTTTTACGAGGAGTGGAATCGGGCGGAGGAGATGGGGTACGCGAAACACTTTTTTCCCTGGTGGTATGAGGAGAGGTATCGGGTGGAAGGGCTTCAACCACAGAGGGCATCGAGGGACACAGAGGAGATTCGGGATCGGGAAGATTGGGCTGGCGGGATTTTGACAGATGACTCGCGGGACTCCATCGAAGAATCAACTTCCCCACTCAAGCCAAAAGATGGCTTGAATGGGGCACCCGACGAAAATCAAAATCTCGCGGACAGGAGTGTCCGCGCCACACGGGCCGGTGATGATGTAAATGAAGAAGAGCGGGAGTTGATGGAGCGGTTTGGGTTGGATGCGGGGCAGATTTTGTGGAGGCGGGAGAATCGGGCTACGCTGCGGGGGATGGCCGTGCAGGAATTTGCGGAGGACCCGGTTACATGCTTTCGGGCTTCGGGCGAGTGCGTGTTCGAGCTTGATGCGATTGATAAGGCACTGACGGCGGGAGGGAAGCCGGTCGAAGTCAAGAATAATGGAAGATTGCTGATTTTATTTCCGGCGCTGTCGGGGCGGCAGTACCTGGTGGGAGTTGATCCGGCGGGCGGGGGATCGGAGGGAGATTACTCGTGCGCGCAGGTGATTGACCGGGTGAGCGGGATGCAATGCGCGGAACTGCATGGGCACTTGCCCCCGCGGGAGTTGGCGGTGGAGTTGATGGCGATTGCGGCGATTTATAACAATGCGCTTCTGGTGGTGGAGCGGAACAATCATGGGCACGGGGTGCTGGCGCATCTGCGGGCGATGGGGTGCGGGAATGTTTATCGCGAGGGCGAGCAAGATGGGTGGTTGACGTCGGCGGTGAGCCGTCCGGCGATGATTGAGAATTTGGCAGCGATGCTGGCGACAGCGCCGGGATTGTTCCAGAGTCCGCGGCTGCTGAATGAGTGTCGTACATTTGTGCGGCATGTCGATGGGAGTTCGGCTGCGATGGCTGGGGCGCATGATGATTGCGTGATGGCGATGGCAGTGGGGTTGGCGGCCAGGCAGGCGGTTGTGGGGAGGTTTTCGCAAGGAGCTTTCGGGCTGGCTAGCTTTGATCCGCAGAGCTTGGTTGTGGCGAGCGAGGCTTGAGGCGAATTCCACAGGTCGGAAAGTTTGTGCGTCACATCGAAATTCCCGAATTGGGCATAGGATCAACGCTTTCGGGCAACCGTTAAGGTGCGGGAAGCGGATTCCCCGCTGCGCTCGGAATGACAAGCTATATAAGGATTGGGATGGGGACGGGCAGAGCGCCCGTGCGTACATTGAAAATCTCAAGGCACGCGGACAGGAGTGTCCGCACCACATGGGTTAGAAAGATTGCTTGGCGATTGATGCGGTACAACACGTTCGCAGGATGAGGGGCGGGGCGCAGGGTCACCTGATGCGCTGCTCGGATGGGAATTTTTATGTGGTGAAGTTCCGGAACAATCCGCAGCATCTGCGAGTCCTGGCCAATGAATTTTTGGCGACACGGCTGGCCGAATTTGTGGAGTTGCCGGTGCCTAAGACGGAAGTGGTCGATGTGCAGGACTGGCTGGTGGAACATACTCCGGAGTTGAATATTCAACTGGCGGGGAGCACGATTCCTTGTCAGGCGGGACTGCAGTTTGGGTCGCGGTATGTGGTGAGTCCGCTGGAAGGGCAGGTTTTTGATTATCTGCCGATGGAGATGTTGGAGCGGGTGCGGAACGTGGAGTCGTTTGCCGGGATGCTGGCGCTCGACAAGTGGACTGGGAACGCGAATGGGCGGCAGGCGGCGTTCTGGCGGAAGATGCGGGAGAAGAAATATACGGTCGCGTTTATTGACCAGGGGTATTGTTTCAACGCCGGGGACTGGAGCTTTCCGGATTCGCCGCTGCGCGGGGTTTACGCGAAGAACGAAGTGTACGCGGGAGTGCGGGGATGGCAGTCGTTTGAGCCTTGGCTCTCGCGGATTGAAAACATAAAAGAAGATGCGGTATGGGCGGCTGCGGGGAAATTCCTCCGGAGTGGTATGGCGGGGCGTGGGAGGAGTTGGAAAAGCTGGTGCGGAGTTTGCTGGAGCGGCGAGGGAGGGTGCGGGAGTTGATCAGCGCGTTTAGGAATTCGGCGCGGCAGCCGTTTCCGAACTGGGCGGAAGAGGCGTAGGCGGGAGATGATTTAACCACGGAGGCACGGAGACACGGAGTGAAGGCGGAAGGTTGGACTCGACGGTCGCGGACAGGAGTGTCCGCGCCACACTGGCATGGCTGAGAAGAAACAATACGAATATTTTTTGCTGCAATATGCGCCGAACGCGGGGAACCCGAGTTCGATGACGATGGGGATTGTGATGTATGAGCCGGGGAATCCAGGCGGGTTTGCAGAGGTAAGACTGCGGCGGAATTGGGAGCGGTTGCGGTGCATTGATCCGGAAATGGATATTGAAGAGATGGAAGCGATCGGGCGGGGCTTGGCGCATGAACTGCGCGAGCCGGGTCGAGACTTATTTTTGAAAAGAATCGGAGAGTCGCTCTCGAATGTTGTGCAGGTGATGCCGGTGACTGGATTGTTGGCAGAGGATGCGGCAAAGGAATTGGATGCGCTGGAAAAATTCCATATGGGATCGCTGCATGTTCCCGCGGGCAAACGCGAACCGACGGGACGCCAGGTGATTTTGGGGCAGATGAAGGACAATCTAGAACAGGCCGGAGTATTAGGGCACATGCTCCAGAGATTTTCAGTTGAGCGATTTACACGGCCGGGAGATCCGATGAAGTTGGATTTTGGTTATCCGGTGGGAAATGAAATTAAGTTTTTGCAGGCGGTGTCATTTAGAGCGGGAATAGATCAAGCGGTGGTTGTAGCCGCCAGGTTCCCGGATATTGTGGCGGCGATTGAATCGAAGGATAAGACGAAGAGTAGATTGACAGCGGTGGTAGACAACGATTTGGACGATAAGAATATGGAGATTGGGTTTGTGCTGGCCATGATGCAGGAGAAAGGATTGCGAATCGCGCCGGTTGGGGAGATGGCGAAGATCGCGCAGGAGATCAGGGTGGAGTTACGGATGTGAGAGTTTGCATTCGAGTCCGGGGTTTCATAGGTCCTTCGCTTTGCTCAGGATGACATCCTGTAAAAGTTTGAATCTAAATGTGTTAATGGATGCGGTGATTAATTCATTATTCGACGCATGATTTGCGTTGAATGTATTGCCTCCCTGCGGTGAATGAGGATATAATCTACGCAGGATTTGCGTAGAATGTATATTCATCAACTTACCGATTGGCCCCACTTTCATTGGAACAATGAAGCCCTTGCAAAACCTCTGGCGGAGGTCCGTCATGCGCAGGGATTGTTGCTGGGTCATATGGGGGCCTTAGGATTCAATCTTCAACAGGAAGCGGTGCTAAAGACCCTGACCACGGACGTCCTCAAGAGCAGCGAGATCGAGGGCGAGAAACTGGACGCCGAACAGGTGAGGTCGTCCATTGCGCGGCGGCTGGGTATGGATGTTGGCGGGCTTAAATCTGTGGATCGCAATGTTGAGGGAGTTGTCGAGATGATGCTTGATGCGACGCGTCATTACGACCAAACGCTTACCGAGGATAGATTGTTTGGATGGCATGCATCGCTGTTTCCGGCGGGACGCAGTGGCATGCGCAAGATCAGCGTCAGTGCCTGGAGAGGCGATAGCGATGGGCCGATGCAGGTTGTTTCGGGCCCGATTGGAAAGGAACACGTTCACTTTGAAGCGCCGGCGGCGTTGCGCGTCGAGAAGGAAATGAATGGATTCCTTGACTGGTTCAACGCTGATACCGGTATTGATCCTGTGATGAAAGCTGGCCTTGCGCATTTGTGGTTTGTGACGGTCCATCCGTTTGAAGACGGGAATGGGCGCATTGCGCGGGCGATTGCCGACATGGTGCTGGCGCGGTCGGAAAAAACGTCGCAGCGGTTTTACAGCATGTCGGCGCAAATCCAGCTGGACGAAACGCGTATTACGAAATTCTTGAGCGGACGCAGAGGGCGGGCATGGATGTGACGCCGTGGATGGAATGGTTTCTTGCATGCCTGGGGCGCGCTATTGAAGGAGCGCAGACAGCGTTGAGTGCGGTATTGGCGAAAGCGAAATTTTGGGAACGAGTACGACAGACTAACCGTCAATGAGCGACAGAGGCTTGTAATTAAAGAGTGATGGACGGATTTGAGGGTAAGCTGACGACGGTCGCAAATATGCGAAGTGATGAAGTCATCGCATGATACGGCGCTTTCGCGACATTGCGGCAGTTGGTCGAGAAGGGGCTTCTTGTGCGGAGTTCTGAAGGTGGGCGAAGCACGAGTTATGCGGTTGCGGGTTTTCCTGGAGAATGAATGAGTAGTGGTGCGTGGGTGCATAGGTCCTTCGCTTTGCTCAGGATGACAAGGGGAAGAGCCGAAAGAGAAGTTAACTCTTTTTCGAAATCAAAAACTCGCGGACAGGAGTGTCCGCGCCACACAAAGGCGTAATACGAGTTTCACTGAACCGTTTATCACCGGGTCTCACTCACTAAGATCACATCACTAAGAGATAAGAACATCATGAAAATTAAAGAGAAGGTACGCGGCGCAATGCGCCGGATCGCGGGAGTGTCTGTGTTTGCCAAGAACGTTGAGCAGCAACGGTGGACGCTGGCGCTGCCAAACATTTTAACGACGTATGGACCAAGGCCGGATGTGATGCCGAAGCCGACGCCGGCGAACCTGCGTCGGTTTTCGGAGACGCCGGTGGCGCGGCGCGCGATCAATACGATTAAGGACCGCGTGGCGGGGATGCGGTGGAGGATCCAGGCGCGTCCGGGGAAATCGCTCAGCACGATTCCTGACGGCGAGTTGCGGGCGCAGGTGCTGGCGGACAATTTTCACGCGCCGAATCCGGATGACTCATTCCGTTCGATGGCGGAACAGGTGCTGGAAGATGTGATTGTGGGCGGATACGGCGCGCTGGAAGTGCAGGCGACCGGAGACGCGCAAGCACCGCTGGTGATGTGGCCGGTGGATGGCTCGACGATTCGCATTAAGACAGACTGGGATGGGTCGCCGAGTTCGCCGCGATACGAGCAGGTCACGGGGCGGTGGGGAAAAGATGGCCAGGTCGCGCTGAATGACGATGAGTTGATTTATGTGCGACTGAATCCGCGGACGTCCACGCCGTTCGGATTGGGGCGGCTGGAAGTCGCGTTTGAGACGATCAGTGCATTTTTGGGGGCGCATCGGTATGCGTCGCGGCTGGCGTCGAATTCAGTGGTGGAGTATGCGCTGTGGATGCAGGGATTGAGTCCGGAGAGGCATGAGCGTTTGATCCGGTGGTGGCAGGATGAGATTGAGGGTACGGGCCGAGTGCCGATTATCTCCGTGGAGAACAAGCCGGAGGTGTTGCGCTTTGGTGGCGGCACTGACGCGGACTTGCGGTTGCAATGGCAGGAGTTCTTATTGCGTGTGATCGCAGGGGCTTTCGATATACCTCCAATGTTTGTTGGGCTGGAACAGGATGTGAATCGCAACACGGCATCGGAGATGAACGACCTGGCATTCCGGCAGGCGATTGTTCCGACAGCAAGATTACTGGCGGAATATTTCGACGCGAGGGGCGATCCACAAAAAACTGGGATGGAATGATTTGGAGATCGTCTTCGCGGACGTGGATTCGCCGAACGAACTGGAAGAGGCGCAAATTCAGCAGATTTTGTTGCAAAGTGGCGTTTTGACCGTGAACGAAGTTCGCAGGATGCGCGGGCTGCCGGAGTTGGGAACGTAGGTCTTCACAGACTGGCTGCAATCCTTTTTATCCAACTGAAAAACACAAGGTCCTTCGACTTCGCGATGCGATGCTCGCATCGCTGCGCTCGAGACGACAATTTAGAGGGGAATATCCAGATGAGTATTGCATTGGAATCGATGGCGATTGAGATGCCGGTGGTGGAGCAACATCCGAACCGGGAGGCATTCCGCGGAGTGTTGACGCTCGTGGATGTGGCGTCGGACCGCGCGCCGGCTGGAGCGCGAGGGCATCGGGTGGTTTTGACAAGAAGCGCGGCGGAGAAGGCATTGCCATCGTTGCTGGGTATGGCCCTGGATTATGCTCCGACGTTCGACCGGCACGACACGCGGCGGAAGGTGGGGATTATTACGCGCGCGGACATTGTGGGACGGCAGCTGGAGCTGGGCGGGTATCTGTTCGCGAAAGATTTTCCGGAGATCGTGAAGGAGATTCGGGCATCGGGGCTGGGACACGCGGACAGGAGTGTCCGCGCCACACGGGCGTTGGGAATGTCTTATGAGATTGCCGATGCTCGGGTGGCGGACATGCGTAGCAAGGTTTGGACGCTTACGCATGTGATGTTCACGGGAGCGGCGATTTTGCGCCAGGATAAAGCCGCTTACCGGCAGACGTGGATTGAGTTGGAATAGCGGGAGCGGAGAACAGGGTAAGGGTCCTTCGACTACGCGACCTCATTCGCTTTGCGATGAGGTTGCTTCGCTCAGGATGACAATCACAAATCATGGTGACAGTTCATAAATTCTTTAAATGAAATTTATTTCGGGTGACCATTCAAACAAAGGAGATGAGATGGACGAACAAATGACGCAGCAGTTGGTAACGACGGCGGATCGTTTGGCAAATGCCGCTGAAACGCTGGATCGGGTATTGGAACGGCTGGACGCGCAACAGGAGGCGATGAATGCGAAGGTAGATCGCATTGTCGCAGCTGTGGAAGAGCGGGTGGCGGTTCCAGCGGAAAACAACGGCACGGACGAATTGCAGCAACGGCTGGCGGCGCTGGAAAAAGCCAACGGAGAGCTGAAGGCACAGGCTGCCCGGCTGGCGAGAAAGTCGCTTTCGCCACTGGCGAGCAGCCTGCTGGCGAAGAATGGGAATGAAGATGAACGAGTGGACGCGGCGGTTCTGGACAAGACTTTGCAGGCGCTCAGCGTTGAGCAAAGAATCGCGGTGAAAGCGGAGATGGCGCGGGCCGGGATGATTGAGTAGTTGACAGGGAAAAGTTGAATTTTGCGGGGAGAGGCACAGCCTGGGGCTGTGCCTTTGTTTTTGTACCTGTGATGGTTGGTGGAGATACATGCGGAACGGCGCGGATGGGAATACACGGGCGGGACGCCCGCGCCTACAGAATTCAAAGGCTCGCGGACAGGAGTGTCCGCGCCACACAAACAAGGAGAAAACATGAAAGCACAATTTATGGACCTGCACGCGGCGGCTGATTTTATTGGGCCGGGCGCAGTGGAGGTTAACCGGTATCAAACAGAAATTTTCGACATCGTGCGGCGAAGAGGCGCATTCGGGCAGCGAGTGAAACAGGTCCCTGCAACGGGCCATCCGTCGCGGTTCTTTGAGCAGACCGCGATCAACTCACCGAGCGCTGCCAACGGATTCGTGGATCCACGAAACATCGTGGCTGCTGTCGGGTCGCCGACCCGCGTGGAGCGTAGCGTTCCTTTGAAGGCGCTTGTTTCACAGATCAACTACAACCTGTTCGATCTGGAAGTGGGAGCGCAGCAGAGCCAATTCGCTTTTCTGCAGGCGAAAGACCTGGCGGATTCGGTGGACGGACTCTTGCGCACTCATGATGTGGCGTTGTGGAACGGCAACGACACTTCATTGGCAACGCCGACTACTACACAGTATTTCGGGGCGATTGGGCAGATTGAAGCAGGCGGCAATACGACCACGATCGGCAATACCGAAAGCATTGTGGATGGAATCAAGGGAGTGGTCGCCGGCATGGTGGCGAACTCGTCTTTTGAAGTGCGTCCCACTGCGATCTATGCCAATCCGGTGCTGCTGGACCTGATTGATCGGGAGATGAAGTCGGCTTTCAACGTCGTGCTTTCCACAACAGAAATTACCGGCGGCTTGCGAGTGAAGATGCTTTCGACGCAAGCGGGCGACTTGCCACTGATCCCGGAATGGTCGTTGAGCTACACCGGAACACCGGGGAGCGGAACGGCGAGCCTTCCCTGTTATGTGGTGAGTGAAGACCTGATCGAGTACCACTGGCTGACGGATGCGAATCCGCGGGTGTTTCAGTTGGGACTCGGCGGGGCACTGGCCACGCAGCTGGTTGTCGTGAAGTTCGGCGCTGTGGTGGTGAAGGGCGCGAGCTATGCGCACTATGAAGTGAAAGTGACGCGGTAGAAGCGTCGTTGGTTGGTGGTCGTCGGACATTGCGCGAATCCCACCCTTTCGCAAAGAACGCGAAAAGGGTGGGGCAACCGCTGTGTGCACTGAACGTGTGGCTGTTGGCTTTACAAATCAGGCCGCTGATTGTTCGCGAGGACAGTTGGCGGCCGAACTTTTTTAGGAACTCACATGAATTATTTGCAGGCTTCGGAGTACTTGGCGTACGGATTGGATGCGACGACACCGGCGGCTTTGGTGGGCGCGGCTTCCACGATGATTGATTCCTATTGTCGGCGCGCGAGTATGGGCGTGACGCAATATGAAGAGCGCATCCGGCTGTCAGAAGGGCGCAACACGGTGCGGGTGAGTTATGTGCCCCTTACAGCCGTTGCGCCGGCAACTTCGGCGATTGTTTCGGCGCGGGGACGATTCGCGATTCCGCGGCGGGGCGAATGGCCTTTTGACGATTTGAATTCTGACGTGGCGTTGCTGTTTGGTTTGCCCGGCACCTGGACCGACATTACACCCTCAGGCATTGACGTATACGCAGACGCGGGAGAGCTGACACTGCCGGTGAATGCGATCGGTCTAGGCTTCAGCGAACTCGATGTGGTGTACACGGCCGGTTACAGCACGGTTCCTGATGCGGTGAAATTCGCGTGTGCGCAACTGGTTAGGAATGCACAGGCGACTCCCGCGCTCAATGTGCGCGGCGGACAACTGAACCAGATGCAATTGCAATATTTCGCGGATACGCTGCTGGACCAAACGGTGAAAACACTGCTGGCGCCCTACGTGGCGCAGAAAGTGGGTTGATGAAATGGAAATGCAAGGATCTATAAGCGGCGCGGCCATTACGCGGGCGACCGATGCGATGCTGCGGGTATTGGGAGGAGATTCGGTGAGCCTGCTGTTTTCCGCGCTGGGGATGCCGGATGATCCCGCGGCCCAGTTGGGGCTGACCGATCCTGGGGTCGAAGAAGTTCCGTTTGCTCCCGTGGTGGTGCGGACTTTGTCCACTGACAGCAATGGGCCGCGGCGCAGGCTGCAATTTCTGATTCCGGGTTCGGCGGTGGCCGAGGCGGTGGTTGATCGCAATGTGGCCGGGGCGGAGCAGTTGTTTCAGAGCGCGCTGGGAATTTCCTATGACGGCGATCTTTTTCACATTGCAAATGTCGCTACGGAATATTTTGCGGGGACGGCGTATTTGTTTTTGGTGGAGGCGGTCGAGTAGGACGTGGCAGTTGGCATTCAGCATTCAGCCATGTGGGAGCGTGAAATAGTTACACCATAAGCAGAGCGAAGCGCGAACAACGGACGTCAAGGCACAATCGCGCGATCTGCGAGACAACAACAAAAGATCAATCTAAGAAGAAAAACTCAGCGAGAGCTTATGCAATTTACTAAAGACAGTTTTTACATGACGTTGCTTACGCGGCTGACATCAGTGAACCCGCAACGCACGGTGACGCTGAATGGAACGACCAGGCCGGCGATCATTGTGGCGGAGAACGAGTTGGTCATTCCGGTAGATCCGTTGCCGGACGCTTTCTACATTGAGTGGGGCAGCGCGGAAGCTCTGGGGCGACAGGTTGGAAGCCGCGCATGGATGGCGATGGAGTGCACAATCTCTTATCACACCCTGGGCACGGTGCAGAGCGGGGTGGACCGCGGGCGCGCGCTGGCCGAGCTGGATACTGAGCTATTGAGCATTTGCCAGCCACAGCACACGGAAAAACGCGATTACACGCAAGCGCCCAGCCTGGACATGGGGACGGGAATTTCGTGGACGACTCCGAAGTTCGGCGGAGTCACTGGGGTGGACGCGCGATACAAAACAAACCTGGCGCCGCGGCTGGAGCGAAAAGCCACTTTGAGCGTTCTGTTCTTTCCCGAGGTGAATATTTTATGAGCACATTGGCGGTAAGGGCCGCGATGGTGCCAATTTCGCGGCGAGTAAGAGCATTTTTTGCGGTGGTGAATCGAGCCACGGAGACGCCGACTCTATTTGATCCTGGAAAGTATGGGGCTTTCGCATTGAACATGCCGCCCGCACCGTGGATTGACTTAGGCTGGGTGGACAACTTTCAACGGTTATGCGCGACGGCGACGGAACCGCTGAGGACGGGGCCACAGGGAACGGCGGTAGGGCAGTTCCGCTCCACGCTGGATGCACGGGTGGAGTGCGACTTCCGCGAATGGGGGAAGCTGCAGATGGCGCTGGCGGGCGGATCGGAGCACATGAACGTTCTGGCTCCGGACCCAAGTGCGGATGCGCGGCCCTCCGGGGGAAGTCCGGTGACGGCGGTGGCCGTATTACCGGGATCGAATGCCGGAGAGATTTTTGTGGGCGAAGGCGCGGTGAATGCGTTTTCCGCCGGAGACATAATCGCCGTGGACGCGGACTACGCGGGACAAACGGGATATGTAGGTACAGGAATACCGGGCGCGTACGTCAGCGATCCGACGCTGGTTCGTGAAGATGCGAACTATCTGCGGCGGATTACATTCAATGTGGGCCGTGTGGCGGAAAAAACTGCGACTTCACTAGTGTTGGCCCAACCTCTGCTGGGGGGCACCCCCGTTACAGGGATGAACGTACAAAAGGTGATTGCCTTTGTGGACCGCGAAGGAGGAGCGTTCTTCCAGGAATGGTCCGCACTTTTCGTAGCCGAGGAAGAATCGGGGGGGCGCATCTGCTTTCACTATCCGCGGTTGAGTCCCACGACATCAGTGGCGCGAACGATCCGATTTAATGCGACTAGTGGGCCAGAGCAGAGTTCAATGAAGGTGTTTGAGCGCGAAGAAGAAGTGAAGGGCCTGGGCGCGATTGCGTCATTGGCGCTGCGCGCGGCATTTCTGGCGCTCCCTTCCACGGACATTAACGATGGCCAAACAGTAGTCTGTTATCGCAGCTATTTCCCGTCTGGCATGGCAGCGCTGTATTAGGGGCAAGCAAGCCTTGTGGGCGATGGCGCACCTTCGTTACACAAGTGGAACAAGCACTCCGGTTCATCGCATTCCCGCACAACCCTAGCGATTCTGTTCTAACAAAGGATTTGAAAACCAACGACAATGAAATTGCAAATTGACAATTTGGATGGCCTGGGTCCGCAGGACTACACGCCGATGATAGACAGCGCGCGGCTGCCGCAGATAGTGCGTCGGCTGAATAAGCCGTCGGTGCTGAAAGTTGGGCTGCTGGCGAATGGGCCGAATTTTGTTGTGCCGGTAAGCGGCGCGCGCTTGACCTTAGGCCGAACCAATGGACAGGACGTATTCTCGGGATATCTGTTGAGCGCACCGAGTTATGAATATTTGGGTTCGGGCGAACATGGGCCGGCCTACCGCTGCAACGTGGTGGCACAAAGTGATGAAGTTGTACTTGACCGAAAACGATTGCCGGACCGCGTCCCTTTTGTAGGTCGGAGCGCGGGTAACGCGCTCCGGCAGATGGCGCAGGATTTGCTGCCGGGATTGCTGGATGTATCGAGCGTGGCAGATCTCGATTCACTGGCGAGTTATGACGCTGATCCGCAAAAGAAATTTTCGGAACATGCCGCTGAAATCGCGCTTGAGGCTCGAGGAAGTTATCGGGCCGGAGAGGGAGCGATCGTTTTCGCGTCAGTGGGCGCGACTCAATATGTGTTGAACGAAAGCGATGCGAACTTTTCGGCGGCCGGCTTAACGCTGCAGCCAGTGGACGCCGGTTTGAACGATGTAACGACGATCGGCAATTCCGAGCCTGAGGCCTACGTAACCGATTATTTCGTGGGCGACAATCTTACGTTGAAGTTCTACCTTTCGCAGACGCCCTTCAGTCAAAACAGCCGAACAATTTTCACGGAGGAGTATTCGGGAACCGTGCTGGACGCGACGCTGTGGAGCAAAACTGATCCTGCAAATGCAGTATCGGTGAGCGGCGGGAAGTTGCAGATCGCAGGGGGGACGGGCAGCGACGGACAGACTCTGGTGAATTTCTCCGAAAAAGTGGAAATGGGCGGTGCGCTGGTGATGCAGCATGGGGACGTGGAATTTCATGCGGCCTCAACGGGCATTCTGGGCGGATTGTATTCAGGCACGGTGGTTGCGGCGAATTGCCTGGCGGGCTTTCAGCTTTCGCCAAGTGGAACAGAGTCGAACATCCAGGCAATCATCAATGGTGCGCTCAGTGGGACGCCGATGACTACCGTGAGCGGGCGGCACTATGTGCTTACCACGAGGATTTACTCGCTGGAGGTTTATCGCGAAGAACAAATCTTTCATTCGTCCTCGCATCCGGCGGGCAGCGGGCTGGGAGGCGCGGCGGTTCCGGCCGATGTGAGAGTGGCGCTGGAAGCGCATGAGATTGATCCTGCGAATCCCGCGTCGCTGATCGCAAGCTCCACGGTGTTGTATGACGACGTACTGACAAATGCGCCAGAATTTGCCGCGTACGCGCTGGTCAACGCGGTGAGCATGAATTGCGACATCGCATTTACGCGTATAGTGCAAGCGCCTGGCACCCAGGTGCGCAGCGCTCTTCCTGGCCAGCCATTCCGGACGCGGCTGGTAGGCGCGCAATCCGATGGAGCAGAGTGCACAATTGTGTCAGGGTCGGCGCTGGATTTTTTTACCGCGTATGTTCCTCAAGCGAACGAGGCGATTGAAGTCCGATACCGCGGGACGGGGACGGCAATTGCGCGTGTGCTGAATCCGGCGAGCATTGCGGCGCTGGCGAATGGCGCGGATGATGGCGTGCGCGGGGTGGTGAGGCATGTTAAGAGTCCTCCGGCGCGGATGGCGGCCGATTGCGAGAATGCGGCATTGGCAATCCTTGATGATGGGAATATTCCGGGTTGGATGGGTGCTTACGAAACGTGGAGCGATTTTCTGCCCGGCGCTGCAGCGGATATTTTTCCGGGAGACGCTTTGCAGATCAATATGCCGTCACGAAGCGCGCATTTTACGGGGATTGTGCGGGAAGTGGCGATTGGCGTGAGAGACCTGCAAGGTGAGCACAGTTCGTACAAGATCACATTCGCGAATGACGCGGCGGAGACGCTGTCATTTGAATTCGAGAGCGCGAAGGCTTCGATTCCCATTGGACTTCAGGAACTGGATGCGGACCAGGTGGGCTCGGCTTATCTGGCAGCGTTGACGGGTGCGGCCATTACTGCGATTACCTCTACGACGGTGAGCATTGATGCTGGAAGTGCGCCGATTTCTGGAGGAGCGATCGAAGTTCGTTGGAGCGATACAGGCTGGGGGCAGGCGAATGACCGGAACCTGGTCGGCCGCTTCGGGACGCAAACTTTTACCGTGCCACGGCTGTCGAAGGCACAAGGCTATTTTTTGCGACAGTACGATGCTTCGGTGCCTCCGAAGTATTCCAGAGTGAGTTGTGCGCTGTTTGTAAATTATCCAGCGTGAGATCCCACGGCATTCGATATGGCAAAACAAGAGGAAGACTTGCGGAAAGAGTATCTACACAGCGGTAAGTCGCTGGTGGTGCGCGTGACCGACAACGACTTTCAGCGTGAAGTGATTGAGAAGCTGAGCCGGCTGGAAACCAAGATGGACATGCTGGTTGGCGGCGAGCAGCCGGGGTGGATGCAGTCGGCGGAAAGCCGGATTAACGCTCTGACTCGGAATGATATTAAGCGGAGCGTTTATGACCGGATGGTGAATGCGGCGATCACCGTGGCGATCAGCGTCGCGATCGCGCTGCGGGACCGTTGGTAGGTTTTCCCACGGCGAACGTGGCCGGCCCTAAAGGGCACTTCGAAAATGAATGGAAACGCGGCCATGAATGGCCGCTCTTCCACAATGCTTCGCGATGGCATTTCCCCGAAAGGCCCGGACTACCCGACTTCCTCACTCCAGCCTTCCATCGTTTTTTTCAGGAATGCCATGAACTGGTCGGCGACGGCGCCGTCAATCAGGCGGTGATCGTAGCCCAGCGTGAGGTGGACGACGGAGCGGATGGCGATGGAGTCCACGCCTTCGCTGTCGGTGATGACGAGTGGGACCTTCATGATGCCGCCGATGCCGAGAATGGCGGAGTTGGGCTGGTTGATGATGGGCAGGCCGAAGACCGCGCCGAATTGGCCGGGATTGGTGATGGTGAAGGTGGAGCCTTCCACTTCTTCCGGCTTTAGTTTCTTTTCCCGGGCGCGTTCGCCGAGATCGGTGATGCTGCGCTGCAAGCCAAGAAAATTAAGTTCTTCGGCGTTCTTGAGGACGGGAACGATGAGTCCCCAATCGAGCGCGACAGCGATGCCGACGTTGACGTTGCGGTGATAGCGAATGTTGTCGCTTCAAAGAGCGACGCATTGATGATGGGATATTGCTGCAGGGCGATGATCGCCGCGCGCACAAAAAACGGCATGAAGGTGAGGCGCACGCCGTGGCGCTGCTCGAAGGAATTTTTCAGCTTATTGCGCAGGTTGACGATGCGCGTGAGGTCCACCTGAAACATGCAGTGAACGTGGGCGCTAGTGCGGCGCGACTCAATCATGCGCTCCGCGATAATTTTGCGCATGCGGGTAAGCGGAACGACGTCTCCGGGAAGTTCGACCGGGGGCGCGGTCCGAGGAGCAGGCGACGGCGCGCTGGCCGTGCGCGAAGAAGCGGCGGCGGCACTTTTCTCCGCGCCCTTCTCTTCTCCTTTTTCAAGGAAGTCCAAAATGTCTTGCTTAGTGATGCGGCCGCCGAGGCCGCTGCCTTCCACCTGGGCCAAATCAATGTTGTGCTCGCGAGCCATTTTGCGGACGAGCGGCGAGGAGCGCGCCTCATCTTCTTCGTCTTCTTTATGTAAGGGCTTTGATGATTCCGCAGCGGGCGCAGATTTGCTGGAGCAGCAGCTTTCTTTTCCGCTGCGGAGCTTCGTTCTGAGCAGGGCGGGCCTGAGCAGGCTTTGCAGCTTCGCCCTCGCCGGCAATCGTTCCAACGACGGTATTGACCTGAACCGTTGTCCCTTCGGTGACTTTAATGTCCTGGAGCACGCCGGAGGCGGGAGCGGGAATTTCGGCGTCCACTTTGTCGGTGGAGATCTCAAACAGCGGCTCGTCGCGCTGGACTTTGTCGCCGGGCTTCTTCAGCCACTTAGTGATGGTGCCTTCAACAATTGATTCGCCCATCTGGGGCATGATGATATCGGTCGCCATAATTCCCTTCCGCAGGCCCGAGGCAAAAATTCACGACGGGCAAACAGAATATTATAGCGTTCCGCTTGGAAGCGGGCGAATATAGGCAAGACACGAAGGTCACGGCAAACCGGACAAATGTCCCAGAAAGAAAATCAAGGCTCCATCTTCATGCCTTCGCTGCCGCTGTGCGGCGCAACGCCGAAGGAATCCTTCCAGTACTGCTGCACGGCGGGTGGGAGTTTATCCAGCCGGGTGAGGAAGGCGGTGACCTTCCAGATTTGGTCATCGGTGAGCGTTTTTCCCCAGGCGGGCATTCCGGTGTAGCGTACGCCGGTGGCGATCGCGTAATGCACATGCCACTCCGGGTCGTCGAGCGGATCAATCACCAACTGCGGGACCGGCGGATAAAAAGATTTCGCCAGCGGGCTGGGTTTGTAATTGAAGCTGCCATGGCACCCGGCGCAATTCATGGTGTAAACCTTCATGCCTTCGATGAGATTGTCATCTGTAGGCGCCACGGGATTGCTGATGTGCGGGGCGTGGCGGTCCATGGATGCGTCCATGGAATGCATGGCAATGTTGCGTTCAATGCTGGGCGGAGTGGCATCGGCGTTAGTGGGCATGAGGCCGAGGAATGCAAAAGCCAGGCCGGCCGCAATAATTACGACTACCGTGACGACGACCCCAATAATGAAGTTGCGCATGTTCGCCTCCTGAAGATGCCGCGTTATAGAAATGGAGTGTGTTCGCGTGACAAGGTTACACCTTTCGTTTGGGCGCGGTAAACGGCCTCGGAAAAAGCCTCAAAGCGCAGGGTACCCGGTTACGCCCAGAAGGTATCTTCCTCTTTATGTAGCTTGCGGAGGTCTGCCGGAGGCTTCATGGGGATGCCGATAGTCGGGCCGACAAGCGAGTCCAGCGAATTGAGCCATAAAATTTGGCTCCCAAACGCGGTGCCAAAGTTGCGGGAGACTGCATGGGCCACTTCCTGGAGGGATAGCTCTTTGCCTAGTTCGCGGGCCATGGAAGTTACCGGCTTTGCCGTGATGCCGCACGGAACGATGAGATCGAAGTAGCTGAGATCGGTGTTGATATTGAGCGCGAAGCCGTGGGAAGTAACGGCGCGGGAGATGTGCACGCCGATGGCGGCGACTTTGGCTTCTTCGTTTTGATTAGTTGATGTCGAGCTTCGCTCGACCGGACGGGCGAGGGCGCCCGTCCCCACGCATTCTGTGCTGTTTTCGGGATTCGTCCAAACGCCGGTAAGGCCGCAAATGCGCTTCGTGGCAATACGAAATTCGGCGCAGGTGCGGATGAGGACTTCTTCGAGGCGACGGACATATTCGATGGCGCCGACGGTTTTTCGTTTTTCGTCTTCAGATGGCAGACTGCGGAGATCGAAGATGGGATAGCCCACAAGCTGGCCGGGACCGTGAAAGGTGACGTCGCCGCCGCGGTCGGATTCAAAAACTTCGACGCTGCGCTCCGCCAGCAGTTGTGGAGACGCGATGATGTTATTGGATTTTGCATTGCGTCCGAGAGTGATGACGGGCGTGTGCTCAAGCAACAAGAGGACGTCCCCGATTTCGTTGTTCTTGCGCAGCTCGACTAAGCGTTGTTGCAGGCGGAGCCCGGTGGCGTAATCAATGGTACCGAGTTGGAGAACGGAGATCATGAACTTATCGCCGTGGATTATGCGGATCTAACCATTATTCATCCGAGCAATTCGTGGCTCCGAAATCACATATTGATCGCCAGCCCATACACGCTGTTCGACGCGTCCAACATGGCTTCCGCCAGCGTTGGATGCGCGTGGATCGTCCACATCAAGTCTTCCACAGTGGCTTCGAGTTCGATGGCAGTGACAGCTTCGGCGATCAACTCCGTCGCTTGAGGCCCAATGATGTGCACACCAAGAATCTCTCCGTATTTTGTATCGGAGACGATCTTGATAAAGCCTTCATGCTGCACCGACAATCGAAGCACGCGAATTTGCCGTGAAGGGGAACTTGCCCATCTTCACGTTGTGACCTTTTTCTTTAGCCTTTACTTCAGTCAGGCCCACGCTGCCAATTTCCGGATGGCAATACGTAGCGTTGGGAATTTCTCAACGGGTCGATCGGGCGGTCTTCTTTCTTTGCGATTTTGAGACGGCTACGATGCCCTCCATCGCTCCCACATGCGCCAGCAGCGGCATTCCCAACACAATGTCGCCGATCGCATATATGCCTGGCTCGTCAGTTTCCATCCACTCATTGGTTTTGATGAACCCGCGCTCGGGCTTGATGCGGGTCTTCTCCAGACCAAGATTGTCGGTGTAGGGCTTGCGTCCTACGGCGATGAGGATTTTCTCCGCTTCGATCTTCTGCTGCTTGCCGTCGGCACTAAAAGTTACCGCCACGCCGGATTTTGTTTTCTCGACCTTCTCCACTTTCGCGCTGGTGTGGAAGTTGATGCCGCGCTTGCGGTACACGCGAGCGAGTTCCTTAGAGACTTCTTCGTCTTCAAGAGGTACCAGTCGCGGGAGAGCTTCGATAATTGTGATTTCCGAATCGAATGAGCGGAAGATAGACGCGAACTCCACTCCCACCGCCCCAGCGCCAACAATCACCAACGACTTGGGAACTCGCTCGAGCTTGAGAATTTCAATGTTGGTGAGAATGCGGTCGCCCAGCTTCAAGACCGGGAATCATGCGGGCTTCTGAGCCTGTGGCCAGGATTATGTTTTTGGTCTTGACGGCAGAAGTTTTTTCTTCGTTCTCCACGTTCACCGTGAACACGCCATTTTGCGCCGGGCCGGTGAGCTTGCCGAATCCCTTGATAGTTTCCACCTTATTCTTGCGCATCAGGAATGTAAGACCCTTGGCGTGCTTGTCCACCACGCCGGTCTTGCGACTCTGAATCGCAGCCCAGTTCAGCTTGCGCCCGTCCACGCCTTCAATGCCGTATTCCTTCGCGTCTTTCAGGTGGTCCCAAATCTCCGCATTAAACAAAAGCGCCTTGGTCGGGATGCAGCCAACATGCAGGCAGGTGCCTCCGAGGTACGGGTCTTTTTCCACCAGCGCGGTCTTCAGGCCGTACTGTCCGGCGCGGATGGCGGCCGTATATCCGGCGGGGCCGCTGCCGATAACGGCGACGTCATAAATTGTTTCGGGCAAAGGACGCTCCTTAGTTTTACGTAATAAGAACAGGCTAATGAAGATACTTAATATGACAGATGATTGCGGGCAAAGAACGATTCTAGAACAGGGCCGGAGAATGGCAAAGCGGCGGGCGCGCACGGCCGCTCGGATCGCTGCGCGGGTTTCAGGTGTTAGACTCCCTGCATGAAAGCGGAAGTTTCATCCGGCGAGTCCGCCCTGGAGGCCGGTCTATACGTGGTTGCCACGCCCATTGGCAATCTCGAGGACATCACGCTGCGTGCTCTGCGCGTGCTAAAGGAGGTGGACTTGATCGCCTGCGAAGACACCCGGCACACGCAAAAACTTTTGAACCATTATGGAATTTCGACCGGCACCATCAGCTATTACGAACAGAACGAGGTCAGCCGCGCGGAACAACTGACAAAAGAGTTGCAAGCTGGAAAGCGCGTCGCGCTGGTCACGGACGCGGGCATGCCGGGAATTTCCGATCCGGGATTCCGGCTGATTTCACGCGCTGTAGAACAAGGCATTAAGGTCATTCCGGTTCCTGGCGCCTCCGCGGTAATTTCCGCGCTCGCTGCCAGCGGCCTGCCAACCGATTCGTTTCAATTCCATGGATTCCTGCCGCCGAAGAGCGGCCAGCGACGAAAGATGTTCGAAACCCTTGGTGCATCTTCGCAAACGGAAATCTTTTACGAAGCGCCGCACCGGTTGAAAGAAACAATAGAAGACATCGTTGCCGTGCTCGGGCAGGCACGCGCGATTGTGATTGCGCGGGAGCTGACCAAAATTCACGAGGAATTTTTGCGCGGCCCGGCGGGACAGATTCTCGCAGAATTCAATTCCCGCGGCGAGATCAAAGGGGAAATCACGCTGCTGATCGGGAAAGCTTCAGAAGATGAAGGTGCGGCACACAATCAAGAAAGTATCCGCGAGCGTATCCAGCAAATTATGGATGAACAGAAACTGGATGAGAAAGCTGCGCTGAAGATCGTGGCTAGAGAGCGCGGAATCTCGAAGAGCGAAGCGTACAGGGAATTGCAGAGGAGCAAATTGAGATAAACGCGCGCAATGAGGGCTATATTAATGAACTAATCTGATTTACGGGGAGACAGCATTGAATTTCTACAAAAGGCGCTTCATTAGTGTTCTCTGCTTCTCGTTATTTGCCACACTCGGCTTTGCGCAAAGTTCCGCCAAACCCGCGCAGACGCTGCCCGCTTTCACTCCGCCACCCCAGCACGTGAACGCACCGCTGGGCAACATTCCCAGCTATCCCGGCGATGGAGATGGAGCATACAAAACACAGCACTATCCCGATCTCTTTGCCGAAGAAGGACACTCCCCCGCCGAGATACGCGCGAAAATCGAGAAAGCTTTCCAGCAACTCTTCCACGGCGATGGGCAGGAAGAGCGGGTGTACTTCGAGACCGGGGCCAACGCGAACGGAACGCTGGCCTACATCACGGACTGGGCCAACAATGACGCCCGCACCGAAGGCATGAGCTACGGCATGATGATCTCCGTCGAACTGAACCACAAGCGCGAGTTTGACGCTCTTTGGAATTGGTCGAAAACCTATATGCTGGTCACCGATCCGAAGAATCCTTCCGTAGGATATTTCGCCTGGTCCATGGCCACCGACGGGTCGCCGCGCTCTACCGGTGCCGCGCCCGATGGCGAAGAGTACTACGTGATGGCGCTATACTTCGCCGCGCACCGCTGGGGTAACGGCGAAGGCATCTACAATTATCAGGTCGAAGCCGACAAGATTCTCCGCGGCATGCGTCATCATCCCGCGCTCACCGGCAGCAGCCCCTTCCGCATTCATCCCGATGACCCACCGTTCATCCCGCCAGACCATCCCTGGCCCAGTCCCAACAACACAGAACGCGAGCGGGAAGCCGCGAAGTCCGGCAAAACTATTCCATCTTTTCATGCTCCGTGGGACAGGCCGCACACCGAAACCATCGGGCCCATGGTGGACGATCCCCATTTCATGATCCGCTTCGTGGCCAATGTTGATGTCAATTTCACCGACGCCTCTTACCATCTGCCCGCATTTTACGAACTATGGTCGCGCTGGGGACCAATGGAAGACCGCGCTTTCTGGGCCAAGGCCGCCGACGTGAGCCGCGATCTGTTCAGCAAAATTACCGGCCCTGAAACCGGACTGACTCCCGACCGCAACAACTTCGACGAGACCCAGATGACCGATTTCAATGGCAAGCCAGTGCCTTTCAGTTACGACTCCTGGCGAAGCGTAAGCAACTGGTCCGTGGATTACGACTGGTGGAAAAAAGACACGCGTGAAACCACGCTAAGCGACCGCATTCAGAAATTTCTTTTCAGCCAGGGCATTGATAAATTCGTCGACCGCTATACGCTCGACGGCAAGCCGCTCTCCACGCGCCATTCCATCGGCATGCTGGCGACAACGGCAGTCGGCAGTCTGGCTGCGACACCGGGACCGACTTCAAAGGCGTTCGTGGACGAACTATGGAACACGCCGGTCCCCTCCGGCGAGCAGCGCTATTTCGACGGCATGCTGTACCTCATGAGCATGATGCATGTCAGCGGAAACTTCCGCATCATCATGCCGAACGCAACAGAATCGAAGGAACAAGACTGACAGACGGGGCTAAATAAACGATCAAAGATCGTACTTTGCGCGATCTAATTTTTTAAGAAATGTCATCCCGACCCTGAGCGAATGCGAAGGCGGAGGGACCTTACGACGGCAACAGTCATCATCGCGGACGCGAAGATTGCGAAGATGGAGATAGCAACGTATAAGGAGTGCCTCATTGCGCTCAACGAAGGCGAATAGGGGCCGCACGGATAACGCCATCACCGCATGAAAATCTTCAGGCACGACAAGCCCGCCGCGGAACTGGTCACCACAGGCCGCTTTGAACTGGAGCGCGACGGCCACGTCGCAACGCTGCTCTACACTCTGGCCGGCCACGTCCTCGGGCTGGTCGAAACCGAAGTGCCCGAAGCATTGCACGGAACCGGCACAGGATCAGCCTTGGTAAAAAGCGCCCTCGACTACGCGCGCGAACAACATCTCAAAGTGGACGTCACCTGCCCCTTCGTCGCCGGATATCTGCAAGAGCATCCCGAATATTCGGATCTGGTGTTGCGGTAATCACGGGTCGCGCTATCCTGGGTCTTCGCAACAGAGAATAAGTTTCTTGCGCGGCAGCGCAACTTGCGGTAGCATTTGCTTCCCCCAAGAAGGCCGTCGGCCTTAGCGCAGCAATGTTGCCAACTAAATTCCGCCAACTCCTGTCTGGGCCGATCTCGGCCCGTCATTTCCATTTTTCTCTCATCGCAAAGGCAGCGCTCTTGCTAGTCTGCATGGCGATTCCGATCTCGCTCCATGCCGGCACCATCTCCGGAACAGTAAAAGATCCCTCCGGTGCTGTCATTGCCGGAGCGCGTATCGAAATCACCGGCGCGCAACTGACCGGCCCCGTCGTGCTGTCATCGGATGGCCTGGGCAGGTTTACCTCGCCCGAACTGAAGCCGGGCGCCTATTCGGTGAGCGTCTCCCGAGATGGTTTCGAGCCTTTGGGGAAAACGGTTGACTTGCAAGCCTCCGTCGATCTGCCGCTGACCTTGGCGATTGCCCAGCAAAAGACCACCGTCGCCGTAAGCGAAAAAGCCCTGGCGTTCACCAATTCCGATCCCGCATACCGTCAACTGCGCGACGTAGGCTTGGGAAGGACTTTTCGCTTCGACAATTTCACGTTGGTCGTGGATGTGGGGACTTTTACCTTTCGAAAAGGGACACTAACATTTCTGAATCCGGTGGATGGCAATGTCACCGGAGCGGTGTTTATTGGAGACGGCCACTTCAATCTGAAAGCGGTGTCTCCGCTTGACGCGCACGAATTGCAGCGGCGCACCGGCAATGAGGAATTTGACGAGGATTTCACCTCCGTGGTGTTTCGCTTCACCCCTGACGCCCACGTACGCTTCGTGCAGGGCCTGAAAGACAGTGAGAACACGCCCCCTGAGGCCGCTGCGATCCTCCAGCAGTGGAAGGAAAAGATGCGCCGGCGCAGAGAAGAATCGCTGGGCTTTACCGATGCCATCCTGAACGGTGAAGACATGGACAATGTGGATGCTGACGTCCTGGCAGCGATCTACAATCCTGCCCATCCGTTTTTCCTGAATTCATATATTCACGGCGTCAAGCACAAAGACCTGCGTTTTTTCATGAGAGTGCGAGTCGGGGCCGTGCCTCAGCTGGATTCGCCGGAGGAAGTTGCGCTTATCAACTACAACCCCGAGGGGATGGACGATGGCATCTGGTACTTGGCGCACGCCAAGTTTGAGCTGCTGAACGGCAGAGCCAGCTCAAGTGAAGACCGACGCCTCTTCGCCACCCACCGCTACAAAATCGAGACGGACATCGCAAAAAACGCGCATCTGTTCAGCACTGCGACCATTACCTTTGAACCCCTCATTGCCGGAGAAAGAGTGCTAAAGTTCGGGTTGCTGCCGAACCTGCGCGTTACTCGCGTCACCGACGACCGCGGCGAGAACCTATATTTCATTCAGGAAAGCCGTAAGCTCGACGGCTCGTTTTACGTAATACTTCCGCAGGCGACGCAGCTCGGCAAAGAATACTCCGTCACCGTCGAATATGCTGGCGACAAAGTTGTCGAGCAAGCCGGCAGCGGAAGTTTCTACATTCGCGCGCGCGAATCCTGGTATCCGAATCTCAACGGTTTTGGCGAACGCGCCCTCTACGATCTCACTTTCAAAGTCCCGCGACACTACACAGTCATCAGCGTCGGAAAGCTGCAAAGCGCGTCAGTCGAAGGCGATCTCGCCGTCAGCCATTGGGTCACTCCTACTCCGGTCGCCGTCGCAGGGTTGAACTACGGCGAGTACAAAAAGATTGACCTGCCCGATGAAAAAACAGGCATCCACATCTCCGGATACTATTTGACGGACTTGCCCGATTTTCTGAGCAGAGTTCCCGCGCTGCAATCCATGGCGCCGGGCGCCATGACAAAATACGCCCTCGATCAAACCCGCGCCCAGCTTGAGGTTTGCACCTATTTTTTCGGCAAGCTTCCGTACGACAATATCAACATCACCGAGCAGCCCGATTTCAACTTCGGACAATCCTGGCCAAACCTGGTCTACCTTCCCATCTCCGCTTACATTGATTCCACTCAGCGATGGATGCTTTTCGGCCGCATTGACAACAACTTCTCAGGCTTTGTGCAGGAAGTAACGCCGCACGAAGTCGCGCACCAGTGGTGGGGCCACACCGTGGGCTGGTCCTCCTATCACGATCAATGGCTTTCCGAGGGCTTCGCGGAATTTTCCGCTGGACTGTTCATGCAGTTCGCCTACGGCGGAAAATGGCAGAAGGATTACATTGAATTTTGGGACCGCCTGCGCCGCAGAATCCTCGACAAGAACAACTTTGGAGTAGCTCCCAATGACGCCGGCCCTCTCTGGATGGGCCTACGCCTGATTTCCCCTCGCACCGAAAACGCCTACCAGAACGTCACCTATCCCAAGGGCGCCTACATCCTGCAAATGCTGCGCTCCATGATGCACGAGACCGGCTCCAAGGATCCTGACGCGAACTTCATCGCCATGATGCATGATTTTGTATCCACCTACAGCGATCGGCCCGCATCCACCGAGGACTTTGAAGCGATTGCCACAAAACACATGACCAAGTTGATGGACCTCCAGAAAAACGGCCGTCTGAATTGGTTTTTTCGCGAATGGGTTTACGGCACTCAAGTCCCGAAATACGAATTCAATTATCAACTCACTCCCGCCGATGGAGGCCAGGTGAAGTTGCACATGACCATCACGCAAAGTCAGGTGGATGACAGCTTCGTCATGCTTGTTCCTGTGGACGCCGATTTTGGACAAGGCATGGTGCGGCTTGGCCAGGTGGGAATCGGCGGCAACTCCACCCGCACCGTAGATATCATTCTGCCGCAAGCGCCTAAAAAGGTAGCTTTCAACGCATATAAAGAAATTCTGGAGCGGTAACTCCGCCGCCGTCCCTATTAACCGCGCAGGAACATCAAATGAAAGCCCCGCCCAACCTGCTCAGCAAATTAGACCGAGCAAGCGTGAACGGGGCATTTTCGAAATCTAAAAACCTATCCGCGCCAGTGGCCTTCCGCCCAAACGTATCCGCCGCGGCGATGCGCCCAGTGTCCCGGGACCCAGCGTGCGTGACGATGCGGAGGCACCACATAATGGCCGGGCACCCAGACATACGCGCGCCCATCGTAGCGATGAAAACCCGGCACCCAAACGTAGTTCGGTCCCGGAGCAACAGGTACCACTTCATGGCGCGGCGCCGGAGGCGGCCCAATCCGTACCACAATCTGCGCGCTGGCCGTCGCTGCCGCCAGCAAAATTCCAAATAGCACTGCCATCAATCTCTTGTTCATTCCCGAAATCCCTCCTGGTACCCACGATTAACAAACACACAATTTAGAATTTAGTTGCGCCGCCCACCACCCACCGGCATCCGCTCCCGAGCCTGATTATTGGCAGCTGGTTGCAATGGGTCAACATTACTTCCGACATAGGACTCGGCAACCGCCGCACGTAATTCCTCTGTTTTTTCAAGACTCTCTTGTCATTTCAATCGTGCAAAACCATCACAAATCTGTCATCCCGAGCGAAGTCGAGGGACCTTGTGTTTGCTGTTTAGATTTGTCATTCCGAAGCGCAGTCTTATCGCGCGAGGAGTCTGCGTAGGGAAAATAAATGGGGTTCAATCCGAATCCCTCCAAGGACGGCACATGCTATCGTAAAAGACCTCGCATCTACCCGGGAGGAAAAAGGAATGAGCTTTCGAAGGCGGCGATTTCTTCAAATCCTGTCATCTACTTTCGGGCTGAGCTTTATTCTGCCGCAGAATCAATTGGCCATAGCAGCACAGCACCCCGCACAAGCAGCGAGTCCTGCCCAATCTGCGAAAACAAATTCGAAACCTGAATCAGGAGAAACGAAAATGGAAAAGGTAGCCGGCATCGGAGGTCTGTTCTTCCGCGCTCATGATCCCAAATTGCTGGGAAACTGGTACCAGCAACACCTGGGAATTTCGCTTACACCAACAAGCGAAGGCCAAAGTTCCTGGCAGCAGGAGGCCGGCCCGACCGCATTCACTCCCTTCCCCGAAACCACGAAATATTTCGGGGACTCCAGCAAGGGCTGGATGGTGAACTTTCGCGTGCACAACATGGACAAAATGGTGGCCCAGCTACGAGCCGCCGGTATTGAGGTCAAAGACCCGGAATCTTATCCCAATGTCGGGACCTTCACTCGCCTGCGCGACCCTGAAGGAAACCCTATCGAATTATGGCAACCGGCCTAATCCGAGCGCATGCGATTTTCCACTCCCAGCGGTCATGCTGGGATTTTTAATGGTGACACGGAGCGATCCGCCGCGCCATTGTATTTTTATGGCCCCGGCGTTGCTTCACCGGTCAGCGAAAAAGCAGCGCCGCAGGCGCGGAATGTGAAAGCCCGGCACGTAAGTGCCGGGAAACGGAGTCAGGAGAATCCCGAGTCCCGTTAGGGACGGCACCTCCAACATTCTTGTCAATACGTCCCTTCGTGTTTAATCCCTCTAACCCATTGCCCGCACGGACTATATAATCCTCCGCCTCATGTCCCATTTTCCCCACTCCAATTGCTACACTGGAAACATAGGCTGAATTCAGCTTTCACATCTCACCAAAGCGCTGCCCACGGGGCGGCGCTTTTTGTTTTTCAACACGAATTTCAGGGAGCATCGGGAATTACGAAATGAGCGCACACGACTGCAAAGCTTTTAAAACCTTCAAGGAGCGCGGCGAGTGGGTCGAACTCCGCTTCATGACCTCCGCCCTTGAGCACGGATACGCCGTCTCCAAGCCCTGGGGAGATTCCTCCGCCTACGACGTCGGCGTCTCACACGGCTCAGACATTCTCCGCGTCCAGGTCAAGTCCACCACCGTCCGCACCGGCACCGGATACTTCTGCCAGTTCAAACCGCACTTCCTCAAAAAGCAGGACTACACTCTCCAGCAAATAGACCTCTTCGCCGCCTACGTAATTCCGCAGGATGTCTGGTATCTCATCCCCGCCGCCGTAATCCTCGGCCCCACGCGCAAAACCGGACTCATGCTCTACCCCATGCTCCCGCTCAAAAAAGACCGCTACAAATATGAAGGATACAAAGAGGCGTGGCCGCTGCTCTCCAAAAGCAAACGCGCGCTGGCGGCAAAATATCGCTAAATAACCCACCACAAATCTGTCATCCCGAGCGAAGTCGAGGGACCTTGTGTTGGCTTTTCGATTGTCATTCCGAAGCGCCAGTCGTGAAATCTTTTGTTAGCTCCCCATCTTGTCATTCCGAAGCGCAGCCTTATCGCGCGAGGAATCTGCTCTTAGGGTTTGGAGGACACAGCGTCCAACCAAAACGACGACCTTAGTTAACCCGCCTGAATTAATGCGCTTGCTTCTCGCGCTAACAGATAAGCTCTGGCTTTTATGAAATCGGCATAAACTTTTGATCCGCCCCAAAACTCGGCAGGCACCAATGCACGAGTAAATACTTCTTCGCGTATTTGTGATGGGATCTTGGGAAAGTACTCAGCGGGATTTGTGTCACTGATCTGTTTATTATCTGAGGCCGTTAGCATGCAGATGTTAGCGATGATATTTGCTTCATGAAAATGTATTCCTTGGTTTCCTAAATAGCCTTTGGGATAAATATGGTGGAACTCTCTCGCATTATAAGCGGATAAAGCTTCACTTAAATCGACCGGCGCTCCAGTAAGAAAACTTTTAGGATTAGATTGAGCTAGTAAACATATTGCTGCTTTCGCGGCTGTAGAGTTGATGCGCCATGTCTTTAAGAATATTTCTGGATCGACAGTTGTGCTCAATTTATCAAAGGCCTGCTTGCCAGCTCCCAATTCTGCCATTCGTGCGAGGTCTTCGGTTACGAGGCGATTTGTACCTGCTTTATACCGTTGAGTAAACACGCAATGCCAAAACCATTTACGCAAGCCAGCTCGTTGTCCAGCTGTTGGTTTTAACGTAATCGCAAAAAAGCGTACTAGAGGTACCAACATTATTGGGAACGGTACGAACACGATGTTCTTGATGCCGAATTCACTCTCAAGAAAATCTATAGCTGCAAGCATTGCCTGTTTGAGTTTAGACATTCCGCTAACTAGATCTTCTGGTTTTGCATCAACTAAAGCATCGCCGTCTATCCCCCCTGTAACAATAGTAGCGAGGCAACGCATTATTTCAGTTCTGTCAAGATCTTCGTAGCCTTTATCCGCCAAACGATCAAGTAGGGATTGGATTTCGTTACGAAGATCAAATTGTTCCGACCAAGTCCATGCAGCGAGTAGTTCCAGCGTGCTAAGTGTTGTTCCTGAAGAATTGATGCGTTGGAAGACGCGACAAACCTCTTGATTAGTGCGATCCCTGATAGTGACGACGGGGAACTCATAATCTTTAAATCGCTCTGTCAAGGCTGCAATCGCTGTTTGCTCAGTTGTTGAGAATCGTTGTAATTCGGGTAACAACTTGGTTGTATCTAAGATATTTCGCAGCGCGATTGAGGCTGCGGGATCAGCAAAAGAAGCCTGGACGAATTCCCCGGTACCAGCTACGAAAGCAATGTTAAAGCGAGCAGCAAGTTCTTCATCATTGGTCGGTGCATCTGAATTGAAGACTCCATATAACGTGCTTAGTCGTTGCTGGCCATCAAGAACATACTGAACGGGATAGTCCTCGGGCGTAGCAGGTAATTTAAAGCCACCCACGTTACGCTCATGTTTTAAGCGTTCTTTCGTAGACCAAAGAAGGAGTGAGCCAACAGGATAACCCTGATATATAGAGTCCAAAAGGCTAATGATCTGTTCATCCTTCCATACAAACTCACGTTGAAAGACTGGGATTTTAAATATTTCCTTTAGTTACATCTGCTAGCAACGATGCGATTCGAGGATTGGATGGAGTAATTTTATAAATTGTTGTCATATGAAGGTGCTCTTTTGTTGGTAGTTCGACAACCGGGCCCAATCCAAATGCGAGGAAGGACAGAATGGTACTTCCGATAAGCATGCGAAGCAATAGGAAGATTGATACTGGGCATCGGGCCGATGGCCCAACTCTCAAGTTCGCTTGGGCGGGATTTTCGTTGGGAGCTTGACGGCGGGTGCCCCAGCCTAACTTTTCAACTCTCAAGGGTGCCCCGTCCAAGCTCTGCTCGGGCGGGGATTTTCGTCGGCAACTTGACGAATCTTGACCGTAGGAAATATTCCCAGCTTTTCCCGCCTCCGCGCAGTCCATTGTGACTCGATCTCAACCGGACCAGCCACTCCAGTCCGGTAATGGAGAAAGCTGCTCCATCGCCAATCTTCGGGACGGTTAACTAATCCGCGTTTGACCGGATTGTAATGAATGTAACGACCTTCTCGACGAACTTGCGTTCACTCCAGATGTTGAAAGTCGTAGTAGCGCTCCTGCCAGAACGAGTCTTTTGCGCGTAAGGCGAGGTTTCGAGCGACTCCTTGTTTCAAGGATTCCATCGCTTGCGCGAGTGTGCCGTCTTCAGGCTCGCTCACCAAGAGATGGACGTGTTCTGGCATCACGACATATCCGTAAACAGAGAGATCGTAGCGCTGGCGAACCCGTTCCAGGGCGGCGACAAATGTGTGCGCGGGATTCGTTGCTTCGAAAATTTTGTCTGCGTTTATAACAACTGGAGGTCACGAAGTGGAGTTGTCGGGTTTCGTGGAAGCGTTTGAGTCCCCAAGGCATGGGATAAAGGTATTTCCACAGATGAGGGCTTGTCTGTGACGGATGAACATTAAAAACCCCGCCCAAGGCGGGTGGCCCAGCCTAACTTTTCAAACTCTCAAGGGTGCCCCGTCCAAGCTCTGCTTGGGCGGGGATTTTGTCGGCAACTTGACGAATCTTGACCGTAGGAAATATTCCCAGCTTTTCCCGCCTCCGCGCAGTCCATTGTGACTCGATCTCAACCGGGCCAGCCTCCCCAGTCAGGTAATGACGAAAACTGCTCCATTGCCAATCTTCGGGACGGTTAACTAATCCACGTTTGACCGGATTGTAATGAATGTAACGGACCTTCTCGACGAACTTGCGTTCGCTCCAGACGTTGAAGTCGTAGTAGCGCTCCTGCCAGAACGAATCCTTGGCGCGCAAGGCGAGCTTTCGAGCTGCCCCTTGTTTCAAGGACTGCATCGCTTGGGCGAGTGTGCCGCTTTCAGGCTCGCTCACTAAGAGGTGGACGTGTTCTGGCATCACGACATATCCGTAAACGCAGAGGTTGTAGCGCTGGCGGATCCGTTCCAGAGCGGCGACAAATGTGTCGCGGGATTCGTTGCTTCGGAAATTTTGTCTGCGCTTATAACAACTGGACGTCAGGAAATGAAGTTGGCGGGTTTCGTGGAACCGTTTGAGTCCCCAAGGCATGGGATAAAGGTATTTCCACAGATGAGGACTTGTCTGTGACGAGTGAACATTGAAAACCCCGCCCAAGCGGAGCTTGGACGGGGCACCCTACGGAGTTTTTATGACTTATGCTTTTCCCAACAACTGCCGCAACACATAATGCAGAATCCCGCCGTTAGCGTAGTACTGCGCTTCCTGCGGTGTATCAATGCGGACGAGGGCGTTGAACTCTTTGCTGTTGCCCTTGCCCACGGTGGCGCGGATTTTCAACTGGCGTCCCGCGGAAAACTTCTCGATCAGTTCGCGGATGCCGCTGATCTCGAAAACTTCGTCGCCGGTCAGGCCCAACGATTGCGCGGTTTCTCCCACCGCGAATTGCAGCGGAAGAATTCCCATCCCAACGAGGTTGGAACGGTGAATACGCTCGTAGCTTTCCGCGATCACGGCGCGCACGCCGAGAAGCAGCGGGCCTTTCGCCGCCCAGTCGCGCGATGATCCCGAGCCATATTCTTTGCCGGCGAGGATCACAAGAGGAACTTTCTCCGCAGCGTATTTTTCGGACGCATCGAAAATCGACATCTCAGCGCCGTCGGGCAGGTGCTTGGTGAATCCGCCTTCCACGTTCACCATTTTGTTGCGCAGGCGGACGTTGGCAAAGGTCCCGCGCACCATCACTTCGTGGTTGCCGCGCCGCGAACCGTAGGAGTTGAAGTCGGCGGGCTTCACGCCGTGCTCCTGCAAATATTTTCCGGCGGGGCCGTCTTTCTTAATCGAACCCGCGGGCGAAATATGGTCGGTGGTCACGCTGTCGCCAAGCACCGCCAACACACGCGCCTTCTTGATATCGGCCACCGGCGCGGGCTTCACGGACATGCCGTGGAAATACGGCGCGTGGCGGATGTAGGTGGAATCTTTTTCCCAAGCGTAAGTTTCGCCCTTGGGCACCGACAGTCCGCGCCACTGCGGATCGCCTTCGTACACCTCGCCATAGCTCTTGCGGAACATTTCGGAGGTGATGGAGTGCTGCATCGCCTCGTCCACCTCGCGCTGCGAAGGCCAAATGTCGGCGAGAAAAACCGGTTTGCCCTCTCTGTCTTTACCTAGCGAGTCTTTGCGTAGATCGAGATCAATGCGTCCCGCAAGCGCAAACGCGACCACCAGCGGCGGCGACATTAGGTAATTCGCGCGGACCTCGGAGTTAATGCGCCCTTCAAAATTTCGATTGCCGGAGAGCACTGAAGCAACCACCAATTCTTTTTCATCAATCGCCTGTGAAACTTCGGTAGGCAGTGGGCCAGAGTTGCCAATGCAGGTGGTGCATCCGTACCCGACAATATTGAACTTCAACTTTTCGAGATAAGGAAGCAGGCTGGCTTTATCGAGATAGTCGCGAACAACCTTCGACCCCGGAGCTAAAGATGTTTTTACCCAGGCGGGAACACTCAATCCTTTTTCAACGGCTTTTTTCGCCAGCAAGCCAGCAGCAAGCAACACCGACGGATTCGATGTGTTCGTGCAAGACGTGATCGCAGCAATCACCACGCTCCCGTGCTTCAGCGCACTCTTCACATCCGCAGGGACGTGTTCTTCGACTGTGTGATCTTCCACGCCCACCGCAGTAGGACTACCGCCTTCGCCCTCCCATCGCTTCGTGGCGACGCCCGCCCCGTTGCCGGAAGCAGCGCTCAAAGCAGCAGGCTTGGCCTTTGGTTTGATCAACGAAGGCAGTGCAGCGGTAAACGACTCGCCAGCCTTGGAGAGCACAATGCGGTCCTGCGGACGCTTAGGCCCGGCAAGGCTCGGCTCAACTGTGGCAAGATCAAGCGCCAACAACTCCGAATACTCCGCCTGCGGCGTGTTCGCGTCGTGGAACATTCCCTGCTCTTTGCAGTAAGCCTCCACAAGCGCAATCTGCTCCTCTGACCGTCCAGTCAGCCGCAGATACGTAAGGCTTTCCTTGTCCACCGGAAAAATGCCGCAAGTCGCACCATACTCCGGAGACATATTGCCAATCGTGGCGCGATCAGCAAGAGGCAAATCCTGCAAGCCAGGTCCAAAGTACTCGACAAACTTCCCGACCACGCCATGCTTCCGCAACATTTCCGTAATCGTCAAAACCAAATCCGTAGCGGTAGCGCCTTCGCGCAATCGCCCCGTAAGCTTCACGCCAACCACAAGCGGAATCAGCATGGAAACCGGCTGCCCCAGCATAGCCGCCTCAGCCTCGATCCCACCCACGCCCCAACCAAGCACCCCCAACCCATTAATCATTGTTGTGTGACTGTCGGTTCCTACCAGGGTGTCGGGGTAGGCGGTGCGCTTGGCGATTCCATTCTTTCCTTCACCGCTTTCTTTTACGAAGACTACGCGGGCTAGGTATTCGAGGTTTACCTGGTGGACGATCCCGGTGTCGGGGGGGACTATGGCGAAGTTGCGCAATGCCGTCTGGCCCCAGCGGAGGAAGGCGTAGCGCTCTTTGTTGCGGATGAATTCGAGGTCGGCATTGAGCTGGAATGCACTGGCTGAGCCGTATTCGTCCACCTGCACTGAGTGATCAATAACCAGCTCGGCGGGTTGCAGCGGATTGATGAGGGATGGATTTCCCCCGAGTTTTTTCATGGCGTCGCGCATGGCGGCCAGGTCGACGACGGCAGGGACGCCGGTGAAGTCCTGCATTAGGACGCGGCTGGGGGTGAAGGCGATTTCTTTTTCCGGCTTGGTGTTTTTATTCCAGGCGGCGAGGGCTCGAATGTCGTCGGCTTTGACGTTTTTTCCGTCTTCGGTGCGCAGCAAATTCTCCAGAAGGATGCGAAGCGAATAGGGCAGGTGTTTGGTGGAAATGCCCTGCTTGTCGAGCGCATCGAGGCGGGAGATTTCGTATTCTTTGTTGCCGGACTTCAAAATCGCGCGGCTGTTGAAGCTGTTCATGGGTAATGGCCTTCCTGAATCGTGGTGAGCGGCGTCGCCGTGCCCAACCTATTATTTTATCTGTTTGGCGAGAGATTGCGTAGGTACGAAGGGGCAGCTGTGTTGCATTGCGACTTTCGGAGTTGTCCTATAGCGAATCGGCGATGAGCAGGGCGCAATCAAACGGAGAGGAGCAATGAGGGCCGGAAAATTATAGGGTCCTTCGACTGCGCCGATTTTCGCGCTTTTGCGCGAAGATCGGCTCCGCTCAGGATGACAAAAGGAGGGAGCGTCAATGCGTCGGCAGCGCTTGCGTCAGCAGCTTTTGAGGCAGAGCTTTGTGTGGCAGCAGTTTATGTGGCAGCAGATAAGTGAAGCCGGTGAATACTTCCCATTGGGTGGAGGTGTTTGTCAGGCCGCGGTCAAAGCCTGCGTCGAGCACAAGGTTTTTCTTCCAGTTGTAATTTACCGCCCACAGATTGCCGATGGCGTTGCTGTGTAGAAATGGCTGAGTAAAGCGCCATATTTCGCCGGAAAGGCCAAACTTTCCCGCGAGTGGGTGCGATATCGAAAGCGTTTGTCCGAACTGAGCGCGGCGGACTGTGGCGGGCACTTGGTCGAGCAGAACTTCATTGAATAAGAAATTGGTGTCGAAGTGAAAGCCCCGGATGTCCGCGCTGAGTAGAAGTAACGCCGAGTTTTTGGCGCTGCCGATATCTAGGTCAGGAGTGTTTCCGTTATAGACCTCGTGGAAATAGCTTAGAGCGACGGTCGGGCGCGCGCCTTCACCGTTGTAAACAACGCCTTGCGCCCCGAGCGATACGCCTCCCGTGCCATTGCCGGGCTGGCCCTGCACGCGCGAGTGGGCAAAGGGCCCGTCGGCGACGAGCAGTTCAAGCCGGGGCGAGACGGAAAATTTCACAACCTCATTCAGATTTGATTGCGAGGAGAATTCCGGGGAGTCCGTAGCGTGCATGTATCCGGTTTCAAATTGCAGATAGCCGACTGGGGTAAGCGTAGCTGGCGTGGAGACCGTGGGGCGCCCTGGATTGGCGACCGGTTCGTCGGAAGCTGGAACGCCAGCAGTTGATCCGTCCGAGGTTTGCTGTGCCGCAGCCATGAGCGGTGCGGCGAGAAGCAACAGAATGGCAAATATCCGGAACATAATTTGGTTTTCAGATCGTTGCTTGCAACGTTCATTTCGCCCGCAGAAGAAGCACAGGAACGCCGATGCGGTGCTGCACGCGGTTAGCGGTAGTCCCCAGAAACATGTCAGCCAAAAAGCGGTGTCCGTGGGTGCTCATGGCGACCAGATCGCATCCTTTCTGCTTGACCCATTTAACGATCTCGTCGGTAGGTTCTCCGAAAGCTAATTCCGCATCTGCCGGAACTCCTTCCGACTGAAATTCATCGCGGACTTTTTGCAGGTAGGCGGTGTCTTCGACAATTTCGCGGCTGACCGCGTCGCGTCCATAGGTCCGGGCGGCCCATCCGTCAGCAACGTGCAGCAGTACCAGACGGCTATGCGCCAGCTTGGCGAGGTGCTTGATGTGCTCGATGATGGCGCGGTCGGTAGGCGTGCCGTCCAGCGTCACTAGAATGGTTGCGTACATAACGGCACCTCAGCGGCTAAAGCCGTCATCTTCGTAATTCTTATCGCAGCGCTAAAGCGCTGCGCCACCCAAAAGCGCTGCTTAAAAACCACCATGCCATTTATCAGCGGCGTCACCCGAAAGCATAGTCCCATCCACAGCATTCTGCGTTATACTTCGCTCAAGTTTTTAATTCTCCCGGGAAAGAAGCGCAATCATGTCCTTACGACTGGCTGAAGAGGTACCTGCTCAGGTTCCCGCCGACGATTTTGTGGCGCTGGAAGAGAAGGTTTATCGCACTATTGAGATGTACAAGGCCGCCCGCGAGGGACGCACGGCGGCGGAGCGGGATGCGCAGCGTCTGCGCGCGCAGCTTGAAGAACGCGAGGAAGAGTTCGAGAACATGCGCCGCGAGATGATCCGCCTGCGCAAGGAGCGCGAAGAGGTCCGCGGCCGCGTGGAAAAGATGCTGAAGCAGATTGACGCAATCGCGGCGGAGCAGGCAGCGAGCTAGGCAGCCGAGACGTCAAACGCGACATCGAAGCAACATCGAAAGAAAGTGCAGGCAGACCGCTAAAAGAAGGTACCGAATGGCAACTGCGACCAAACAACCACCCACCAAAGACGCCAACAATAACAGCGTCCGCGTGGAAATATTCGACCAGCCCTACAACCTGCGCGGCTCCGATCCAGAATACATTTTGAAGCTGGCCGATTACGTGGACTCCAAAATGCGCGCCGTGGCCGAGCAAACCCACACCGTGGACACCTCGCGCGTGGCGGTGCTGGCGGCGTTGAACATCGCCGATGAACTGCAAAGCATGAAGCGCACTCAGGACAGCGGAAGCTCCGAGTACTCCAAGCGGGCGCAGCATCTCTCCGATGCGCTGGATGAAGTGCTTAAGGACAAGGATAAAGATAAAGACAAAGGCCAGCGCCGGGCAGGCTAGTTTGCGCAGGCGCAGCAAACAGCTGTTTCTGATTCTTATTCTGACGGCTCCGCTCCTCGCCCAGCAAGAACCCACCTTTCAAACTCAATCCAACGTTGTGCTCGTGCCAGCTTTGGTGCGTGACCAAAGCGGCGAGATTGTTTATGGCCTGCAAGCAAAAGATTTCGCAATTGAAGATAACGGCGTCGAGCAAGCCATCCGTTTAGATGAGGCAGCAGAAGCGGAGCCGCTCTCGCTGATGATCGCCATCCAGACGGGCCGAAAGGCCGAGCATGAATTCCCCAAAATTCACGGACTGAAGGACATGCTGGATCCGATTCTCGCTCAGGAGGGAAGCCAGATCGCCATCGTCACCTTCGACAGCCAAATCCAGCTGGCGCAGGATTTCACCGGCGATGCCTCCAAAGTCGACAGTGCTCTGGAACATTTGCAGCCCGGCGACGACGGCGCGGTTATTCTCAATACGGTCAACTATTGCGTAGGCCTTCTGAACAAGCAGCCGGAAGCAAGACACCGTGTTCTGCTTTTAATCAGCGAGAAGCGCGACTACGGCAGCAAGGCGGCGATCCTGGACCATGTAATTACGTTGATCGGCGCCAGCAACACGACGATTTATTCGCTGATTTTTTCTCCTTCATTTGAAAGCGCAAAACGAAGATTGCGGGGCGAAGATGAAGGCCCTGCCGTGGACGTGATGTCGCTGCTGGATCTGGCGCGCGCTGCCATGAAAAAGAACACTTCGAAGGCAATTGCCGATCAGACGGGCGGCGAGTTTGAACTCTTCGATTCGCGCAGTAGTTTTGAAAGCCGCATGATTGATTTCACCAATCATCTGCGCAGCCGCTATCTGCTGAGTTTTCAACCCAGTGATCCGCAGCCGGGGTTGCATCGCATCACTGTCCGCCTTAAACAGCCTGCCGATAATAGCGTGCTTGCGCGAAGCACTTATCGGGCGCGCGGACCGGAGACTAAGTGATTTGCAAACGGAGCGTAAATTATCAAACTTTCATAATTTCTGCTGGCAAGCCAATTGCCATCTTTCTACCTTCGGGTACTTGCTAATCACAGCGGTTTTGCCTAGCATCGGGAACTGAAGGCCGGCCTGTTAGGTTGGTGATGGTAGCAACCGATTTTTGAACCAATGCCGAATGAACGGGGACTCGACTCGTAAAACGATCCGGTGTGCTGTTCCGCCATGCGGAAATGCCTGATGGGTCGCGGCGGGTTCCCACCGTGTAATGCGGGTTCATTCTCGGCCTACCACACGGCAAAGCGGGTCGGCTTTTGTTTTGAAATCCTGTCATCCTGAGCGCAGTGAAGGATCCCTGCAATAGCTTCACTCCCCACTTTTAATTCTTGTTGCCTTTCCTGCTAAACTGCTCGGTGCGAATTTTCGACTGCCTGCATCCAATTTAATAAGTGTTTCCCACACTCTTTCATCTCGGGAGTTTCCGCGCGCCCACCTATGGATTTCTGGTCGCGCTCGGCGTGTTTGTCGGGCTCTGGATCAGCGTTAAATTTTCCGAGCGCCAGGGGATCAATGGCGACCATGCGTGGAACTTCGGCATTACGATGGTGCTGGCGGGAATCCTGGGATCCAAAGCGCTGTACATTCTGGTTGACTGGCACTATTACGCGGCGAATCCACGGGAGATTTTCAGCTGGGACACCATGCAGGCGGGCGGCGTTTTTTCCGGCGGGCTGCTTGCCGCATTTATCGCGGCAGCCTGGTACATCCGGCATTATCGCCTGCCCGCGCTGCGAATGTTTGACGCCTTTGCTCCCGGACTAGCTCTGGGCCATGCCATTGGCCGTGTGGGATGCTTCGCCGCGGGATGCTGCTTCGGCAAACCCACCTCGCACTTTTGGGGCGTGACCTTTACCAACCCGTTGGCCAATTCCATCTCAGACACGCCGCTCGGCATTCCTCTGCAGCCAACGCAGCTCTTCGAGTCGGCGGTGGAGCTGGCGAATTTCTTCATCCTCGTCTGGATGCTGAAGCCAAAAAATTCGATGGCCAGGTGTTGGCGGCTTATTTAATTTTGTACGGCATTGCCCGCTTCTTCCTCGAATTCATCCGCAATGATCCCGGCCGAGGCGAATTTTTCGGAAACATCATGAGCGGCACACAGTTCATCGCGCTTTGCCTGGTGCTGGCCGGAGGATTTATCTGGTGGCTGCGTTCGGCGCCGAGAGCAGTGCCCGTTGCCGCGACACGGTAAGCGGCAATCCGCGATCTGCAATTGCATGTTCGGCAACTTGCGCTTCATTAAACTTAGGCTGAATTCCCTGCAAACTTCAACCACCATGTCATCTTGAGCGGCGCAGCCGTGAAGGACCTTACGACGATAAACGACTAGCTGCAATCTTCGGGACCAATTCCCCCAGTCAGCAGCGAAAGCTTTTACTGTCGTAAGGTCCTTCGAACCTGAAGGTTCTCAGGATGACATGGGTGGGGAGTATTTTCGGAGTGAAAGTTCGCATAAGGCTCCCACCCGTGCGGTCACGCCATCTTTTAGCTTTGTCGGGTATTCTTTCTTCGTCACCAGTGAAAGCTCGAGAAAATGCCTGACTTCCCCATCACCCTCACCGCCACTGCCGAAGACTTCGGCAAGCGCCTCGATCAATTCCTCACCGCGCACCTCCCTGAGACCAGCCGCGCCCGCGTGCAGCAGTTGATCGCGGAGCAAAAAGTCCTGGTCAACGACGCGCCAGCTAAAGCCTCACTGCGTTTGCGCGGAGACGAACAGATTGCAGTTCTTGGCGCGTTCCAGCCTCCACCCATGCGCGCAATAGCTGAAAACATCCCGCTGCAAATTATTTACGAAGACGATGACCTGATCGTAGTCAACAAGCCGGCAGGGATGATGGTGCACGCCGGCGCTGGGGCGACGGAAGACGAGCGGAACCGAGGAACGCTGGTGAACGCGTTATTGCATCGCTTCGGAAAATTGTCGGTGGTGGGCGGAGAGTTGCGTCCCGGCATCGTACATCGCCTGGACAAAGCCACCAGCGGGCTCATTATAGTGGCCAAAAATGACGAGGCGCACCGCCGCCTGGGCTCTCAATTCTCCGCACGCGAGATCAAAAAAACTTACATTGCACTGGTGCACGGATGGCTGAAACAGGAAAAGGGCACGGTCAACAGCAGCATTAGCCGCGACCGGGTGCGGCGCGTGCGCATGACAACGCGATTGAAGGGCGGGCGTGACGCCATCACTCACTACAAGGTCTTGCGACGCCTTGACTCGCAGTTTGGAAAGTTCACGCTGCTGGAAGTTAAAATTGATACTGGACGCACGCACCAGATTCGCGTTCACATGGCTTCGCTCGGTCACGCAGTTGTGGGCGATACGCTGTACGGCGCGGCGCGTGAGTTGCGTCCAAACAAAGCGGCGTCGCGGCAAGGGATTTCGCTGGAACGGAATTTTCTGCATGCGGCGGCGCTGGAGTTTTCTCATCCCCGAACCGGGCAGGCGCTTTCGTTTGCCGCACCTTTGTCCAAAGAGTTAGCTGAGTTTTTGGCCCGGGTGGAGAGTGCGTATAATGGAAGCAAGAATGAGGTCTCGTAGTATCAGTTTGGTTTTCGCGGGGCTGGCATGGTTCCTGTTGCCGGTGTGCGCGCAGACTTCGCCCGATAATCTGCCCTCCGCGCCCTCGGCCACGGTTCAGCAGGAGCAGCAGGCCCGCGCAAAGGCGCGAGCCGCGGCTGAGGCTGCCGCCGCACAACAGGCCAAAGACCAGGCTGCAAAAGAGCAGGCGGCGAAAGATGCCGCAGCTAAAGAAGCGGCCGCGAAGGAAGCAGCTGCAAAAGACTCCCAAGCGCCAAAGAACGACGTACAGACCCCGCAAAAATCCTCCGGCGATGGCGTGGACGGCTCTCTTCTCGAGGCCGGCGATGAAGCGTCCCCCGACACGACCATCACGCGCAGGGTCAACGAGGTCAATTGGGTTTTCACCGTGATGGACAGGCATGGCCGTTATGTGAAGGACCTGAAAAAGGAAGATTTCAACGTCCTCGACAACAACCGGCCCGTAAACCGGATTCGCAGCTTCCAGAACGAAACTGATCTTCCCCTGCAAGTAGGCTTGCTGATTGACGCCAGCAACTCCATCCGCGAGCGATTCAAGTTCGAGCAAGAATCCGCAATTGAATTCTTGAACAGCACCATCCGGCGAAAATATGACAAGGCCTTCGTGATCGGCTTCGACGTGACGCCCGAGGTCACGCAGGATTTCACCGATGATACCGAGGCCCTTTCGCAGGGGATTCGCGTGCTGCGCCCCGGCGGCGGGACCGCGCTTTTTGACGCGCTCTATTACGCCTGCCGCGACAAGCTGATGAAGGAGCCGCACTCCGGGCCCGTGCGCAAGGCGATTATTCTTTTGACCGACGGCGATGACAACCTGAGCCACGTGACGCGCGAAGAAGCGATAGAAATGGCGCAGCGCGCGGAAGTCGTCGTGTACACCATTAGCACCAACCTCACCGATAAGGGCGGCGGGGGCGACAAAGTCTTGCAGCGCATTGCCGATGCCACCGGGGGCCGCTCCTATACGCCCTTCCAGTTGACCGACGTAGCCGACGCGTTCGGCAAAATTCAGGACGAATTACGCAGCCAGTATGCCTTGTCATTCCGGCCCCCGGAGTTGACCCCGGACGGTAGCTTCCACGTGGTACAAATCCTGGCTAAAAACCACAAAGGGCTGCGCATCCGCGGCCGCCTTGGATATTACGCTCCCAACGAGTAGGCGCTGACGGGGGTAAATCCGCTTTCGGACACCCGGCGCTGAATTTCGCGTGCAGCTAGAATTGTCTCTCCAGCGTCTAAACTAATAAGAATGAACCAGCTTCTGGCCATCCTGCTGCTTGCATTGTGCATTCCCGTGGTGGGCCAGACATCTACGGGCCAGGCATCCCCGCCGCCGGGCGCTTCGACGTCTTCGCCTTCGACATCTCCGGCTTCAACATCTCCGGTGGCGCAGGCGAATGCGTTCAAGGCCAGGACGCTGCTGAATGACGCGATTGCGGCTCTGGGCGGAGAGGCGTATCTCAACATTCAGGACATCAACCAGCAGGGGCGCACTTACAGCTTTCACCTCGGTCAACCGAACAGCGCCGGCCTGGAGTTTTGGCGGTTCTATAAATATCCCGACAAGGACCGTTACGAACTCACCAAGCAACGCGATGTGGTGGAGCTTTATAACGGCGACAAAGCCATTGAAATTACCTATAAAGGGGCGCGGAACCAGGACGCCAAGGACGTGGCCAGCTACCAGAAGCGGCGTCCGTATGCGCTGGATTGGGTGCTGCGGCACTGGCTTACGCAGCCGGGCATCGCATTGTTTTACGAAGGGCAGACGGTTGCGGAAGGCAAGAACGTGGACCAGATCACCATCATGAACGCGCAGGATGATGCGATCACAATTTACCTGGATGTGGACACGCATTTGCCGGTGAAGAAAAGCTTCAGCTGGCGCGATCCCACCGACAAGCAGCGCAACGTTGAAGAAGAGTCCTACGACAACTACCGCCCCACGCAGGGCATCATGACGCCGTACACGGTCACGCGCTATTACAACGGAGACATGTCGAACCAACGTTTTCTGAGCTTAGTGCAATACAACCAGAATTTGAGCGATTCGCTGTTTGACCCCTCGCAGACCAGCCTGCCGAAGAAAAAGTAGAAGAAATAAGGGCCCCTGGCTTGAGGTTGCCCCCGGCTTTCTCGCGCTTTTTGCGAGAGGGTGGGATGTTTGTTCTGTGTCAGCGATCGCCTGCCAGCCTAGAGTGGTGGGTCCCGCCCATCCCCAAAGACCGGCGAAACGGTGGGGAAACCCCAGTCAGACTTGGATGGCATGAAGGTGAACCCCTGCCATGATGCCGCTTTTCGGTTACGTACGTAATTTTCGCGCTGCATTTCGCCACAATACAATCCAGCCTGGTGCAACATGCGATTTTGGACATGGCTTATCGCTCGGCTGGTGGTCGCCGTAGTGTTAGTGGGGTGGGTGGCTACGGCGCTTTTCATGCCTGATTCGGGCAAGAAGGAATTGCAGCGTTCACTCGATGCCATGAAGAAAGTGGACTCGTTCCATTACACAATGGTTGCGGACACTTCCTTTCAGCACAGCGAAGAAGAGGCTGACTTGGTCTGTTCTGACGAGAGCTATCACCGCAAAACTCACGTGGAGCAGCATCGTGCAGACGGCCCCTTTATTTTTGATACAGAGACGCTTCGCAGCAATGGGAAGGCATTCCGCCTGTTGCCCGACGGGCTCTGGACCCCTGACTTTTCAGGGATGGAGACGCCGCGCAACGCCTGCCGCCACGTAGCAGAGGGTTCTGAAACCTGGATTGTTCCCGACCTTACCAAATTTATCGAGCATGGAATGATTGAAAAGGGGAGCAAGAAAACGGTTGATGGGAAACTCTGCCGTCAGTGGAAGATTGCAGATCTCTCTGGCCCAGGCCCCTTGCTTCCAAACAAGGTCACCAGCCATGTGACTCTATGCCTCGACGTAGATGATCATCTGCCGCGGGAAATGTTGGTTGCGGAAACCAATTCCCGCTGGATTTACGACTTCAGCACTCCCATCCATATTGATGTTCCGACCGATCTCGAACCCCAGCAGACGCCTGACACCGTTCAACCCGTCCCAAATCCAGGGCTAACGCTTTCCGCTCCCGACGAGAATTGAACATGCTCTCCAAACCGCAAAAATGTTTGAAGACCTCGATGCTGATGCTCAGCCTCATCCTCGAAGTTTTCTGCATCCTGGCCCCGCTTCACGCGCAGGACGAAACGCCACTGGGCGATGTCGCCAGAAAAACCCGTGCAGCGCATGCAGCCTCGCCCGTCGCGCCGACGGCCGCCGCTGCTACTGCCAGCCATTGGGCTTCGGAGGTTCGGCAAGAACAAGAAGTAGTAGGAAGCACTCCGGATGGCTTTGGCACTTACGTTGGCCCCGGCTACAAACTCTGGGTCCCTGCCCCGTTCAGCGCGGTCGGGCGCAACGACCTTGGGACGCTGTTGGGAATCTCGGAAACCACAGGACTCACAACCAAGGTCTTCGTCGGAAATCCCGTTCATATGCCCAGGCGTCTGAATGACCTGGAATTCAACGCGTGGGCCTCCGAGTTTTGGCAGCCATATGGGGCCCTCAATTGTTTCCACGTAAAACCTGGCACGGCATACCACGATTGCAGTGCCCGGGCCGACCTGCTCGGTTATTTTGGCGATGGAATCGCACGCTTTGTCGAGAACGGAGACGAAGTCCTTCCGGTCGTATGTTTCTCACGGGATGAATACGAAGTTATAGACATTTCGCGCCGGCCCAAACGCGAGGATATCCAGGCAAAGGCGCCCACCAGCAGAAAAATCTGCGCGACCGTCCTCGACTCTATCCAGGTCCGTAACACCGCGGAAAATTTCGAAACTCCACATCCCATAGCGCACGCCACGCCCGCCTTGGTCTCTCCTTTGACGGGACCCCAAGCGGAACCGAACCTGGCCCAAATTGCCCGCGCCAGCAAAGCAAAAGCCCACGCCGAAAATGTCAAGTTCTCTATGCAGGAACAAGACCCCGGCGGCAAAGCTCCCGTCGGCTTCGGTGTCCATTCCAGCGATCTTTGCCTGGAGCAGTGTTGGGAGGAATCATTTTTCCTTCCCGAAGGCGTCCGCCGGGTGCAGGGTGGAAAATCCGATGACGTGTACGTGGCCACAAGCGGTGATCGCACCTTGGCCATTTTCTATTTCGCCATCAGCAGCGCGCAACCACTCGACTCTGAGATGCAGGACTCACGGGCGCTCGCCAGGGAATGGATCCACGCTCGCGTGGATTACAGGCTGCCAGCGGAACACAGCAACCAGACGATCAATGGTCATGATGCGATCGTGGTTCGCACCCGTCTCCTCACCAAGTTGGACCCCTGGATTGAATATCAGGCCATCATCAACACGAACGGATTCCATAAGATGATCGGCTGCATGTTTCCTGAGGCTCATTTCACCGACCATGAGCCCACCTGCCTCACGGTTTTCGAATCATGGGAGGTGCACCCGTGATGTACAGGCGCAATCGGTGGCCGCTTGCGGTAATCACGATTCTATTGTGCGCACTGGCGTCGCCAATTTGGGGTCAGGGTGATGATTCGCAGGGATCAGTCGCTGCCGCCGCTGCCAGGACCAAGGCCGAGAAGTCGGCACCCGGGCACGTCACCGCCAAAACAGTGCTGAATGATGATAATAACCCCAAAGCAAATACAGTGCTGGAGTCCCGCGATTACTACGGAACCATTCCTCCTTCGAAACTGACGATCTCGATACCTGTGTCCAGCCGTCCCGCTGATTTTGGTTATGAAGTGCCGCTAGAGAACAGTACAGTTTATGTCCCTTTCGGGGAGACTTCATGGACCGACGACTTCAATGAAGCCGCGCGCCAGTTCTTCGAAATGATAATAGCCCGCAGCCGCTTCAGGGGCGTAAGACTGAAATTGGGCACGCGCGAAGAGACCACCGTCAGTGACCTACCTGCGGTTTTAGTGCGCTTGAGCTTCATGTTCCGCGGCGTGGGCCACGACGGCGTCGCCGTCTTTATCGAAGCCCCGGAGCAGGTGGTGGGCTTCGGATGCATCTATCGCAGCGCCGACTGGGAAAAAGCCGGCCTCATTTGCCAGCAGATCGTCAATTCAGCGCAAGTTTCCGCTCCATCCGAATACAGAATTTTTAAGAAACCGTAACATGCGTAAATTCATACAACTCGTTTTCGCAGCGTGCCTGGGCATCGTATTAAGCGGATTGCCCAGCTACGCTCAATCAAAGATCGTGCTTCATAGCCTGTTCGCGCCTGGTGAGTCTCTCCGCTTTGAAATAAAGACTCTCATTTCCTACCAAGCCGATCTTTTTAATGGATACACCGTCGTTCCGCCGGTTGTTCCCTGTGAATATTCACTCTCTTTGAACGTAACACTGAATGCAGGGTCGGCCTCCGGCGACGGAAATCTTCCCATTGCCGCACAATACGAAAACCTCCGGGTTACGGACTGGAATTGCCCCCGGTTGCGTCAGAAGAAATTGGAAAACGAACTGAACCAATTCCAGGCTGCGCCGGTCATCTATCAGATCGGCCCGCACGGCGAACCCGGCTTTGCTCACAACACGCGCGACCACTTCAGTTATCGCTCGGCCCAGGACTTGATCGGCAAAATCACGCTGGATCTCCTGGAAACTCATCTCTCCGATCGTCCCGTAGCGCCCGGTGATTCCTGGAAGACCCGGGGCCAGTTCGTTTACTGGAAGGATGATTTGTTGAATGGGCTTGATCTAAGCAGTTCGCGCATGCTCTGGAAAGCGAGCCCTGCTCTCTCCGGCCGGGAATATGACCTGATCAATTCAAGATACGTTTTCTCTCCCACGGACGATTCGCCGAACCCAATCACCCAAGATGGAACCGTATGGCAACCACAGTCCCAAATGTTGTCGGGAGCCCTGAACGTCTCTTTGTTGTTCGATCCACGGTCTTCGCACATTGTTTGGTTGGACCGAAATTACGTGGTTGAGAACCACGTCAGTATTCAACCTGTGGCTGAGCCCGATCCCGAGATCCTTAGGATCCGATGGACAGAAGAGGCCAGGGCCAGGCTCCTGCCCAGCCAGAATGGCATCGAATGGCTGGCGGCGTTAAAGCGATTTGAAACCACCCCTCTCGCTACCCAGTCGCCCGTCACGCCCGCGGCACCCAACGCTTCCGTGCCTTCGGACCTTGCCGCCGCCGCTCTTGCCGCCAGGCCCGCCACAACTCCTGAACTCAACACGCTTTACGCTACTCCAAAGGGCTTTTCACGATGGGAGCACAGGTTCTGCAATGGAAGCTGGTATTGCGCCAGGCTTTCCATTGCACTTCCCGGCGAGGTCAAGCTCGCTGACGACGCGCCCCGAATGACCACCTACCTCGCCCGGTCCGCTCAACAGACATTTGTCGTCACCCTGGGTCCGGTTTTGTCGCGTAAATATCAGGGCCTTACCACCGAAGAGGAGCTGAGCAAACACACCGATTTTTATCTCGCCAATCAACTCTGGATGGAAAACCAACCAGGGATAGCGATTAATTCCGACAGTCTTTCGGTAGATGGGTATTCAGGGCAAATCACGACTTTCCGCGGCGTCCGCCGGGACTTGAGCGAAGTGCAGGGGGAGTTGCTAATTTTGCTCAGCCCATGGGGAGATTCGTATCCTGTAACTTGCAGCGCAAAGCAGGGAGATTTCTCATCTGTGCGGGAAACATGCACCCGCGTTTTGAGCCTCGTTCATATTCAGCGCGTGGAGTAAGGATGTTCAGGACGCCGATTGAGAGTCGGCCAGTTCGTCCGTATGCAACCTAGCCGCAAAAGGAAGGTTAAAGTGGGCGCTACATCAAAGGTGCTTCTTTTCATAACATGGGCAATGGAGGCCGGCGCGCTATGCGGACCCATTCTTGCGTTACTGCCGGACAGTCATCCTTGGTGGATTCAAAACCCAATATTTGCAATTGTCGCTGGCCTTTTTGCTTTGTTCTTTTTTGTCGTATATATCTTGGCGAAAGTTTTTTATATTCCGTGCGGGTTCGCGATTTGCGCCGTAATACTGCGCTCCGATATCAAGCCGATTATTAAATTCCTTACCGCTGCCATCGGGCTTGTGGCCTCCGTCGAAGTTGTCCGTTGGGCGGCCACCGTTAAGTTCTCGTAACGTTTTGACTGGTCCACTACAAACGTTTTCACTTTCATTCCGATTCTTATGCCCCCTTTCAGTCACTTGCCATCCCTGAAGTTTCGACTTTTTGCATGTTATAATTGACGTAGTTTTCGTTACCATAATCCCAGCAGATGCAAAGAGTTACAGGATTTTCGCTCGGCGATTAATGCGCCTGAAAATTTCCGCGAATAGCTTGCAAATTGACCACAGAATCAGAAGATTTTTCTTATGGCAGATGACCAGAATCCCGAACTTCCGCTGACTCCTCCGCCGGGCGGCGCAGATGGCTCCGGTATTCCCGGAGCGGCCAACATTCAACCCGTCAACATTGAAGAGGAGATGAAGCGGTCGTATCTCGACTACTCAATGTCGGTAATCATTGGCCGCGCACTGCCCGATGTGCGCGACGGATTGAAGCCGGTGCACCGGCGCATTCTGTACACCATGCAGCAGATGGGATTGCAGCCGAACCGCGCCACGCGCAAGTGCGCCAGGATCGTGGGAGACGTGATGGGCAAGTACCATCCGCATGGGAATTTGGCGGTGTATGACGCTCTGGTGCGTTTGGCGCAGCCGTGGAGCATGCGCTATCCGCTGATTTTTGGGCAGGGGAATTTTGGGTCGGTGGATGGAGATCCTCCGGCGGCTGACCGTTACACCGAAGCCAAGCTGGCGCAGGTTTCCATGGGCTTGCTGGAAGACCTGGAGAAAGACACGGTTGACTTTCGCCCGAATTACGACGACAGCGAAGTGGAGCCCGACGTTCTGCCGGCGCGCATTCCGAATCTTCTAGTGAATGGCTCGGATGGAATCGCTGTGGGCATGGCGACGAAAATTCCGCCGCACAATCTTACCGAAATCGTGGACGCGACCATCACGCTGGTGAATAATCCCGCGGCGCAACTGCCAGAAATTTTGAAGGTCGTCAAAGGCCCTGACTTCCCTACTTACGGAATCATTCACGGCAAGGCGGGCATTCTGGACGCCTACAAGACGGGCCGCGGCCGCTTCATGATGCGCGCGAAGGCATCCATTGAGACCTTCAACAAAGACCGCCAGGCGATCATCGTCACCGAAATTCCCTATCAGGTAAATAAAGCGCGGTTGATCGAGCGCATTGCGCAGTTGGTCAACGACAAAATTATTGACGACATCTCCGACATTCGCGATGAGAGCGACCGCGACGGAATGCGCATTGTGATTGAACTCAAGCGCGGAGGCGAGCCTCAGCTGGTGCTGAACCAACTGTACAAGCACACCTCCATGCAGGAGAGCTTCAGCATGATTCTTTTGGCTGTGGTCAACAACCAGCCAAAGGAGATGGGGCTGATCCAGGCGATCAAGCATTTTATTGATCATCGCGTGGATGTTGTGCGCCGCCGCACCGCCTACCTGTTGCGGAAGGCCAAAGAGCGCGAGCACATTCTTGAAGGCTACAAGATCGCGCTCGACCACATTGACAACGTCATCGCCATCATTCGCGGCAGCGCGAACCGTGGCGAGGCCCGCGAGAATTTGGTTGCTTACTTTGCCGGCAAGAAGATTGACATCAATACCACCGGCCGGCGCGCCAAAGCTTGATCCGGAAAAGCCGTTCAGTTCCATTCAGGCTGAAGCGATCCTCGAATTGCAACTGCACCGCCTTACGCGGCTTTCCATCGATGAAATCAGCAAAGAACTGGGCCTGGTGCGCGAGAACATCGCGGAGTACGAATCCATTCTTGCGTCGCAAACGAAGCTGCGCAACGTCATCATCAAGGAACTGGAAGAAGTCAAAAAGCAGTACGGCGACGAACGCCGCACCGTGATCGAAGACGAAGCGGCGGAAATCAGCCTGGAAGATCTGATTGCCGATGAGCAGGTTGCGGTCACGGTGAGCCACTCCGGCTACATGAAGCGCACGCCGATTTCAACCTACCGGCAGCAGCGCCGCGGAGGGACGGGGCGCACGGGCATGAAGACGCGCGATGAGGATTTTGTGGAGCATTTGTTCATCGCTTCCACGCACGCCTACATTCTTGTCTTCACCAACCTGGGGCGTGTGTATTGGCTGAAGGTATATGAAGTGCCGGACGTGAGCGCGGCAGGCAAGGGCAAGCACGTGGGAAACCTGATCGGCTTGCAGCCGGGCGAAACCGTGCGCACCATGCTGGCCGTGCGCAATCTGGAAGAAGAGGGCAAATACATTTTCTTTGCCACGCGCAATGGCACGGTGAAAAAGACTGACTTGAAAGACTTTTGCAATGTGATGTCACGCGGAATTATCGCCATCGGCATTGACCAGGGAGACGAACTGGTCGGCGTCACGCTGACCGACGGCAACCAGATTTTGTTTCTGGCCTCGCATGATGGGCAGGCAATCCGCTTTGATGAATCCGATGTGCGCTCCATGGGGCGGCCCGCTTATGGGGTGCGCGGCATGAACCTTGATAAGGGCGATTACATTGTCGGCATGGCCACGACGCCGAAAGATGCGAAGAAGGCGGAGGCCGCCATCCAGAAGGCCAAAGCTAAGGCCGGAGTCTCCGAAGATGAGGTCTCCGAAATCGCGACCGACGAAACAATTCCCATCAAAGGCTCGCTGATTCTTTCCGTGACTGAAAATGGATACGGAAAGCGGACGCCCGCGGATGAGTACCGCCTGCAAGGACGTGGCGGCTCGGGTGTGATCAACGTAAAGACGACCGAGCGCAATGGCAAGGTCACCGGAATTGCGCAGGTGACCGAACAATCGGAAGTCATGCTGATTAGCCATTATGGAAAGATCATCCGCATGGATTCGAGCACTATTCGCGAATCGGGACGCGCCGCGCAGGGCGTGCGGCTGCTGAATTTGGAGCCGGGTGACCGCGTGGCCGCAGCGGTGGTCATTCCGAAAGACGAAGCGCCGGCAAGCGGGCTGCTGCCGAATTAATGCTATCGGTTTGGGGCGAACGGCCACGGTGCGTTTTCTCAGTCTCTTGGTTGACGTAATGGGCTTTTCCGGATGGGCTGCGAATTTTGTCAAGCCCTCCAAATGGGCGGATTTTCGCTAACCAGATGAGATTAAAGCGAATATATTTACCGGAGCCATGTCCCATTCTCCCCGTTGGAAGTAGTACTCTAGAAATAGAGTTGCACATTGCGCCAGCGTCTCCGCGTTTTTGGGAATGAACGTCGTCCGGTCCTGATCAGCCCATGAAAGTCTCCGAAAAAGACGTAGCTTACGTGGCGGAACTCGCGAATCTTGAGTTGACGGAAGAGGAACGCGCCCGTATGCTGCGCGATCTCAACTCCATTCTTGGGCACATTGACATGTTGAACGCGCTCGACACCGCGAACGTGCCGCCCATGGCGCAGGTTTCGGACCGCTTTGGAGCGGATGAATCCAAAAAAGGCAGCGAGCGTTTCATGTACGCCAGCCGCGAGGACGTGCGTGAGGGACTGCGCAAATCGCTGGCCCACGATGTTGCGCTCGAGAATGCACCGGATTCCGATGGAACGTTTTTTGAAGTGCCGAAGGTGATTGAAAGATAGCCGTTGGTCGTTGGTCATTGGTTTTTGATCGTTGGCTAAGCCAACACTGCTAGACATCAATGAGTGACAGCCGACCAATAGCTAACGTTTCCTCTATGGATTTAGCCTCACTCACAATTGACGGCGTTCGCTCTGCGATTCAGGAGCGCAAGGTTACGGCTGCGTCTTTTGCGGAGGCGCATTATGCGAAGATCGCAAGCGATGATCCGCAGATTGGTGCGTATCTCGCGCTCTCGAAAGATCGCGCGATGGCGAAGGCGGCCGAGATTGACGCGCTTGCGGCTAAGGGCGAGAAGCTGCCCGCACTGGCGGGAGTTCCGGTGGGAATTAAGGACGTAATGGTCACGCGCGGCGTGACTACGACTGCGGGATCGAAAATCCTGGGAAATTATCTTCCTCCGTACGATTGCACTGCGGTGGCGCGACTTGAGGCTGCGGGCGCGGTCGTGCTGGGCAAATTGAATTGCGACGAATTCGCCATGGGCTCGTCGAATGAGAACTCGGCGTGGAAGCCGGTGCGCAATCCGCGCGATTTGAGTCGGGTGCCGGGGGGTCTTCCGGCGGAGCGGCAGCGGCGGTTGCGGCGAACATGGCGGTGGCGACGTTAGGTTCAGACACAGGCGGCTCGATTCGACAGCCGGCATCGTTTTGCGGTGTGGTGGGATTGAAGCCCACCTATGGCCGCGTTTCGCGTTATGGATTGATAGCGTTTGCTTCGTCGCTTGACCACATCGGCTCATTCGGCAGAGACGTGAAAGATGCCGCACTGGTTTTGCAGACGATTGCCGGGCGCGATCCCATGGACACGACTTCCGCTGACATTCCGGTGCCGGATTATCTAGCGGAAATGCAAAAGCCGGTGAAGGGATTGAAGATTGGCATCGCCAAAGAATATTTGGGTGAAGGCCTTGATGCGGAAGTTCGCAGCGCGACGGAAGCGGCTGTGCAGAAATTGGCGGGCTTGGGCTGCGAGATTGTGGAAGTCTCGCTGCCGCACACAAAATACGCGGTGCCTGCCTATTACATTGTCGCGACCGCGGAGGCGTCGTCAAATTTGGCGCGCTTTGACGGCGTGCGTTATGGATTTCGAGCGGCGGGAGTGCGATCGCTTTCGGAGATGTATCGCCGGAGCCGTGACCAGGGATTTGGCGCGGAGGTGAAGCGGCGCATCATGCTGGGGACGTATGCGTTAAGCGCGGGCTACTACGATGCGTATTACCTGAAGGCGCAAAAAGTGCGCACGCTGCTCACGCGTGATTTTGAAGAGGCATTCAAGAAAGTAGATGCGATTGTGACCCCGACCAGTCCGACGGCGGCATTCAAGCTGGGCGAGAAGGTGGATGATCCGCTGGCAATGTACTTGGCGGATATTTACACGGTGACCGCGAACCTGGCGGGCATTCCCGGGATTTCGGTTCCGTGTGGCGAGACAAAAGAGAAGCTGCCGATTGGCTTGCAGATTTTGGGCAGGCATTTTGACGAGGGGATGGTTTTGCGCGTGGCCGGCGCGTTTGAGAGGAATCGCTGATGTTAATCGAGGAAAGAATTCGAAAAAATGCACGATTGGCGGTCAGCAAATTTGGACCGATCAGCGGATTAGGGGAAAGATTCGGTTATAACCGCATATCTGTGGAATGGGTGGACGGGTTTATTGAACGTGGTCGGGAAGGCGCCAAAATAGATGGCGGCTTGGTTCAGGTTTTGGGATCGTATCTCGGCGAATGCGTCATTCATGTCTATGGTGGTAACTGGCGTGAGCATGGAGGAAACTGGGGCGTGTTTTTCGATGAATTGGATGCGGTTTTCCCTTTCAGCAAAGTACAGAAGCAGATCGAGAATGGCAGCAAGAAAGGCGATTCGGTATTGGGCTTGTTCGATATGATTGGGCCTGTATTCAAAGTGCCTCAAGCTACGGATAGCGATTCCTCGCCACCGAAGAATTGACATCGTAAATAACAATTAGTTTGCGAGCCGCGAGAGATCGCGGCCTTTTGTTTTGTTATAGGGATCCTTCGACTCCGCTCAAGATGACAAATCTAGTTTTTAATTTCAGTCAATTGTAGTTTTCTCAATTCCAATTCATTCAATCAGGAGAATTCTTATGCGGTCGAATTCATGGCGGAAGTGTGTTTTGGCGGTTGGGTTGATGGTTGCGTTGATCACAACTGGATGCAGCGCGCGATGGATTAGCGTGGCGCTGGCGGATTTGCCGGTGCTTGCGCAGATGGCGTTGAATATTGCGTCGCTCGCGACGGCGCTGCAATCCGGGCAGCAGATGAATCCGGCGGAAGCGGCGGCGATACAGAACGTTTCCGCGGAGGCTGGGCGGGACTTGAGCTTGCTGCAGAGTTTGTACGACCAGTACAAGGCGAATCCCGATGCGGGAACATTGCAGAAAATTCAGGATGAGATTGGCGCGATCAATCAGAACCTGCCCGCGTTATTGCAGACGGCGCGCATCAGCAATCCGGCTCTGAGTGGAAGGGTGACGGCGGCGGTGAATTTGATATTGGCGACTGTGGATAGTTTTGCGGCGTTGATTCCGCAGAAGACAGCGACGTCGCGGCGAGTAGGGGCGCGGCAGGTCAACATTCCCAGCGCGAAGGAGTTGAAGCGGCAGTGGATCCAGCAGGTGTGCGCTCCTACGGGAAGTGTGGCGCTGGATGCGGCGTTGGCGGGATGCGCGATTTGGTGATTTGGGTTTCGGGATGCCGTCCCTTCGGGACTCGCTCTTTTGTGCATGCGTACCCGGCGCTTCCGCGCCGGGCTTTCACATTTCGCCCCTTACGGGGCTTTTTATTGCAGGGACATGAGTGTGAGGGTCATATGAGTTTGCCGGTGATTGCGGTTACTAATGCTTCTACTTGCCTGAAGGATGCGCAGGTGGAGGCGGTGCTGCCTGCGTTGCAGCAGCAGGTGAGCCAGGATTTCAAAACTTATTGGGACTTGGATTGTGTGCTTACGTTTTTGGGAAAGGACGAAGGGTTGACGAACGGGTGGTGGCAGATTGTGTTGAGCGATGATCCGGACCAGGCGGGAGCGCTGGGATATCACGAGATGACCAGCCAAGGAACTCCGCTGGGAAAGGTGTTCGCGGGGCTCGACATCCGGAGCGGTTCTTCGTGGACGGTCACGTTGAGTCATGAACTGCTGGAGATGCTGGCTGACCCGTGGATCAACTGGTGCGCGATTGGGGCGGATGAAAAAATCTACGCGCTGGAAGTTTGCGACGCGGTGGAAGCGGACGCGTTGGGATATGAGATTGACGGCGTGCTGCTCTCCGATTTCGTGACGCCCGGGTGGTTTGAGCCGACCGACGCGGACCGGCTGGACTTTAAGCAGCATGTTACGGATGCGCTGGAGCTGGCGGCGGGCGGGTATATTTCCGTGCTTGATCCGAAGAAGGGTTGGGTGCAGATAGCGGCGGATGCGTCGTCGGGACCGAGGGCGCTGGCGGGAAGCCGCAGGCAGAGGCGGGGAATGCATAAGATGAAATGGAGGAGGAGCGGGAGATAAGAACGGCGGCTTCTCTCAATGGAATGCCGGAATCTTCTGATGTCCCTTCAGGGCAAGTGCTCTCCGCACGTTCGCTTGCAATGTTTATTGAGCGGCAGCAAATGCACGTGAGTGGAATTTCAGTACTTCGTCGAGATGGGCCAGGAAATATGCCGCGCCGTGATTGCCGGGATATAGATGGAATTCGTGTTTGACGTCTTCGGCTTGCAGTTGCTTGTGAAGGGCTTCAGCGCCATTCTCGAAGCCGAACTCGTCGTCATTGCCGCAGTTGAAATAGATGGCCAACTTTGTAATGCGCGCGCGGTTCTGCTTGGCGAGTACAAAAGGGCTGTTCTGGTTCCAGTGGGGAACATTGATAGGATTACCGAAGACCGCGCCGAGCATTCCGGTGAGCGGCGTTCCCGAGCGTGAGGCGGCAGAGATATCCCGTGGCGAGTCTGTAATGAGCGCGGCGCTCTGCGCGCTGACCGAGGAAAAAATTCTGGATGCGCGAAGGCAAACCTAAGCGCGCCGTATCCTCCCATGGAAATGCCGCTGATGGCGCGCGCCGCACGTTCTCTCCGAATGCGGAATAATGCGTCTCGATAAAAGGAATGAACTCGCGGAGAAAGAAATCGCTGTAACGCACGCGGCCGTCAGCGGAGTTGATATAGAAAGTGCTTTTGCCTTCGGGCGCGACGACCAGGAAGTCGCCGATTTGCCCCTGCTGGCGAAGGTCTTCGATGAGGTTCCATCCGCCGGTCTTGAATAGAGTCTGTTCGTTGTCGCCGAGTCCGTGGAGGAAATAGAGAACTGGATAACGTCGTGGAGGATGCGCGGCGATCGCGGTGTCATAGCCTGGAGGCAGCATCACGCAGTAGTGAACGTTTGGGCGAGGATTGTGCTTTTAAGCGCGTTGCAGTCGATGCGCCCCTGAGCGTGGGCTTGGGAGAAAAGAGAATGAAGGACCAAAGAGACAGAGTGAGCCCACCGCATGGAAACAGCTACTAGCCCTAAAACCATTGTCATTCCAACTCGTAGCGCGAGACGCCTGCGCCGTGGATCAGACGCGACAACGCTCGCGCGCCTGCCGGATAGAGGCCTGCGCATGCCGCAGGAAACTGACTGCCGAATGGAGAGAACCCGATCGCCGCCAAGAACCAGCCAAGGCATCGACCAGATTTGCGCCGGGGGAATTTGATGGCGTACAAGATAAATGTTCATCCCAAAATTAATGATGCGTCCAATCGTCCAGCCAATCGCGACTCCGAATGCGCCGCCACCCAGACCCATAGCGCCAGCTTCGGCAAAAAATAGACCACGCACGTCCGCGTCACTTGCGCCCAGAGCTTTCATGATTCCGATTTCGCGGCGCCGTTCCAGGATGGCCATCACCAATGTGTTCACAATGCCGATGGAAGCAACCGCCAGCGCCAGACTGCCGAAGATTCCCAGGAACACATCGAGCACGGCAAAAAACTGACGCAGATTGCGGGTGGCATCCACCAGGGAAAATGCGTTGAATCCCATTTTCTTGATGGAATCTTCCACCGTCGGAATCTGGTTCGGGTCTTTAACCCGCACGCTAATTGCTGTATATGACGGCGTACTGTTGAACGATGTTTCCCGCAGATCGGATGGTTGCATTACATGGAGATTCTGCGCCAGCTTGAGCGGGAGAAAAATGCGCGCGCGCATCGGGCCGCGCATGCTTTCGGGATCGGAGTCGGTGATGCCACAATTTTCAATGATTGTTGGCGGGAGATACCGAGTAAGACGCGCTGTCGGGGGAAACTGGCGCACCGGTGCCGGAAGGCGAGGCAGCGGGGGTGCGTGCTCGGCATAGCGCATGGTCACTTCTTTCCCGAGAAGAGGCTTGGCGACATCGGCAACGTTTGTGTTGTCCACGCCCGCAGG
>CAWHQK010000042.1:0-21667 GCA_963831435.1 uncultured Acidobacteriota bacterium
CGGAAGTTGCCGATTGCGTGCCTGGAGGTCGCCAAGACGGTGTTGAAGAGTCCCGATTTTTGCAGCTGGCGTGAGGCAAGTTGCTGCAGACCTATGCCCAATGAGAGCATGGCCACCAGTGAAGCCACTCCTACGGAGATGCCAATGGTAGTGAGCGAATTTCGGAAGATGGACTCACGCAGATTGCGAACAGCGAGGTCGGTGATGTCGTAGAGTTTCATCGCATCCCTTCCTGCGGCGCGCTTAGCGGTCCGGCCAAATTATTCTTTTGATCGTCCAGCAATTTTCCATCCGCCAGATGGATCATGCGGCTGGCATATTTCTGCGCCAGAACTTGCTCATGCGTGACCATTAATACGGTCATGCCCAGCGATTGATTAAATCCGCGGATTAGTTCCATGATTTCTGAGCCGGTGCGGCTGTCGAGGTTTCCGGTTGGTTCGTCTGCCAAAAGAAGCTTGGGATTATTGATGAGAGCGCGCGCCAGTGAAACTCTTTGTTGTTCTCCTCCGGAGAGTTCCATGGGCCGGTGGCTCAGGCGTTCCCCCAAACCTACGCGTTCGAGTGATTGCCGGGCGCGAGATGCACGCTCACGGCGATCAATCTCCGCAAAGCGCATAGGCAGTTCAACATTTTCCAGCACCGTCATGCTGGAAATCAGATTAAACGATTGGAAAACCATTCCAACGGCATGAAGGCGATACTTGGCCAGATCATCGCGCGACAGCGCAGCCAAATTGTTCCCCTGGGCAATCACTTCGCCCGAGGTGGGCCGGTCGAGGCCGGCGACAAGGTTGAGCAAGGAAGATTTGCCGGAGCCGGAAGCGCCGAGCAGGGCCACAAATTCTCCGGAGTTAATATCGATGGAAATGCCGTCCACGGCCCGCACTAGCGCTCCGCCCATCTGGTAGTGGCGGCAGATATTTACAGTGTGGACGGCCAACGTGCTCCCGGCCACGAAATTCGCGGTACTACCTTCCATGCATATTGAACCTCTTCTCAGTGTACCGACTTGCGCAGGTCTCCGCTCGGGCCGACCACAATCGTATCGCACTGAGCGGAAATGACTCGTGTAAATCTATTGAAGAGGCGATGTGCTGGCCTAGCGCCCGCGCTAAAGTGCAGCCACTAGGCCTTGGAACTAACCGGAGCACTACACAGACAAACCGCGTAAACACAAGAGGAATCCGGCTGAAGAAGTTTGGCCGGAGCTTTGGAGAAAATCCGCGATCATTATTAGGGGGACCTAAATGTCATTACGAAAAATATGTGGCGCGTACTCGTTTGGAGTGCTCCAAATAAAAATACCAAAGCGTAAAAGGTAAAATTGCTCCCACTACGTGATACCAGCCCATCGCCTCAAAGCTAAGCAACTGCTTGGGCTGCATTACGACCATCCAGAAGACAAAATAGGAAAGATTTGCCAACAAATATGCCCAGAGGTATTTTTTTGCGAGACTAACGGCGCCGGGCTTGACCAACCACAATCTCAGCCCCGCAAAAAAACCATAAGCCGCCACAGCGCTAAAAACTACAAAATAACATGTTAATAGGTAGGCAACCCTAAGAGTGTGCGCATGCCTGAGGCGAGAAAAAGTGCCCAGAAATAAGTGGTAAAAGCTGGTAATAGGAGCCACGACCACAAGGCAGAAACACAAGACCCAAAGCCATCCGCCAACGCCTTTAGGAACTGAGGCTGGAGGGTCAATTTGCATCGCATTAATTTCACGTTTGTTCAATTTTCAACAATTCATCTTCAGAATACTTGATGAGAAATCTGCCGTGCGTACGCAGGCCTTTGGCGATAGCAATTATGCTGAGCATAGCTCTTACAAGTCCAGGCTCTACAGCACGTGAAACCTCTCTTGTTCCGATCTCAGCTAGTTCTTGAATCGCCCGGAAGTAATCCATCTCCAAAAATTTTGGCAATTCTGGATTTTGACCCTCAGTACGGGCCAATTCGATTACAGCCACTATCGCATAAGGGTTCCAATCTAGAGTCCCAAGTTTTTTATAAATCATTACCAGATGTGGCACCGCTGCGTATGAAGCCGTACCGATGTCTCCCTGGTGATGCAGTTCTTCCCACAGTTCATGCCAAATATTTTCGACGTCCTCGCCAGCTTCAAGTCTCGCAAAATGTGAACGGGGATCGAACCGAGTTTTGTATCCTCCAGTGAGGTGGTCCCAGAATTCGTCGTTGAGACTGACCATAATGAGTGAAACCGCACGCGCGGAATATTATCATTATTTTCCAAGCCGCGATTTTCATACGGGGTCGAAGCCGCCGATCAGCTGGCGGCTTTACGTTCGTGGTCGAGCAACCAGCGTTTGCGCTCCATGCCGCCGCCGTAGCCGGTGAGTGATCCGTTGGCTCCTATCACGCGATGGCAGGGCACGACCACGCCGATTGGGTTGGAGCCGTTGGCGAGGCCGACGGCCCTTACCGCGAGAGGGCGTCCGATTTTTTGAGCGAGTTGGCCGTAGGAAAGCGTTTTGCCGCAGGGGATGGCCCGCAGTGCCTTCCAGACTTCGCGTTGAAATGGAGTGCCGGCGGTTTTCACGGGAAGCGTGTCAATTACCGAGAGGTCTCCTGCGAAGTAACGCTGCATGGCGGCTGAAAGTCCGCCGGGATCTTTGGCCGGCGAGAGGGTGTAGCCGTCTTTCCCGTAGTGCAGGCGCAGGCCGCGCTGCATGCGCTCGCGGTGGTCGGTCCAATCCACGGCGCGCAGGTTTCCTTCGTTGTCGGCGACGATAATCATGGTGCCGACTGGGGTTTCGATTTCGTCGGTGAGCAAGTGAATGACTTCAGGCATGCTGTCCTCCTGTTGGGGAAATTTCCAGGTTCGAAATGTTTGTAGCGTGGGCGGCCCACAAGTGTTGCGCTGCGTAAGCGCGCCAGGGTCGCCAGGATTCGGCGCGGCGAAGCAGAGTCTTCGGAGTTGCGGGTGTGCCGTCAAGTTTGGAGGCTCCGCGAAGCAAGCCGATGTCGGATGCGGGGAAGGCGTCCATTTCGCGGATGGCGCGGAGGGCGATGTATTCCGCAGTCCACTCGCCGATTCCGGGAATGTTGCGCAGAAGCGTGATGGCTTCTTCGATGGTTCCGAAAGGGCGGAACAAATTTGGGTCGTAAAAAGCGGCGCGGGACAAGGCTTGCAGCGCTTTCATGCGTGCTGCGGGCATGCCTAATCCAATGGAATTTGCTTTGGCCAGGCGCTTGGCCGTGGGAAATGTGTGCGTCAATCCGGGATGATTGCCGGGATTTTTGGGCAACGGCCGGCCGTGTAGGGCGACGAGTTGGCCCGCGAGCTTACGCGCGGCGGAGACGCTGACTTGCTGGCCGAGGATTGCGCGCACAGCGAGTTCAAATCCGTCCCAACCGCCGGGAGCGCGCAGTCCGGGGCGAAGGGCTACCCAGGGCGCGAGGCGGAGATCGTGGGAGAGATGCTCGTCAATGGTTTCGATGTCCGCGCCCAGATCGAAGAGGCGGCGGACGCGAGCGACAATCGCTGGCAGCGCCTGCACAACCGGAAACTGAATGGTGACGCTTACGCTATTGTGCTGCGGAAGATTCGTTACCGCGACGGTTCCGACTGCGCCGTCAATTTCGACTGTACGGAGGTATCGTCCATTTGCCTTATGCGGGCCTCTCTCTATGACTTCCACGCCGGGGATGGCGCGCTTTTCTAAAAAGCTGAGCATGGATTCCCAGTCGTAGGGAGCGCGATAGCGGACGCGAAGGGTGATGCCGGCATCGGCGCTGGCGTGATTTGTTGAAGACTTGCGCCGTATCGCGCTGGGCGGGCGATGGAAAAGATTTTGAAACACTTCATTGAAGCGGCGCAGGCTGTTGAAACCGGCAGCCAGCGCGACTTCCGTCATGGTCATGCGCGTTTCGTGGATAAGATGTTTGGCGAAGAGCACGCGGCGGGTTTGCGCAACGGCGATAGGCGACGCCCCGAGGTGTTGCAGAAAAAGCCTGCGCAGCTGACGTTCGCCGACGCCGAGGCGTTCCGCCAGGGCGTCCACGGTTTTGCCATCACCGTCGAGAGCGCCGTCCGATATTAGAGCCAGGGCGCGGGAGACTGTATTGGATGTTCCGCGCCAGGAGGCAAGTTCAGGAGCGGTTTCAGGCCGGCAGCGCAGGCATGGACGATAACCAGCCTCCTGCGCGGCGGCGGCTGATCCGTAGAAGGTGCAATTTTCGTACTTCGCGGTCCGCGCCGGACAGACGGTGCGACAGTAAATGCCGGTGGATTTGATCGCGACAAACACGAGTCCATCGAAGCGCGGGTCGCGACTTTCGAGGGCGCGGTAGCAGGTGGCTTTGTCTGGCAGTTCCATGTCAACAGTCCAATATCAGACGATCGGTATCAATTCAACGAGAACAAGTTTCTCATCGTTGAGGTCGACGGGCTAGCGGTTTTCGGACATGAACATTTTATTGCGATTTTCCCTCGACGACTAAAGCCGCGTGGTTTTGTGGCGGATTTTCGGCATAACTGAAGTCGTGCCCTGCCCAGGCCGTCCGGGAGATAATCGTGTTGCTTTAAGAGGCTTTCATGTGTTGCGCATCACGTCGCGGTACACTCTTTTCGATGCTCGGCAAATTGCTTTCGAAGCTGGCGACTGGAACGATGTTGTGGAGCTTCTTTTTTCTGGTGTGCCTCGGGCTTGGTTATCCCACCTTGAACCGCTATGACCCGGGCAGGGACAATCCTGATGCTTCCGAGTATTCAAAAATGGTGAGAAGCGAGGGTAACGTTGCCATCCATTTTCGGCATCGCGTGTTGATCCCTTATCTTGCGCGGCCCATATTCCGCGCTGCGGTGGGACGGGTGGGCTCATGGGATCCCACGTATTTTGCGTTGTTGATTGTGAATAGCTTTTTTGTTTCTGGTACGGCGTTGTTATTGTTCGTGGTCGTGCTCGGGAGTATGGGCAAGCCGGGCTTCGCCCTGGCGAGTTCGGCGATCTATCTGCTCAATTTCGCGGTTCCGAATTTGCTGCTGGCGGGTCTGGTGGATTCGGGAGAAGCATTCTTCCTAATGATGCTGGTGTGGGCGTTGTCGGCTGAGTGGTTTCTGACGCTTCCTTTCATTCTGGCCTTTGGTTCGTTGGCTAAAGAGACATTCCTTCCTTTCGCGCTGGTGTTCGCCGCAATCTGGATGGTCGTGAACAAGAAGAGGTCACTGGGGAGGGCGTCAGTGTGGCTGGTGGCCTCAGGCATAACAGGCGCCGTGTCTTTAACAGCCGCGTTGACGTTTACAAATGGACATCTGCTGTTTCCCTGGACTTATGCCGACATGTTGAAATCGAATGCTGCCAGCGCGGCGAACGCGGTGGCTGTATTCAAAGACCGTGATTTTTGGTTTGTCTTTGCCTGGTTATTGCCGCTTGGTTTGTTCCGGGTGAAGCGGCTGCCGCGCGAATGGGCGTGGGCATCGTTCGTGACATCCCTGGTCGCAATTGGTTTTACGGCATACCACAACAATGCGGGCTATGCGGGGGCTGCGGCGGCACGGCCGATTTTCAGTATTGCGGGTCCGCTGTTGAGCGCAGGGACGGCGTTATGGTTGGCTGACTTGTCCGCGCGGGTCGGGGTCGCGAGCCAAAGAAATATTTCCGTGGACGAAATGCAATTGCCGCGAATTTAGACTTCGCTATAGTTGCGCCGTACGGGCGCGTTCCGCAATTTCGTCTGGCTTACGGCGCGGATGAAGCCGTGCCCTCCCAAATCCTGGCATGTGGGAGCATGCGTTGTCGCCCCGGCGCAGCTAACCTCCGGCAATTGCTCCGATGATGATGAACGGCTCTTTACCAGATGTAACAGCGTCGGGGAGTGGATCATCCTGCGATTGATGGGAGAGGTCTTCTTCACAGGCGAAAAAGCGCAGGAATGGGCGACGCTGTAGCGTGTCGTGATCGCGGATAGCGCCGCGCAGCATGGGATAGCGGGATTCGAGCGCGTCGAGCACCGAGCGTTGCGTGACCGGAGCTTTTACTTCGAGCTCAATGTCGCCGCCGACGTGGGCGAGAGTGCGGAGGTGAAAGGGAAGGACAATGTGGATCATGACATTTATCTTTTCGTCTAAGGTCCGGCTAGGACGCGAGCCTGATTCAATTCATTGGTCAGTCCCAACGGACCAACCCATTTTTCCAGATAGTGGCGATCCAGCGAATCGCCTTGAATTTTCATGATTCCCGCAGCGTCCTCAATCTGGCGTTGCGATTGAGCCAGTTTTGCCCATTCCAGTTTGGCAAGTATTACATCTTCGGCTGTGGCAACAAAAAGAGACACCTGTTGCACCGTCGCCCTTTTACGGCGAGCAAACTCCTCCTCGCTGAATCCCCGGTTTTTGCGGATAATCAGATCAATCTTCCAACCAGACTCAAGATCGATCACGTTGAACATAGATTGCCGGTTTTGTGCTTCAAGTGCGGCATCCAAATCCACGTAATATTGGCTGCCTGGCAGGCTCGCGACAAACATTCGTAATTGCGCGGGAGTTGCCTCAATGACTAAATCGATATCCTGAGTAGAGCGAGGAGAGCCGTGGTAAGCGCTGGCGAACGACCCGGTGAGCATAAAGGCGACCCCTGCCTGATCAAGCGCGGCCGTGATCTTCTGCAAAACGCACGGGACGCTCATTGCAGGTTGGGCAGCGGGGCGGGGAAAAATGCCAACCGCAGCAATTCTCTAGTGACCTGAGTTTCGAGCCAATCGGGGTGCTCCCCCTGGATTCTCGCCCGATTGAGGTCGCGAGCAAACATGCTCAATTCAAACGCTAAAAGCAGCCGCTCCTCTCCCGACATGGATTGTTGAATCTCGAGTTGCAGCGCTTGTGCGGCGGAACTGCTGTCGGAAAGGGTCACTAGAAAATGGTATCACGCGTAGCAATCTCATCTTCGCAACGAAAAGACCCGATCAGTTGAATCTACAAAGAGTATTTCAAAGTCCCGCTCACGCCCTATTTTCCCCTCAACTGATGGTCTGCACCTCCACGCTCAACACCGCCGGCAGGTCGCGCGCGATTGGGTTCCAATTGTCGCCCGCATCGGAGGAGGCATAAACCTGGCCACCCGTGGTGCCGAAATAGATTCCGCATTTGTCGAGCGAGTCCACGGCCATGGCGTCGCGGAGGACGTTTACGTAGCAGTCTTTTTCGGGTAAACCGCGAGTCAGCGGTTCCCATTCATTTCCGCCGGTTTTGCTCCTGTAGACGCGCAGTTTGCCGTCGAGGGGAAAGTGCTCGCTGTCACTCTTGATGGGGACAACGTAAATTGTTTCTGGCTCGTGAGCGTGTACGTCAATTACAAAACCAAAATCCGTCGGCAGGTTTCCGCTGACTTCTTTCCAGTTGTCGCCGGCGTCGTCAGAGCGCATGACGTCCCAGTGCTTCTGCATGAAGAGCGTGCCCGGACGCTGCGGATGCATGGCGATGTGGTGCACGCAGTGTCCGACTTCTGCGTTCGGATCAGGAATGTACTGCGAACGCAGGCCCTTGTTGATGGGCTTCCAGGTCGCGCCGCCGTCATCGGTGCGGAAAGCCCCGGCGGCTGAGATGGCGATATAAATTCGCTTTGGATTTTTCGGGTCGAGAATGATGGTATGGAGGCACATGCCGCCCGCGCCGGGCTGCCACTTGGGGCCGGTGCCGTGTCCGCGCAGGCCGGGAAGTTCCTGCCAATTTTCGCCGCCGTCGGTGGAGCGGAACAGGCCCGCGTCTTCCACGCCCGCGTAAACGGTGTCAGGATCGGTGAGCGAGGGCTCGAGATGCCACACCCGCTTGAACTCCCAGGGATGCTGGGTGCCGTCGTACCACTGATGCGTGGTGAGCGGCGCGGCGGACGTGTCATAGGCGAACTTGTTGCTGGCGGATTTTGGCGGGCCGGGCGCGACGGGCTCTCCTTTTGGGGTGCCTGGCTGATGCCAGGTTTTGCCGCCATCGTCGGAGCGCTGGATGATTTGGCCAAACCATCCGCTGGTTTGTGAGGCATAGATGCGGTTGGGATCAACCGGCGAACCTTTGAGGTGGTACATTTCCCATCCGGCAAAGTGCGGCCCGGAGATGTCCCATTTTTCGCGCTTGCCGTCGGAAGTTAGAATGAATGCACCTTTGCGGGTGCCTGCCAGAACGCGGATGGTGGACATGGGTTCCTCCTTCTATTTAGCGAAACCTTGTTTATTTTCGACGATTTCAAATTTTTTTAAACCGGCGCGAGCTTGGATCACTATAACGTTTTTCGCCAGAGGACCTAGCGCCTGTACGATGTCATTCTCAGACAACTCATATCTCGCTCCTGCAACCACCTTAACTAACTTTAAGTCCTCTCCAAAAGAAGCAAAATAAAGGTTATTATCCTTCTCGTTCAGCCTTGCCCACATGCGAACTTCCTGCTCGTACTCCCAGTTTATGTATTTTGTAAAAAGGATTCTCTCACTATCTTCTTTTGTAGGCGAGGTTGGAAAGGCGAGACGCTGTGGTACATATGTAATTGTTTTACATTTATCAGCAGGGATTTCAAACCCCAGACAAATGCCTCTGTGCTTATCTCCGTAATGTGCCCAGATTACTGGATCTTTCCAATCGGAACTAAAACAGAGCAATCCATATCGAGCAGTCATTTCCCGCAAATACTGGCGCATAGCCATGCGATCAGGAGGATTCGACAGGTCGTATGGCGACAACTCAAACGGATCATTCAAATCCTGTAGCGTGGATATCTTCAGTCGCTTTTCAGTAAGCGATCTCAATCCGAAATGTGCATCGAGGAACTTATAAGCTCTCATCTGGCTTTCTTCGTGCATTAATAGCGTATTAGCCAGCAAACCCCAGCGGCTAAAGCCGATCCCAAAATCGTTTCTAGCGGCATGGCTGAAGCCATGCCCTTCCACGAAACCTCCGCTCGTATTACGAATGCGTGAATCTCGCTACGGAGAAACCGCCTCACTGCGCCGGCAGACGAAAAATTCACAGCCTTCTCAATTGATCAAACCGAACAAGCCTTAGGGGTTAAACCGCTGTCATAAACAATTCGGCAGCACGAGTGAAGCCGGGCCCTTTCATAAGCTTTTTTTGCGGCCAGAGAGTAGCGCATTCAATTCTGCACCCGGCTGCGGAGGGGAATCAATGCCCGCACTCTCGCGTCCCGCAGGTAAAGTCCAGCCCAGACGAGAATACCGAGGACGACAGTGATGACGTAGGAAGGGTTGCCGATGCGCACGTTGCTCGCGGTTGCGCCTCCCAGGTAGGCGGTCATCAGGATTGCGCCGAGTACCGACAGGCCTGGGATCAAATACACAATTGTGCAGGCGATCTCGAGAGCTCCGATCACAACGATCAGATGGTCGGGATAGCCGTATTGGGCGAAACCTTGCACAACCGCCGCAGACTTCGTTAATTTCATGCCTCCGGCGAAGAGCAGCATGAGCGCGGGCAGGGCGCTGATGACGCGTCCAGTCCAGAGCATCGTTTTGGATGTAGAAGAAGTTTGAGTTGCTGATTGCATTTTGAGTCCTCCATTGGGCTTACGTGGGTATATCGAATGGGATACTGATCGACACTCTAGTGTTAATTTTTGTGTGATATTGGCGGCCCTTGCCTTGACTCTACATTTGCCGGGCGTCGGGATGCTTCGACTTCACTCTGCTTCGCGATGCGAAGCAGAGATTACGCTCAGCATGACAGGGTTCGTTTTAGGTTATGTTTCGTTGGTCTTTCGCGCGCCCGAGTGCTGAAATTGCCGAGGACTCAACCATCCAAGCAAAAAACAAAACTGAAGTAGCTCTAAGCGGTAGCTTCTGTCTCTTCTTTCACCAAGGACTCAAGATGATTCAAAGTTTCGGCTACGGTGAGGAGTACATTTCGCGGCCAACGCCTTCGCCGGTTTCGAGCGCGGTTTTCAGGTAATGTCCGGCGATCTCGATGGCGAGCGGGTCGGTGATCATTCGCTTAGTACGCTTTTGATATTCCGCCCATGCGGGCAAAGGGAGCGCCACCCAGACCGGGCGTCCATCCACGAGAAATTTAATGTCAACGGCGTCGGCGTGGCGCGTAGCGACGGCGACGATCAGCGCCTGGTATAGGCAATGGACTTGTTTTTTGGTCCAGCGGTCGGTGGCGTGGAAGTCTTTATACATGCGTAGGAAAACTATACCAACCCGGCAAATCGGGGGCAAATCACGCGGGCCCGCCAAGGGGCCTAGGCTGGATGGAAGCGGCCACGTCGGCGGCGGAGGTAGCATTCCTGGCGACTGCATAGAGTCGGCTTGCCGTCATAAGGTCTCTCCGTCTTCGCTGCGCTCAACCTCGGGATGACATGTTTTTTAGGGCGGTGGCGATGTCATCGGGCTGATGGAGTCGATCCAGCCGGTCATGGCAGTCAGTCAGGGCTAACTCGCCGAGGCGCGCCGTGGATGGTCGCTTGCCGACATTACCGCCGGGGTTGCAATTACGCCGGCTCCTTGTTTGAACGTCAAGGTCATGCTTCCGGAGCATTCGGGACAGAGCCAGAAAAACTCCACGCGGCGAACGGACTTTTTTACGGTTGGATCAGTGCCAAATTCCGGGGCGTGAGGTTCTCTGCTTTGAGTTTCGCAGCGAAAGAGTTTGCCCACATGAAAGTAGTGGAATTCCGCCGAGCAGCCCGGGTTGGCGCATTTGGAAAGCATAAAGCCACAACATCGCCCGGAGAACTTGCTTGTTATTTATTCTAGTACGATGCGCGACGAGCAGCGTGAAATACGGCTGTGGAAAAATACTTCTGCGCGCGGGGAGTTCCACAAAAGAACTGATCTCAAATCAAGACGCGACGCCCCGAGAGGCGCTCTCTTTTGCGGCTTGCACCACAAAGCTGCCCATCTCTGAGGTGCTAACAGACTTCTGGCCCGAACGGACGAGATCGCGGGTGCGGTGTCCGTTGTCCAGGACCTGGGAGACGGCGCGTTCCACGCAGTCGGCTTCGGATTGGAGCTTGAAGGAATAGCGGAGCATCATAGCGATGGACAGGATCGCGGCCAGGGGATTGGCGATCCCTTGCCCTGCAATGTCAGGGGCGGAGCCGTGGATGGGTTCATAAAGGGAGACCGGGCCTCCGGTGCTGGCCGAGGCCAACATGCCGAGTGAACCGACGATTCCGCCGGCCTGGTCGGAGAGGATGTCGCCGAACATGTTTTCCGTCAGGATTACGTCGAAGTCGGCGGGACGGGCGGCGAGGACCATGGCGGCGGAGTCCACGTATGCGTGAGAGAGTTTGACATCGGAGTACTCCGCGCCGATGCGGGTGACCACATCGCGCCACAGACGGGAGCAATCGAGAACGTTGGCTTTGTCAATGGAGGTGAGCTTGCGGCGGCGGGCGCGGGCCAGGTCAAAAGCCACGCGGGCGATGCGCTCAATTTCAGGCTCGCTGTATTTCATGGTGTCCACGGCAATGCGTCCGCCGGGTTCGCCCTGGGTGTTGCGCGGCTCGCCGAAATAGAGTCCGCCGAGCAGTTCGCGGACGATCAGCATGTCAGTGCCGCGAACGACTTCCGGGCGTAACGGAGAGCAGTCTTCGATCGCCGGGAAAAGCACGGCGGGGCGCAGATTGGCAAAGACGCCCAGTTCGCGGCGCAGACGCAAAAGCCCGCTCTCAGGGCGAAGGTGGCGTGGAAATTGGTCGAAGGACGGCCCGCCGACAGCGCCCAGAAGCACAGCATTTGAGGAGAAGCACGCTTGAAGCGTGTCACTGGGAAGCGGATCTTTGCTGGCCAGTAAGGCCGCGCCGCCTACGTTTTTTCGGGTGACGCGCAGTTCGTGACCGAAGGATTGCGCGACGGCGTCTAAAACGCGAATGGCTTCTTCGGTTACTTCAGGACCAACGCCATCGCCGGGAAGGGCAGTAATATTCAGGATCATGTTTTTGTTCTGGAATACGCCGGGAAGCCCGGGATTTAACGACGCAAGATAACCCCGCCCAACCTCAGGGGCTAAAGCCCTATGGTTTTTGTGCCTGTTGCGTATGGGCTAAAGCCCATACCTGATACGACAAAGTTTATGCGCCCTATCACAACAAATTTTTGTGCGTCCTGGCTACGACGATTCTTATACGCCCCACAGGTAATCTTCCTGGTCGCCATGGTGTTCTGACATAGTGCCTGCGGGAAGGTTGTTTTTGCTCCCAGGGGCGTTCGCGGGAAATGGTTTTTGCGGCGCGGCATCTTTTTGTCCTGCATCTTTTTGTCCGGAGCCGGCAGCGGCGGCTTGCTTGCTTTTTTCGCGGACAAGCTCGAGGAGGTGATGGTCGTGCACGGTTTTGATTTCATCCGCAAGCAGGACAAAGCGGCGGTAGACGTCATCGAGTTCGCGGCGGTCGAATTGGTATCCGAGCTTTTCATAACGCCGTCCCAGAGCATGGCGGCCGGAGTGCTTGCCTAAAACCAAAGTTGAGTCGGGAACGCCAACGCTTTGCGGAGTAATGATTTCGTAGGTGAGCGGGTTCTTGAGCATGCCGTCCTGGTGGATTCCCGCAGCGTGGGCAAAAGCGTTGCGTCCAATGATGGCTTTGTTAGGCTGCACTGCGACGCCGGTCACTTCGCTCAACATCTGGCTGGTTGGGAAAAGGTGTTCGGTGACGATTCCCGTTTCGTAAGGATACTGGTCGGGGCGAACGCGCAACACCATGGCAATTTCTTCCAGGGCCGCATTGCCGGCGCGCTCTCCAATTCCGTTGACGGCGCATTCCACTTGCCGCGCTCCGCCCACGATTCCCGCAAGAGTATTGGCCACGGCCATACCAAGATCGTTGTGACAGTGAGTGGAGATCACAGCCTTCCCGATTCCGCGGACATTTTTGCTGATGTTCTGGATCAGCATTCCGTAGTCCGCGGGGACGGTGTAACCGACGGTGTCGGGAATGTTGACCGTTGTCGCGCCCGCTTCAATGACCGCTTCCAGGACCTGAAAAAGAAATTTAGGGTCGGTGCGGGTAGCGTCTTCAGGGGAAAATTCGACGTCATTGCAGAGAGATTTGGCCAGCTTGACGGCATCGCGCGCCTGCTCCAAACACTGCTGGCGCGAGATGCGGAGCTTGTATTCCAGATGAATGTCAGAAGTAGCGAGGAAGACGTGAATGCGCCCTTTGGCCGCGCCTTTCAGGGCCTGGGCGGCGCGTTCGATGTCCTGCTTGCAGGCACGGGCAAGGCCCGCGATGATGGGGCGGCGGAGCAAGGCTGCGATGGACTGTACCGATTCAAAATCGCCGTCGGAGGCAATGGGGAAGCCGGCTTCGATTACATCCACACCAAGCTTTTCGAGTTGCGGCGCGAGGCGCAGTTTTTCCTGTACTGTCATGCTGCAACCGGGCGACTGCTCTCCGTCGCGCAGGGTGGTGTCGAAAACAGTAATGCGCGGGCGTTCCATGGCTCCTCCTATCTCAGTAAACATATGATAACGGGAAGCGTCTGGTAAGCACAACTAATATTAACTTCTATGTTCATTAGTATATCTAATATAATGCGACTGTATCCCTCATATTCCAATGGACCTATCCCAACTGGAAGTTTTTCTCGCGGTGGCGAAAGAGGGCCGATTTTCCCGGGCGGCGGAAAAGCTTCACCGAACCCAGTCGGCGGTCAGCCAGAGCATCCACAAACTTGAAGAAGAGATCAATGAGCCGTTATTTGACCGGTCGAGCCGTGAGGGGCTGCTGACCGATGCTGGGCGAATTCTGCAGGAGTACGCAGAACGGCTTTTGAATTTGCGTACCAACGCGCAGGGCGCGTTGGTTGAGTTGCGGGAACTGCAGCGGGGAAATCTGAGCATCGCGGCGAATGAGCTTACCTCTCTCTATTTGCTGCCTGTGCTTGGCGACTTCCGCCGTTTGCATCCGATGATCAAGATCACGGTGCATCGTTCGCTGGGAAGCCATATTCCGGATGATGTTTTGCGGCATGGAGTTGAGCTGGGTGTGGTTACGTATGACCCTCAGGATTCCCGATTGCATTCGGTTGTGGTTTACCAGGATGAATTGACGCTGGTGGTGCCTCCGAAGCATCCACTGGCTGGAGAGCCGGAAATAAGTCTTAAGCAACTTGGAGAAGAATCATTCGTGGCACATATCGTCTCTTCACCCTACCGCGAGAAGGTAATTGAGGCCTTCAGACACTACAAGACTCCGCTGCACATGGATGTTGAGCTTCCAACTTTGCAGGCAATCAAGCGGTTTGTGGCGGCGGGAAGCGGCGTGGCATTTTTGCCGCAGATCAGCGTGGAGAGCGAGTTGGAACGGGGCGAGTTGGTCAGGATCCGCGTGCGGGAGTTGAGTCTGCACCGAAAGCTGCGGCTGATTTACCGGAAGTCGGGCAGCACTTCGCACGCGGCCAAGGCGTGCCTGAAGGTGGCGGAAGAAATCGCGCACCAGAGGAAGGGGAATTATCGTTTTGAGCGGGGGCGTTCGTTAGCGTAGCGGCTTAAATCGCCGCGCCGAGGCGCTGGGCGTTTTGCGGAGAAGCGATGGTTTGGCTCACGGCGGCGTCTTCGACGCGCTCGTACACATCGAACACGGAATTCAGGGTGGTAATTTCCAGAATCTTGCGCACCAGTCGGGACGGAGAAGCAAGCTTTACGGGACGCCCAGAGATCTGTCCGGAAATGAACGCAACGATCAGTTCGCCGAGGCCGGCGCTGTCAATCATATCCACTCCGCTGAGATCAATGACCACCTGGCGGCTCTCGGGAAGGAGGTCGGCGACCTTCGCGGAGAGCGCTAAAGCCTCATCGCGGAAGACAATACGTCCCCGGCAATGGAGAATGGTGGCGCCTTCGTAGCTGCGGACTTCAAAACTGAGATTCAACTGCGTTTCTCCTGCAATCCTGCTATACGATCTGCCTTGCAATCTTTGTTCCAAATTTATCGCGGATCCTGTGAACAATTCTCACTTACCCGGCCAGGCCCGGAATCTTACCTTACGAATTGGACGCTGTGAATCGAAACAATGGAGCATAAAAATCTGATAAAAAATTTGAATAGGGAACTCCGTTGGGATTTTCCCCTATTGCACTTCCGGTGCGTGCAGCATCCAACAAGGTTCAATAGACTGCTTTCAGGAGAACGATCATGCGACATGTTTTTGCAGTCATGGTTGCCATTCTTGGTCTGGGGATTATCGCCACCGCTCAAGTACCCACGGGGGGAAACATCTTTCTTGGGTATTCTTATTTTAATGCGGATACCAATGTCTCCAACCGCGCAACCTTGAACGGCTGGAATGGCTCATTGGAGGGCAAGGTTTTTCCATTCGTTGGAATTGTGGCCGATGTTGGAGGATATTACGGAAGGCAGCAACTCCCCGCTGCCGTATGTACGGGCGTAATCGGGTCAACGTGCACGGCGAATGGCTTCGATACAAAAACGTATACCGCGATGTTTGGACCGCGGGTATCTTTTTCAGTAGGGAAGTTGCGCCCTTTCGCCAATGTTCTGGTGGGAGTGGGGCATACGAGCGGAACGCTTACCGGCTTTAGCGGTTCCAGTTCCGATACATCGCTTGCGGATGCTTTTGGCGGAGGTATTGACTACCATCTGATCCCGCTGATTGCCTGGCGGCTGGAGGCCGATGAAGTACAGACGCGCTTTTTTAGCGCCACCCAGAACAATTTGCGGATATCTACGGGAATCGTGTTTCATTTTTGACCGGAGCCGGTTCTGCCGCGGCACACGTGATACGTGCCGGATTCGCTGTTAAACTGGTAGTGCGATGGTTCTTCCCTTCGTCCGCGAAATTTTTGCGGACGCTGAAACTTTACCCGCTCTGGTGCGTGTTGCCTCCCATCTGAAAGAGGGCACGGGGCGGATACGTGTCTCTGGATTAAATCCCACAGCAAAAGCGTTAGTTTCATCGCTTCTTCGGAATGCGGTGGACAGGCCATTTCTTCTACTGGTGCAGGCCAATCGCGTGGGCGAAGACCTCCTGCCTGTGGTGCGGGCGTTTTGCGAATTGCGCGGGGCAGTTGATCCTGAGTCAGTCGTGTTTTTGCCTACACGGGATGTTCTGCCATTTCAGAATCTTTCTCCGCATCCAGAAATTCAAGAGCTGCGCGCGGCCGCGCTTTGGAAAATCGCCATGGGAACCGCGAGCATTGTGATCGCGCCGGTTGCCGCTGCGGCGCTCCGCCTGCACAGCGCGGAATATTATGCTGGTTTGGCGCGAAGCATCCGGAGGGGCGATACCGTTGACAATGAAACTTTGCTGCTTCACCTGAATGCAGTTGGCTACACCGCCGTGGACGTGGTGGAAATGCCCGGCGAATACGCGCTGCGCGGTGGAATTCTCGATGTTTATTCGCCTGAGGCGGAGCGTCCGGTACGAATCGAGTTATTTGGCGATGAAGTAGAGTCACTTCGGCGAGTTTGATCCGGGAACGCAGCGATCTTCCGATCCGGTGGACGAAGCGCTGCTTTTGCCGCTCACGGAAACGCCGGTGAATGAGCATTTGCTGGGCGCGATTCATGCGCGGCTGTCGGGAAAGCGCATCACGGGAAGCGAAGAAGTGATTGAGCAGGCAATTCGTTCCGGGGGCGCGACTGTGTTTCCGGGCTGGGAATTTTATGCGCCTGTGGCGGGCGCGCAACTCAGCATTTTTGATTTGATGCCCCACGCGGTTGTGCTTGCGGATGAGCCTGAGCAGTTGAAGGATGAATTGGACCGCGTGTGGGGCAGGATTGAAGAGGCGCATGAGCGCAGTGAAATCGGAAATTTGGTAAGACCAGCGGATCTGTATTTTTCTCCCGATGAACTGTGGAACAAGATTCAATCGCTTGGCGGCGCAGACCTGGAACATTTGGAGATCACGCGAGAAGGTTCGGAAGGTGCGGTTGCTGTTCTTTCCCAGCGGGCGCCGCGCTTTCACGGGTCCATCCCTTCACTGCTAGAAGAGACCAAAGTGCAGATTGCCGAAGGTAAGCGGGTGCTGATTGCCGCACCCAATCTTGGGGAACTGGAGCGCATGGCGGACGTTTTCAGTGAATACGGGGTCAGCTACAGGCTGGGCACCCGCACTCGCAGCGGGGAAAGCTACGCCGATGAAACCTCGCATTTCGCGGGCGAAGTGCTTACGGCCACGCTGGTAAAAACCTATATCCCTGACGGCGTGCTACTGCCCGAAGCCGGGCTTTCGATTTTCGGCTCGCGCGATCTGTTCGACGAGTCGGAGGCCGTGGTCGCCCGGCCGCAGCGATCCAGATCAAAAACCTCGGCATTTCTTTCCGACTTCCGCGACCTGCAGGTGGGCGATTACGTTGTGCACGTGGAACATGGGATTGGACAATATCAGGGGCTCAAGGAAATTCAGCAGGACGACAGCAGTATTGAACTGATGCTGCTGGAATACGCGGAAGGTGCGCGTCTTTATGTGCCGCTTACGCGCCTTGATCTGGTGCAGAAGTACCGTTCGTCAGAAGGCGTAAAGCCCGCGCTCAATCACTTGGGAACGGCTGCCTGGGCCAAAACCAAGGCGCGCGTCCGCAAGGCCATGGCGGACATGACCGACGAACTGCTCAAGCTGTACGCGGAGCGCAAAGCGGCGCAGGGTCATCCGTACCCTGCGGACAATGACTGGATGCGCGAGTTTGAGGACGCCTTTGAATACAATGAAACCGACGACCAGGCTTATGCGATCGCGGACGTGAAGCGGGATATGGAATCATTACTGCCGATGGACCGGCTGCTCTGCGGAGATGCCGGGTATGGCAAAACCGAAGTCGCCATGCGCGCCGCATTCAAGGCTGTTGGCGATAACCGCCAGGTTGCCGTGCTGGCTCCCACCACAGTGCTGGCCTTTCAGCATTACGAAACCTTTAAGCAGCGCTTCGCGGCTTTTCCCATCACCATTGAAATGATCATCGCTTCCGGAATGCGAAGCAGCAAAAAGAGATTCTACAGAAAGCGGAAACGGGCAAAATTGACATCCTGATCGGCACCCACCGGCTGCTTTCGAAAGATATTAAGTTCGTGGAGCTTGGCCTGCTGATCGTGGATGAGGAGCAGCGTTTCGGAGTGCGCCACAAAGAGCGCATCAAGCAGATGCGCAAACAGGTAGACGTGCTTACCATGTCGGCCACTCCAATTCCTCGCACGCTGCACATGTCACTGGTGGGACTGCGGGACATGAGCGTGATCGAGACGCCGCCGAAGGACCGCATCGCCATTCAGACCGTGGTGGCCAGTTGGGATGAAAAGCTGATTCGATCCGCGATTGAACAGGAGTTGGACCGCGGCGGGCAGGTCTATTTTGTACACAACCGCGTTGATACCATTTGGGAGATAGCCGCCAAGCTGCAGGAACTCGCTCCCAAAGCGCGGATCATTGTTGGCCACGGGCAGATGGGCGAAGGAGAGCTGGAGAAAGTGATGCTGAAGTTCATGCATCATGAAGCCGACATTCTGGTGGCGACCACCATTATTGAAAATGGGCTGGACATTCCGCTCTGCAACACGATCTTTATTAACCGCGCCGAACGCATGGGGCTTTCCGAACTTTATCAGTTGCGCGGGCGCGTGGGCCGCTCTAACCGACGGGCGTATGCATATCTTCTGCTGCCCGCGGAAATCGAATTGACTCCGATCGCGCGGCGGCGGCTGGCAGCGCTGAAGGAATTTTCTGATTTGGGCGCAGGCTTCAAAATCGCCGCGCTCGATCTGGAACTGCGGGGCGCGGGCAATTTGCTGGGCGGCGAACAGAGCGGCCACATTGAGGCCGTAGGGTTCGAACTCTACACCCAGATGCTGGACCGGGCCGTCCGCGAGATGAAGGGCGAAGTACCGCAGGAAGAAACCGGCCTGCAGATGAACCTCGGGCTGAACATTCGCATTCCCGGAGATTACATCGCCGAAGAGAACCAGCGCCTGCGAATGTATAAGCGCGTGGCCGGCGTGGAAACCGAAGCCCAGTGGAATGACGTTCGCGCGGAACTTCAGGACCGTTACGGCGAGTTGCCGCCGGCGGTTAACAATTTGTTGGACTATGCTTCGTTAAAGCTGCTCTGTGCGCGAGTAGGAGTTGGCGCGATTGACCGCAAGCGGGACATGTTAAGCATAAAGTTCAAAGCCGACGCCGCCATTGATCCGGGGAAGCTGGCGCAATTCGTCTCATCGCAGCGCGGATCTCAATTCACCCCCGACGGGACTCTGAAATTCGTATGCAAACCCACTTCGCCCGGAGAAGTGCTGGCGCAGTTGCGGAATCTTCTGCAGGAATTAGGCCGGGAAGAAGTGCCCACCGTTGCGGTTTGAAAAGGCGTTCCTGAATTTTATTTTGGCCCATGATAATTTAGATGTCGTTGAGAGATTCCCCATCGGGAGCGTCCATGACTCGAGCCGCAACTGTACTCTCCGCCGCATTGATTCTTATGTTCACTTTTCTTCCTTCGCGCGTTATGGCGCGCTCCCACCAGAAGACAGTCAATTTCGACCAATTGGTAGATGAATACTTCGATTTTCATTTTCAGTACCATCCCACGGAAGCGACGTCCGACGGGTTTCATCAATACGATGCCAAGCTCGAAGATTACTCCGCAAAAGCGGCGGAGGCAGAAATCGCAGGGCTGAATCAATTCAAGGCACGCTTCGAGCACATATCCACACTGCCAATGACGCAGGATGCTATCGCCGACCGCGATCTCGTGGTCAGCTCCATCAACGGCCGCCTTTTGGAGTTAAACGATATTCAGATGTGGAAGAAGAACCCGGACGAGTACAGCTCGAATTTGTCCTACAGCATTTTCGTGCTGATGGCGCGCAATTTCGCGCCTCCTGAGGAGCGGTTGCGGTCGGTGATCGCGCGGGAGCAGCAGGTCCCCAAGGTATTCGAGGCTGCGCGGGAGAACCTGAAGAATCCTCCGCTTGTTTATACCCAGGTTGCAATACAGCAACTACCGGGGATTATTGGTTTTTTTAAAAAAGATGTGCCTGATGCATTTGCCGCAGTGAAGGATCCCAAGCTGCTGGCGGAATTCAAGGCAAGCAATGATGCTGTCGTCCAGGGATTGACTGATTACGAGAACTTTTTGCAGAAGGACTTGCTGCCCATTTCCAAGGGGATTTTCGCATTGGCGCGGAGAACTACCGCAAGAAACTGCTCTATGACGAAATGGTCGATATCCCGTTGGACAAACTGCTGGAGATCGGCTACGCGGACTTACGCCAAAACCAGCAGCGGCTGAACGAGGTCGCCGCCAAAATTGACCCCAAGCGCGATGCGCGGGAAGTGTTGGCTGATCTGCAAAAGGACCACCCTCCCAACGGCCAATTGCTGCAAGCCTTCCGCAATGTGCTCGGCGGCCTGCGCGACTACATCAATCAAAAACAGATTATTACCATCCCCTCCACCGTTCTCCCTATAGTTGAGGAAACGCCTCCGTTTGAACGGGCATTGACCACAGCTTCCATGGATACTCCTGGCCCCTTACGAAAACAAAGCCACCGAAGCCATGTTCAACGTCACTCTGCCTGATCCGTCATGGAGCGCGGCGAAGACGGAAGAGTGGATGGAGGCTTCAACCGGGGCACGATCATCAGCACCGCCGTGCATGAGGTGTATCCGGGTACATTACACACAGCTTTTTGTGGGTGAAGCAGGCGCCTTCAAAAGTTCGCAAATTGATTTCCTGTGGGAGTAACGCCGAGGGCTGGGCCCATTACAGCGAACAGATGATGCTGGATGAAGGCTACGGCAACGGCGACCTAAACTTGGCCTGGGGCAACTCGACGATGCGCTGCTGCATGACGCAAGGTTTATAGTTGGCATCAAAATGCACACGGGAAAAATGACCATCGAGCAAGCTCACGAATTTTTTGTGAAACAGGGATATCAAGTCCCGCCGGTTGCGGAAGAGGAAGCCAAGCGCGGACCTCTGACCGCAACGTATCTCGTATATACGCTTGGGAAGCTTGAGATTTTGAAGCTGCGCCAGGACTACCATGCCATGCGCGGAGATCAATTCAGCCTGCGCGAATTTCACGACACGTTTATGAAGCAGGGCGCCATACCTCTTAAAATCATTCGTGAGAAGATGCTGGGAAACGATAGTCCAACGTTATAGTTCTCGCGAATCGTTGGTCAGTGCAGTTCGCAAAGGAAGCAGTTCGTATCAGGATATGGCTTTAGCCATATCGTCGCAGCACAAAAATTGGAAGGGCTTCAGCCGCTCAACGCCCGAAGGCGGTCGTTGGGGATGCTGATGCGGCAGGCCTGAAGGCGCTGCCCTGATACGATCATCCTGGCAACTGCACCAGGTCCCGTGAATCCGACGGTTGAATACTGAAAAGGCAATCAAACATGATCAAGAAAGTTCGCAAAGCAGTATTTCCCGCAGCCGGATTAGGCACCCGTTTCCTACCCGCCACCAAGGCGCAGCCCAAAGAGATGCTGCCCATCGTGGACAAACCAATCATTCAGTATGGAGTGGAAGAAGCCATGGCCGCCGGCTGCGACCAGATCGTGATGATCACGGGTCGGGGTAAGCAGGCGATTGAAGACCACTTCGACGTCAGCTACGAACTGGAAAGCATGCTGGCGGAGCGCAAAAAGACCGATCTCCTGGAAATCGTCCGGCACATCTCTGACATGATTCACGTTGCGTACGTGCGCCAGAAGGAAGCTTTGGGCCTGGGCCATGCGGTGCT
>CAWHQK010000043.1:0-37382 GCA_963831435.1 uncultured Acidobacteriota bacterium
TGGCGGTAGGGATAAGCGAAGTAGAGAGTCCAAGGATTCTGACGATGCGATCCGCAGCTTCATGAATTTCAGGGGCGGTTGTTTTTAAAGTCTTGTTCCCCCAAAAGTCTTGTTCTTGAGTTTTGTTCAAAAAGTCTTGTTCTTCCTTATTGCGATTCTTTTTGGCGCGACTGCCGGGTTGCGCTGGTGAGACGGAATGTTGCGCTGATGCGACAGCGGAGTTGCGCTCGTGAGAATCGGTCTCACTCTCGAAATCCATTTGCATTGCAGCCACGGGCGGCCATGCAGATTCCCGATCGGCTGGCTTGGATTCGATCGCATCGAAAAGCGGAGTAGATCCCTCAGCAGCAGGAGGCGGAACGGGAAGGACAACGTAAATTGTTTTCTCGCGCGTTTTCAAACGCCGGATGAGACGCAAATTTTCAAGCTGTTCCAAATAGCGATAAACGGTGCTCTTGTCCATGTCCAAAACTTCCGCCATTTTCGGAACGCTGATCCAGGTTTCACGAGTTTCAGAGTTGGCGCAACGTTGCAGGATGCTGTACACGGCGACTCCGCTGCCGCCAACCTTCCGCGCATAGCAGTCAATGAACCGGTTCTCGGTGATAAAAAAATTTGTTCTACGTCCGCTGCGAACTGCTTCCCTCATTACGACAGCCTCCCACCAGTTTGTAGAGTAATCCTGACGCGGGGTGTGCAGCGTGAGAATCGTTTTGGAAAACGAGGGAAAAATCGCGCCGCTCGCCAACCGAATTTTTTATTGGAGACGTACAGAAAGGCACCCCGCCGTTCGTGACTACTGTGAGTGAAAGATTGCCGGAGGGAGAAAAAACGCGCAACAGGAAAGTTGGTTAAGACTGTGTAGATGCTGTGGAGATATAGGCCCGCTTGTGGATGGAGAGGATAAAGAGAACCCGACCAGCGGAAACGCGTCGTCCTCAGATGCGCATCGGCATTACGATGTAGCGATACTTGTAGTCCTCGCTCTCGGCGGGGCGAAGCTGTCCGGCGGATTGGGAATCTTTTAGTTCCAGCTTTACGTCGCCGTTGCCGACGGCCTTCAGGAAATCAATGATGTATTGCGCATTGAAGCCGATGGTGAGGGTCTCGCCCTTGTAGTCGGTTTCGATGGAATCTTCTGATTCGCCCATCTCCGCGGAGGAAGCGGAAAGTTTCAGTTCGCCATTTTCCAGCTTCAGGCGCACGGCGCGGGAGCGCTCATCGGCGAACTGCGCCACGCGGGCAATCGCGGAGCCTAAGTCTTCTCCGTGTAAGGTGATGCTCTTGTTGTTGTCTTTCGGCAGCACGGCTTCGAAGTTGGGAAATTGTCCGGTAAGCTGGCGCGAGGTCAGCAGACGGGGACCGATGCGGAAGAATAGAGTGGACTCGTCCTTAGCGAACTCAATGGATTCGGCGTCGGTGGAATCGAGCAGAGTTTTCAACTCGTCCATGGCTTTCTTCGGCACCAGCGTCTTCAACTCGCCGGAGATGCCGTCAAATTTTTCTCCATGGCGTTCAATGTGCGCCAGGCGATGGCCATCGGTGGCGACCATGGTAATGGATTCCGGCTTGAGCACCATCAGATGCGCCATTCAGCGTGTAACGCGATTCTTCATTGGCGATAGCGAAGCCAGTTTTGGCAATGAGTCCGCGCAGTACCTGGGCGGGAATGTTCATTACGCTAGCGGTCGGGAAAGCTGGAAGGCTGGGGAAGTTGGCCTTGCGCCATGCCGACCATCTTTGTGTTGGACCGGCCACAGCGAATGCTGACCCAATGGTTCTCAAGCAATTTGATGGTGATATCGGCGTCAGGCAGCAGCCTTACGTAGTCATAGAGCTTGCGCGCCGGGATGGTACAGGAACCTTCCTTTTTTACTTTGGCGCTGCAGGAGGTGCGAAGGCTCAAGTCCAGGTCCGTGGCCGTAAGCGAAAGCTTGTCGCCGGCGGCTTCGAACAGATAATTGGACAGGATGGGAATCGTTGTCTTGCGTTCCACTACGCCCTGAGTGGCGGTGAGTTCACGCAGTAGCTCAAATTTGCTGACGGTGATTTCCATGGTCGTGGTTCCTGCTGCCGCGGATGCCAAAGCTTCTACCGGCATAATACTTATTCTCCCGGATTTCGCCTGCGACTTTGATTACTTCCCTTATATCAAAATGAAAACCCAATAGACCAGCGGTAACGGCAGAGCGGACGGGAAATTATCCGCTGAGTTGCTCGGTCAATTTATTGAGGAGCCGGTTCAGATCCTTGTCCGTCTTGCGCAGCTCGCCAATTTTCTCCACTGAGTGCAGCACGGTGGTATGGTGCTTGCCGCCGAACTGCCGGCCAATCTCGGGCAGGGAAGCTTCGGTCAAATGCTTGGCCAGGTACATGGCAATCTGCCGCGGATAGACAATCGCCCGCGAATTATTTTTCGCTTTGATCTCCACCAGCCGCAGCCCAAACTGCTCGGCCGACGCTTTTTGGATGGATTCGATGGTGACCTTGCGGGCCTGGGAGTCAATAAAGTTCTTCAGGACCTGCTGCGTGTAAGGCAGGGTGATGTCGGCCCCGATCAATGAAGAATGGGCTACCAGCCGGATAAGCGCGCCTTCCAGCTCGCGAACGTTGGAGCGGATGTTGGAGGCTATATAAAGAGCCACGTCGGTGGGCAGGGTAACTTTTTCCTGGTCGGCCTTCTTTTGCAGGATGGCGACTTTGGTTTCCAGGTCGGGCGGCTGAATGTCGGCGATCAATCCCCATTCAAAGCGGCTGCGCAGCCGGTCTTCAATTTCCGCCAGTTCCTTGGGAGAGCGGTCGCTGGCGATGACGATCTGCTTCATGGAGTCATGCAGGGCGTTGAAAGTATGGAAGAACTCTTCCTGGGTGCGTTCTTTTTGCGCCAGAAACTGAATGTCGTCAATCAACAGTACGTCTACGCCCCGAAAACGGTCGCGGAAGCTCGACATTTTTTCGTAGCGCAGCGAGTTGATCATGTCGTTGGTGAACTTTTCCGTGGAAACGTAGCAGATGGCCGCTTGCGGCATGCGCCGCTTGATCTCATGACCAATGGCTTGCATCAGGTGGGTCTTGCCCATTCCAACGCCGCCATACAGGAAAAGCGGGTTGTAGGCCTTCGAAGGACGTTCGGCGACCGCCTGGCAGGCGGCGTGGGCAAACTGGTTGCCGCTGCCGATGACAAAAGCGTCGAAGGTGTAGCGGGGATTCAGTTGCGCGGCTCCGTCCCAATCAAAGCGCGACTGGTTGGAGTTGGAGTTCACCATGCCCGGGTCGTTCGAAGGTGGTTGAGCTGCCATTGCTTGCATGGAGAGTCCGCCGTCATGGCGCACCGGTGTGGCCGCGGGATCATCTTCCGGGGTGACGAACTGGACATCCTGATACTCGAGGCCGAGATTATCGATGGCTTCCTGGATCAGGTCCGCGTATTTGTCGCCTACCTGGCGAAACTCCACGGTGGGCACGCGGATGAACAAAATTCCGCCGCTGGAGTGGCTATAGCGCGTAGGTTTGAGCCAGGTATCGTAAGAGTGCCGATTGATCTTTTTTTCCAGCGCGTCCAGGATGCGTGACCATGGATTTGGAGCGATAGTTGAACTAGAGACTGACATATTTGATTTTCTGGGTGGGCCGCCGCCGTTCGTGATTGCCCTGAATTACAACGTTGCAGATTATGATTGCGTTTGGTTAACGTAAAAAACTGTAAGTAAAAGAGCGCGCCGCGAGAAAAAATAAAAAGTAGGAACAGAGCGGCATACTAGCACAAAAAAAATCGCTTTGTGGAAAACTCAAAAGATTTTTTCGGCCCGCATCTATGATTCAGAACGCGAAAAGATTTCCTGTCAAGTAGCGAAGTTATAACTGTCGCGGAGATGGTGCAAAATATTGCAGCGTTTTCGGATCGCGAAAGATAATCAATTGATTGCGCTCCAGCATTTGCCTAGGTGTACACTCCGAGAAAATAGCGGATAAGAAAGAACGATCCGGCTGAAGGGGATAATGAATACGAGTGTTTCGGGCATGGCGGGTACGCTAACAGCAACCGACTATCTTGCTGTCACCTCCCTGACACCCGACATTTTTCTAATTGGACTGCTAGATAGCGGCGTTACAATTTTCAATCAGCAGGTTCGAGCTCTGAATTTAATCTGGGCGCTGGATAATAGTGGTCGGCTACGTCAAGCATCAACGATCGCAGTCGTTGGCGGCGGTATAGCCGGTCTTACCGCAGCGATGGCGCTCCGAAAAATATTCTCATTGACCGCTGACTCCTCCCCTCGGACGGTCACGATCTTCGAGCAACGATCGGTTTTATGTCCTTTGCAGCGGGGATGCGCTACGCGCTGGATTCATCCACATATATACAACTGGCCAGAAGAGGGTTCGACGAATCCAAGTGCGGGTCTTCCGATTATGAACTGGCGTGCAGGCCGTGCCTCGGATGTGGCGGCGAGTATCGTAACTCACTGGGAAGACGAGCCGGCTCATGATGCTGTAAAGGTTAATGAGTGGAGAAATCTTCAATATCTGAGGATTCATCACAATAGCGGCGAAGTTGAATGGGTGGGAGAACAATATGAAGGCGGGCGCCCAACTGCATCAGTCCGTGGTGGAAAACAACAGTTTGAGATCATCATTTTAGCGATTGGATTCGGAGACGAACGTAAGAGCCCCAAATATGGTGCCTTTTCCTATTGGAGAAATGAGAAATACGCTCAACCCGATCTGTCCGGTCGGCAACAGAGGTACTTAGTTTCTGGCACGGGTGATGGCGGTCTAGTAGATCTGCTGAGACTAAGAATTACGGATTTTCGTGAAGACCGAACCGGACATCAGCTTGCAAAAGAAGGTACAGACGCCTACAAAGCAATCCAGCAGTTGCGTACTACATATTACAACGCCGCGGGTGCAGAGTTGTTCGATCAAGTACGAGCATTAGGTAGTAAATATGATTTGATCAATAAAATAAATCAGCGGCTTCGTGCTGACACAGTAGCCAGCCTTCAAATTCGTGACGGGCACCGCGTATCCGACGCGTTTCGGGGCAAATCTTCCTTCGTCAATCGATTTTTGGTCTCACTTTTGTTCGAGGCAGGAGGCTTTTCGCCACGGTTTGGCGATCTGGAGTCGGTTAGCAATGACGGTTTTGACGAAGTGATCGTCAGGCACGGACCAGACGTGGATACTTACGTGAAGAGTGTCTTCTCAGAGGATATTTCACCTCTCTTAGCCGACCTCGAGACGAAACGGCTTGGTCAGAAGACGATTATCGACGCTTCCCAACGCGAGGGACTTTGGGAACCGGGGTGGCCTTTAGATAAGAAATCAGGAGTGGGCCCTGGAAGCTCAAAGCGCGATTATGTTCCCGATGCAACGGTAGCTGTAAGTAGCGCGTTCGTAAGCGCGTTAGCTCCAGTGTTTTCCGCAAAAGGTGGAGATTACCGTGCAACACTGCATCGCGTCGTCGGGATGCACGAAGGCACTATGCACCTCCAACAGATCGCACATTACCATGGATCGCGCGCAAAGGTAAAGTCAACCGACAGCGTTGTCGGACGGCTTTTCAAAATCGATGATGCAGTAATAGGGCTCGCTGCTAGGAGTGGACAGGTGCTAAGGACAGGCCCATTAAAGGATCAATCCGAAGAGGAATGTGGGCGACTGCTCCGTGGGGACATGCAGCGTCTAGGTGGCGATGAGTGGGATCCGAAGAGGATGGAAGATGAAGTGTCAGCTCTATTCGCATGTCCACTGATTTACGTGAGTAGTAACGCCGATTATTCCACTAAGGCTGACAAGGTGGTCGCAGTATTATTTGCAGACTCGACGGAAGTAGCTGCATTTGGCGAAGAGACTGTGACGCAGATCGTAGCGGCATGTGAGGAGTTCGGGCGCTATCTGCAACGAATTGCCAGCAGCGAAGCACGCGAACTTATCAGCGTGAAATCACAGGCGACGTGTTATACGCCCAAGGATAGCGCAAAGTCGCTGTTCGATGGTTTCTCAATTTTAACAAAATCGGCATTACAGGCTCCCCGCGTGCCTGTTGAATACATTAACGTTGATTGGTGGATATAGATCATATGTTAGTTACTATCGGGGGTAAGGAGGATGAAAATGCAGGCTCTCAGTGAAATGAAAGCACCCTCATCATCGCACTCTGACAATGCACGTCCAAGGATGGAACATCGGGTAAAGTCCTGGCCAAATTTTTTTGAAGCAACACTTGCTGGAATCAAAACGCACGATGTTCGCCATGTGGGTGATCGAGATTACCAAGTCGGAGACACGCTGCGCCTAATGGAATTTGATCCCGAAACCCAGCAGTATTCTGGGCGGGAATTATGTGTTCGGATCACATATATAACATCTGCAAAGTTGCCCTGCGCGCTTTCCGAGGAGTGCTTGCATCACGATTACTGCATCCTGAGTATCCAGAAATGCTAATCGCATGAAGATGAGTGCGGTTGGCTTAGTGGGAGTAAGTGGATTTTCAGGTTCGGGCAAGACCACAGCAGCAAGGTATCTTTCGTCGCTAACTGATGGTCAGTATCTTTATCTTGGGAAAACTGTTTTAGACGAAGTTAGTGCTAGAGGCCTTCCCGATACTCCTGAGAATGAACGGCAGGTCAGGATGGAACTACGACAGAGGGGACCCGCAGCATTAGCGATACCGTTCATCAACATGGTTGCTGAATGGGCCAAAAAAGGAACCCCAGTGTTCGTTGATGCGATCTTTGTTAAAGAGGAGTTTGATGTTCTAGCAGCTTGCATTCCGAGTGGTTATGCACGTCTGTTGGCAATCGAAGCTTCATTCAGTATCCGTAGCCAGCGGCTCGCGTGCAGGCTAGAGAGGCCGTTCAACGCTGAAGAGCTACGAAAGCGTGATGATACCGAGTTAAAAAGATTGCATACTGATGCCGTTATAGAAGCTGCGAGATACGCAATTTGCAATGAAGGCACGTTGGACGAATTCCATCAAAAATTGACGGTGTTGGTGAGTTCTTGCGGTTGATCCCACGCGAAGAAGTTTCTGTTTAGAAACGGCAGAATTGAGTTTTTCAGACTAGGCGCCAGTGCGTAGTGATGGTGTTCTGTTGGTGTCCACCACACGATCGAATCGATCTCCGAATGCGGAATTGGATTACCGACTAATGAGCCCACGTAAAGTCTGATCGTTACTGTGACACCAGGCATGCCAGCAGCTTCGTCAGAAAAAGTACCTAAAAATGTTAGGTGACTAGAGGCAAGACGGCATCCTAACTCTTCGTCGAGTTCCCTGGATAGGGTCTGCTCGTCCGTCTCATTTTTCTCTGGTTTACCGCCCGGCAAGATTAAGAAGTCTGAGCCCCTCTTTTTGACCAGTAACACGCGATCACTATCCATTACGGCCAAACCGATCTTGATAATCTCGCGCTTCATAGTTGAGACAATAATTATTGTCGGACTATAATTATTGTCTCATTACTTATCCGAGTCAATAATTATTTGTTCTTACTTGAGGTGAATATGGGGCGTCGTCGTGTTTCAGAAGCCGACCGTTTGTTTCGCCGTGACATAGCTAACCAACTTCGCGTGGCAATGAATAAACGAGGGCTTAATCAGACCCAGGGCGCTCGAAAATTGGGGATCACAAAGCAGGCTTTGAGCCAATATTTGCGCGAGAAATCGACGCCGCAAGGCGAAATCCTCGCGCGGGCATGTGCAAAATGGGACATCAAGGTACGCTACCGTAATACGGAATTTAAAATTGGAGCCCTTGAGGCCATTCGAACTCGCGCGATCCCAGAGGCGTTCCAACTAGACCTGTTTCGGGAACCACAAGTATTCGAGAACGCTCATATGGTTGTCAGCGTAGCTCGTGCTTACAGGTCGGCGCTGCAGGTAACGATCAAAATGAAGCAGGGCAAGGTGCCACCGCTGTCTTCGTCAGCAACTAAAATTTCATGAGGGTTTTGCTCAATCGTTAGGTACGTAGACTCCATTCGTTTACGATCCCTTCTTGCGCCGTTTGCCGCCCTGCCCCTGGTCATTTATACTTTTTGTTTGACCCTAGACCACTGAGCGAATCAGGAGTAGCTACTTTACATGCCCAAGCGTACATTCCAGCCGAATCGGCGCAAACGTTCCAAAGTGCACGGCTTCCGCACTCGTATGAAGACCAAGAATGGGCGCGCCGTGATCTCGCGGCGCCGCGCCAAGGGACGCAAACGCGTCTCGGTGAAGCCTGGCTTCCGTGAGTAACGCTTCTTCTTTTTTTCTCGGAGCAATATTGGCCGAAGTGGAACTGCGATAAGCAGTTTCTGATCGTGAAACCCTCGAATGATCGGTCCGAATCATTGGATCTGAAAGATGATTTCGAACCAGGGGCCGAATTATGGGGCCGACCGTACGCAAACGATTTCCAAGCGACGGCCGTCTTTTGCGGCACGCGGATTTTGAACGCGTTTACAAGCAGGGCAAGCGCCATTTCGCCGCGCACATGACGGTTTTTTATCTGGAGCGCGAGGCGCCGCAGAATTTTCGCGTGGGGTTTACGGTAAGCCGCGCGCTGGGCGGCGCGGTGGTGCGAAATCGAATGCGCCGCCGTTTGCGGGAAGCTGTCCGGCTGATAGGACGAAACAATGAGATTGCCGTTGACGTGGTCATCAATCCCAAGAAGTCGTTGTTGACCGCCGAGTTCACGGAGATACAGCAGGAAGTAAAAAAAGCCTTTGAATTGATCGAACGCAAGTATGGAAATGCTGCGGGCCGCAGTGAAGTCCGGTCACAATAAAAGTTCCGAGTGATGCGTCACCTATGAACGGATTCATGAAACAGATTGTCAAATCCGCTTTGCTATATCTATTCGCGGGGATACAAGTGGGCGATTTCGCCCATGTTTCCTCCTGCATGCCGGTATATTCCTACATGCTCTGAATACGCAATGGAGGCCGTGGAGCGGCATGGAGCGGTGCGCGGCGGTCTGAAAACAATTTGGCGGTTATTGCGGTGCCATCCATTCGCGGCGGGCGGATACGATCCCGTGGTGCGAAGCTGCCGCAATGGAACAAAAACAGAATTTGCGGCACAAACCTTTAGGCCAACGGAACGGTAAAGCTTGGCGGACTTTCAGAACCCTCAACAAGATCCCGGAACCGAGCGGCGACTGCTCGTCGCCATCGCACTCACTTTTCTTGTCATCCTCGCATTTGAACCATTTCTAAAGAAGTACTTTCCGCAGTTGGCACCGCCTCCGGCGAAAACGGAGTCCGTGGTGAAGACAGCAACTCAGCCGCAGGCATCTCCGGCACCGGGCAACGCGATGCGCGCAAGCTCGAACCCTGTTGCGCCCCCGAAGGGTGCAAAGAAAGCTCCGGCGCCCGCGGCCGAAGAGAAGCAGGCAGCATCGGAATCGGAAACAGTTGTCGAGAACGATTTATACCGCATCACCTTTACCAATCGCGGAGCGCAGGTAAAGTCGTGGATCCTCAAGAAGTACAAAGATGATCAGGGCAGGCCGCTCGATCTGGTGAATTCCGCCGCTGCCCCGAAATATGGATATCCGCCTATCGCTTTGGACCTACGACGCCAACCTTCGCGCACACTAAATTCCCAGCTTTACGTTGCTTCCGCGACCGGAGCGATGTCCGCCCCTGGGAAGCTCACCTTCGAATATGCGGGCCAGGGTCTAACGGTCAAGAAGACCTTTACTTTTGGTTCCGGCTATGTGATTCACGTGGACAGCGATGTCACCTCGAATGGCGCTCATGTGGACGCGTTCCCCGCATGGCCTGCGGGAATGGGCGACCAGACAACCATCGCTTTTTTCAACGCTGGCCAGGTGGAGTATCAGGCCAACAGCACTACCGAGCATCTGGCGGCGAAAAAAGTCAGCGGCAACGGTACGCTGCATGGTCTTTGGAACTGGGCGGGGGTCGGGGACGCTTACTTCGGCGCAGCCTTCATTCCAGACGATCCGCAAAACGTCAGCCTGATCACGCTGCGCAATCCCATTGATATCGCAAAAGACCCGGCAAAGCCCACGGAAACACAGTCCGTGGACGTGCTCGGCGCGGCGGTTGGTAATGTTGGCGGCCCAACCAGCGAGCGTTTATTCGTAGGACCGAAGTCACTCGAGGTGGTCGAATCTGTCCACGTGCCGACCATTTCCGGCGCCGACAAAGACCTCGGCGCGCTCATCAACTTCGGCTTCTGGGGCTCCATCGCGAAGCCTTTATTCATCTGGTTGCGTTGGACTTATAACCACTGGATTCCGAACTGGGGGTGGGCGATCGTGATTCAAACGCTCATCATTTCCATCGCCATGCTGCCGTTGCGCGTGAAGCAGTTGAAGTCAGCCTTCAAGATGCAGAAGGCTGCGCCGCAGATCAAGGCGATCCAGGAGAGATATAAAAAGTACAGCATGCGCGATCCGCGAAAAGCGGAGATGAATAAGGAAATCGCCGAGTTATATAAGAAGGAGAACGTGAATCCCGTGGGCGGCTGCCTGCCCATGCTGGTGCCGATCATTCTGATCTGGCCGTATTACCGCATGCTTGAAATCGTGATCGATCTGCGCCAGGCGCCCTGGCTTTGGATCCACGATCTCTCCGCCCGCGATCCTTATTTCATCCTCCCGATTGTCATGGTGCTCAGCATGTTCTTTACGCAGCGCACCATGCCGCAGACCGGCATGGACCCGGCCCAGCAAAAAATGATGAATTGGATGATGCCCCTGATGATGGGCTTCATCTTTTTCAATCTCGCGGCGGGCGTGAATTTGTATTACTTGGTCAGCAATCTCGTTTCGGTCGCGCAACAGGCAGTGATGAACCGCACCAAGTTGGGACAGGAAATGCGCGAAGTCGCGCTGAAGCGGGCCCGGAAAAAAGATCTTAAAGCCAATAAATAGATTTCAGCAGGAGCGCTCCAGTGCCCATCGCAGACAAAGTCGCCGCCGCCAATAAAATCAACGAATTTCTACAGGCAGTCGTAAGCAAGGGTGGCCTGCGCCTCAAATACCGCATTACTGTGGACCCTGTCATTGCCGGTGATCGCGACTGGGAGAATCCGGAGATTCTGGTGGAATTTCTCGGGCCCGATTCGACCTTGCTGCTGGAACGCGGCGGCGAACTCCTGCGTGCCTTGGAGTTGCTGGCGCTGGAAATGTTGCGGCTGCAATCGGGCGAGCACGAAAAAATTATCTTCGATTGCATGAACCAGCGCTCCATGCGGTTGGCAGAACTTCGCTCCGCTGCGGACGTTGCCGCCGAAAAAGTCCGCAGCACGGGCAGCACCTTACAGCTTTTCTCCTATGTCATCGCGCGAACGCCGGATCGTGCATCTGGCTATGCGTGACTTGGCCGACCTGCGCACCGAAAGCGAAGGCGAAGGGCCGCGGCGGTACGTGGTTGTTTATCCCAAGGATTACAAACCGGCCGCGGGTAAGACGCGGCCGCGAATGGTCAACTAACCGACTCACATACAGAAGCCCTCGTCGGGATTTCGTCGGCTCCGAGACCAAGCGCTAGGCGAGCGGGAGTCACCCAAGAATCCCTTGTCGCTCCGGAAAAACTGCCCAGCCTGACTGGCGCAGCTCAGCTAAAATCCTTCCAGCCGCAGGAGGCCTTATGTCCACGGAAGCCATTCTTTCCGAGGTTCCCATCTTTTCTCTGCTCGATGATGCGGAGCGCGCCGATCTTGTTAAGCTCCTCAAGCCGCGCCAATTCAAAGCGGGTACCCGGATTTTTCGTACCGGCGATCCCGCGCTCGCGCTTTATGTGATCCGCTCTGGCATCGTGCGCATCATTATTGATACGTACGAGGGCGAGGAAATCCACCTGATGGATTTGCAGCCGGGCGATGTGGTCGGCGAGGTTTCGTTCCTGGACGGCGGCCCACGGACCGCCACCGCAGAAGTGGCCGAAGACGCCGAACTGCTGGAGTTCGACCGTAAGGAGTTGCTGCAATTTGTTACGCAGCATCCTCACGCCGCGATTGATTTGCTTACGGTAATGGGCCACCGCCTGCGCAAAACTGATGAATTGCTCCGCACGCGCGTCACCCGTAACGCCAACATCGAAGAAGAAGAGCGGCTCACCTTCGGCGACCGCGTGGCTGACAAAGTCGCTTCCTTCGGCGGCTCTTGGAAGTTCATTATCAGCTTCGGCGTGGTGCTGCTGGCATGGGTTTTCACGAATGCCGTGATACTGGCGAAGCACCCCTTCGACCCCTATCCTTTTATATTGCTGAACCTGTTTCTCTCCATGCTGGCCGCCATTCAAGCGCCGGTCATCATGATGAGTCAGAATCGACAGGCCGCCAAAGACCGGCTGAAAAGTGATCTCGACTACCAGATTGATACCAAGGCTGAACTTGAGATCGCACACCTGCACAAAAAAGTTGATCAGATTTATGAGATCGTGCAGGAGAGCTGCGCCCACTGGAACCAGGAATAGTCGCGGGATCTTTAGATTGTGAATCTTGATGACACCATCGTCGCCGTAGCCACGCCGCCGGGCCGCGGCGGGATTGGCGTCGTTCGTCTCGCCGGCCCTGAGGCTCGCAAAATCGCCGCGCCCATGCTTCGCCTGAAGTACGATCTCGAACCCGGGCGTGCGGTCTTCGGAGAACTGATCGAACCGTGTGGCGAGGAGACTGCTGTCCGCGAAGATTCTTCGAGCACTGATAAGCCCAGCAAGGCTGAGCCCCGCATTGACGAAGTGGTTGTCACCTACTTCGCCGCGCCTCATTCCTATACCACTGACGACATCATTGAAATCTCCGCGCACGGTTCTCCTGTAGTTTTGCGGTATATCGTTGAACTCGCTCTTGCCAGCGGCGCGCGCCTGGCCGAGCCCGGCGAGTTCACCATGCGCGCATTTCTCAACGGGCGCATTGATCTCACGCAGGCCGAAGCCGTCCGCGACCTAATTGATTCGCAAACCCTCTATCAGGCGAAAGTTGCCGCACAACAGTTGGAGGGGTCACTCTCTCGCCGCCTTCAGCCTATCAAGCAAAAACTAATCGAGCTGATCGCTACGCTCGAGGCCGGAATCGATTTCGCCGAAGATGACATCTCCGTCCTGCCCGCGGAGCAAATTCTGCAACGCCTTGCCGCTGTCCGCGAGCCGCTGCAAATTCTCGCCAACTCATTCGCATACGGGAAAATCGTTCATGAAGGGCTGACCCTGGCCATCGTCGGCCGGCCAAACGTCGGCAAGTCGAGCCTGTTTAATCGCCTGGTGGAGCGGGAACGCGCCATCGTCACGGCCACGCCCGGCACCACGCGCGACTTGGTGACGGAGACGGTTTCCCTCGGTGGAATTCCCGTAAAGCTTGTGGACACCGCCGGCATTCGCGCCTCTCTCGACGAAGCCGAGAATATGGGTATAAAGAAATCGCTCGAAACACTAGCCGACGCCGATTTGGTGCTGGTGGTGCTCGACGCATCGCAGCAGATTTCGTACGAAGACCAGGAGTTGATTGCCCAGGCGGTAAAACGGTCCGCCATTATCGTTGCGAAACAAATCGGATTTGAAAACAGAATCACTATTCAGAAGGTTGTCATTCAGAGCGCAGCGAGGAATCTGCTCGTTCCAGTGCCTCTCCCGAGTGCCCACCTCCGCCCTCACCGGAGAAGGCATCGTGCAACTTCGCGAAGCAATACTTCTCCACGTCACCGGGGACGCTGGGGCACAATCAGAAGCCGGGTTCCTGACCAGCGCCCGCCACCAGGCATTAGTTTCAAATTCCCTAAAAGGCTTGGCTGCCGCGGAGTCCGCAGTGCAAAACCAAATTCCCCACGAGATGCTGCTTCTTGACCTCTACGGCGCGCTCCGTCCGCTCGACGAAATCACCGGCGCCACGACAACCGACGACATCCTGAACCTGATCTTCAGCACGTTTTGTATTGGGAAGTAGAAGAAGGTCTTCTGACTTCCTTTGAGAGTCGGTTACAATCCCCCGCTCAAGCCAAAAAGAAGGCTTGAACGGGGCACCCGGCTTACTTTGTTTCTCTAAACAATCCGCGGTAAATTATGCCGCCGAGGATACCGCCTACAATCGGCGCCAGCCAGAACAGCCAGAGCTGATGCAATGCCCATCCTCCGACGTAGAGTGCGGGTCAGGTGCTGCGCGCGGGATTCACGGAGGCATTGGTAATGGGAATGTCGATGAGGTGAATCAGCGTGAGCCCGAGGCCGATGGCAATCGGAGCCAGCCCTTGAGGCGCGCGTGTGTCGGTGGATCCCATGATGATGAGCAGGAAAAACGCGGTCAAGACAACTTCTGCGACCAGACATGCCAGGAGCGAATATTGTCCGGGAGAGTGTGCGCCATAACCATTGGAAGCAAAGCCGCCGGAAAGATTGAATCCACCCTTTCCCGTTGCGATGAGATATAAAACACTAGAGGCGGCTGCAGCGCCCAGCACTTGGGCGACTACGTAAGGGAGAAATTCCGATGCAGGAAATCGCTTGCCAGCCACCAATCCAGCCGTCACTGCGGGATTTAAGTGACATCCGGAAATATGCCCGATGGCATAAGCCATGGTTAGCACACTCAGTCCAAAGGCAAAAGCGACGCCAAGAAAACCGATTCCAAAACCCGGGAATGCCGCTGCGCAAACTGCGCTGCCGCATCCGCAAAACACCAACCAGAAAGTCCCGATGAACTCTGCTGCTGAACGTTTTCCCAGAGTCATAGCCATCCTCCTATTGAATGGTGTAGGTAGCAAAAACAAGCGAATTCTACAGGAGAAGCAATAAAAAAGTGCATGTTCAAAATGGCGGGCGGAACGGCGGGCGCGGTGATGTAGCTGTATAATAGGGCTTCATCTTCATGGCAAAACGTCTGATTCGCTCCACTACAGTTCTTTGCGTCCGCCGCAATGGCAGCGTTGTCATGGCCGGGGACGGACAGGTCACGCTTGGTGAAAGTGTGATCAAGCACAATGCCCGCAAGATCCGGCGGCTTTATCAGGAGAAAATCCTGGCGGGATTCGCGGGTTCCACCGCCGACGCTTTTTCGCTTTTCAGCCGCTTTGAGGCCAAGCTGGAGCAGTACCACGGCAATGTTGGCCGCGCGGCGGTCGAACTCGCCAAAGACTGGCGTACCGACAAATTTCTGCGCCATCTGGAGGCCCTGCTGCTCGTTTCCGATAAAGAGCAGACGTTTCTGCTCAGCGGCCAAGGCGATGTGATCGAGCCGGACACGGGAATTGCGGCCATTGGCAGCGGAGGACCCTATGCCCAGGCCGCCGCCCAGGCGCTGGCCGAGCATACCGAGCTTTCGTCCCGGCAAATTGCTGAAGAAGCAATGAAGATTGCAGGCAAAATGTGCATCTATACAAATGAGAAGGTAACGATCGAAGAGCTTTGAGATCAGGTCGTTGGTCATTGGCTGTTGGTCTTTGGCCCAAGGCAAATAACCAAAGGCGAATGCCAACGACGAAAGGCTACCGACCAAGACGACCTACGACCAACGACTAAAGAGATGGATTTATGGCTATTTATCTCCCCAGCAGCGCTGAAGAACAAGCGGCATCGCTCGATGAACTCACTCCTCGCGAGATCGTTGCCGAGCTCGACAAATACGTTGTCGGACAGAATGACGCAAAGCGCGCCGTTGCCATCGCCCTGCGCAACCGCATGCGCCGCCAGAAACTTCCCGACGAGATGGCCGAAGAAGTCATTCCCAAGAACATCATCATGATTGGGCCGACCAGGCGTGGGAAAGACGGAGATCGCGCGGCGGCTGGCCAAGCTCGCGAATTCGCCGTTCCTGAAAGTGGAGGCATCGAAGTTTACCGAAGTCGGCTACGTGGGTCGCGACGTAGAGTCGATGATTCGCGACCTGGTTGAGATTGCCATCGAAAATGTGCGCGAGGAGAAACTCGAAGACGTTTCTGACAAAGCGGAGCTGAATGCCGAAGAGCGGCTGCTCGATATTTTGCTTCCTCCGGTAACGCCGCCTCGCACCCGCCGATCAAACGACCGGCGGTGTGGTGATTGAGGGCAACAATGCGGCGTTGTCTGAATCCAGCACACGTACGCGCGAAAAATTGCGGCAGCAGCTTCGCGAAGGCAAGCTTGACGACCGGACGGTGGAAATTGACGTCCGCGAGCGTAACTTTCCATCCTTCGAAATTATTTCCAATCAGGGCGTCGAAGAGATGGACATCAACATGAAAGACATGCTGCCCAACCTCTTCGGCCAGCGCACCAAGAAGCGCAAGATGAAGGTGAACGAAGCCTTCGAATATCTGATTCAGGAAGAAGAGCAGCGCCTGATTGATATGGACCAGGTCACGCGCATGGCGATTGACCGCGTGGAAGATTCCGGCATCATTTTCCTTGATGAAATTGACAAGATCGCGGGGCGCGAAGGCGGCCACGGCCCGGATGTTTCACGCGAAGGCGTTCAGCGGGACATTCTGCCGATCGTCGAAGGCACCACGGTAAGCACGCGCTACGGCATGGTTCGCACCGACCATATTCTGTTCATTGCCGCGGGCGCCTTCCATGTTTCCAAGCCGAGCGATCTGATTCCGGAGCTTCAAGGGCGTTTTCCAATTCGAGTGGAATTGCAATCGCTCACCATGGAAGACTTTATCCGCATTCTCACCGAGCCCAAGTCGTCGCTGGTAAAGCAGTACACGGCGTTGATGGACACCGAAGGCGTAAAGCTGGAATTCACCAAGGACTCGCTGGACGAGATCGCGCACTTTGCCTTTCGCGTAAATGAAGGCACGGAAAACATCGGCGCCCGCCGCCTGCACACGATCATGGAACGAGTGCTCGACGAGATCAGCTTCGATGCGCCGGAGAAAAAAGGGCGAGCAGATCAAGATAGACGCCGAGTACGTTCGCAAGATGCTCACCGACATCGTGAAAGACCAGGATTTGTCGCGGTATATTCTGTAAATCGGGAGCCGCGACGAATCAATCATGACGGCAAGAACGCCCGTCATCCCCTCTGTTAACCTATTGCTTCCATGAAGTCTAATTTGCTGGGATTGTCGTCGCTTATTTTTGTACTGCTGTTCGTTGCGGGCTGCGGCAATCCTCGCCCGCCGGAGCCCCCGGCGCTGGAGCTTCCAAAAACCGTTAAGGACTTGCACGCGGTACGCAAGGGCGATCACGTTTCTCTCTCGTGGACGATGCCCACCAAAACCGTGGAGGCGCAAACCATCCGCTACCTTGGGCCCACGCGGATTTGCCGTAGTCTCGCCGCCATGGAAGCATGTGAAATCCCCGTGGGGGAAGCACCGGCTCCTGACTTATCTATTCTTTTGGCTGCCAGTCGGAAGGGAGTGGCGCAATCCACACACTATGTGGACTCCCTGACTGCGGCGCAGCTTTCGCCGACTGCGAATTTTACTTACGCCGTCGAGGTGCTTAACGACAACCAGCGCAGCGCCGGACTGTCCAATCAAGTGTCGGTGCCCGCCGCGCCCACGCTGCCTGCGCCTTCCGGATTCCAGGCGCATCTCACGGCCGATGGCGTCGTCCTCTCATGGAATAAAACCCCAACCAGCGCGGAAACGCCCGGCTTGCAACATTTGTATCGCATCTATCGCCGCCAGGCTAAAGGACAGGACGCGGTAATCGCCAACCTTCCTACGGAAACAACGCAATTCGTGGACCGAACTTTTGAATGGGAGAAGACCTATCAGTACCGCATGGATGTAGTGACGGTAGTGAACTCACAAACGACGGCCCCCTGCGCTGGAGAAGTTGCGCCTGGTGGAAAATGTCCTGAGCCAGCTTCGGTCGAAGGCGACGATACTCCAGAGACGGAAATAATTGCGCATGATGTATTTCCGCCCGTCGCGCCATCGGGGCTTCAGGCTGTATTCTCGGAGAATGGTCCGCAGAAATTCATTGATCTGGTCTGGTCGCCCAATGCCGAGTCCGACCTCGCGGGTTACAACGTATTCCGCCACGAAGAAGGAGCGGACACGGTACAGCTCAATTCGCAACTGGTGAGGACACCCGCCTATCGCGACTTCAATGTGCAGCCTGGTAGGAAATATTTTTATTCGGTCTCCGCAGTGGATGTGCGAGGTAATCAGGGCGGGAAATCACAGGAAGCGGGGGAGTCAACTCCCTAGGTAATATCAGGGCCATTTTCCGCCCGCAACTGGTTGATTCGCAAACCTCAAAATGGCTGAAAATTTCTACCAGTTGGAGTATCCTTAGGTTAATTCAGTATGGGTGAGAAGTTAACGAAAATGGCGCAAAAGATGGCGCAGGCTGCCCGCGAAGGCGTAGCCATTGAAAGAAAGCGCCTGCAAGAGATTCTTGCTGAACGTCAAAAGAAGACCCCGCCGACTTCCAGGTGAAACCCACTTTAACCTTTATTGCCGGCGCAAATGGTTCCGGTAAGACCACCCTTACGCGCTGGAATTCAGAAATCTTCAGCCAAATTCCGCTCCTTGATCCTGACGCGATTGCAATTATGCAACCGGCGAACACATCGTCCCTGCTTCCACTTGCGGCTGGCCGCCAAGCTCTCCGGTCTGCTGCAAAACATTTGAACAATGATGAAAGCTTTGCGGTGGAAACGACCCTGTCAGGCAAGATCTATCTGCGAATGATGCTAGACGCGAAAGCGCGGGGGTTTGAAGTCGTGTTGGTTTATATCGGCACCGAAAATGTCGAAATCAACCTACAGCGGATTCGGAATCGGGTCCTTGCCGGCGGGCACGGCGTTCCGGAATCCGATGTCCGTCGCCGTTATAAAAGAAGCCTGAACAATCTGGCAGCCGCCATACGGCGCGCAGACCACGTGATCCTCTTTGATAATTCGACAGAAGACGGATACCGGCTGCTGGCAGTTCTAGGAAAAACCGGGGACCATTGGTTCGAGGCCATGCCAGCTTGGCTTCATTTGTAGATCATGTGATGACCTTGTAATGTGATGACCTTATAAAATCAGGCGCGGGACTCAATGCCCCGTTGACCGAAGCGATGCTCCCATCGTTGACCTGACCCATGAATGGGAGAATAATGATCGGGCCTGGTGTCCGCAATTTGGCGTGAAAGATTTCGCGTTAAATCATTCGAGGAAGCGCAATGAACAAGACCAACTTCAACCGCAAGGTCGGAGAGACTGCGGAGCGCGTCGAGCAGGAAGCGACCGACTTCATCAAGTATCTGAACGACGAGGTGGTACCCGCAGTGCGCCAACATTCCACCAAAGCTCTGCGGATTGCCTCCGAAAAGCTGAACCACCTGGCCGACTACATGGACAAGAACCAGACTCCCGGCAAGTGAAGTTGGCATCCTTAGTCGCGCTAGTGCTTGTCCTGTTTCTTGCCGCGTGCGGGGGCCACAAGCAGGCCAAGCTGAACGTTCCGCCACCACCGCCAGTTTCTCCTCCAACGGAATTGCCACCGGAAAAATCCCCGGAAATCGCCGCGCAGCCGAAGGCAAAGTCTCCAAACGTGAAAGAACCGGCGCAGGGGACGTCCGCGGAATCAGAATCACAAGGCCGCGCCAACGACGAACGCGCCAATGAAGATGAGCAAAAGCTGGCCCGCGCCGTGCCCGAAGATGCCGCCCCGCTGGAAGTGCAAACCGGCATCGCCAGCTGGTATGGACCTCCATATCACAATCGGCGCGGTTCGAATGGCGAAATTTACAATATGAACGACATGACGGCGGCGCATCTCACGCTGCCCTTGGGTTCGATTGTCCGCGTTACCAATCTGAAAACTGGCAGCACGGCGCTGGTCCGCATCACCGACCGTGGCCCTTTCGTTAAAGGCAGGCTGATTGATTTGTCGCTAGCGGCGGCGAAAAAGCTGGACGTGTGGCGCGCCGGACTGGCCGAGGTGAAACTGGAAGTTCTGAAGACGCCCGTTCCTCTTGAAGACGGCGGAAGATGGGCGGTACAGATTGGAGCATTCGAAAAAGAGAAGCCAGCCCGCGACCTCGCCAGCCACCTGGAACGCCGGTACCATAGCGCCAAAGTGCTTTGCTTCGGCAGCCCTGTGGGCGATTGGTGGGTCCGCGTCCGGGTACTCGATGACAACCGCGCCCGCGCCAAGGAACTGGCCCAGGCGACTCAAACCTCGGAGGGCGCGATTTTCCTCGTGCGGCTGGACTAGCGGCGAACACTCGTTTCGCACGATAGCGCGAGACTAATCGCTTTTCTCCATTACCTTCGCCACATTGGACGCCGAACGTTTCGACTTCATCCACGCTGATACCTGAGAAATCTCCGGGCGGTCACTATTCTTCGCGCAAACGGCCAGCAATTTTGAACCGTACCTCTTGGCCGCACGGTCATCTTGAACTGCGCGCGCCGATTGGAACGCGCCCAAGAGCGAGTCAATTCTGTTCGGAGCCATAGTGAGTGCGATTTCATAGTCGTGCAGCGCTTCCTTTGGCCTGTGAAGGGCCATGAAGAGATCACCAAGAGACTCCGCGGAAGGCCGGGTCAGTACATCCGGATAGTAGATCGGATGGCTGCGTTCGAACTCGAGGGATCTGTGCAACATCCCGATCGCGGCCTTATCCTTGTGCTCCGCGTGAAGCACCCAGGCTTCTGCCTGCAGCTCATCTAGGTGCGTGATCTCGACATAAAAAGCCGCAGATTGCCCATACGCCTTGACCGATTGCTTGAATTTCTCCAAATTTGTTGCCGCGGTTTGCGCTTCCCCAAGCCGCGCCGCCGCGATCGTCTTTATCCAATAAATATCAAAGTTCTCTTTGAAACTGGCCCCCGCAGGAGCCTCGATTGTTTGCGCATGTTTCCAATCACGGAGTTCCAGATCGTAATAAATCCTGCCGTCTACAGTCGCCCAAGGATCGTTTACTCCAGGGATTTGCTGCAAATTTTTAAAAATTCTAATTTGCTCTAATGCTTTAGCGTCCTGCCCAGTTTGTAGATATGCGTACTCGAGGTGATTGCGAGCGTGTTGCTCATCGAAATAAGCTCCCTTTCGTCCCTGCAGCAGCCATTGATGCGCAACTTCCGCGGATTTTAGATTTGATTGAATGGAATCATTCCACATGCCCAGCCGGCTGAAGATGTGTGACGGCATGTGCAGCGCATGGGGTGACGCCGGAGCAATCGAGGCATATTTCAGCGCGGCTTTCAGACCCAGCGGGGCGAGTTCCGGCGTGTCGCAAACGTGAATGATGAAGTGGGCCGCGCCAGGATGGTTGGGATGACGCTTGAAGACCGGGAACAATATCTTTAATGCGCGGCGACGATTCGCCAGGCCTACACTACCGGACGCCCCCAAATTCAGGCTCATGGCATAGTAGAGCGTAGCGTTATCGTCGGCGGGATAGCTAACGTGCAATTGGCGCATGGCCCTCTGATAACGCCCGCCCCGAATTCCCGCGCTGGCATGGTCGAAGTCACGATAGAGATCTGCTACGGCGTCCAGATATCCTCGCTCCCGTTTCGTCCCAAAGGGATGGTCGAGTACAGGCTCAAGTTCCTTCCATCCAGCTTGCAGGGTTTCCTTGGACGATTCAGCACTAAGGCGCTGCAATCGCGCCAATGCGACGCCCCATTCGGCAATCGAACAATGAGGGTCTTTTTGAAGCGCTGCGTGAAAGCCGACTACCGCCTCGTCGTATTCAAAGGAATAAAGCAGCGCCAGTGCGTGATTGAAGTCTGACTGGACTGCTGACGAACAGCTGTTCGCGAAATTTACCTGTCCAAGGTTTACGTGCCCCAAACTACTGGAGTCCGGTGTCGCGGATATCTGTGGCGGGCAAAGCAGTAAGAACAGAATGATCAGGGGGAATACGCACGCAGCCCGTGCCTGGAGGAATATCGCGTAGCCAGACAATGCGGCAAGAATCTTTCCTCGTCGAATGAGGCGAGAATTTTGCACGAAATCCGCCATTTCGGTAATGACTTTGGTCACGTTGACTACCAACGGGGCGCAACTGAAACTGTACGTTGGAGAATTATATGCGCCGCCTGATCCTGAAATTTTCCGCGCTACTAATGTTTGGTGTCGTTGCCACGACATTTGCGCAATCTCCTCCCAGCAACGACCCTGCGCAATATTACCAACGCGGCATGAACGCGCTGCGCGGGGCCGGAGTCAGCCACAATACTCAAGACGCCCTCCAATTATTGCGTACCTCCGCGGAAATGGGATACCTTCCGGCGCAGACCGTGGTTGGATATTTTTACGATACCGGCACAATTGTTGCTTCCGAACCGGGAATGGCGGCGGAGTGGTATCGCAAAGCGGTTGCGCAGGATGATCCTTTAGCTGAATGGATGTTAGGGCGACTTTATCTCACCGGCGGCTTGCAGCGCGATTTGAACCAGGCAGCTCTGGTTCTGCAGAAATCCGCCCAGCAACAGAACCCGTTCGCGGAATACCTGCTGGGAGAAATCAGGCTTGAACAGCAGAACTATTCCGACGCAGCCAAATCGTTTCGCGACGCAGCTCAACAGGGAATTCCCCACGCGCAGCAGGAACTCGGCGTTCTTTTGGAAAAAGGACAGTGCGTGCCGCAGGACAAATTTGAAGCCTATGTCTGGCTGCTTGTAAGCCTGGACGCGGGTAACAACGCGGCAGCCACGGATTTATCGCTTCTCGAAGGCGACCTTGGCAGCACGCAAGTGGAAAAAGCCAAGAGCCAGGCCCGCGATCTCGAATCCACCGTCAGCCGTTCGGTTGTCGCCCATGGCTGTACCGGATGGTCGGGAGAGTTTGACGTAATTCCCTCACCGCCGCCACCCGATTTGCAACGATTCTGCCGTTAGTTTTGAGCCCGTTTTAGTAACCAGAGATTCCATGACACATAGATTCTCCATGACGAAGATTCTCATTTTTAGTTCGATAACATGCCTGATGCTCGCTTCCGCTCTTTCGCGCGCGCAGGACACACCGCCGCCCGGATACGTCGTTCATCCCAACCTGGAAATACGGATCGGTAATCTTCCTGCCCAAACCGCCTCCGCGGACGCGACCGCTGCGCTCGAAGTTCTCTTTCATGATTCCAAATTGTGTTGTGGAAGCGGCGCCATTCTTGAAGATCAGGCACGCGCTGCCAACCCGCTCTCGCTTGAAGACATCAGCGGCAAAATCGTGGGGAAGCATCTGTTCACCGACGGCCACTCGGTCACCATCACCGCAAATTACCTCGCCGCCAACGCGATTAATCCTGACCCGATTATCGAGACATTGGTGAAAAACCAACCCGCGCTTTTTGAATGGAATTCTCATCTGTACGTTCTGTACGGCGCCGTTTACGACGAGAAGCACTTCGATACCGGAGGCCGTGAATTCGTGATCCATAAACTGCTTTTGCTTGACACGCGCTTCACCGGCCAGCGCAGAGAAACATCCTTTGACCGCGATCAGGACGATTGGAAAGACGTGCAAGGATTGTTGCTGGTGAACACGACAACTCAGTAAATGCCGCAGAATACTTTTTATTTTCTAGTAAGTTCGGGCAGTGATTTATTTCTTCTTCCTGCTTGTTTCTTGTTCCTCCGGGATGAGAAACTTCCCTTATGGATTGCCTCTTCTGCAAAATTGTCCGCGGTGAAATTCCTTCAAAAAAAGTTTATGAGGACGAACACACGTACGCTTTCGAGGACATTGACCCCAAAGCGCCGACGCATGTACTGATCGTTCCCAAAAAGCACATCGTGGGATTAAAGGAAGCATCGCTTGAGGATGCGGAAATTATCGGGCATTGCCATCTGACGGCGGCCCGCATTGGAAAGCAGCGAGGAATCGAAAACGGTTATCGCACCGTGCTGAACGTCGGCCCGGAGTCAGGGCAATCGGTTTTTCACATGCACGTGCATTTGCTCGGCGGACGCAAGTTGAGCTGGCCGCCGGGATAGTGGCCCGAAAAATTGCTAGTTTGTCAGTTCGTCTTCCGGCGCGCCATGTCGGCGCAGCAGCTGCGGCAGGTTCTGCGAGAATGCCGAGCGCGGCAATACCATGTCGCATCCCACCTCGTGCGCCTTCTGCTTCAAGTCGCCCTGCACATGGGAGAGGAAGCCGATGATCGAAGTCTTCTTCAATTTCGACTTGAGTTTCGGAATAAGCGTCAGCGGCTTGATGTTGGCGTTGTTCAAATCAAAAATAATGAGCGACGGCTTCTCTTCGCCATTTTCCTTGATGTGATCGGACAACTCTTTTTCCGACTTGCAGAATTCGACCTTCACGTTCAGCTTGCGCGCGGTTTCCTGGATCTTGGCCAGGAAGAAGAGATCGTCCACAAATCCAAAGATCCGCGAGTTGGCGTCTTCGGCCTGCTGTGGCAAAGGATCAGGTTCCGGCTGAGGATAAGAAGCGGAAAAACCCGGCCGTTGCCGGCCTCCACGCGATCCATTCTTCCCGCCATTCATCGCGGCGCGATAGCTGTGGTCCATGGGGGCTGAATAAATTCCGCTTTGTTGCTGGCGATCACGGCCTGGGCCGGAGCCTGGTCCGCCGCGATGTGGACGGCGTCCGCGACGCCGCCTGTTTTTCCCTCCGCCTCCGGAGGGTCCGGGTCCAACATTCATAGATTTTCTCTTTGCAATTGTGGTTTACGGCCCGATCTGATTCGGGAACTTCCTTTACTAACGCACCCTGGGTAGCGCCTCGCCTTCCGCACGGATGCTGCTGTGCGGAAAATTCCAATTCGGCTGGAACTCATTCTTTGAATGAATAATCTTTGTCCGTATTGGCGTCCGGAGTTGTTGGACGCGGAGGGCCAGCTAGAGAGCGTGGCCGCTAGGAACACTATGATGTTACCGCCTGGAACGAATATTCCGCAAGTCGAAAGTGACTTTAGTTTTGCACAAAAGGGCAGATGAAGTCTGCCAAACGCGGGTCCTGGGAATTGGCAGGATATCCCCTCCATGACATAATGGCGCGGTTCCGTGAAAGTGTGGCAACGGTGCCCTTTCGCAATTTTTTCCCACGGCGCTTCACCTTCTGTGTCTTCTACGCCCTCCTACTCTTAAGTGTGTCTGTTGGAATCCAGGCGCAGAACGCGCCGCCTAAGTTGGATGCTCCACCTGCAAATTCAGCCAAGCCCCAAAAGAAGCAGCCAGCCAAAATAAAACTGACCCCGGAACAGGAAAAAGCCCTGCACCTGCTGGATGAAGCACAGGCGAACGCCGCGGCATTGCAGCCGGGCATGAAGGCTTTTGTGCTCTTTGAAGTCGGAAATACTTACGAGAAATTCAATAAAGCGAAATCCCGCGATATATTGCAACAAGCATTTTTGGCGTCACTTTCCATGGATGACGAGACGCGAAATTGCGGCATCAGTCCGGCATGCGGTGTAAAGGGCTGGGTACAAATGGAGATCCTCTCAGCAATTGCGAAAGATTCTCCTGAAGAAGCTGAAAAACTTATGGTGAGCGCTGAAACTCCAGCGCGCAACAATATGACCGCAGAGTTGGTGCGGAGATACGTAGAAGCGAAAAATTATGAGCACGCCCAGGATTTGCTGACGCAAATTGCAGACCAGCCAAATTATCCTTACCCCATTGCGACAACCTTAATTCTCAGTTTTCCGAAAGATCAGTCCGCGGAGTGCCAGCGAGTTTTCGGAGAGGCATTCGCAAACTTCAATCAATACGGAACGTCAGGGATAATCGGCACACAGGACTTTGGCGCCTTGATATTGCAGACCGCCAACCGGTTGCCTCCGCAGCTTGTGCTGGAAGCGATTGACAAGGTGCTCGACGAGGCGAAGTCCAATGAATTCATGAAAAACATGCACCTTACGATTGGCTCGAAATCAAACGATGTCTCATTGACTTCGTTGTATCAACTGCGTTTGTTTCAACTGCTTCCCGTGCTTCAACAGGTTGACCCATCGCAAGCGGACAGTCTTTTGCGAGACGATGTTCAACTGCGCAATATTTTGAACCGCAATCCCGCGGGTATGGGCGCATTCGAACCCGGCCGTGAAGGCAAAGGTGAGCCAATCGTTGGCCAGAGTCTTTCCCTTTCTGGAGATGCCGGTGCCAGCCAGTTTCAGGCGCAAAGAGAAGCAGCGGCGCAAATGATGCGCCGCCAGGGGGAGATCGAGAGCGAAGCTTCCCAAGACCCGCAACAGGCAATTGCGGAGGCCCTGACGCTGCCAGTTGCAGGGTTTGGACCGGCTTCATCTCCGCGCGGGGAGACGTTGAAAGCCATCGCGGCAAATTTGGTAAAACAAAGTCCGTCCGCGGCAAAATCGGCGCTGAACGAACTCATGAAGTTCGCCGATCAACTCAAAGACAATCAGGCGCTATTACTGGTCCGAGTGCCCGAACTTTACCTGGACATTGGCGACAAAGAGGGTGCCGCGAGTGCCGTAAAGGTGCTGGCCAAGAAGGCAGACGCAGCGTATGCCAAAGACAATGATGCAGATGATCCCAACCAGGCATTCAAAGGAGCTTGGCCTTCCACAAATCTTTGGCAGCAGTGCGTAAAGAGCGCCACAAGAATTTCTCCGCAACTCGTGCAAGACATCATTGCAGGAATTCCAGACTCCGACATAGCAGCATTTGTAAAAATTGGTTATGCCAAGGCCCTGCTTGGAATCAATTTTCACTATTCAGTGACGGTGCAACATAAGAACGGCCAGAACTTTTTTGCGGACTATGACAAGTAGATTTACTGACTGCTCATTTCGCGCGCCCATTGCATGGCATTCCAATACGCCTGCGCGACTTCCGCTTCATTCAGGTGAAGTTGCTTCTCCAACTCCGCGGCCTGCTGCCACTCTCCCGATTCCTTTGCCAGCATCAGCTGATAAAGCGGACGCAACTGGCTCGCTCCCCCCGACAGAACGGCCTTGGTCTCGTGGTCCAGCGGAATTCTTTCCAGAATCTTCGCCATGGGAAGTTCCAACAGCGCGTCCATCACGGAAAGCAGCCCCATCAAAAATAAATCCGACTCCCCGTGCGGAACATGCGGGGCCAGCAACTCGCAAAAACGCGCCCGCACCAGTGCCGAAACCACCAGCTCGCTGGATTTGTCCTTGCCCGCGCCGATCATCGCGATCAGCCGCACCCAGCGCCGCACTTCGCGCTCCCCCAGCAAGGAAAGAGCGTGGCGCACCGAATGGATTTCCGTGGAAAAAGAAAATGCCGCTGAATTCATATAACGCAGCAGCCGGTAGCAAAGCGAGGCTTCGCTCTTAATGACGTTCTCAATCTCTTTGTGGTCCAGCTCTGGCTTGGCGACCGCCTGCAGCATGCGCAGGTAGGTCATCTGGTTGACGGGAATTTCCTTAGTCGAGACTACTTCCGGCTTGCGGAAAAAATATCCTTGAAAATAAAGAAAGCCCGCATTCCTCGCTTCCAGAAATTCCTGCCGCGTCTCCACTTTTTCCGCCAGCATGCGGCAGCGCCATGGACCATATTGCTTCACCATGGCGGCCCGCTGCTCGGCGGTAGTGCGCCGCACGTCCACTTTAATGATGTCCGCGAAGTCGGTCAGCTTAGCGCGCGGGTCGTCGTACGCAAAATCGTCCAGCGCGATCATGTATCCGCTTTCCTTCAGCCGCTGGCACGCCGCCAGCACCTGGGCTTTGCTTCCACCGACTCCAGAATTTCCGCCACCGTCTGGCTCGACGGCAACAGCATCAGATAGTCCTTCACCAAGACTTCGCGCGTGCAGTTCACAAACGCGCGGCGGCCGTCGCAGAGCACGTCCAGCCCCAGCAGCACGCTGGACAGTTCACTGCTGCTGGGGCTGGACGTACTCTGCGACGGCCGCCGCGCGTTTGTGAACTGCACGCGCGAAAGTCTGGGGAAGGAGATCTGAATGCTGTTGCCCTCCAGCCAGACGTGGTGAAATTCTGGAGTCGGTGGAAGCGGACGACCAGGTGCTGGCGGCGTGCCAGCGACTGAAGGAAAGCGGATACATGATCGCGCTGGACGATTTTGCGTACGACGACCCGCGCGCTAAGCTGACCGACTTCGCGGACATCATTAAAGTGGACGTGCGGCGCACTACCGCCGAGCAGCGGGCCGCCATGGTGAAGCAATATGGTCCATGGCGCTGCCGCATGCTGGCGGAAAAAGTGGAGACGCGGCAGGAATTTCTGGAAGCGAGGAATGCGGGCTTTCTTTATTTTCAAGGATATTTTTTCCGCAAGCCGGAAGTAGTCTCGACTAAGGAAATTCCCGTCAACCAGATGACCTACCTGCGCATGCTGCAGGCGGTCGCCAAGCCAGAGCTGGACCACAAAGAGATTGAGAACGTCATTAAGAGCGAAGCCTCGCTTTGCTACCGGCTGCTGCGTTATATGAATTCAGCGGCATTTTCTTTTTCCACGGAAATCCATTCGGTGCGCCACGCTCTTTCCTTGCTGGGGAGTGCGAAGTGCGGCGCTGGGTGCGGCTGATCGCGATGATCGGCGCGGGCAAGACAAATCCAGCGAGCTGGTGGTTTCGGCACTGGTGCGGGCGCGTTTTTGCGAGTTGCTGGCCCCGCATGTTCCGCACGGGGAGTCGGATTTATTTTTGATGGGGCTGCTTTCCGTGATGGACGCGCTGTTGGAACTTCCCATGGCGAAGATTCTGGAAAGAATTCCGCTGGACCACGAGACCAAGGCCGTTCTGTCGGGGGGAGCGAGCCAGTTGCGTCCGCTTTATCAGCTGATGCTGGCAAAGGAATCGGGAAGAGTGGCAGCAGGCCGCGGAGTTGGAGAAGCAACTTCACCTGAATGAAGCGGAAGTCCGCAGGCGTATTGGAATGCCATGCAATGGGCGCGCGAAATAGCATAGGAAATCTACTTTTATAGTCCGCAAAAAAGTTCTGGCCGTTCTTATGTTGCACCGTCACTGAATAGTGAAAATCATTTCAAGCAGGGCCTTGGCATAACCAATTTTTACAAATGCTGCTATGTCGGAGTCTGGAATTCCTGCAATGATGTCTTGCACGAGTTGCGGAGAAATTCTTGTGGCGCTCTTTACGGACTGCTGCAAAGATTTGTGGAAGGCCAAGCTCCTTTGAATGCCTGGTTGGGATCATCTGCATCATTGTCTTTGGCATACGCTGCGTCTGCCTTCTTGGCCAGCACCTTTACGGCACTCGCGGCACCCTCTTTTGTCGCCAATGTCCAGGTAAAGTTCGGCAACTCGGACCAGTAATAGCGCCTGATTGTCTTTGAGTTGATCGGCGAACTTCATGAGTTCGTTCAGCGCCGATTTTGCCGCGGACGGACTTTGTTTTACCAAATTTGCCGCGATGGCTTTCAACGTCTCCCCGCGCGGAGATGAAAACCGGTCCAAACCCTGCAACTGGCAGCGTCAGGGCCTCCGCAATCGCCTGTTGCGGGTCTTGGGAGCTTTCGCTCTCGATCTCCCCCTGGCGGCGCATCATTTGCGCCGCTGCTTCTCTTTGCGCCTGAAACTGGGGCACCGGGCATCTCCAGAAAGGGAAAGACTCTGGCCAACGATTGGCTCACCTTTGCCTTCACGGCCGGGTTCGAATGCGCCCATACCCGCGGGATTGCGGTTCAAAATATTGCGCAGTTGAACATCGTCTCGCAAAAGACTGTCCGCTTGCGATGGGTCAACCTGTTGAAGCACGGGAAGCAGTTGAAACAAACGCAGTTGATACAACGAAGTCAATGAGACATCTGTTTGATTTCGAGCCAATCGTAAGGTGCATGTTTTTCATGAATTCATTGGACTTCGCCTCGTCGAGCACCTTGTCAATCGCTTCCAGCACAAGCTGCGGAGGCAACCGGTTGGCGGTCTGCAATATCAAGGCGCCAAAGTCCTGTGTGCCGATTATCCCTGACGTTCCGTATTGATTGAAGTTTGCGAATGCCTCTCCGAAAACTCGCTGGCACTCCGCGGACTGATCTTTCGGAAAACTGAGAATTAAGGTTGTCGCAATGGGGTAAGGATAATTTGGCTGGTCTGCAATTTGCGTCAGCAAATCCTGGGCGTGCTCATAATTTTTCGCTTCTACGTATCTCCGCACCAACTCTGCGGTCATATTGTTGCGCGCTGGAGTTTCAGCGCTCACCATAAGTTTTTCAGCTTCTTCAGGAGAATCTTTCGCAATTGCTGAGAGGATCTCCATTTGTACCCAGCCCTTTACACCGCATGCCGGACTGATGCCGCAATTTCGCGTCTCGTCATCCATGGAAAGTGACGCCAAAAATGCTTGTTGCAATATATCGCGGGATTTCGCTTTATTGAATTTCTCGTAAGTATTTCCGACTTCAAAGAGCACAAAAGCCTTCATGCCCGGCTGCAATGCCGCGGCGTTCGCCTGTGCTTCATCCAGCAGGTGCAGGGCTTTTTCCTGTTCCGGGGTCAGCTTTATTTTGGCTGGCTGCTTCTTTTGGGGCTTGGCTGAATTCGCAGGTGGAGCATCCAACTTAGGCGGCGCGTTCTGCGCCTGGAGTCCAACAGAGACACTTAAGAGTAGGAGGGCGTAGAAGACACAGAAGGTGAAGCGCCGTGGGAAAAAATTGCGAAAGGGCACCGTTGCCACACTTTCACGGAACCGCGCCATTATGTCATGGAGGGGATATCCTGCCAATTCCCAGACCCGCGTTCGGCAGACTTCATCTGCCCTTTTGTGCAAAACTAAAGTCACTTTCGACTTGCGGAATATTCGTTCCAGGCGGTAACATCATAGTGTTCCTAGCGGCCACGCTCTCTAGCTGGCCCTCCGCGTCCAACAACTCCGGACGCCAATACGGACAAAGATTATTCATTCAAAGAATGAGTTCCAGCCGAATTAGAATTTTCCGCGCAGCAGCATCCGTGCGGAAGGCGAGGCGCTACCCAGGGTGCGTTAGTAAAGGAAGTTCCCGAATCAGATCGGGCCGTAAACCACAATTGCAAAGAGAAAATCTATGAATGTTGGACCCGGACCCTCCGGAGGCGGAGGGAAAAACAGGCGGCGTCGCGGACGCCGTCCACATCGCGGCGGACCAGGCTCCGGCCCAGGCCGTGATCGCCAGCAACAAAGCGGAATTTATTCAGCCCCCATGGACCACAGCTATCGCGCCGCGATGAATGGCGGGAAGAATGGATCGCGTGGAGGTCGGCAACGGCCGGGTTTTTCCGCTTCTTATCCTCAGCCGGAACCTGATCCTTTGCCACAGCAGGCCGAAGACGCCAACTCGCGGATCTTTGGATTTGTGGACGATCTCTTCTTCCTGGCCAAGATCCAGGAAACCGCGCGCAAGCTGAACGTGAAGGTCGAATTCTGCAAGTCGGAAAAAGAGTTGTCCGATCACATCAAGGAAAATGGCGAAGAGAAACCGTCGCTCATTATTTTTGATTTGAACAACGCCAACATCAAGCCGCTGACGCTTATTCCGAAACTCAAGTCGAAATTGAAGAAGACTTCGATCATCGGCTTCCTCTCCCATGTGCAGGGCGACTTGAAGCAGAAGGCGCACGAGGTGGGATGCGACATGGTATTGCCGCGCTCGGCATTCTCGCAGAACCTGCCGCAGCTGCTGCGCCGGCATGGCGCGCCGGAAGACGAACTGACAAACTAGCAATTTTTCGGGGCCACTATCCCGGCGGCCAGCTCAACTTGCGTCCGCCGAGCAAATGCACGTGCATGTGAAAAACCGATTGCCCTGACTCCGGGCCGACGTTCAGCACGGTGCGATAACCGTTTTCGATTCCTCGCTGCTTTCCAATGCGGGCCGCCGTCAGATGGCAATGCCCGATAATTTCCGCATCCTCAAGCGACGCTTCCTTTAATCCCACGATGTGCTTTTTGGGAACGATCAGTACATGCGTCGGCGCTTTGGGGTCAATGTCCTCGAAAGCGTACGTGTGTTCGTCCTCATAAACTTTTTTTGAAGGAATTTCACCGCGGACAATTTTGCAGAAGAGGCAATCCATAAGGGAAGTTTCTCATCCCTGACGAACAAGAAACAAGAGAGAAAAATCGCGGTCCAGATTTACGCGAAAATAAAAAGTATACTGCTGCAGTTACTGCATTGCTATGTTCACGATCAACAATCCCAGCACGTCTTTCCAATCATCCTGCTCGCGGTCAAAGGATGTTTCTCTGCGCGGCCCGGTGAAGCGGGTGTCGAGCAAGAGCAGTTTATGGATTACGAATTCACGGCCGCCGGTATCGAAGTACTTTTCATCGTAGATTGCGCCGTACAGGACGTAGAGGTGCGAGTCCCATTCAAAAAGGGCGGGTTGGTTCTTCACCAGAGTCTCGATAATTGGGTCGGGATTAATTGCGTTGGCGGCAAGGTAATTCGCGGTGATGGTGACCGAGTGGCCGTCGCTAAACAGGCGCTTTCCCACGATTTTGCCGCTGATATCTTCGAGCGAAAGCGGATTCGCGGCACGCGCCTGATCCGCAAGAATGGAACTTTCTCCACAACATAATTTCGGATCATGAAACAGGGCTTCGAGCGCGGCCGTCGCGTCCGCGGACACCGTTTGAGGAAGATTGCCAATCCGTATTTCCAGGTTGGGATGGACGACGTAGCCCGGCGGCGGGACATCCTGCGCGGGCGAAACGGCTGAAGCCAGCAGTAAGAATGCAATGGAACTGAGGAGACCAATCTTCGTCATGGAAATCTCAATCATGGAAACCTCGCGGCTAAGACAGACTCAACACTAACGGCAGAACCGCTGCAAATCAGGCGGCGGCGCAGGAATTACGTCGAACTCTCCCGACCATCCCGTACAGCCATGGGCGACAACCGAGCGGCTGACGCTCGATTCGAGATCGCGGGCTTGGCTCTTGGCTTTTTCTACTTGCGTGCTGCCAAGGTCTCCCTCGAGAAGCGATAAATCGGTTGCTGCCGCGTTGTTCCCCGCGTCCAGGCTCACAAGCAGCCAGACATAGGCTTCAAATTTGTCCTGCGGCACGCCCTGTCCTTTTTTTAAAAGAACTCCGAGTTCCTGCTGCGCGTGGGGAATTCCCTGTTGAGCTGCGTCGCGAAAAGATTTGGCTGCGTCGGAATAGTTCTGCTGTTCAAGCCTGACTTCTCCCAGCAAGTATTCCGCGAACGGGTTCCCTTGTTGTGCAGATTTCTGCAGTGTCAGAGCTGCCTGATTCAGATCGCGCTGCAAACCTCCGGCGAGATAGAGCCGCCCCAATAACCACTCCGCGAGGGGGTCGTCCTGCGCCGCCGCTTTGCCATACCAATCCGCAGCCATGCTGGGTTCACGCGCAACAATGTCGCCGGTGTCGTAAAAATATCCAACCACGGTTTGCGCCGGAAGGTAGCCCATTTCCGCGGAGGTATGCAATAGCTGGACGGCGTCTTGAGTATTGTGGCTGACTCCGGCCCCGCGCAGCGCGTTCATGCCGCGTTCGTAGTATTGCGCAGGATCGTTGCTGGGAGGAGATTGCGCAAATGACGTGGCAACGACAAAAAACATGAATAGCGCGGAAAATTTCAGGATCAGGCGGCGCATATAATTCTCCAACGTACAGTTTCAGTTGCTCTTTGTGGACAGTCAACGTGACCAAAGTCACTAATGAAATGGCGGTTTTCGTGCAAAACCCTCGCCTCATTCGAAGAGGAAAGATTCTTGCCGCATTGTCCGGCTACGCGATATTCCTCCAGGCACGGGCTGCGTGCGTATTCCCCCTGATCATTCTGTTCTTACTGCTTTGCCCGCCACAGATATCCGCGACGCCGGACTCCAGTAGTTTGGGGCACGTAAACCTTGGACAGGTAAATTTCGCGAACAGCTGTTCGCCAGCAGTCCAGTCAGACTTCAATCACGCACTGGCGCTGCTTTATTCCTTTGAATACGACGAGGCGGTAGTCGGCTTTCACGCAGCGCTTCAAAAAGACCCTCATTGTTCGATTGCCGAATGGGGCGTCGCATTGGCGCGATTGCAGCGCCTTAGCGCTGAATCATCCAAGGAAACCCTGCAAGCTGGATGGAAGGAACTTGAGCCTGTACTCGACCATCCTTTTGGGACGAAACGGGAGCGAGGATATCTGGACGCCGTAGCAGATCTCTATCGTGACTTCGACCATGCCAGCGCGGGAGTTCGGGGCGGGCGTTATCAGAGGGCCATGCGCCAATTGCACGTTAGCTATCCCGCCGACGATAACGCTGCGCTCTACTATGCCATGAGCCTGAATTTGGGGGCGTCCGGTAGTGTAGGCCTGGCGAATCGTCGCCGCGCATTAAAGATATTGTTCCCGGTCTTCAAGCGTCATCCCAACCATCCTGGCGCGGCCCACTTCATCATTCACGTTTGCGACACGCCGGAACTCGCCCCGCTGGGTCTGAAAGCCGCGCTGAAATATGCCTCGATTGCTCCGGCGTCACCCCATGCGCTGCACATGCCGTCACACATCTTCAGCCGGCTGGGCATGTGGAATGATTCCATACAATCAAATCTAAAGTCTGCGGACGTTGCGCATCAATGGCTGCTGCAGGGACGAAAGGGAGCTTATTTCGATGAGCAACATGCTCGCAATCATATCGAGTACGCATATCTGCAAACTGGGCAGGACGCTAAAGCATTAGAGCAAATTAGAATTCTTGGAAATTTGCAGCATATCCCTGGAGTAAACGATCCTTGGGCGACCGTGGACGGCAAATTTATTACGATCTGGAACTCCGGGATTGGGAACATGCGCAAACAATCGAGGCCCCTGTGGGGGCCAGTTTCAAAGAGAGCTTTGATATTTATTGGATAAAGACGATCGCGGCAGCGCGGCTTGGGGAAGCGCAAACCGCGGCAACAAATTTGGAGAAATTCAAGCAATCGGTCAAGGCGTATGGGCAATCTGCGGCTTTTTATGTCGAGATCACGCACCTAGATGAGTTGCAGGCGCAAGCCTGGGTGCTTCACGCGGAGCACCAGGACAAGGCCGCGACCGCAATGTTGCACACGGCCCTCGAGTTCGAACGCGCCATCCGATCTACTATCCGGATGTACTGACCCGGCCTTCCGCGGAGTCTCTTGGTGATCTCCACATGGACCTTCACCGGCCAAAGCAAGCGCTGCACGACTATGAAATCGCACTCACTATGGCTCCAAACAGAATTGACTCGCTCTTGGGCGCGTTCCAATCGGCGCGCGCAGTTCAAGATGACCGAGCGGCCAAGAGATACGGTTCAAAATTGTTGGCCATTTGCGCGAAGGATAGTAACCGCCCAGAGGTTTCTCAGGTATCAGCGTGGATGAAGTCGAAACGTTCGGCGTCCAATGTGGCGAAGGCAATGGAGAAAAGCGATTAGTCTCGCGCTATCGTGCGGAACAGTGTTCGCCGCTAGTCCAGCCGCACCAGGAAAATCGCGCCCTCCGAGGTTTTAGTCGCCTGGGCAAGTTCCTTGGCGCGGGCGCGGTTGTCATCGAGTACCCGGACGCGGACCCACCAATCGCCCACAGGGCTGCCGAAGCAAAGCACTTTGGCGCTATGGTACCGGCGTTCCAGGTGGCCGGCGAGGTCACGGGCTGGCTTCTCTTTTTCGAATGCTCCAATCTGTACCGCCCATCTTCCGCCGTCTTCAAGGGGAACGGGCGTCTTCAGAACTTCCAGTTTCACCTCGGCCAGTCCGGCGCGCCACACGTCCAGCTTTTTCGCCGCCGCTAGCGACAAATCAATCAGCCTGCCTTTAACGAAAGGGCCACGGTCGGTGATGCGCACCAGCGCCGTGCTGCCAGTTTTCAGATCGGTGACGCGGACAATAAACCCAGGGCAGCGTGAGATGCGCCGCCGTCATGTCGTTCATATTGTAAATTTCGCCATTCGAGCCGCGGCGATTGTGATATGGAGGTCCATACCAGCTGGCGATGCCGGTTTGCACTTCCAGCGGCGCGGCATCTTCGGGCACGGCGCGTGCCAGCTTTTGCTCATCTTGCTCGGCGCGTTCTTCGTTGGCGCGGTCTTGTGATTCTGAATCCGCGGACGTCCCCTGCGCCGGTTCTTCTGCTTTGGGTAGCTTTGGCTTGGGCTGCATTACTGTTTCTGAAGATTTTGCCGGAGGCTCCGTTGGAGGAGAAATCGGCGGCGGTGGCGGAACGTTTAGTTTGGCTTGCTTGTGACCGCCGCACGATGCAAGAAACAGCACAAGCACTAGCGCGAGTAAAAATGAAAGTCTCACTTGCCGGGGGTCTGGTTCTTGTCCATGTAGTCGGCCAAGTGGTCGGCTTTTCGGAGGCAATGCGCAAGGCTTTGGTGGAATGTTGGCGCACCGCGGGCACCACTTCGTCGTTCAAATACTTGATGAAGTCGGTCGCTTCCTGCTCCACGCGTTCGGCAGTCTCTCCCACCTTGCGGTTGAAGTTGGTCTTGTTCATGGCACTTCCTCGAATGATTTAATGCGAAATCTTTCACGCGGAATTGCGGACACCAGGCCCGACTATTATTCTCCCATTCATCGGGCAGGTCAACGATGGGAGCATCGCTTCGGTCAACCTTGGTCGAGAGTCTCGACGGAGTGACGGGCATCACCCCGTCATTGTCTATGGCGTGGACTCAGACGCCTCCCCTGAGCGCCCGCCCTGATTACCTCGCACATCCACTGCGGAGACCGAATAAAAATATTTCCTACCATGCTGCACATTGACGTCGCGATAGGCGGGTATCTTCACCAGTTGCGAATTGAGCTGTACCGCGTCCACTCCTTCTTCGTGGCGAAATACGTTGTAACCCGCGAGGTCGGACTCTGCATTGGGCGACCAGACCAGATCAATGAACTTCTGCGGACCATTCTCCGAGAATACAGCTTGAAGTCCCGATGGCGCCGCGGGCGGATATACATCATGCGCAATTATTCCCGTCTCTGGAGTATCGTCGCCTTCGACCGAGGCTGGCTCAGGACATTTTCCACCAGGCGCAACTTCTCCAGCGCAAGGGCCCGTGGTTTGTGAGTTCACTACCGTCACTACATCCATGCGGTACTGATAGGTCTTCTCCCATTCAAAAGTTCGGTCGACGAATTGCGTTGTTTCCGTAGGAAGGTTGGCGATTACCGCGCCCTGCCCTTCGGCCTGGCGGCGATAGATGCGATACAAATGTTGACAAGCCGGGCGTTTCCGCGCTGGTCGGGGTTTTATTCCATGAGAGGACGACGCCATCGGCCGTGAGATGCCACCTGAAATCCGGAAGGCGCAGGCAGCGTGGGGCGCGGCGGGGCACCGACACTTGATTGGACAGTCCGGCGCTGCGCTGGTTGTCGTTAAGCACCTCGACGGCGTAAGTAAAATTCGCGGTCGGCGAAAGCTGCGCCGCAGTCAGGGAGTCCACATATTGTGTGGATTGCGCCACTCCCTTCCGACTGGCAGCCAGCAGAATAGCTAGGTCAGGAGCCGGCGGCTTCCCCCACGGGGATTTCACATGCTTCCATGGCGGCGAGACTACGGCAAATCCGCGTGGGCCCAAGGTAGCGGATGGTCTGCGCCTCCACGGTTTTGGTGGGCATCGTCCACGAGAGAGAAACGTGATCGCCCTTGCGTACCGCGTGCAAGTCCT
>CAWHQK010000044.1:0-17730 GCA_963831435.1 uncultured Acidobacteriota bacterium
TAGTCGATGAGGCTGGCTAATGAACTGGAGGAACAGTGGTAGGACGTCCCGTGCACCCCTTCGAAGTGCTGCGGAGCGAGCGGCTGACACCGCACATCACCCGTGTGGTGCTCGGCGGCAGCGGGTTCGACACCTTCACCCCCAACGACTTCACCGACGCCTACGTCAAGATCGTGTTCGTCCGCGACGACCTCGACGTCGGCGCGCTGCCGCAACCGCTGACACTGGACAGCTTCAACGAATTGCCGGTCGAGCTGCGGCCGACCGTGCGGACCTACACCGTGCGCAGCATCGACACCGAACGCCGGGAACTTGCGATCGACATCGTCGTCCACGGCGATGGTGCTGTCGGCGTCGGGGGCCCGTGGGCGCTGTCGGCGAAACCGGGTCAACCGGCGCCGGGAGACGCGGCGTTTCCCGCCGCTGCCGACGATCCCGGAGTCATTGCTGCTCCATTGCTGCCCGGCGTTTGCACCGAGGGGCTGGCCCCCGGAGTCGCCGATCCCGCGGAACTCACGCTGGCCGCGCTTACCGGTTCTCCGGTCACCTGTACCTGCTGGCCGACGTGGGTTCGCAGTGCATCGAAGTTCCCCGTCAGCGTGTAGGTCTTGCCGCTGGTGTCGGTCAAATAATATGTAGCGCTGGCGGGCGTGCCACCCAGGCACCCTGTCAATGTGTTCGCGCCAGCGCCATTCTCGGCGGCGCCGGGAGTAGCATTGCTCGGCGCATTCGCGCTCTGGCCCGGCGTCGCGGGCTGAGCTTGAGTCGGCGAAGTCTGCTGCCCAGTGGTCGGGCTCTGGCCAGAATTGGTTTGGCCGGAGTTCATTGTGCCGGAATTTGTCTGCCCCGGATTCGTCTGACCAGTGTTCATCTGATCGTGGGTATCTTGACCGGGAGTAGTTTGACTCGGACTAGAAGATTGGGTCGTCTGCGTGCCATTGCTGGGCGCCGTGGTCTGGGCGCAAACCCAAATCGCGCTCAACAGCAAAATCCCTAACGCGCCTGCTCGAACTTTCATGGGGAAGCCTCCAAAACGATATCGCAATCAAAGTAAAGTCTAGGAGTCCACCTGGCCCTAAGGAATCCGGTAGAGCCTTTAGCTTTCTAAGAAGCTTCAGGTACGGCAATTATTCCTAGGTACGAGCAGAAAATTCCCGGCTTTCCGCTTACCTGGTCATAGTCCCCCGTTACTCTTTGAATCCGCCCGTCCGGCCAAAGTCCCCACGCTTTCGACTGGCGAGAATTTGTAACAGGGCGCGACTTCAGTCGCGCCGAACGATTTCTAATGACTGCGGCTTCAGCCGCTGAGCAAAAACTCATTGTCCTGAATGCAAATACCAGAATCAGTTACCATGGAGACATTAATCCAAGGAGGCACTCATGGAAGAATCACCAAACGCCCGGCGCGGGTTCCCGCCGCAACGAAGATATCGCCCTCGACCTAATGAAATTCGTCGCCATGACCACCGGCTACGGCCGCACCAGCGCGCAGGGAAGCGGAGTCGGCTTTCAGGGCACCGGAGCCGCCGCCAAACCCGAAGACTACGCCAGCCACTTGCTGGAACTCTACGCCAAGTGTCTGGGAGCCGTGCAGGGAAAGAAATAAAAGATCTCTCCAAGGGTTGTGAATGACCAAATATTTTAGCTCTGTCATCCTGAACGAAGCGAAGGACATATGCATTTACTTCATCCGTCGATAATGTCGTTGGGGAGTCGCTCTCGTCGTTATTAAGGAACAACCAGATGACTGTTGGTGTCTGATTAGCCAATGAAGATTTCAAACCGGATGTTTGCGGCGATCATCATCCTGACGAGTTTTGCCGTTACCTCTCACGCATCTACATCCAAACCGCAAACTCTCACCCAACGAGCAAACGCATTGTTGGCGCAGGGAGGCTATCCGTTGCTTTTCATTGGCAATATCCTGGAGGTGAATTCCGCGGACCTTCCATGCACTGTGCAGAATCAGCGTCCTGTCCTTTTCCGCATTGGCTCAGTCCTTTCCGGGTTTGCGCCGCCCACGGCGCTGAAAGTGCTTTATCCAAGCTGCGGAGGGTTGGAACCAGAATTCTCTGCTCGCGGAGACTTGTTGGTACTCGTCATCTGCCGCGTGAATGGAATCTGTTCGGGATTAAAACAACTGATGCTGCCAGCAACTTCGCAAAACATGACTTGGGCGCGATCGGCTATAAAAGCTGATCTAAGAGAAAAAATTGCGCGTTTTTTGCACACAAATGGCCCATTCCACGGTAACGACATCCTGGTGTTCGAGGGGACGGTACACGGACCTTTTCCGAACGCCAAAAAGATAATCATTTGCAAAGAAATACGGAGTATTCCCGTTCACTTCGGAATCGACCGCGTTCTGCAAGGCACCTGGACGAATAAGGAGGTGGATGTCCGTTTCAGTACATGCGGAAACCTTCCCGATTGGCCGCTAGAAGAAGGACAATCCATCATTGTCTTTGCAGCCGTATATTCCCCAAGGATAGTTTACGGCGATTTCGACTTACTGATCCCGCCCACACAAGTCGATCAGGTAGCGGCCGCACTTATGCTCCACCAGAGCAAAACTAAAGGCACGTTGGAGATCCTGCCTCATTAGTCTTCTTTTCCGACGCCGCCCACATCTCTTTCTCCTTTCCCACAGCTTCTCCACAACAATCCCGCTCCGGTATATTCCATTCATCCCCTTTTCCACGGATAATTCCTGCGGAATAGGCGTACCTCATGGCGAACCCCGGCGATTTCGCATACACGGTCAAGCAGCAAGCGGACATCGTTCGCATCATCGGCGACTACGTCAAGCTGAAGAAGGCCGGCGCGCAAAACTACTCCGGACTCTGCCCCTTCCACGGCGAAAAGACGGCGTCGTTCTCCGTCCACGCCACGCGCCAGTTCTACCACTGCTTCGGATGCGGCTCTCTCCGGCGACGTCTTCAGCTTCGTGCAGAAAATCGAAAACATAACCTTCCCGGAAGCCGTTCGCCTGGTCGCGCAGAAGCTGGGCATCGCCATCCCGCAGGCGACCTACAATACGCCCGGCCGAAGCCAAAGAAGCCAAGCTGCGCGGCGTCCTGCTCGATGTCCACGAACACGCCTGCGCTTTTTTCCAGGAACTTCTCCGCCGCCCCGAGGGCGCAACCGCCCGCGACTATTTAGCAGGCCGCGGACTGAACCGAAGAAATCATCAAAACCTTCCGCATCGGATACGCCCCTGATTCCGGCTTCCTTCTGCGCGACCGCCTGAAAAACGAATTCGCAGAAGAAGTCCTCCGCGAAAGCGGCCTCTTCTCATGGAAAGAAGGCAACCAGCAATCAGCAACCAGCAATCAGCACGCCTCTGCCGCAAATAGCTCCCCCACGCTGTCATCCCGAGCGGAGGAGGAACGCTCGAAGAGCGTCCCTCCGCAGTCGAGGGACCTTGTGTCTCAGAAGCCCACGACCAGCGACCAAAGACCAACGACGGTTGCGAGTGTACTCCAAATTCCGCAATCGCGTAATGTTCCCCATCGCCAACGAAAAACGGGCAAAATCATCGCCTTCACCGGACGCACCCTCTCCACCGACGAAAAGGCCGGCCCGAAATATCTGAACTCGCCGGAAACAGTCGATTTACTCAAAATCAAAAGTCCTCTTCAACCTCGACCACGCCAAGGAAGCCATTCGCAAACTCGACTACGCCATCCTCGTCGAAGGCCAAATGGATTGCATCTCCGTGTACTCCGCGGGATTCCAAAACGCCATCGCCAGTTCCGGCACCGCCTTCACCGAGTTGCAGGCAAAATTACTCTGGGTCGCTTCAGCAAAAATATCGTAGTGAATTTCGATCCCGACACCGCAGGCGCGAAAGCCACCGAACGCACGCTAGGCCTTCTTGTAGAAGAAGAGTTCAACATCAAGGTACTCCCCCTGGATGAAAAGGCTTCGACCCCGACCTCTACATTCGCAACAATGGCAAAGAGGCTTACGGGAACCGTTTGAAGTATTTCAAAGAAGCTTTGATAGACCGTTTGCGACACTCACCGAAATATTTTGATTACCTAATCGAGCGCGCCCGCGCGCAATTTCCCGCACGCAATGCCGAGAGGCAAAGTGAAGGCGGTGAATTATCTCCTGCCGCATGTGCAGCGCATTCCCAACCGCATTGTCCGCGACGAAATTTCGCGGGAGATCGCGCAAAAGCTCTCCATCGATTCCGCCGTCCTTCGCCAGGAACTCAAGCAGGCCGTCACCAACCGCTCCGCATCCAGCTTGAAAGCTCCAACCGAAGCGCAGGTCACCGACGCCGAAAAAATCCTCATCCGCGCTCTCGCCTCAGCGAACGAGATCAGCAATAACAATGACGAGCACATCTCCGCCCGAGACGGCGCCGAAGAGCCATTCGATCCCGCCCGCCAGGCCCGCTTCGCCATGCAGGGCGACAACCTGCACACCGGAATGCCCGCCGAATCTTTATTAAGCGCTCTGCTCTCCGCCCCTGAAGACGCCAATCCCATGGACCTGCCCTTTCCGCCTCCGACCGCAATCTGCTGGCGCAAACCCTCATGCACGACGAAGAAGAACTCACGCCCGAGCGCCTCGAAGGCGCAATTCGCGGCGTGCGCCGCATCCACCTGCGCCGCCGCATCGAGCAAATTCAACGCGAACTCGCCAACCGCGGACTGACCGCCGCCTCCATGCAAGCCCTGTTGCAGGAAAAAGTCCGCCTAAAGCGCGCCCTCATGGACCCCGCCCTCTCCTCAACCAACACAATGGAAAACAATTCCGGCCCCTCAGCGGCCTGAGTCGATAAATCGCCCGTAACTTGATCTTTCACAGACTCCGGTGTTAAGTGAACAAATGCGCACTGCGGCAAAGTGGGTAGTCGCAATTTTGGCATTTCTCCTCCTTGTACCATGCGCTGCCTATGTTTGCTTTTTTGTTCGCATTACTCCTCCACTCTCCATTAAGGTCGTGGATGCGATCAACGGCAAACCCCGAGGCAATATGGACGTTTGCATGCAGGCTGTGGACGACGGTTTCGGACAAAACGGGCCCTCCGCAGCGAACTATTAAGCACGGATGCAAAGGGAAAGGTCTTCTTTTGGCCAACTATAAACACATTGCCGCTCTTGGGGCATTGGGATGGATATTCAATTCAGGTGTCGGACCCCAAGAGTAACTTCTCTCTCCACTGTGGATTGCGCGTCGGATTCGAATTCAGTGATTTTCCTGATCGCGTCGTCGCAAGCATTACTGACGGAACTCAATATTTTCCTGCGGAAATGGTCGAACAAACGGTGCCTCGTCAACGTTTCTTGCCATGGACAAATATTCAGCACGCTGATTTTGGAATGAAGTTAAACCTGGTGAATCTCATTCCAATCCTGGCAAATGCAAAGGCCTGCGATCAGATTCGTAACTCCCAGCCCGCGGAAGAGTGTAAGCAATTGAATGCGGAGGCGGAATCTGCAGTGCTGCAAGACTTGGTTCCAATGTACTTCGGCGGTATGCACCGGGTGGCGCTGGAACCCTTCAATGATGGTCCGAGCCCCAATCATTTCGGATATAAGGCAACCTACAGCAGCGCGAGTATTCCTTCTGAAGGTTTGCTGATAACAATCGAGCGGTTTGAGGACGCTCGCATCGCGATGAAACACCTTGCGGATTTTTCTCGCGCAATTCCCAACTATGATCACACAATCGCAATAGAGGATGAAATCGTTCCGGGCCAGAAAATCGAATGGATCAAGAAACCAACAAGTGCCTCGGCCTTATGGGTTAGCGGAAATCGTCTGATAGCCATCACCAATTTCATCCCCGGGGTTTCTTATCCTCCCACCTTTGAGCGACAGTATGTGATGGAGTGGCTCCGTCGTAATCCTAGTACTATGGATTCGCGCCCATTTTGATAGGGGACTCCACTCTTCCTGTCATCTCGAGCAAAGTGAGGCAAAGCCGAACGCAGTCGAGAGACCTTGTGTCTAGATGGTGAGGCCGTCCCCACCCTAAAGCCCATCCTGAGCAAAGTCGAAGGGCATAAACTGCAAAAAGGTGGAGACTTCTTCACTCCCCACTCTGAAATCTTCAATCCCCGCGCATGCCTCAATCCTCCCAACTCTCCCCGGACGCGCCTTCAACAACTCCCACGCCTCCTTGTAGACTCCCATCTTCGACTTCCCATAATTCGGATACAAACTCACGCATCTCCTCCCTCGCACCAGCTCCATCGGCATGATGTACCACACGTCCTCCGGAATCACATACGCCGCCAGAAAATCAAACGCATCTTCACTGTACAAATTCGCGCTACCCCGCAGCCCGCACCGGTATCCGCCCTTCTGCTCCTGGTACTTCGTGGACTTAACCTGCACCCGCACAAACCTTCCCTTGTACCCCACCACAAAGTCATAGCTCGAGGAATCTCCCCACGGCTTGTTCACCTGCAACCCATGCGCCAACGCCCGCCCCATAAACCGGATCTCCGCCCACTCGCCCCGCCGCTTCGCATCGTCAATCCCCGCCCCCAAAGTCTTCTCCGCCACCCGCTCCACCCCAACAACCCGTTCTCGGATTTTAGTTTCCGCCATTTCAGCCGCCCGCTTCTTCATAACCAGTCCTTGATACTGCGTGCCCCATTGATATTGGGTGCATTGATATTGGGTTCATTGATATTGGGTGCCCCTCGATAAGAACGAAGGTGGTGTCAAGCACAAAGGTATCCCGTCGGTGTTTTGGCACCGTTTTTTTGCCGCCAGAGAGGTTGAGGACCAAGACTCTGGAAATCTCACGCTGAATCACCTGCGGTGGAGATCGTTCCACCAACCATCGATTCGGCCTAAACCGCGACCATGATTCTTCTATGCGAACATCCCGTCGGTTCGGGATGCGAGAGCGCCCAATCAATTCTGCGGTCTAGCTTGCGCCGACCAGGGGCACCCGCGGGCTGCTCTCGATGCGAACGATCTCTGGATATCCAACCTGGCTGCGTAACATCCAGTAGAGTCGTACGGCTAACTTGCGCGCTGCCGCCACCTTCGCCACACCTTTCGGCTTCTGATGGCAACGATGCAAATACTGTTTCCGAAACTGGGGATCGAGCCGTACCGCAGTCTGCGCCGCTTCCACCAGCAGCGAACGCAATATCCGGTTCCCTTGCTTGGTAATGGCTCCGAGCTTCTGCCGTCCGCCCGAACTCTCCTCCCGCGGAATCAAGCCCAGATAACTGGCCACCTGCTTGCCGCGACCGAAGCGGCCCACATCGCCGATGGTCAGCACGAATGCCAGGGCCGTGTTCGGGCCGACCCCCGGTTGCGTCATCAGCAACCGCGCTTGCTGGTTTTCTTCCGCGGCCTTCTGCACTGCCGTGTCCAGCGTTCCGATCTGCTGGTTTAACAGCGCCAGCAATCCCAGCAAATCTTCCCGCCGGCACGACGCCCAGGGTTTTAACGGAAGCTCGCGCAGCAACTGCATTCCGGCCTGGCTCCACAGCCTGCGCTTCTTCTGCATTCCCTTATTCAGGGAAAGGTGTTGCAGTTCGTTTTTCACCCGGCTGCGAATCTCCACCAGCTTGTGCCGATGCAGCACCAGCTGCCGCAGATCCCGCTGCTCCCGATCCGGTGTCCACAACCGCGGAAAACGGCTTTCCACCACCAGTCGCAGAATGTGCGCTGCGTCCCGCTTATCGGTCTTTTGCTTGCGCACGTAACTGGCCCGGATCTGCGCCGCATCGCCCATCCAGATCACGTGCCCCAGGTCCTCGACCAGTTCCATAAACCACTGGCTGTTGCCCGTGGCCTCCATGCCAATCAGCACCGGTGCCCCCAGCCGCCGATAAAACTGTTCTGCATCGCCCATGGCATGCACCAATTTTTGCTGCCCCGTTTCTCCGCTCTCCGTGTCTAACCACGCAATCTGTTGCCAGCTGGGATGGAAATCACATCCTATAATCATCATGCGAAGGCTCCTTATCTTCCCAGCGTCTTTGATCCTCAAACCAAAGCATACCGGGTCCGTATCGAGCCTTCGTTCTTATCCAATCAATTCTAAATTTCGCGTTCTTTGCGAAATTTAGGGTGGGGATTTTCACCCTGTTCTCTCTGTCATCTCGAGCAAAGTTCGGCCAAGCCGAACGAAGTCGAGAGACCTTGTGTCTGGATTTTGAGGGTTGCCCCATCCTTAACCGCGTCTTTTGCGGTTAGGGTGGGGAGATTTTGACTTACCCTGTCTAGCCCTGTCATTCCAAGCGCATCCTTATCGCGCGAGGAATCCGCCGGTTGCCCCACCCTTTCGCGCCTTTTGCGAAAGGGTGGGGGGGCACCCTCAAAAAACAAATCGCGACTCTTCTCCCACCATGGTTCCCAGAGGACCTCTCCAAAAACGACCCAAAGGACAACCACAGCGCAAAGAAAGCTCGCGCATGCTCACCATTTATTCAACGCGAATCGCCACCGAGAAGACAGATAACCAAGGGCGCACTGAGAAGTTCATAGTGTTCAAATGGCAACCTTCTTACCAGGAGTAGACCAAGTCATAGGGATCCCGCAATAATGCGACCAAACACTCGATCTCGCGGTGCAGATTTGTGATAACGTAGTTCGAGAGTAGTCGCTGTGGTAAGGGACGATCGCGAAAGCTTTCCACCCGAATCGCAACAACCTATTCACCATTTCACGAAACGATCGCAACCCTATCGTTTCACGAGAGGATTCCACTGTGGCTAGACCTACCGCTGTTTCGCACGAAATTACCCGCCCAATGCAGGTTGAGAATACGAGCTTCATGCTCGACCGCTTAGGAGAGGATTGTTCTCCCCTTCAATTTTTGCGTGAACTAACACAGAACGCTCTGGAAGGCGTTCTGCGCTTGCCGGATAAAAAAGGCGATGTTATTTGGGATGTTGATTGGAACAAGTACACCCTAACGAATGTATTCAAACTTTGTGTGATTGATAACGGAGTCGGCATGACCGGGGAAGAAATGATGCAGTACATCAATGCACTTTCTTCGTCAGTTAACATCCTTTCGAATACAGGAAACTACGGGGTTGGCGCAAAAATCGCTGCGGCCCCACGCAACACAGCAGGACTGATCTATTTGTCGTGGAAAGATGGCATCGGGTACATGATTCATCTTTGGCGAGATCCTTACAGCGGTCTTTATGGTTTACGACAGCTAGAACTACCTGATGGGGGAGTGGGCTATTGGGCGTATGTCCAAGATGATGTCAAGCCAACCTTAATTGATAAACATGGAACTATGGTAGTACTTTTGGGAAATGATATTGACATCGATACCCTAATTCCTCCGGACGGTACTCCTAGTCCTTCGCGTTGGGTAACGCGATACCTCAATACCAGATATTTTCGTTTTCCAGAAAATATCTCAGTGAAGGCACGTGAAGGATGGCAGTTTCCGAAATCAAACACAGATAGCAACGTGCTCCGTGGGCTGACAGGCCAGAAAGCATATTTGGACAAACACGCTGAATCTCATGGAAAAGTCGAAGTAACTGGAGCAAGCGTGCGCTGGTGGATTTTGAGGGAAGAGGAAGCATTGACGCAAAATTCAGGCTACATCGCATCTAGTGGTCATGTAGCGGCTCTCTATCAAGATGAACTCTACGAAATGGTGAATAGTCGTCAAGGGGTTGCTCGGTTGCAAGCGTTTGGGGTGATTTTCGGCCATCAACGAGTTGTTATTTACTTGGAACCTAAAGCAGGAAATGGACGCCGATTGACATCCAACACTGCTCGCACTCAATTGTTGATTAATGGCGAGCCGCTTCCGTGGTCTGATTGGGCTAGTGAATTTCGCGAGAACATGCCGAGTGAAATATCTGAGCTAGTGGATAAGGTAGCAGCTGCAGCCAGCGGTTCCGATCACAAGCAGACTATCAAAGAAAGATTGAAGGCGATTGTTGATTTATTCAGATTTAGCCGGTATAGGCCGACAGCAAAAGGCAAATTAATGCTCGAAGTTGATAACAGCGTTTCTGGTGGGAAAAATAAACGCCGCGATAAAGATTCGTCTGATTCCAGTGATTCAGAAGGAGGTAACAAGGGAGGTCGGGCAGGTGATATTTATAGTCTTTTTCTTTCGGCCAAAGGTGTGCCTGGAGAAGAGGTTGCAATAATGAGAGAGCCAACCGTGCAATGGGTCTCAGCTGAAAATGGCACTCGGACGCCCCCTGATCTCGAAGACCGTGCTGCAAAGTACCTGCCACAACAAGATCTCATCATGGCGAATGCTGATTTCCGACTTTTTAACGATATGATCGATCGCTGGTGTGGGAAATATCGGCACGTACCTGGTGCACGAGATGTCGTAAAGGATGTGGTGCAGGAGTGGTTTGAGCAACAATTGGTCGAAGCAGTCATGGGGGCTCAAGGGCTACGTGATGCTCGACAGTGGACGTTTGAAGATATTCAAAAACTTTGGTCCGAGGAAGCGCTTACGGCTGCGGTTCTTCCTCGCTACCACGTTGATATCGCTGTAAAGCGAGCATTAGGCGCGAAACTCGGAACCTTAAAGGAAAAAGCTAGTTGAGAATACTCTCAGTGTCCCCGGTTCGCGTCCCAGCGTTGGACGCGAACCGGGGCAGTTTTGCGAGACCTAGGGACTAAGTCAACCCGAAGCAAAAGCCCCGTCAATCAACCGGGGCTTTTAAACTGTAGGTACTAAAACGCCGTCTGCGAAACATTTTTAGTCTAGCTCTGGACAAAAAATTGTCAATACGCTCTGCCGAAGGCCCTGCCAGAGAGCTAGTTCACAGGCAAGAAAGCACCTGAAGATCACATTGCCGTGTGCCAGTTTTTCCAGTAAATTGGCGCTATGAGCTACTCCGACATCATCACCATGGAACCGGGCAAGCGGGGTGGCAAGCCGTGCATTCGCGGCCTGCGAATCACTGTGTACGACGTCCTGGAATATCTCGCCAGCGGAATGAGTAATGCCGACGTTCTGCGCGAATTCCCGTACCTCACGGAAGAAGATATACGTGCATGCCTGGCCTATGCCGCCGACCGTGAGCGCAAAGCGGAAATCTCAAACGGGTGAAGCTACTCTTCGACGAGAACCTTTCTCCTCGCCTGGCGCGAGTTCTGGCTGACCTATATCCTGAGTCCACTCATGTTCACGAACGCGGGCTTGGAAGCGCAGACGACGCTTCGATCTGGCAATATGCGAAAGCCAATGGCTTCACAATTGTTTCCAAGGATTCCGACTTTCAGGATCGGAGTGTAATTGAGGGACATCCTCCGAAGGTCATCTGGTTGCGGGCTGCCAATTGCAGCACTGGAGAAATTGAAAGTCTCGTGCGCAATGCGGCAGGCGTCATAAGGCAGTTCATCCAGGAAGACAGAGAATCCTTCTTAGTGCTTGGACCTCGCCGTAAGCCAGTCGGCACAAAAGGCACTCTCAGTGGACGATAAATCGCTTATAAAATTAAGACACAGATACTCGCGTTTAGCCTTTTAACTTTTCCTTTCCCCTGAAACCCACCCCCACCCTTCGCCATCTAACTCATTAACAGGCGGGAACATAGGTAAAACCACGCCCAATATTTAATTGCAGCGAGCCTATCCCAAAGATGCGGCTAAAGTGCTACAATAAATGGGTTTGTGCCATCGCGGCACGCCAACTCACGTTCCCACCAACTACAAAATCTACTGTCCCTTCATTGGGACACAGAGGGTAATCCTTCTTGGCTCTTGACGAAAAGTACGAAGACATACAAAAGCTGATCGACGCAGGCAAGGAAAAGGGATATCTGACCTATGATCAGGTCAACGACCTCATCCCGCACGATGTGCACAGTGCTGAAGACCTGGAAGATCTGCTTACCACAATGGGTTCGCAAGGTATTGATGTGCTCGAAAGCCCGAAGATGCCATCTTCCGGCCTCGACAAAGCTGAAGACGAAGAGATGGGCGAGGACGTCGAACTCGACCTCACGCCCGGCGCTCTGGAAAAAACCAATGACCCCGTCCGCATGTACCTGCGCGAGATGGGGACCGTTCCGCTGCTCACGCGCGAAGGCGAAGTTGAAATCGCCAAACGCATTGAGCGCGGGCAACTGCGCGTTCTGAAGGCGCTTTCGCGTTCTCCCATCGTCATCAATGAACTGCTGGCGCTGGGCGACGACCTCAAGAACAGTGTCCGCTCCATCAAGGAAGTGGTCACCTTCGACGAGGAAGAAATCACCGAAGAAATCCTGCTCAACCGGCTCAAAGAGTTCACCGGAAAAATCGATGAACTGGCCAAGGCCTACAAAAAGGCCCAACAGCTGCAGGAAAAGTTCGTGGAGATTTCCCAGAAGAAGCGGCCCAAGGACCATCGCCGTTACCGTTTTAATCTGTCGCGCGCGATTGTTAAGACTTCCATCTGCGTGCGCAAACTCGGCTTCACCAACAACGAGCGCAAGCGCCTGATTGACCGTGTAAACAAAACGGTTGACGGCATGCGTTCGCTCGACCGCCAGGCGCAGAACCTGGAGCGCAAAGCCGACGCCACCCGCAGTGACGAGCAGCGCAAGGAATACAAACGCCAGGCCCGCGCCATCCACGGCGAACTGGAAAAACTCGAGCAGGAGGCAGGAGTCCTTTTTCAGGAACTCAAACGCACCCAGCGCGAGCTCATCCAGGGCGACATGGACGCCGAGCAGGCCAAGCGGGAACTCATCGAGGCGAACCTTCGCCTCGTGGTCTCCATCGCGAAAAAATACACCAACCGCGGCTTGCAGTTCCTCGACCTGATTCAGGAAGGCAACATCGGACTGATGAAGGCCGTGGATAAATTCGAATACCGCCGCGGCTACAAATTCTCAACCTACGCCACCTGGTGGATCCGTCAGGCCATCACGCGGGCGATTGCGGATCAGGCTCGGACGATTCGTATTCCGGTGCACATGATCGAAACCATAAACAAGCTGATCCGCACTTCGCGGCAGCTTGTGCAGGAACTGGGACGCGAACCAACTTCGGAAGAAATTGCCAAGCGCATGGACATTCCCGTGGCAAAAGTGCGCAAGGTGCTGAAGATCGCACAGGAGCCCATCTCTCTCGAAACTCCGATTGGAGAAGAGGAAGATTCGCACCTTGGCGACTTCATCGAAGACCGCGCCGTGGTTTCACCGGCCGAGGCGGTGATCAACGTCAACCTCAAGGACCAGACCGGACAGGTGCTGCGCACGCTGACTCCTCGCGAAGAGAAAGTCATAAAGATGCGGTTTGGTTTGGAAGATGGCAGCGAACACACACTCGAGGAAGTCGGACAGTCTTTCGCCGTCACACGCGAACGTATCCGGCAGATCGAGGCCAAGGCGTTGCGGAAGTTGCGGCATCCATCGCGGTCGCGGAAGTTGCGGGCGTTTTTGGATGGGGTGCGGGACTAGCTTTTCACCGCTGAGAACGCAGATCTCGCGGAGGAAAAGAATTGCAGAATTAGGCGCGGCGCAAGCCGCGCCTTTTTTGTTTCCCAATTTACGGGATGTCGTTCCGAGGCAGTTTCACCGCCATTTTTTAAATATCCAGGCGGACATTTTGTCCGCATTTATTGTTTCGCGTTGAATCCGAGAATAACGTGGAAGAACGGCCATTTATGGCCGCGTAACGAGAACCCAATAATGAGGCCCTTTAGGGCCGGGGCTAAAGCCCCTCAACTTAGCCCTAACGCCTCACGCGACTCTAAAGAGCCGCTCTTCCACTCAAATCCATCACGCCGAATTTTTCAATCTCAGCCTCGCCGACGAATACGGATAATCTTCCGCCCTTTCCACCAACTCCGCCTTCACTGGATTCATGCGGATATACGTTGCGTGCTGTTCATAATCTTCCTCATCGCGAATCCGATGATATGTAAAACTCTCCTGCCACACCAATCCTCGTTTTCGCTCTAATTTCCCAACTCGATACGAAAATCCTCCCTTGATCAACTGCACCACTCGCTCCAACGAGAGATTCTCCGCAGGCGTAATCAATAAGTGCAGATGATCAGGCATAATCACGAACTCATGCAAAGCATATTTCTTCTCCCGCTGATAATGCGCCAACACCTCCATTAATAATTCCGCCTTCCGGGTGTTTTTAAAAAACGACATTCGCTGCCAGCACACCGTTGTGACAGAGAATGTGCGATTCAAATCCATCGGCCGATTCTAGGAGTGATCTGTACAAAACATATGTGACATCTGACCATAAACCTCATAGTTTTTCTTGTGGAGAGTAGCTTTGAATGCCGCGATAGAAGTATGTTTCCATGAAAGGGTGGAAGAGCGGCTCTTTAGAGCCGCGTAAAGAATTCTTTCAGATACGGGCTTTAGCCCCGGCCCTAAAGGGCAATTCAAAATCAAAACCTTTACGCGGCCATAAATGGCCGCTCTTCCACCTAGGTTCCGCTGGCGACGCTACTCCGGTACATCCTTTCCATGATGATTGAACGCGCGTACGAGATAAGCGAGCTTGTTCTGTTACTCCGGCAAGCCCACAACTATGGTGCGGCGGCGGGGGAGTTCGGTGTCGGCGATTTCGGCGATGAAATTTAAGTCGAGGCCTTGGAGCAGAGATAGGTTCCGGGCTGCGTCGTTGAAGAAATAGACTACGTCGCCGCCGAAGCGGTCTTTCAGGCGGCGGCGCTCTTCCAGATCGAATGGGCTGGCGGAGTACACCTTCAACTCGTTTGCTTCATGCAGCGCTGCGCCCAGGTCGCGCTGAAATTGCAGCGCTCCCTGCCGCACTTGCGCCATCGTTAATGCCACTACGTGATAGGCCATAATTCTTAGGTTAATTGATATTGTGAGATTGCGGCTCGGATTGCGTGCGGATTGCTCTGCCTTGGGCCGTGATGCACATGCCAAGCTGGTTCGTATCAGGGCAGCGCCTTCAGGCCTGCCGCATGAATTTGTCAGATGACCGCCTTCAGGCGCTGTGGGGCTAAAGCCCATCCAATTTTTGTGCTCGAGCGATATGGCTAAAGCCATATCCTGATACGAACTGTTTCCGTGCAAATTGCGCGGCTGGTGCATAGATCAGGTAGTGGGCCATTTTTATTCGCTACACTGCTACATTTTCAAACTGACCCACCACTTATATGTCGGGCTGACTAGCGTTCAAAGCCCGCGAGGTAGTAATCTGAAGGTTCGCACTTTTCAGCAAAATGGTGACTGGGGGCGGGTGCGTTTCACGTCCGACGCGAATCCCGCGAAAAAGTTCCGTCGCAACACATAATAGTAAGGAGGCTGGATGGCTCAGGTTGATGTTCCGTTGGCGCGTTTGAGTTTTGGGCAAACACGACGAAGGGATTTCTGGTGGGTGCAGCCGCTTTTCGTTTTTCTGGGATTGTCGGCGTTTATTGTGTACTCGACATGGGCGGCGTTTCAGGGCGACCACTTCCGGTTCGGGCCCTATCTGTCGCCGTTTTATTCGCCGGAATTGTTCGGCTCCGCCAATGCCTGGTTCGGAGCGATGCCGCACTGGATGCCGGTGTGGGTTACGGCGGCCATCCTTATTCTGTGGGCGCCCGGTGGGTTTCGCGTCACTTGCTACTACTACCGCGGCGCATATTACAAAGCTTTCTGGGCGGATCCGCCATCGTGCGCGGTGGGCGAGCCGCGCAAAAAGTATCTCGGGTGAGCGGTCGTTTCCGCTGATAATTCAGAATATTCATCGTTATTTTCTGTATCTGGCGCTGCTGTTATCTGGTTCTTCTGGCGCATGATGTTTGGGACGCATTCTGGCTCGACGGACACTTCGGCATCGGCGTGGGCACACTGGTGCTGCTCATCGAATGTTGTGCTGCTGGCGAGCTACACGTTCGGCTGCCATTCGCTGCGGCACCTGGTCGGCGGATTTCAGCGACCGCTATGTCGCGACGCCCGCTGCGCAAGAAGGCTTATGACTGCGTGAGTTGCCTGAATCGCACGGCACATGCGGTTCGCCTGGTGCAGTCTTGTTCTGGGTCGGCTTCTCGCGATGTTTATGTGCGCATGTGTTCGATGGGCATCTGGACCGATTGGAGGATTTTCTAGATGGCGCGAGTACAGTACGCACGAGCATGATGTGCTGGTGATCGGCGCGGGCGGCGCGGGACTGCGCGCGGCCGATTGAAGCTTCCGCCGCGGGCGTTAAGGTGGCCTCGTCTGCAAATCGCTTCTCGGCAAGGCGCATACCGTCATGGCCGAAGGCGGCATGGCTGCGGCGATGGGAAACGTGGATGACCGCGACAACTGGCGCGTTCATTTTTCCGACACCATGCGCGGCGGCCAGTATCTGAACAACCCGCGCATGGCCGAACTACATGCGAAGGAGGCGCCCGACCGCGTTCGCGAACTGGAAGCCTGGGGCGCGCTGTTCGACCGCACGAAAGACGGCCGAATACTGCAGCGGAATTTCGGCGGGCACCGATATCCGCGCCTGGCGCACGTCGGCGATCGGACGGGGCTGGAGATGATCCGCACTTTGCAGGACCACGGAATTCATCTCGGCATCGACGTGCACATGGAATACACGGTTGTCGCGCTGCTGAAAGACGGCGACCGCATCGCGGGCGCGTTCGGGTACGACCGCGAGCGCGGGCGCTTCCAGCTGTTTCGCGCGAAGGCAGTGGTGCTTGCTACGGGCGGAATCGGACGCGCTTTCAAAATCACCAGCAACAGCTGGGAGTACACGGGCGACGGCCACTCGCTCGCTTACAACGCGGGCGCCGACGCTGATGGACATGGAGTTCGTGCAGTTCCATCCGACGGGCATGGTGTGGCCGCCCAGCGTGCGCGGCATTCTTGTGACCGAAGGCGTGCGCGGCGAAGGAGGCGTGCTGCGCAACAAAAACGGCGAGCGCTTCATGTTCAAGGACATTCCTCCGAACTCTACGCGGACCAGACCGCGGACAACGAAGAAGAAGGATGGCGTTATACGCAGGGCGACAAGAACGCGCGGCGTCCGCCGGAATTGCTGACCCGCGATCACGTGGCGCGCTGCATCCGGCGCGAAGTGCGCGAAGGGCGAGGCAGCCCGCACGGCGGCGTGTTTCTGGATATCTCCTGGATCAAAGAGAAGCATGCCCAACTCTGTAGAGCATATCAAAAAGAAGCTGCCCAGCATGTATCACCAATTCAAGCAGCTCGCCGATATAGACATCACAAGCGAGCCCATGGAAATTGGACCCACCACGCATTACACAATGGGTGGCATTCGCGTGGATGCCGATACGCAAATGACCAACGTCCCTGGCCTGTTTGCCGCGGGCGAATGCGCGGCGGGCTTGCATGGCGCCAATCGTCTGGGAGGAAATTCGCTCTCTGATCTGCTGGTGTTCGGCAAGCGCGCCGGAGAATACGCCGCCAACTTCGCGAAGCAGAATGGCGTGGGCGCGGTGAATCCTGACGAACTGAAATCACTCGAGAAGAGAGCGCTGCGTCCCTTTGAGAATGACGCGTCTGAAAATCCCTATGCCGTGCAACATGCGTTGCAGGACATGATGCAGGAGCAAGTCGGCATCGTGCGCACCGAGCAGGAGATGGTGCAGGCGCTCGGTGGCATTCAGGAGTTGGCGAAGAGAAGCACACTGGCCAGCGCCGGCGGCAACCGCGAATATAACGCCGGCTGGCATACCGCGATTGACCTGCACAATCTGCTAACCGTGGCAGAGATGGTGACTCGCGCCGCGCTCGAACGCAAGGAAAGCCGTGGCGCGCACTTCCGTGACGACTTCCCCGCCAAGGACGCTCAGTTCGCCACCTTCAATATTCTGATC
>CAWHQK010000045.1:0-30679 GCA_963831435.1 uncultured Acidobacteriota bacterium
GTAATAGAGCTTGGCGCGACGCACCTTGCCGCGACGCACGATCTCGACGCCTTCGACCATCGGCGAGTAGACCGGGAACACGCGCTCGACGCCTTCGCCGTAGGAGATCTTGCGGACGGTGAAATTTTCCTGGAAGCCGAACCGGCGCGGGCGATGACGACGCCCTCATAGGCCTGGACGCGGGTGCGGGTGCCTTCGGTCACGCGGACCTGGACGCGCACGGTGTCGCCGGGCTGGAATTCGGGAAGCTTGCGCTTGGCTTCGATCTTGGCGGCCTGTCGGCCTCGAGCTGACGGAGAATATCCATCTCAAAAGTCCACTTCTTGTTCTTCCGACAGTCAGAGCGCCCTACACTCGCCTTGCAGTTCCATTGACCGCTCGGCTATGTCCTTTGTCTCGAGACATTTGTCCAAGACATCGGACAGGGGCGACTACACCGTCATTGTTGACGGGTCCGGCAGATTCTTCTTCCGGTTCGGCGGGCACATACAGCTATTTCAGCGCTTTGTCACGCCCGAGCACGAGTCTTTTTTGCCCGCATGGCACCATCGTAATCGCTTCGCGTTGCCGGGTTGCGCCGCGTCGCCAGGCTTTCTAAGCCTGGCATAGCACAGTTTTCCGCGGCGGCATTCCATGTCTGTCTTCGACGCCATCCTGCTGTTCCTGGCGGGCTTTCTGTCCGGCGCCGCCAACGCGGTCGCCGGCGGCGGCACCTTCATCACCTTCGGCGCCATGACACTGGTCGGCGTGCCGCCGATCGTCGCCAACGCCACCTCCTCGGTCACCCAGTTTCCCGGCTACATCACCTCGACGCTCGCCTACTGGGCCGACATCAGGCATTTCTGGCGTGGCGCACTGCTGCTTTGCCTGATCTCGGCGGTCGGTGCGCTGGCCGGCGCGCTGATCCTGCTGGCGCTCGACAATCCGTCGTTCCGCGTCCTGGTGCCGTGGCTGCTGCTGGCGGCGACCGCGCTGTTTGCCGCCGGGCCGTGGCTGAAGCCGAAGCCCAAGCCGGCGCATGAGGCCGCGGTCGGCTCGCTCGCCGGTTCGCTGGCGCAGTTCGTCACCGCCATCTATGGCGGCTTCTTCGGCGCCGGCATGGGCGTGATGATGCTGGCGACGCTCGGCCTGACCGCAAGCCGGCGACTATCACCGGCTGAACGCGCTGAAGAACATGCTGGCCATGGTCATCGCGGCGGTGGCCATCGTCGTCTTCGTCTCCGGCGGCGTCGTCGCCTGGCCGCAGGCGATCGTCATGATCCCGGGCGGCGCGCTCGGCGGCTATGCCGGCGTGTGGATCGCCAAGCGCGTGCCGCAGAACGTGGTGCGCGGCTTCGTCATCGCGGTCGGCCTGTTCCTGGCCTTCTATTATTTCGTCAAGGGCTCAGCAGCGATCGATAGTTCCACTGGCGATCTCCAACCTTGGCAAAAAAGTGTAACGAAATTACCTGGACCCCGAAATCAAACAGAGGAAGCTGAATCAGCGAACAGTCACGCGCAAATGCGGCGCGCCTGGACTAGGTCGCTGCGGCTAGCCTATCGGTCCATGACGTGCCGATGACCCGGCTTATGAGATATCGGTGGGGGCTATATTAGCTATCCCGCATTCGACGGGAACCGCATAAATACTGAAGCTGACGAGCGGACTTGAACCGCTGACCTATGATTACGAAATGCCTTTGCAGTGTTTTTAGCGGGCTGAGGCAAGGAATGGGTCCCGTACCGAGATGTGATCTAATGGGCCCACGTGGATATACCGCCTGCCAACATTACTCAAACAGAATCTTCGGAGGCAGAAGAGCGCGCCGCATCTTTGGCGGATGGAATTACTCTCGGGCTGGAGCTCGGTCCAGAGAAACGGCTTTTGTCCGAAATGCTGGGCGAAGAGCTTTGGCGAGCGGCAGGCGCGGAGTTGGTCGAAGTAAGCAGGGCGGAATTTGCAGAGGCCCTGGAGACGATAGGACTACGGGACAATTACGGTCTCGACCCAGAAAAACACGCCAATGAACGGCAGCGAGAAGTGTTCTGGCGGGCGCTGCATTTGGAGGAGCTTGTTCTTGCGCGCGGGTGCGCGCTGGGACGCGAGTCCGCATGGCGGCGCTTCCTGGCTCAATATCGGGAGCCGCTGATCAGGGCTGCGGTGGATATGACAGGGTCGACAGCGTCGGGCGAAGAACTGGCGAGCGCACTTTACTCGGAGCTGTACGGGTTGACGGAGCGCGAAGGCCAGCGCTGGTCACCGCTGCTGGGATATTCGGGGCGAGGCTCGCTGATGGGATGGTTGCGGGCGATCTTGGCGCAACGGCGCGTCAACTTGTACCGGAAAACCGGCCGGGAAACCGAACTGGGTGAGATTGAGTTGGCAGCAGTTGTTTCTGAGACGCCTGACCTGGAACGAGTGGAAGATTTACGGCTCGCAATAAAGAAGACGTTGAGCGAGGCTTCCGCGGAGGAACGCTTTTTGCTCTCGGCCTATTACCTGGATGAGCATACCCTGCATGAGATCAGCCGCGTTCTGCGAGTTCATGAAGCGACAATTAGCCGCAAACTGAAACGCGCGACCGAGCGTCTGCGCAAGGAACTGCTGCGGATTCTGAGGGCGCGGGGTCTGAGCCGGCGTGCTGCCGAGGAAGCCCTCGGTACCGATCCCAGAGATGTGGACATCAATCTTCGTAAGTTGCTGCAAAAATCGGACGGCGAACCGATCTGCGATCAGGACGGGCAAGCTTGAGCCGGAATCTCCAACCCGGGATACATCCAGACGCTGACCAGCTTAGTCTGTTCGTTGAGGGTGCGGCTACCGCTGGGGAGCAGGAGCGAATGCTGGCGCATTTGGCCGAATGCGGGGAGTGCCGGAAAGCTGTATTCCTGGTGCGGCCGCATGAGGAACCGCAATCAGCTGCGATAACACCGGAGAAACTATGGGCTTGGCGAAGATGGACACGGAGGTGGCTGGTGCCGGTGGGCGTGCCTGTGGCAGCGCTTGCTTGCTTGCTGATTGCAGTGCTGATTTATATCCGACCGCGTGGTACTCCTGAGACCCCGCAACAGATCGCCAGCGTTAGCCCGCCAGAGAGTGAGCGGCCTGGAACGGAGGTTGCGCCGACCAGCAATTTGGAGCAGAGCAGGCCAACAGTCAAAGTGGATAGGGCGCCACCCGCCAATTCGGAACTGGTCGAACCATTCGTTAAGCCCCGGAATGTCATCGCGCCGAGTCAAGAGAGCCGGTCCGCTGCCAACTTGCATTTACCCGCGGTGAAGAGCGTGCCTTCGCAGACAGCCAGTGCGGCTCCTGTTGCAGGAAGCCCGATTGGCTCGGCTCAGACTGCCAATTCGACGCTGGAGCAGAGCACCGTCGGTACGTCGACGACATCGAATTTGTCCTTGAATGGGCGAAATATCGCGGAACTTCAACAGATCACACCCGCGGGCACACAAGGTGCTGCGACACAAGACATTTTGGCGAAGAAGAAAGAAGTGCCTGCGTTGCAGACTCAGAGTCCAAGTAGCGAAGCCCAGACGCTTGCGGGAATCTCCGGACGCATCACCGACCGAAGCGGGGCCTCCATCGCAGAGGCGATGGTAACTGTGCGCGATGCGGTAGGCAAGACGCGACAAACGACAACCGGCGCCGATGGCAGCTTCCACCTGACACAACTGCCGGCTGGAAAGTATCAGTTGACAGCGACGGCAACTGGCTTCAAGACGGCCAATGAGTCGATCGAGTTGAAACCGAGCGAAATGGCCATGCTGCAGCCAGTGCTGGATGTGGGATCGGTCTCAGAGACGGTTGAAGTGGAGGCGAGCGCAATATCGATCCAAGCTGACTCGGCTAGCGTGAGCGACCAGGTGGTGGCGAAAACGCGCAACGCGCGCCGAGGAATCGCGGCACTATCCGACCGACCGATTTTGGCGAGTGTGTCGCAGGGAAAGCGGATTCTTTCTCTTGATGACGGGGGTAATCTCTTTCTAAGCCGCGATGAGGGCAAGAAATGGAAGAAGATCAAGCCGCGATGGGCTGGCAAGGTGGTCCGCATCGAGTTGACGTCAGGACCCGTCGGTGGAAACGTGCAGGAGCAGAAGGATGAAACGTCGGGTGCGATGGGCGAGGGGGCCGTCTTTTTGCTAACCACCGATGGCGGCAGGGTTTGGAGCAGCAAAGACGGGGCACACTGGCACCAACAGTAGCTTCCCAAAAATCCCCAAAAAATATTCTGCAAAACTTCCAGCTAGGCGCGAACTCCGGTTGAACAAAGAAGCGCGGCGCGGGGTATCGACCGCTTGCCGCGAGGGGGACGCGCCATGTCTCGTCTGTTTAAAGCTCTCACTGGGTTGGTACTGTTGATTGCCGCGAACGCTGGCAACGCAGAGCCAAGTACAATCGCCGCCGTCTATTTTCGCAATGCTCTTACTTTTTCCGTGCCCTACGAAGCCACGCACAACGGAGAGACGGAGCTGAAACTGGAATTGCTGAGTCCCGAAGATCACGTCCTCGGTGAAGTGACGCGCCATAAGCGGGTGACCCAAGGCAGGGAGGTCTGGAATGCGAGCATCGTTCTCGGCGAGCGAATGACGTTGGATGAACTGGTGTGGCAGCGCGTGCGTTTTACGCTGCGCTATGAAAACCAAGCGTCACCCGATCTTGAGGAAATACGTTCGCTGTCGGAAATTATCGAACGGCCCGTGCTGCGCGTTCTGGGACAGCGATCGTATATCGCGGGAGCGGCTGCAGCCATGCGGGTGATCGTCACCAGTTCCATCGCCGACGAGACGGCGCGTGTGGTCAAGCGGGGAACGGTGAAGATTGAGCTGCTTGATCCCGATCACGCGGCCAAGCTGCTGTTTGCTGGAGAACTCGACCGGAAGGGATCCGTCGCGGCGGATTTTCGTTTCCCTAAAGGATTGATGGGCAGTTTTCCTGTGCGCTTCTCGGCAGATACGCCGCTGGGCCACGTGGAAACCACGGAAACGTTGCAACTGGAAGACAAAGTCTCCGTGCTGCTGACGAGCGAGAAGCCGATCTATCAGCCTGCGCAAACCATTCATTTGCGCGCATTGGCATTGGACCGCGCCGATCGACATGCCGCGGCCGGCCGCGACCTGACCTTCGAAGTAGAAGATCCACGAGGAAACAAGGTATTCCGCAAAAGCACGGCGACGGACAGTTTCGGCGTGGGGTCGGCGGAATTTACGCTGGCCGACGAAGTAAATCTGGGAACGTATCATGTTCGCGCCAAGATGGGCGAGGCGAGCGCCGCCGAATTGGCCGTGAATGTGGAGCGTTATGTATTGCCGAAGTTCCGCGTGGCGATTGAGTTCGATTCGAAAAACGGCAAGCCGAAGCGCGATTACCGGCCTGGCGATCACGTCACCGGCGCGGTGAAAGCAAATTACTTTTTTGGCAAGTCTGTGAACAATGCATCGGTCACGATGAAGGTGTCAGGGATGGATGCGGAGCTTTTCGAAGCCGCATCAGCAAAAGGGCGCACGGATCGCGACGGCGCCTATCGTTTCGATCTAGTGTTGCCGCAATTTTTTGCCGGCAACGGAAAGCGTCATGGCGCAGCGCCGGTCGTAGTGGAAGCCACGGTGAAGGATGCGGCCGAGCACTCGGAGACACGCGGCGAGCCAATCACCGTAAGCCAAACGTCGCTGCTGGTTACGGCAGTTCCTGAAGGTGGCAAGCTGGTGCGGGGCTTGGAGAACGAAGTGTTCGTTCTGGCATCGTATCCCGATGGAACACCGGCCAAGGCGGACCTGGTAGTGCGCTCGGCCGCTGTCCACGATCGAGTGCAGACGGACGAAGCCGGAATTGCCACAGTTCGAATTCCGGGCGATGACGCCAATAGCGTTTTGCGTATCGACGCCGACGATCATAAGGGCAATCGCGCCTCGGATAGCGTAACGCTGGAGACGCGCGCCGGAGAAGATCAGGTGCTTCTGCGCACATCGCGTGCAGTAGCCACGCCTGGCGATCGCATGGAGATCGCGGTGCTTTCGACGCGGCAACGCGGCGCGGCTTACATTGACTTGGTGCGCGATGGGCAGACGATTCTGACGCGCGACGTGGATCTTGAGAACGGACGCGCGGAGATGAGCGTGGTCGTCAGCCCGGAGATGAGCGGGACGCTGATGATCGATGCCTACGTGATTGGGCGCAGTGGCCGCGAGGCTGAGGATCAGAGGCTGGTTTTTGTGCAGCCTGCCGAAGAGTTGCATATCGAAACTGTGGCCGACGCCAGCAGTTATCTGCCGGGTGCTGAAGCGGAAGTGCATTTCCACGTGACTAATCAAAAAGGCCAGGGCGTCAGCGCTGCGCTGGGGCTAGAGGTTGTGGATCAGGCGGTGTTTGCGCTGGCGGAAAAACAGCCGGGCTTCGCCAAGGTCTTTTTCTATTTGGAACAGGAATTGATGAAGCCGCACTACGAGATTCATTCGCTCTCTTCGGAGCAGGTTATCGAGCCGGCGGAAGGCGAGTCCGACGAGTCTCACGATCGCGCCGCTCGAGCGTTATTTGCCGCAGCGGAAATGGTTACGGCGCACACGCTCGAAAGCGAGGCCGGGGGTGCCATGCCGGAGACGGAAAAAGCCGATGCCATGGCTCGATACTACGATGCGCTGCTCGACTACGTTCGCGGGCTTGCGGCGAAGATGACTGATTTGAATAGCGAGAAGCATCTGCTTCTGGCCTTTAAAGAACTGAAAGATTCGGACGGACGCACACCACATGACGCGTGGGGTACAGAGCTGCAGATCGAGGCTGTGCCGTGGCGGGACGGAAACTATCGCTTGTACCGGGTAACCAGCGCAGGTCCTGACCGCACGTTTGGCACTGAGGACGATCTTACGCTGTGGCTGGAGCCTAAAACTGCATTGGTGTCCAGTCACCCGCAATGGAGTGGCTGGTGGCCGTCCGAAAATACGATCACGATGCGGATGGAGCATGACATCGGCCCCGAAAATGGCCTTGCCGAAATCGCTGGTGTGGTCAAGGATGTGAGCGGCGCAGTGGTTCCGGGCGCTCGGGTGCAGATTCAACGCTTAGAAGATAAACGCAGCCGAAATACAATTGCCGACGCGACAGGGAAGTTTTCTTTCGCGGCATTGCCTCCGGGACGCTACAGAGTGCAGGTCGAGTTGGCTGGATTCAGAACCAGCGTTCGAGTGATTTCTCTCGCTGCCCGGGATCGCGGAATTCTTTCCGCGACACTGCAGGTTGGCACTGTTAGTGAAACGGTGGAAGTTACAGGGCAGGCGATTCAAGTGATGGCGAATAATGCGGCAGTCACCATGGTTGCCCCCCGGGCGCTGAACGGTCGCAATGTAATGGAACTCTCGGAACTGCAAAGCGTTAAGAAAACCGGGAACGAGGAGAGGGCGAAAGATGAGTCAAGCGCGCCCGGCGGTCATGTGCGAAGTTACTTCCCTGAAGCCCTGTACATCAATCCCGAGATACTTACCAACGGGGATGGCAGGGCGAGCATCACGATCCCGCTAGCCGATTCGATTACGACTTGGCGCATGGCGATGCTGGCCTCCACGCAAACGGGCGCGCTGGGAACCGGAACTTCGGAGCTGAAGGTCTTCCAGGATTTTTTTGTAGATATCGATCTTCCCGTGACCCTGACGCAAGGAGATATGGTCTCGATACCCGTAGCTGTGTACAACTATTCAGGCCATTCCGGCGACGTGGATTTGAAACTGGAGCCGGGAGATTGGTTTTCGCTGGAAGGAGCGGACGAGCGCAGCGTCTCGATCGGCGCCGGACAGGTAGGCGCGACCCAATTCACCATCGTGGCGGAGAAGATCGGCAAATTCAAACTCACGTTGAGCGGCCGCATGAAAGGCGGCTCGCAGCGCGAAGACACGGTGGTGCGCGAAATCGAAGTCGTGCCCAATGGAGAGGCCAAGGAGATTGTCTTCAACGGACAGCTGGATTCGTCGGCGCGTCACACCGTGCGTTTCCCTGAAACTTCCATCCCGGATGCAAGCAAGATTTTTGTCCGGCTCTACCCCGGGCCATTGAGTCAGGTGATTGAGGGGATGGACAGTATCCTGCGCATGCCCTTCGGCTGCTTCGAGCAGACCTCGTCAGCCACCTATCCGAACGTGCTGGCGCTCGATTACATGAAGCGGACAAAAAAGCTGACGCCAGAAATTCACGCGAAGGCCGAAGGCTTCGTCGCAACCGGCTATCAGCGGCTCTTGACCTTCGAGGTTCCGGGAGGCGGATTCTCATGGTTCGGCAGCGCCCCGGCCAACAAGATTCTCACCGCATATGGACTAATGGAATTCCACGACATGGCGAAGGTTTATGACGTAGACCCGCAAGTGATTGCGCGCACCAGCGACTGGCTGGTGAGTCAGCAGCAGCCCGATGGAAGCTGGAAGCCCGACACGCAGTTCATCAACGAAGGCGCGACGAACCGCTTCAACGCGGATGTTGTGCGCATCACCGCGTACATTGCATGGGCGCTCGAATCGGCCGATTACAAAGGACCCGCGATTGAGAAGGCCGTGCAGTTTGTCGAGAAACATTTGGACGGCAAGATGGACGCTTACACTCTCGCGGTAGTTGCGAACTTAGCAGTGGAAAATGGCAAAGACTCGGAATTCGCGAGGCGGGCCCTGGAAATGTTAAGGGACTCGGCAACGGAAAAGGGCGACTTCGTATGGTGGTCGGCCGACGAAACCAGTGTCTATGCCACTGGCGAAAGCGCGGCTGTCGAGACGACAGGGCTTGCACTGCAAGCGTTTCTCAGGGCCGGAGGATACACCGATGTCGTTCGCAAGTCGCTCGCATGGATTGCCTCAAAGAAGAATGGGGACGGTAGTTGGGGGACGACGCAAGCAACTATCATGGCATTGCGCGCGCTGTTGAAAGCCTCCGAACAAAGCGGGAGCGACGCCTATGGAACAGCTGAAATCCTGCTCAATGGAAAGAAGGTCTCGAGCTTGGAGATCAACAAAGAAAACAACGATCTGTTCCACCAATTCGTGCTGCCGCAAACGAACGCAGACCGCGACAACGAGATTGAGATTCGTTTTTCCGGAAAAGGTGGGTTGGCCTATCAAATCGCCGGACGCTACTTTGTTCCGTGGCAGCAAACGACAACGCGCGAAGCGCTGGCCATCGAAGTAAAGTACGATCGCACGCGGCTTGCCCAGGATGAGATAGTGATAGCGACGGCGAAAATCCACAACAATCAGGATAAGACTGCAAAAATGGTGATGGTAGATTTGGGGATTCCTCCCGGATTCGAATTGCTGAGCGAAGACTTGCAGAAGATGGTGGAGAAAACCGCGGGCGTAACAAGCGGGCGGCTGGAAAAATTCAGTATGACGGCAACGCAGGCGATCCTATATTTCGATTCGATTGCGCCGCGCGATTCGTTCGAAGTTCGATACCGGTTGCGAGCGAAGTACCCAATCCACGCGCAGGCGTTCGCCTCGCGCGTGTACGAATACTACGATCCGAATATCAATGCGACAGCAAAGCCTGTGCACTTTGAAGTGAAGTGAAGTGAGGCTTGGCTCGGTAGCTGCGCTCCGATGATCCGGTTTTATGAGAGCGGCATAAAAACTGGAGCCGACGAGCGGACTTGAACCGCTGACCTGCCGATTACGAATCGGCTGCTCTACCAACTGAGCTACGTCGGCCCTGTGGCTATTAGCAAAGCCGAGTGCTCCGCCCGCCACAGTAGGATTTTAGCATCAGGGAAACCGGCCCGGATGCTACGCCGGAGCGCAGAGAACCGGGGCGAGTAACTTATCGCAATTACCCTAAGGTTGCCGACAGAATTCGCGGATTCGTGTTTTCCAGGCGAATCCGGCCTTGAAAAGCCTTCTTAGAACGTGACCCTTGCACTCAGCTGGAGTTTGCGAGGGTTGTTGGCTTGCGATGTGAATGATCCAAAGTTGGCTGCGTTCATGTTCACAACGGGCGCCGCCAAGTAAACCGAATTTAGAGTGTTGAAAGCGTCACCTTGTATGGAGAAGGTCACTCCTTCATGGATCACGAATTCCCTGCGAATGCTCAGGTCAATGTCCGCTATGCTTGGCGCAAACAGCCCATACGGAGCTGTGCGCGGAGCGTTGCCAAAAGTTAAAGAAGCTGGAGCAGTAAAGGCCGCGGCATTCAAGTAGTGCGTCGAGGAATCTACAGCAGCGCCATGTTTGCCGGGGTCTCCGTTCTGCCACACGCTGCCAGTAAAGCCCGGCGTGTAATTCGGAACGCAAACGGCGTCAATGATGCCGCCTCCCGTGCAAGCCGTACTGGTGATCGCCAGGGGAGCCCCGGTCGAGAAGGTATAGATTCCTGAAACTTGCCAGCCGCCAATGACCTGGTTTACTGCTTTATTCCCCGCGTTCCAATGGCGACCCGCGCCAAACGGCAACAGGTACAGCAGAGTAGCAGTAGCCACGTGTGCGTGATCCACGGTTCCAAGGCTTCTTTCCAGTTGATTGTTGCCGGGGAAGCGCACGTTAGCCAAGTCGTCCATTTCTTTGCTGAAGGTGTAGTTCGCCATAAAAGAGAGGCCGCTTGAAAATCGGCGATTCGCCGAAACCTGAAGCGCATGGTAGGAGGAGTTCCCCACATCGAGCCAAGGATTGGAGATTCCTGAATATTGTGGAAATGGCCGCAGTGCCTGCGCCACAGTTGCACTAGGCGAAAAATTTGTGAAAGGCATTGTGACTGATGGGAACATTGCCTGCACTTGCGCGAGCGTGGCGGGCGAAAATTTTGCAGCGAGTAGCGAAGCACCCAGTGCGAGATACTGCACTGGAATCTGGTTCGTGAACTGGTTTGCTACCGTTGCTCCGGGCAACCAATGCCCTTCGCTGCCGGTGTAGGCAACGCTCAATGACATATTGGGCGTGAAGGAGTGCTGAATGTCGAACGTCCAGTCTTCATAATAGGGCGCCTTGCCGCCAAAATCAGGATCGCCGTACGTAAGTCCCTGTGCGGTAGTCGGGCCTGCTCCAACAGACGCTCCGCCGGCCGCGGTAATGAATCCAATACCGTAGCTGGGATCAAAGAACGGCGGCGCCAACGGATTGCCAGGATATCCGCTGTCCCATAAATAAGCCGGCTGCCCAGTCGTTACGCTGCTCAGGCTACCACCAGCGTTGAAACCGACCTGGCTGAGCCCCTGTCGTCCATTGGTACGGCCTCCTACTCCGCCGGCGTGCGCGCAAAGAAAATTCCGTAGGAGCCACGGACTACTGTGTCTTCGCCTATGCGGTAAGCCAAGCCCACGCGAGGAGCAAAGTTACGATTGTGCTGTTTGATCGGTGTGCTGCAGTGGCAACTGTCTGGGCCGTCCCCGGCAAATTCCAAGGCCCCAGGCCGTCCGTCCGCCAGGGGATTGGCCAGCGTGGGATTGAAGAATGACATGATGTCGTTGACTTCCGTAAATGGGGTCCATACATCCCAGCGCAGTCCGGCATTCACTGTTAGGCGTGGAGTGACCTTAAAATCATCCTGAACATATGCGGCGTAAGTCTTGTAACGCCCGCCTGTTTCCTGTGCCGCAATTTGAGGCACTACGCTGCTGTCTACCGCGCCCAGAAGAAAACTTGCATAGCTGTTGCCTGTCGTTGGGTCAAGCGATCCGGTACCGGCTTTGAAATTGGACGTCTCCGCCGTAGCGAAAGTGAAGCCAGCTTCTTCCGAGAATGTTTCGTTGTCCTGTAGAGCTTGCCATTGGAAGCCGAAGGTCAAATTGTGCTTGCCTTTTGACCACAACAGATTTTCCTGCACGGTGTACGAAGTTTGGGCTTCGTTGAACGTATGGGAGTTTGTTCCATTCCAGTTGATCGGCGCATTACTGCCAGCAAAAGTAACATCTGGGAAGCCGGTGGCTGCGGTTCCCGCCGGCATGCCTGTGAGGCCGGCTTTCGAAGGATAGTTTCCATTGATGGTATTGCTAGTCAGCGGAATGAATAGCCGATTGATTCCCCAACTGATGGTGTTCACCATGTTGGAGTTGATTGTGTAAGTTTCTTTGGCCTGCGCCAGTGTCGCATACTCCAACACGTCTCTGCTGTCGGTGTAAGGAATCGGCAGATTGGAGGTGGTCGCTACCGTAAGGCTACCCGTTAGCGGATTGTTATATTTGCCATGACTGTAAAGTCCGAACAATTTGTTCTTTTCGCTGAGGTTGATGTCCACTTTGGCCGTGGCGCTGTCATTGCTTACTTGATCTGGCAATGTGGCGATGTAATTGGAAGCGATGTTCCCATTGGCAAAATTCGTGGGCAAATACGACTCGTATGACTTTGAGACCGAAGAGAGACGGTCCGGAGGAATGACATTCAAAACGCCATTAAACGAAAACTGCGTACGCGTGCAGACGCCGCTGGTATCGCACACTGTTGACTGCGGATCGTAAATAGCCTGGGGAAAGGCGCTAAAGTCGCCATTGCGTTCAGCGGCAGTCGGGATGGTTTGCGCGTTCGGCAACGATGCTGCCGAATAGCGGTATCCGTCGTAGTTGCCAAAGAAAAATATTTTGTTCTTCTTGATCGGCCCGCCGATGTTAAAGCCGAATTCATTCTGGTGTTCCGGGGGAAGCGTAGGGCTGAAGTAAGGCCGCGCATCGAAAGCAGTATTTCGTAAGTACTCGTACGCGCCACCATGGAAATTGTTGGTCCCTGACTTAATGACGTAGTTCGAAACGCCCTGCCCGTCATACATCGACTTGCCGCCAGCGGTCTGCACCTGGAATTCATCCACGGCTTCCACGGAAATCCCAAATGCCAGGTTGCGGGTATCGCCCTCAGTGCCGGCGCTCGTTAAAGGAAGCCCTTCCACATAGCCTTCATTCTGGTTTGGCTGCCCTCCATTAAAAGAGCCGGTGGATGGCCCTGCTGCTTGGGTGCTGTAACTATTTACGCCGACGGAGAGACCGACAAATGCCGATGGATCCCTGGCCGACTTGTTCATGGCGAGGGGAAGAGTGTTGTAGATCTTGCTGCCGATTGAAGATCCAAGAGCGACGTCGTCCGTCTTGATCATTGTGGGCTGGGTGGTGACGACCGTAGATTCGTTAATTGCCCCAACTTTCAACACAGGGTTCAATCCCACAACCGCGAGAGCGTCCACAACCACCCTTGCCTGGTCCAGGATTTCAAAACCCGCAGCTTCGACCCTTACCTTATATTCACCCGCAGGGAGCAAGGGCAGAGCAAAAAATCCTGAATCGCTCGTCTTGCGCACGGTCGCGATACCGGTGGCGATGTTGGTAGCGGTCACGGTTGCTCCAGACACTACTGCGCCCGAACGCGTCGGTTACCGTACCCTGGATCGAACCTGTTCCACCAACCTGTGCGAGAGCCGTTACCCCCAGCATGAGCATTATGAAGAGACTGATGGCCCTGGCAGAGAAATTTCTCGCTCCAGGCGCGGCCTTAAAAAGACTCCAGGTCTGTTGGATTGTTGACATTGACGGCTCCTCGTTTTGTGGGCCTCTAGGCTGGTCCCATTAAACCGGCACAAGGCATATTCCTATCCTCTTAACCTTGGCAAGAACTAAATAAGTTTCGCATCACGAAACGCACAAGCGGGGTCGTGCGTGGCATTTATTCGTCGAAAACAATGGAATCTTCAATATTTATTGCTAGTTCGAGGTGTGGACTATGTTGCGAAGCCTAGGTGAGGTTTTGCAAATCATATTTTGCAATGCAACACATTTCAGACGCTGTCGCTTATTGCGAACGTGGACTTTCGCGTTTTCCGTTTTCTGCCAAGCGCGGCACCCCAGAACTCGTGGCCGGTTATTTCCATTTCCTGCTACGTTTTTGGAGGGCCTGCCATTTTTATTAAATTCTGCTGCGGCCTCGCTTAGGAAGCGAACGTTCGGTGCCTGATTCCGGGATTCCGGTGCATTGCGGCCACTTGCGTCAAGCTGTCGTTGGGATAGTAGTGATTGACCGTCCCGGGAGTAATCAACTTATGCTCAACGAATACCGCCGGCGGAACAGGCCGACGATTCAGAATTTCCAAACTTACGCGAATTAGATCGTCGCCATAGCGCTCGGGGAAAAATGCCACTGAGCCGAGGAGCCGCGTTTGCGGCTGGCGCAGTTCGGCTCGCCCTTCCGGAGAAGCATTGTGGCCCATGATCGCGCACCATTCGCTGCGTCCCGCTTCCTGGAATGCGCGGAGCGCTCCGAGCGCGCTTGGATCATTGATGGCTCCAACCAACATGCGACGGGAACGCGTGGTGCGCAGATATTTTCTAACGACTTCGAAACTTGGACCCAGCTCTCCATCTCCATCAAGATAGGTGACCCGACAATTTTTGGCAGAAGGCAAAGCCAAATTCAAACCAACCAACATTCCCGTGAGCCGCATGCGCGGCAAATTTCCCGCCCGGGCGAGTTCCAAAAGGATGATTTCTTCTGCTTCTGAGTTCCAGTTTTCTTTCACCCAGCGTCCCAGATGACGGCCGGCAATCAGTCCCGCTTCATAGTTATTGGCGCCGTAGTAGGTGGCCCCGGGGTGCGGGATATCAATCGCGATCAGAGGAATATTTGCTTCCCGGTATTTTGCAGCGACGATCGTAGCGACATTTTCATCGGTTTGAAATTCAATCACCAGATCTACTTTTTCGCGCACCAACAGGTCGGCATTGCGTTGAGCAATCTTTGCGCTGTAGCGATTGTCGAGTGAGATGAGTTCGACCCCTTCTGCCGCAGCCGCCCGTTGCAAACTGGCGGAAACCTCTTTGGAAAATTGATAGTCCGTCCCCTGCGCAGCGTAACCCAGCCGGTACAGCTTCTGCTTCCACGGCCGTAGGCACGATTGATAAAGATTTTCGCCGACTTTCTCCACCATTCCGCACTTCTCGAGTGTGTATAACAAACGGAATGCCATGGTCTTGGGCAAGACGCTGCGTAAAGCAATTTCTTTGAGCGGCAACGCTTCTCCAGGCGAGCGAAATGCTCTCAGCAGGCGGGAGGAATGAATCACGGATTTGATGAGATAAGGATCTCGGGGCCGGGCGACCGGGTCCATGGCCATCCGACAATAAACGGCTTCGTTATGTTTTGCCAAGCGAAATCTTGAAAAAGATTTCTCCAAGATCACAACGGTGTTTGCCCCTAAAGAACCATCTAGTCATTTCGCAATGCAAAATGGCAACATTTATCTAAAATGCCGATGACGTGGGCCATTGTTAGTGTTTAACCTTGTGGCCCCGTGAGAAACAGGGCAGCTCATGCTTTCGACATTACTGCGATGTCAATTCATGTTTGAGATAAAATCATCGCCTTGTTCAAAGAGTCTGGGGATTCCTGTACGGGCCGATGCGCTGAAAATTGACCTTTTGAATTCCTTAAAGGGATGATTGCGGGAAGCATTTTTGCGATAAGCGAAACTTCATGAAGCGTGTTTGTTTTGTACTGCAAGTAAAACCCGAGCGGTTGAGGGAATACAAAGAACGCCATCGCACGGTGTGGCCGGAAATGTTGGCCGCATTGCGAGAAAGCGGATGGAGCAACTATTCACTGTTCCTTCGCCCCGATGGAATGTTGGTGGGTTATTTAGAGACGGAAGACTTTGAGCGGGCCCGCGCCGAGATCGGCAAGCGGAAAGTGAATGAACTCTGGCAGCGCGAGATGGCCGATTTCTTTATGGGCACCAACGGAGTGCTGCCGGACCGGAACATGGAACCTCTGGAAGAAGTTTTTCATTTATAAACCGCGTATCATGTGCATTCCTTAGCCTAAAGGCCGAAATTCAATGATTCCCAACCCTGCACTCGGCGTGTTCTTCCACTGGCTCGGCGGCCTAGCGTCGGGAAGTTTCTATGTGCCCTTTCGCTGGGTCAGGCGGTGGAGTTGGGAAACTTTTTGGCTCACCGGCGGCATATTCAGTTGGATCATCGCACCCTGGTTCCTCGCCGGGTTAATGACAAGGGACCTGCTTGCCGTGCTGTCCGGCACTCCCAATAGCACGCTTTTCTGGGTGTTTTTCTTCGGCTTGCTTTGGGGAGTCGGCGGCCTGACGTTCGGCTTGACGATGCGCTATCTGGGACTCTCGCTGGGAATGGCGGTCGTGCTGGGGCTTTGCGCGGCGTTTGGCACACTGATGCCACCCATTTTCCGCGGCGAATTCATGACGCAGGTTCTCGGCACGCTTTCGGGAAGAATCATTCTGCTGGGCGTTTTCGTCTGCCTGCTCGGTATTGCGGCGGCTGGGCTTGCTGGCATCTCCAAAGAACGACGAATGTCGCCGGAACAGCAAAAAGAGGTCATCAAGGAATTCGATTTAAAAAAGGGGCTTTGGGTAGCCACGTTGTCGGGCGTGATGAGCGCATGTTTCGCTTACGGCCTGGCCGCAGGAGATCCGATGAAGGCCCTGACACTAAAGCATGGTACGCCCACGCTGTGGCAGGGTTTGCCGGTGCTGACAGTATTGTTGATTGGCGGTTTCGTTACGAACTTTGTGTGGTGCGTTGTGCTTCACATAAAGAATAAAACCGGACACGAATACCTTGGCGCGTACGCGCCCGAAAATCCGGAGACTGACCACGACCAAATAACCAGTGAAAATGCCTTGGATGCCCCCAGCAGGAGAGTCGCGGAGCTTTCGCGCCAAACGCAGGCGCGGTCATCTGTGCTGGTGCAACAACTTCCAACTGTCAAACGCGGGGTTGTGCGAGTGCCCATGCTGGCGAATTATCTGCTTTGTGCTTTGGCCGGAACCACGTGGTATTTCCAGTTCTTTTTCTACACCATGGGCGAAACCCAGATGGGACGGTACAAGTTCTCCAGTTGGACGCTGCATATGGCCAGCATCATTATCTTCAGCAGCCTCTGGGGAATCGGATTGAAAGAGTGGAAAGGATCGGGCGTTCGTGCAGGCTGGCTGCTTGCATTGGCCTTGGCCTTGCTCGTCGGCTCTACAATCATCGTTGGTTATGGCAATTATGTCGGATTGAGGCAGTGAACAAGTAATAGCAAAAAAGTTCGACAATTCAGGGCTTTCTTCGCGTTCACTTCGGAGTGATCATCCAACTGGCCTTCTCTAAAGACGTCTCCGATGGCTTCGCGCCAAAGCCCCGACTATGCCAATGTCTCGAAGATAAGGAGAATCCATGAAGGGCAGAGCTGTTGCTTTTCTGTTTATCATTCTGACTTTCTCTGCTTCATTATTTGCCCAACCTCAATCTCGGGCCGCTTTGCAGATTACGTTGCCAAAGGACGGACAACTTCAACTCACGGGCCTGTTTTACGAAACGGCGCAAGGCAAAGTGTTTCTGCCTGCTGAGCTCACTAGGAAATCCCAGGCACACGCAGACGTCCAATCGCAGGCAAAAATGCCAGATGGACGAATGATTAAGCTTTCCTTGCGGAAACAAGGTGAAAATTATCTTATTTCATTGAGTGCGCAACCGAACGATGGTATTCGTCGGTGGGGCTTTGCCATAGATTCATCGCCCGACGAATACTACACAGGACTCATGGAGCGCCTTGTGGACGGCCCTCAGGAGCAAACCTGGGCCCCCGGCCGCAAAGAAGGTATGGATTTGCGCGGTCAAAAAGTGGAGATGATCGTAAAGCCCACGCTTTCGGTCTACGCTCCTTTTTACTTGTCGTCCCGCGGCTACGCACTTTTTGTCCGCGGCTACTGGCCCGGCAAAATTGATTTCTGCGTGGACGATCCTCAACTTGTCAGAGTTGAATTCGAGGGCCCATCCTTTGAAGCGAAGATTTATACATCCAAAGACCCTGCGACATTAGTGCGCGCTCATGCTCTTGACGCAGGTCCGCCTATCCTGCCTCCGAAATGGATGTACTCACCGTGGCGCTGGCGTGATGAACATACAGAACGTTCCACGTATTACGACGGCACGCCGGTCACTGGCCCGTTCAACTCAGAGTTCATGGAAGACGTATTGCTGATGAAGGCTTATGGCATCCCCAACGGTGTTTACTGGATTGATCGCCCCTGGGGGTCGGGCCCGCAGGGTTACGACGATTTTGAGATTGATCCGCACCGCTTGCCAAATTTTGCCGAATCCGTGAAATGGCTGAATCAACAGAATTCGCAAATGCTTCTTTGGATTGGACCATATTTTCAAGGAAAGATGGCAGAAGAGGCTTTGGCGAAACATTACAACCTCCCCGGCCAAGCTTTCTCCCACAACAACTATCCACTCGCTGATTTCACCAATCCCGCCGCAAAAAAATTCTGGCAGGATGGAGTGGCCAAGTTGCTCAGGCTCGGAGTGACCGGATTCAAAATGGACCGCAGCGAGGAAGACATTCCTGACGATGGCCCCGAAAAGGTATTCGACGGGCGGAGTTTGCGCGAGAACCGCAATGATTATCCCGTCATGTATGTTCACGCCGCCTACGATGTAGCTCACCAATATCATCCGGATGACAGTTTTGTCTTGATGGCCCGCGCCGCCTACACCGGCAGTTCACGCTACACCTCATTCTGGGGCGGCGATATCGGCGGCACACAAGCTGGACTTCGCGCGGAAATTATCGCCGTGCAGCGCGCCGCTGTCATGGGCTATCCGAACTGGGGCTCCGACACCTGTGGCTACAATCAGCAACTGTTGGAAGAAGAAACGTGCGGGCGCTGGCTGGCGTTCAGCGCCTTCACCCCCATCATGGAAGTTGGACCTACCAAGAATGTCGCGTTTTGGGACCTGCCGCGGCCGCCCAGTTATGACGAACAACTGATCGCGATCTGGCGGCTCTATGCCCGGCTGCATGAGCGTCTTATGGATTACAGTTACAAGTCCGCGCAAGAGGCGCACGAAACGGGAATGCCGATCGTTCGCCCGCTATTTTTGATTGATCCTCAAGCGTCAGCGGCATGGAGCAACTGGTGGAGCTACCTGTATGGCCCGGATTTGTTGGTCTCCCATCTCTGGGAAATCGGTCAACGCACGCAGCAGGTTTATTTGCCCGCCGGATCAAAATGGCGGGACGCGTGGGATCCAAACAAAGTTTATGACGGCGGCCAAACCATCACTGCCCATGCCGAGGTATACCAGATACCTCTATACGTCCGAGTTGGCTCAAGCGTTGATGTAGGCGATCTTAACCAGGAGTGGAAGGATGCCGAAGTCGCAGCCCACAACAAACCGGACCTCAAGGCGCTCGATGCGGGCGTAAAGGAATGGTTCGATCACCAGGAACAACACGCGGGCCAAAAATAGGAATTGGAAACTGGCAAACAGAAGGTGCTCTTGAATCGGATTCGATGGGTTGGCTGCGTACTTTTTCTGGGCTTGGCTTGGCAGGCGTTTGCCCAGGCGGACGGCATTGGGCCGCTCCGCGCCGGTTTCAAAGATCCTCCCTCCGAATGCAGAATCATGATGCGCTGGTGGTGGTTTGGGCCGGCAGTGACCAAACCGGAATTAGAGCGTGAACTGCGTGCGATGAAGCAAGGTGGCATCGGTGGCGTTGAAGTTCAACCAGTGTATTCGCTGGCGTTAGACGATCCCCTGCATGGATTTCACAATTTCCCCTACCTCTCCGATGAATTCACAGACCGGTTACGATTTGCCTCCAATAAAGCTCGTGAACTCGGTTTACGCTTCGATATTACTTTAGGGAGCGGTTGGCCTTTCGGTGGGCCTCACATCCCCGTTACCCAGGCCGCTAGTAAACTCCGCGTGGTCTCGGTTCCGGTGGGGCCGGAAACCCACTCTGTTGCCGCCCCGTCCATTTCAGCGGGGGAAGAATTGCTTGCCGCATTCCTGACTGATGACTCGCAGCTTTCTAGTAACGAAATGCAAAATCTCTCAGGGATGCGAAATGCAAGACTGACACTTTCCACATCAACACAATCCCGAACCTTATTGTGGTTCATCGCCAGCCGCACCGGCATGACGGTCAAGCGGCCCGCGATCGGGGCGGAAGGATTTGTGCTCGATCATTTCGACCAGAAAGCGATTGAGAACCATCTACACGCCGTAGGCGATCGTTTATTCACCGCATTCGAAGGATCGCCTCCGTACGCCATTTTCAGCGATAGCCTGGAAGTTTATGGTTCGGACTGGACGGGCGACCTGCTTCAGGAATTTCGCAAGCGCCGCGGCTATGACCTTACCCCATATTTGCCCGCTCTGGTTCACGACATAGGTCCGAAGACGGCGGATATTCGTCACGATTGGGGCAAGACTCTCACTGAACTGGCTGAAGAGAATTACCTAAGTCCTTTAAGAGAGTGGGCGGCGCGACACGGCACCCGCTTCCGTTCCCAGACTTACGGAATTCCACCGGTGACTTTGTCCAGCAACAGCCTGGTGGATTTGCCCGAAGGGGAAGGCGATCAATGGAGAAAATTTACGCCGACGCGGTGGGCATCTTCGGCCAGCCATCTTTATGGAAAAAACATCACGTCGGCCGAAACCTGGACGTGGCTTCATTCGCCAGCTTTTCGTGCCACGCCGTTGGATATGAAAGCCGAAGCTGATCTTTTTTTTCTTCAGGGAATCAATCAAATCGTCGGGCACGGGTGGCCTTACACACCGCCCGGAATCTCTGAACCCGGATGGCACTTTTACGCCGCCGCCGCTTTTAACGACCATAATCCGTGGTGGCCGGTGATGCCCGATGTTGCCCGCTATCTACAGAGGGTGAGTTACGTATTGCGCCAAGGGAAACCAGCCAACGATGTCGTAGTACTCTTGCCGACCGATGATGCCTGGGCGGAATTCACCGCGGGGAAAGATTCTGTTAGTGAATCCATGGAGAGGCTGCTGGGTCCAGACCTAATCCCGCAAATCCTCGATGCAGGCCTCAACTTCGACTTTATTGACGCTGCCGCGATTGACAGAATCGGCGTGCAATATCCGCTCCTGATCTTGCCGGACGTCAAACGCCTGCCCCTTGCCACTTATCGCAAGGTCGAACAATATGCGCAGAATGGTGGTTTGGTGATCGCCACCCGGGGCATTCCGTCGTTTGCTCCGGGGCGACTCGAGTTACAGACGGATACCCCCGCGATACAACAAATTTCACAGAGTCTTTTTAGTTCCAGCAGTGCAAAGGGTTATCTTGTTTCCGACGAACGCCAGCTAAGCTCATTTCTCACTCGCCATTTCACTGCGGATATTTCTACTTCGCCAGGCAGTCCGGTGCTTGGTTTTGTCCATCGCAAACTGCCTTCTGCCGATGTCTATTCTGCCAACACGAGCAACCGCAGCATCACTACCACGGCTACTTTTCGCGTTCCGAAGGAATATGCGGAATGGTGGGATCCATTCACCGGAGAGATTTCGCCTGTAAAAGCCGGCCAAACGCTGGAATTGCGGATGCAGCCGTATGAATCGCGCATTCTCGTTTTTGACGGTCAACCGCCATTGTCCAAATCGCGGACCGAACCGCGAAGCGAGGATCAAATTATTCCATCGTCCATTACTGATCTTGACGGCGACTGGACTGTAACCTTTCCTCCCCTCCATCGAACAACTCAAATGGAGAAGTTGCGCTCATGGACCGACCGATGCAGAAACCCGGTTTTATTCGGGAAGCGCGATCTACGAAAGGGACTCTATGGCATCCGTTTCACCGAACCTTCGCGCGTATCTGGATTTTGGCCCCGGAACGGTCGTCGAGCCACAGAAATCTGACGCTCATTTCCGTGCTTTGTTGGAGAGCCCAGTGCGCGAAGCGGCGCAAGTATTTGTAAATGGTCAGCCTGCCGGTCCAATCTGGAAGCCTCCTTACAAAGTTGAGGTCACAACTCTCCTCCATGGGGGTCAAAACCACTTGAAAATCGTCGTGTACAACCTCGCGATCAATGTACTGTCAGGACGCGAACTACCCGACTACCGATTACTTGATAGCCGCTACGGTCAGCGCTTTGTGCCACAAGATATGAACAATCTCCAACCACTACCCTCGGGATTACTTAGCACGCCCCAGTTGGTGATGGAAAAATCTCGCTAAGCTGAATTTCTCACGATTCCACACTGCGAAGGTCAGACTGATGATGATTGCGTGGAACTGAAAACGAGGTAATCATTGTCAGCCGATTCCAATGGAACACGGATTTGAATAGACGTTTATCGATCATCGGAGGAACAAAATGACAAGACCCCGGCAAAAACTGTTGACGTTCATGATTGGCTTTTTCGTCTTCGGCGCAAGCGTATGCAGCACGGCGCAACGAAAAGATTATTTTTCAAATTGGCCGGCGGCACGTCGCCTCAGGAAGTCGGAAAGCGCGTCGCAGAGCATTTTGTAACCAGCCCACACCAGGACCCACAGCGAATTATCTATCCAGAGGTGTGCGCCGGCATGGATTGCTCACATTTGCTCAACCCTCGGACGATAAAGACCTGACTTCGCGGCTGATCAAACGCTTTGATCCTCGCCGTCCGCCAGGATCTGATCTTGTGAGCAAAGAACGCCACGTTGATTTTTCAATGTTTGGCTCTCTTCCGCTCGAAATTTACATCGAGACGAAAGACCCAAAGACCGGGAGATGGGAAAACCATTTGCAGATATCGAGCGTGGAAGACCCTCTTCCTGACGGTCTTACCTCCGAGACGCGCTATTGGGTGGATGACATGTACATGATCATGATCGTACAAGCGGAGGCCTTTCGCGGCAACGGGGGAGACCTGGGTAACATCGATCGTGCCGCAACCAAGATGGTCGTCACCATTCTGGACAAGCCTGCAAGAGCCCCATGGACTGCCTTTATCATGCCCCCCGATGTCCCGTTTTCATTGGGGACGAGGTCACGAGTCTGGGCGGAGCAGGCATGGGCGGAGCTACTACGAAGCTCGCCTGCGAACCACCCCAGCCGGGCCCGCATCTCTGGATGGATACAAGAAGATGATGAAGGCGCTGGTAAACTTTCAGGGACGTGACGGTATGGGTGATGAATCGCATCGATCATCCCGAGGCGCGGCCCGAAACTTCTCGCTCGCTAGTGGTATATTCAAATTTGCTTTGATAACCGGCGTCAAAAACTGCTCCTGCCCTGAACCTTATATCACTGCCCTGCGGCAGCGCAAAGCTTGGCTCGCGCTGGCTCCGGCCACATCGATCAAAAGCTCCGACATGACCAGCATTCTGCGTAGGGACCAAACAAGAAGAATGACTTGGATCACTGCATTTGACGCGTCCTCGTAGGACGGCGATTTCCATGGCAGGGCGCCAGTAGCTATGGGCGGCCTCTAAGCGCTATTGCGATAGTTTGCGGGTGAAAAAATCCTGCCGGAGAAAGTCTGAAAGAGGTCTGAAACAAAGAAATCATCCCGAGAAAATCGGTCTTCGTGTGCAAACGAAAAGGTCGCCTTTTGCCGCGGGCGGCCTTTTCGTTTGCACGCGAAAACCGATTTTCTCGGGATGATTCTTGTTTGGGATTCTTCAACTTTCTCCGGCAGATTTTTTCACCCGCAAACTATCGCAATAACGCTGAGGCCGCCCATAGCTCTGGCGCCTGCCCATGGAAATCGCCCGTCCTGCGGGGACGCGTCAAATAGTAATCCAAGTCATTCTTCTTGTTAGTCCCTACGCAAATGCTGGTCATGTCAGCATTTTGATCAATGTAGCCGACCAGAGCGAGCCAAGCTTTGCGTGCCGCAGGGCCATAAATATCGGGTTCAAGCCAGCCATTTTTAACGCCGGTTATCAAAGCAAATGTGAACATACCGCTCGACGAAGTTTCGGGCCACGCCTCGGGATGATCAATCAATTGACGCCACATACCGTCACGTCCCTGAAAGTTTACAAGCGCCTTCATCATCTTCTTGTATCCATCCAGAATGCGGGCCCGCTTGGGGTGGTTCGCAGGCAAGCTGCGTAATAGCTCCGCCATGCCTGCTGCCACCCAACCGTCGCCTCGTCCCCAATAAAACGGGACATCGGGGGCGTGATAGAACAATCCATTGGGCTGTTGCAGCTTGTCCAAATAAGCGACCATCTCGGTTGCGGCACGATCGATGTACCCGGGGTCTCCCGTTGCGCGAAAGGCCTGCACTTGTACGATCGTGATCATGTACATGTCATCCACCCAATAGCGCGTCTCGGAGGTAAGACCGTCAGGAAGAGGGTCTTCCCACTCGATATCTGCAAATGGTTTTCCCATCTCCAGGTACTTTGGGTCTTTCGTCTCGATGTAAATTTCGAGCGGAAGAGAGCCAAACATTGAAAAATCAACGTGGCGTTCTTTGCTCACAAGATCAGATCCTGGCGGAGACAGCAGAGGATCAAAGCGTTTGATCAGCCGCGAAGTCAGGTCTTTATCGTCCGAGATTGAGCAAATGTGAGCGATCCATACCAGGCGCACACCTCTGGATAGATAATTCGCTGTGGGTCCTGGTGTGGGCTGGTTACAAAATGCTCTGCGACGCGCTTTCCGACTTCCTGAGGCGACGTGCCCGCCGGCCAATTTGAAAAATAATCTTTTCGTTGCGCCGTGCTGCATACGCTTGCGCCGAAGACGAAAAAGCCAATCATGAACGTCAACAGTTTTTGCCGGGGTCTTGTCATTTTGTTCCTCCGATGATCGATAAAACGTCTATTCAAATCCGTGTTCCATTGGAATCGGCTGACAATGATTACCTCGTTTTCAGTTCCGCGCAATCATCATCCGTCTGACCTTCGCAGAGTGGAATCGTGAGAAATTCAGCTTAGCGAGATTTTTCCATCACCAACTGGGGCGTGCTAAGTAATCCCGAGGGTAGTGGTTGGAGATTGTTCATATCTTGTGGCACAAAGCGCTGACCGTAGCGGCTATCAAGTAATCGGTAGTCGGGTAGTTCGCGTCCTGACAGTACATTGATCGCGAGGTTGTACACGACGATTTTCAAGTGGTTTTGACCCCCATGGAGGAGAGTTGTGACCTCAACTTTGTAAGGAGGCTTCCAGATTGGACCGGCAGGCTGACCATTTACAAATACTTGCGCCGCTTCGCGCACTGGGCTCTCCAACAAAGCACGGAAATGAGCGTCAGATTTCTGTGGCTCGACGACCGTTCCGGGGCCAAAATCCAGATACGCGCGAAGGTTCGGTGAAACGGATGCCATAAAGTCCCTTTCGTAGATCGCGCTTCCCGAATAAAACCGGGTTTCTGCATCGTCGGTCCATGAGCGCAACTTCTCCATTTGAGTTGTTCGATGGAGGGGAGGAAAGGTTACAGTCCAGTCGCCGTCAAGATCAGTAATGGACGATGGAATAATTTGATCCTCGCTTCGCGGTTCGGTCCGCGATTTGGACAATGGCGGTTGACCGTCAAAAACGAGAATGCGCGATTCATACGGCTGCATCCGCAATTCCAGCGTTTGGCCGGCTTTTACAGGCGAAATCTCTCCGGTGAATGGATCCCACCATTCCGCATATTCCTTCGGAACGCGAAAAGTAGCCGTGGTAGTGATGCTGCGGTTGCTCGTATTGGCGAGAAAATAGACATCGGCAGAAGGCAGTTTGCGATGGACAAAACCAAGCACCGGACTGCCTGGCGAAGTAGAAATATCCGCAGTGAAATGGCGAGTGAGAAATGAGCTTAGCTGGCGTTCGTCGGAAACAAGATAACCCTTTGCACTGCTGGAACTAAAAAGACTCTGTGAAATTTGTTGTATCGCGGGGGTATCCGTCTGTGACTCGAGTAGCCCCGGAGCAAACGACGGAATGCCCCGGGTGGCGATCACCAAACCACCATTCTGCGCATATTGTTCGACCTTGCGATAAGTGGCGGGGCAGGCGTTTGACGTCCGGCAAGATCAGGAGCGGATATTGCACGCCGATTCTGTCAATCGCGGCAGCGTCAATAAAGTCGAAGTTGAGGCCTGCATCGAGGATTTGCGGGATTAGGTCTGGACCCAGCAGCCTCTCCATGGATTCACTAACAGAATCTTTCCCCGCGGTGAATTCCGCCCAGGCATCATCGGTGGGCAAGAGTACTGCAACATCGTTGGCTGGTTTCCCTTGGCGCAATACGTAACTCACCCTCTGTAGATAGCGGGCAACATCGGGCATCACCGGCCACCACGGATTATGGTCGTTAAAAGCGGCGGCGGCGTAAAAGTGCCATCCGGGTTCAGAGATTCCGGGCGGTGAGTAAGGCCACCCGTGCCCGACGATTTGATTGATTCCCTGAAGAAAAAAAAGATCAGCTTCGGCTTTCATATCCAACGGCGTGGCACGAAAAGCTGGCGAATGAAGCCACGTCCAGGTTTCGGCCGACGTGATGTTTTTTCCATAAAGATGGCTGGCCGAAGATGCCCACCGCGTCGGCGTAAATTTTCTCCATTGATCGCCTTCCCCTTCGGGCAAATCCACCAGGCTGTTGCTGGACAAAGTCACCGGTGGAATTCCGTAAGTCTGGGAACGGAAGCGGGTGCCGTGTCGCGCCGCCCACTCTCTTTAAAGGACTTAGGTAATTCTCTTCAGCCAGTTCAGTGAGAGTCTTGCCCCAATCGTGACGAATATCCGCCGTCTTCGGACCTATGTCGTGAACCAGAGCGGGCAAATATGGGGTAAGGTCATAGCCGCGGCGCTTGCGAAATTCCTGAAGCAGGTCGCCCGTCCAGTCCGAACCATAAACTTCCAGGCTATCGCTGAAAATGGCGTACGGAGGCGATCCTTCGAATGCGGTGAATAAACGATCGCCTACGGCGTGTAGATGGTTCTCAATCGCTTTCTGGTCGAAATGATCGAGCACAAATCCTTCCGCCCCGATCGCGGGCCGCTTGACCGTCATGCCGGTGCGGCTGGCGATGAACCACAATAAGGTTCGGGATTGTGTTGATGTGGAAAGTGTCAGTCTTGCATTTCGCATCCCTGAGAGATTTTGCATTTCGTTACTAGAAAGCTGCGAGTCATCAGTCAGGAATGCGGCAAGCAATTCTTCCCCCGCTGAAATGGACGGGGCGGCAACAGAGTGGGTTTCCGGCCCCACCGGAACCGAGACCACGCGGAGTTTACTAGCGGCCTGGGTAACGGGATGTGAGGCCCACCGAAAGGCCAACCGCTCCCTAAAGTAATATCGAAGCGTAAACCGAGTTCACGAGCTTTATTGGAGGCAAATCGTAACCGGTCTGTGAATTCATCGGAGAGGTAGGGGAAATTGTGAAATCCATGCAGGGGATCGTCTAACGCCAGCGAATACACTGGTTGAACTTCAACGCCACCGATGCCACCTTGCTTCATCGCACGCAGTTCACGCTCTAATTCCGGTTTGGTCACTGCCGGCCCAAACCACCACCAGCGCATCATGATTCTGCATTCGGAGGGAGGATCTTTGAAACCGGCGCGGAGCGGCCCAATGCCGTCCGCCTGGGCAAACGCCTGCCAAGCCAAGCCCAGAAAAAGTACGCAGCCAACCCATCGAATCCGATTCAAGAGCACCTTCTGTTTCCCAGTTTCCAATTCCTATTTTTTGGCCCGCGTGTTGTTCCTGGTGATCGAACCATTCCTTTACGCCCGCATCGAGCGCCTTGAGGTCCGGTTTGTTGTGGGCTGCGACTTCGGCATCCTTCCACTCCTGGTTAAGATCGCCTACATCAACGCTTGAGCCAACTCGGACGTATAGAGGTATCTGGTATACCTCGGCATGGGCAGTGATGGTTTGGCCGCCGTCATAAACTTTGTTTGTATCCCACGCGTCCCGCCATTTTGATCCGGCGGGCAAATAAACCTGCTGCGTGCGTTGACCGATTTCCCAGAGATGGGAGACCAACAAATCCGGGCCATACAGGTAGCTCCACCAGTTGCTCCATGCCGCTGACGCTTGAGGATCAATCAAAAATAGCGGGCGAACGATCGGCATTCCCGTTTCGTGCGCCTCTTGCGCGGACTTGTAACTGTAATCCATAAGACGCTCATGCAGCCGGGCATAGAGCCGCCAGATCGCGATCAGTTGTTCGTCATAACTGGGCGGCCGCGGCAGGTCCCAAAACGCGACATTCTTGGTAGGTCCAACTTCCATGATGGGGGTGAAGGCGCTGAACGCCAGCCAGCGCCCGCACGTTTCTTCTTCCAACAGTTGCTGATTGTAGCCACAGGTGTCGGAGCCCCAGTTCGGATAGCCCATGACAGCGGCGCGCTGCACGGCGATAATTTCCGCGCGAAGTCCAGCTTGTGTGCCGCCGATATCGCCGCCCCAGAATGAGGTGTAGCGTGAACTGCCGGTGTAGGCGGCGCGGGCCATCAAGACAAAACTGTCATCCGGATGATATTGGTGAGCTACATCGTAGGCGGCGTGAACATACATGACGGGATAATCATTGCGGTTCTCGCGCAAACTCCGCCCGTCGAATACCTTTTCGGGGCCGTCGTCAGGAATGTCTTCCTCGCTGCGGTCCATTTTGAATCCGGTCACTCCGAGCCTGAGCAACTTGGCCACTCCATCCTGCCAGAATTTTTTTGCGGCGGGATTGGTGAAATCAGCGAGTGGATAGTTGTTGTGGGAGAAAGCTTGGCCGGGGAGGTTGTAATGTTTCGCCAAAGCCTCTTCTGCCATCTTTCCTTGAAAATATGGTCCAATCCAAAGAAGCATTTGCGAATTCTGTTGATTCAGCCATTTCACGGATTCGGCAAAATTTGGCAAGCGGTGCGGATCAATCTCAAAATCGTCGTAACCCTGCGGGCCCGACCCCCAGGGGCGATCAATCCAGTAAACACCGTTGGGGATGCCATAAGCCTTCATCAGCAATACGTCTTCCATGAACTCTGAGTTGAACGGGCCAGTGACCGGCGTGCCGTCGTAATACGTGGAACGTTCTGTATGTTCATCACGCCAGCGCCACGGTGAGTACATCCATTTCGGAGGCAGGATAGGCGGACCTGCGTCAAGAGCATGAGCGCGCACTAATGTCGCAGGGTCTTTGGATGTATAAATCTTCGCTTCAAAGGATGGGCCCTCGAATTCAACTCTGACAAGTTGAGGATCGTCCACGCAGAAATCAATTTTGCCGGGCCAGTAGCCGCGGACAAAAAGTGCGTAGCCGCGGGACGACAAGTAAAAAGGAGCGTAGACCGAAAGCGTGGGCTTTACGATCATCTCCACTTTTTGACCGCGCAAATCCATACCTTCTTTGCGGCCGGGGGCCCAGGTTTGCTCCTGAGGGCCGTCCACAAGGCGCTCCATGAGTCCTGTGTAGTATTCGTCGGGCGATGAATCTATGGCAAAGCCCCACCGACGAATACCATCGTTCGGTTGCGCACTCAATGAAATAAGATAATTTTCACCTTGTTTCCGCAAGGAAAGCTTAATCATTCGTCCATCTGGCATTTTTGCCTGCGATTGGACGTCTGCGTGTGCCTGGGATTTCCTAGTGAGCTCAGCAGGCAGAAACACTTTGCCTTGCGCCGTTTCGTAAAACAGGCCCGTGAGTTGAAGTTGTCCGTCCTTTGGCAACGTAATCTGCAAAGCGGCCCGAGATTGAGGTTGGGCAAATAATGAAGCAGAGAAAGTCAGAATGATAAACAGAAAAGCAACAGCTCTGCCCTTCATGGATTCTCCTTATCTTCGAGACATTGGCATAGTCGGGGCTTTGGCGCGAAGCCATCGGAGACGTCTTTAGAGAAGGCCAGTTGGATGATCACTCCGAAGTGAACGCGAAGAAAGCCCTGAATTGTCGAACTTTTTTGCTATTACTTGTTCACTGCCTCAATCCGACATAATTGCCATAACCAACGATGATTGTAGAGCCGACGAGCAAGGCCAAGGCCAATGCAAGCAGCCAGCCTGCACGAACGCCCGATCCTTTCCACTCTTTCAATCCGATTCCCCAGAGGCTGCTGAAGATAATGATGCTGGCCATATGCAGCGTCCAACTGGAGAACTTGTACCGTCCCATCTGGGTTTCGCCCATGGTGTAGAAAAAGAACTGGAAATACCACGTGGTTCCGGCCAAAGCACAAAGCAGATAATTCGCCAGCATGGGCACTCGCACAACCCCGCGTTTGACAGTTGGAAGTTGTTGCACCAGCACAGATGACCGCGCCTGCGTTTGGCGCGAAAGCTCCGCGACTCTCCTGCTGGGGGCATCCAAGGCATTTTCACTGGTTATTTGGTCGTGGTCAGTCTCCGGATTTTCGGGCGCGTACGCGCCAAGGTATTCGTGTCCGGTTTTATTCTTTATGTGAAGCACAACGCACCACACAAAGTTCGTAACGAAACCGCCAATCAACAATACTGTCAGCACCGGCAAACCCTGCCACAGCGTGGGCGTACCATGCTTTAGTGTCAGGGCCTTCATCGGATCTCCTGCGGCCAGGCCGTAAGCGAAACATGCGCTCATCACGCCCGACAACGTGGCTACCCAAAGCCCCTTTTTTAAATCGAATTCCTTGATGACCTCTTTTTGCTGTTCCGGCGACATTCGTCGTTCTTTGGAGATGCCAGCAAGCCCAGCCGCCGCAATACCGAGCAGGCAGACGAAAACGCCCAGCAGAATGATTCTTCCCGAAAGCGTGCCGAGAACCTGCGTCATGAATTCGCCGCGGAAAATGGGTGGCATCAGTGTGCCAAACGCCGCGCAAAGCCCCAGCACGACCGCCATTCCCAGCGAGAGTCCCAGATAGCGCATCGTCAAGCCGAACGTCAGGCCGCCGACTCCCCAAAGCAAGCCGAAGAAAAACACCCAGAAAAGCGTGCTATTGGGAGTGCCGGACAGCACGGCAAGCAGGTCCCTTGTCATTAACCCGGCGAGGAACCAGGGTGCGATGATCCAACTGAATATGC
>CAWHQK010000046.1:0-37254 GCA_963831435.1 uncultured Acidobacteriota bacterium
AAGGGGCGAGAAGGCGAGGGCTGGATGTGGATGAATTTGGCCCGCGGCTCAGCTTTTTCTTCAACGCGCATAACGACTTTTTTGAGGAAATTGCCAAGTACCGTGCGGCACGCAAGATTTGGTATCGCGTGATGAAAGACAGGTTCGGAGCGAAAAACCCTCGCACCTGGCTCATGAGATTTCATACGCAAACGGCAGGTGTTTCCCTTCCCGCGCAGCAGCCGATGAATAACATTTCCCGGGTAGCAATACAGGCGTTGGCGGCAGTTTTGGGAGGCACGCAATCTCTTCATACCGATGCGTACGTCGAAGCTGTGGCACTCCCTACGGAAGAAGCTGCACGCATCGCTCTGCGCACTCAGCAGATCATCGCTTACGAATCAGGCGTAACGCAGACGGTGGATCCTCTGGGCGGATCATATTTTCTAGAAACCTTGACGCTTGCAATGGAAAAGGGCGCTTTCGACTATTTTGGCAAGCTCGATGCCATGGGCGGAATGGTGAAGGCGATCGAACGCGGCTATCCGCTGAAAGAGATTGCGGAGGCTTCGTATCAATATCAGCGGGCGGTGGAAGCCAAGGAAAAGGTGATTGTCGGGGTGAATGAATTTACCGTTGAGGAAGAGGCCCCGTCCACTCTCTATATTGACGAAAGTGTTACCGCGAGGCAATCGGCCAAGCTCAAGGCGTTGCGCTCGCGACGTTCGAATGAGGAAGTGCGGCGCTGCTTGGATGCGTTGAAGAAGGCCGCGGAGCAGGAGCCTGCGGCAGCGGGCAATGACATTTCATCCGCCAATACAATGCCCCACATCATTAACGCTGTTCGCGCGTATGCGACGGTGGGCGAAATTTGCCAGGCTTTACGCGAGGTGTTTGGGACGTACACGGAAGCTGGCGGAGCTTAGAGCGGGTTTGAATTTTCAACGCAACCGCCTGTTAATCTAATAAGTCATTCTTAACTCTTCATGAGCAAATACATCCTCATTAATCTTTCGGGCGGGGACAAGCCCGGGCAGACCAGTTCCCTCGCGAACATTCTTGCCGCTTACGACGCTCGCATTCTGGACATTGGCCAGGCTGTCGTGCATGAAACGCTGGCCCTCGCCATCCTTATAGAGATTCCTGCGGGAAAAGAATTTACTCCGCTCAAGAAAGAATTGATCGTCCAGGCGCATGAACTCGATTTGCAGGTGAAATTCACTCCGATCAATCAACAGGCCTTTGACCACTGGGTGGGAACGCAGGGCAAGCATCGCTTCATCATCTCGGTGTTGGGCCGCGTGATAACGGCGGAACAACTGGCGCGCGCGTGAGCGCCGCAATTTCTGATAATTCTCTTAACATCGACCGCATTGAACGACTCTCGGGGCGTCTGTCGCTGACGGGAAATAATCCCAATACCAACGCTTGTATTGAACTTGAAATCAGCGGCGAAACCGATTCTTCGGCCGCACTGCGCGCCGAACTCATGACCCTGACGCAGACATTCAACATTGATATTGCTTTTCAGCGCGAGAGCATTCACCGGCGCAACCGCCGCCTGTTCGCCTTTGACATGGATTCCACGTTGATTCAGGGTGAAGTGATTGACGAACTTGCGAAGTTGAAAGGCGTAGGAGAGGAAGTCGCGCAAATCACGGCGGCAGCCATGCGCGGCGAACTCGACTCAAAACAGAGCTTTACTAAAAGGCTCTCACTGCTTCGCGGGCTGCCTGAAGAAGAATTGAAAAAAGTTCTGGCGTCCATTCCGCTCGCGGAGGGCGCCGAGCGCCTGATTTCCGCGCTCAACTTGCTGGGATATAAAACCGCTATTTTGTCGGGGGGCAAGTTTTTCGGAGAACATTTGCAGCAACGATTAGGGATCGACTACGTCTTCGCAAACGAACTGGAAATCGCTGGCGGCGCGGTCACGGGCAAAGTCCGCGGCGAAATCGTGGATGGCAAGCGGAAGGCGGAACTCCTCAGGGAAATTGCCGAAAAAGAAAATATCTCCCTCGACCAGGTCGTTGCCATTGGCGACGGCGCCAACGATCTTCCCATGCTGAGCATTGCCGGCATGGGCATTGGCATTCCACGCGAAACCGCTGGTTCGCAAAAGCGCGAACCATTCGCTCTCTTTTTTGGGGCTGAATAGTTTGCTGTATTTGATTGGCGTGCGGGACCGTGATCTTTCGGCGATTGCCGGAAAAAAGTAACCAGGATTAAGTAATCCAGAATTAAGCAATCCAAGACTAAGCAACACGCGCGTAGAGTTGGTCCCACTTGTGATGCTGCGTCGAGTCAGGTCCGCGGCTGCCTTTGAAGCGTCGCTCTTCCACGTGAATATCCGACAGGCGGTCCACGTCAATCCATCGCCATGCAGGCAGCGTGCCTGAATTGCTCTCTCCGCCTATCTGATACGAAAGCAGGCGCACTTTTCCGTTCTGCACGCCATAGTCGTGGGGTTCAACAATGCGCTCTTTGCTGGTGTAGTGAAAGCGGAGCAGGCGTTTTTCGCGGATCGCTTGACGAATGAGGCGATCAATTTTTGCATCGAATTACGAGCATCGTTGCATTTTGAATTTAATGGCGTGAAGCCGCCCGTAAATGGTCATTGAATATGACTATGGTATGATATTTCGACTATGAAAAGATGGCTGTGTGGGAATTCAAGGCTAAGTGCCTGGCACTGGTTGCGCAGGTTGAGTAAACTAAACATCCAATTCGCATCACTCGATTCGGCAAACCGGTGGCCGAAGTCATCCCACCCTCCGCACAAGCACCAGAGAATTGGATTGGCTCTATGAAGAACAAAATTGAGATTCTCGGGGACATGGTTTCTCCGGCCAATGATGAAGGCGACTGGGAGGCGTTGCGGGATTGAAACTGCTCCTGGATACCCACATCTGGCTATGGAGCTTGCAGGACTCGCAAAGGCTGGGAAAAAGAGTTCAGCACGAATTGCATAAGCCAGAAAATGAACTTTGGCTCTCTCCCATCAGCACTTGGGAGGCACTCACACTGCATGCGAAAGGTAGAATTCGCCTGCATGGAGATCTCGCCAGTTGGGTCTTAAATTCCACAGCACCATTTCGGGAGGCTCCGTTAACACATGAGATTGCGCTGGTGGCTCGTAAGTTGGAGTTGCAGCAGCAGGACCCCGCAGACCGCTTCCTGGCAGCTACAGCTAAAGTATTGGACTTGACGCTGGTTACAGCGGATTTAAGGCTACTGGGGCTCGGAGAAGTCGCAACTCTCGCGAATCGCTAGAACAATCTACTTCCTGATCTGCCCCGTCCCAACGACTTCATATTTCGTGGAAGTGAGTTCCTCAAGCGCGAAGGGCCCACGACAGTGAAGCTTTTGCGTGCTGATGCCCATCTCTGCACCGAAGCCAAACTCAGCGCCATCGGTAAATCGCGTGGAAGCATTCCAATAAACCGCGGCGGAATCCACCAGACGAAGAAAACGCCGGGCATTTTCTTCGACGTTTGTGACGATGGAATCCGAGTGCTTGGTCGAATATTGATTAATGTGGCGAATTGCCTCATCCACATCAGAAACCACACGCACCGCCATACAGAGCCTCAGATACTCCTCGCCCCAGTCCTTTTCACTTGCGGGAGTAACCGGTTGGTTCAAGGCGAGCTTGCGGCTTTCTTCATCCCCGCGCACTTCAACGCCGGCGTCAATCAGCTTTTTCACGATATGCGGCACATATTCCGCGGCAATGCTTTTGTGTACTAATAATTTTTCTGCAGCGTTACACACTGAAGGCCGCTGCGTCTTGGCATTGATCACAATCGAATCCGCCATTGCCAGGTCGGCCGACTCATCCACGAAGACGTGGCAATTCCCTGCTCCGGTCTCGATCACCGGGACGGTAGAATTTTCCACCACAAACGAGATCAGACCCTCGCCGCCTCGTGGGACAATCACATCCACCAGCCCTCGTGCTTTAATCAGTTCGCCAACGGATTCGCGGGTCGTTGAATCCAGCAACTCAATTGCTCCATCCGGTATGCCCTTAACGCTATTCAGTATCTCCACCAGACGCTGGTTGCTTTGGATGGCCTCTTTGCCGCCCCGTAACACAATCGCATTGCCAGTCTTCAATGTGAGCGCAACGGTATCCACGGTCACGTTCGGACGCGATTCGTAAATAATTCCCACTACGCCCAGCGGCACGCGCACCTTGCGGATGCGAAGGCCGTTGGGCAGTGTCCGTTCTGAAACCGTCTCATCCACCGGGTCAGCCAATGCGGCAACGTCGCGCACACCTTTAGCCATCTCAGCAACGCGTTTGGGATTGAGCGTCAACCGCTCGAGCATGGCGCCTTCCAGGCCGGAAAGCTGCAAGTCCCTTTCATTCACTTGGAGAATACTCGCCGCATTGGCTTCAATCGCGCTGGCGATGGCCAACAATAAAAAGTTTTTCTGCCCGGTTGACAATTGAGCGAGTTCTGCCGCAGCCTTGCGCGCGCGCAGGAGTTTCTCGCGGGTTGTCGGTTGCGCAATTACAGAAGTCGCCATATCAGTGTTTCCCATCTCGTGGCGGGAAGTAGGTTCCTATTTTACGTTCGATGCCCGATGGAATCGCAGAAGGATGCCGGCCGTTCACGATCGCCACATGCACTCCGGATTCACTTGCCACCTTCGCGGCGCGCAGCTTGGACCGCATGCCGCCGCGGCCCAGCTTGGATTGACCATCGCATAACGCTTCCATCTCAGCCGTCAGTTTACGGATAGTGCGCACAATTTTGGGGCGCTTGCCGTTGGGCACATAAAATCCGTCCACATCGGTGAGCAACAGCAGCCAATCCGCATTTACGGCGGTCGCCAGCAGCCCGCTCAGCTCGTCGTTGTCCCCAAATGCGCCTACCAACTCACGTACGGAAACGCTGTCATTCTCATTGATGACGGGAACAACGCCCAGCTTCAAAAGTTCATTCAGGGCGTTCTGCAAGTTCTTGTAGCGCACCGGAGAAGTGAAGTCGTCGTTAGAAAGCAGAAGCTGGGCCACCACCTTCTTGCCAAAAAAGAGCTGTTCGTAAGTGTGCATCAGCAGACTTTGGCCAACGGCGGCGCAGGCCTGCATCTGAGGCACGCTTGAGGGCTTCTCTTTCAATCCGAGGTGCAACATGCCAGAAGCAATCGCGCCGGAACTGACAATCAGATATTCGTGCTGCACCAAGTCCAACTGGTCCACGAGCGCGCGCATTCGCACGGTGTCAATCCGCCCACCGGGAGCAATCAGACTGGTGCCGACTTTGATGACCAGGCGCATAAGGGTGAGCCTCTAATGTAACAATTCTGGGGCGGACTGGCCACGTTGGAGCGCGAACCGGCGCTCCATTCTGCTATAGTAGCCCCATTCTTGGAGGGCTCTTATGCGAGACTCTTCCGCGCTTTTACTGCTTCTTTTGGCGCTGCTTTTCTCTTCCGTTGCACTCACCGCCCAAACGCCCGAAGCGGGGGTACATGCTACTGACGGCGGCACGTTCGAGAGAATCAATAGCATTCGAATATTGCCGATTCCAAACGCGCCCTTTTCCAGCACGGTCACGGCGGAGTGGACAAGAACTCTTGAAGATGGAACCAGCGTGACCACAACGAACTACCGTACGGTGATGCGCGACAGCATGGGCCGTATTTTCCAGGAGCGCCGCACCTTTGTTCCCAAGAACGGCGCGGAACAACCCAAAGTTTTCCGTTTCGAGATCAGCGATCCGGCCACGCGCGTCCGGCGCACCTGCTTCGCCGCTAGTCGTGTCTGCAACGTGACGGGATATTTTGCACCCACGAAAGTATCTGTGCAGCCTGCTGGCCCGTTGGACAAAAATGGCGACCGGGTGTTGACTCGGCAAGATCTGGGCCAGAACAGCATGAGCGGCCTGGATGTTACCGGCACGCTAGAAACGACAACCATCAGCATTGGCGTTATTGGAAATGACCGCCCCATTTCCATTACAAAGGAATTCTGGTATTCGCCGAAGCTGGGCTTAAACCTCTCAGTCAAGCGAGTTGATCCGCGCAGCGGCACGGAAACTTTTACGGTCAGCGACATCAGCTTGGCTGAGCCTGATCCGAAATACTTTGCCGTTCCAACCGGATTCACGGTCAATGACCATCGGCCCGGAAAGCAGTCAGCAATTAGCGTTGCGGTACACTAAATTCGAGTGGAGTCCCGTCGCATGTGTTCGCCGGAAAACCACTTCTCCTATGGACCGATCCAATCCCAAAACTACAATCGGAGTTTTCGATTCCGGCATGGGTGGCCTGACCGTGCTCAAGTCTCTGCTGGAGGTGGTGCCGAATGCCAATTACCTCTATTTCGGCGATACGGCTCGGCTTCCGTACGGATCAAAGTCGGCGGAAATGGTGGCGAAATATGCATTGGGCGCAACCGATTTTTTGGAGAATCAGGGCGCGAATCTGCTGGTGATCGCGTGCAACACCGCAACCGCGCTGGCCTTCAATCAAATTGCTCAGGCTGCGCATGTCCCGGTGGTAGGCGTCGTGGAACCTGGCGCCGAGCACGCCGCCTCAGCGAGCAAGAAACGCAAAGTTGTGGTGATTGGCACGGAAGCGACGGTCAATAGCCATGCCTACAGCAAAGCTCTGGAAGCACGTGGCGTACAGGCGCGAGAAAAAGCATGCCCACTCTTCGTGCCTCTTGTTGAAGAAGGATGGGCGGAGCATTCCGTGACCGAACAGGTTGCGCGCATCTATCTGGACGAAGCTTTCAGCGAGGGGTTTGAATCCGCGGATGTGCTGGTGCTGGGATGCACGCACTATCCGCTGATCAAATCGTTGCTCGACCGGATGATCTGCCGGGAGTGGAAATCGTGGACTCGGCTGAATCCACCGCGCGAGTTGTCGCGGAGAAACTGGGAATCGCAAAGCCAGAAATGGGAGGCGGCGAGAAAAATCCTACGGGTGAAGATCCGGCCTTGAAATTTTTTGCTACTGATTCTGTGGAGAAGTTCCGCCGGCTAGGCGCAAAGTTTCTAGGCCGTCCGATTGATTTTGTTCAGCACGTGAACCTGAAGGAATAAGCGCATCGGCACTGAATTTCAATAAAGAAGGCCGCCATGGGCGGCCTTCTTTATACTCGCAACAAAGACTCAGTAAAGGTGAAACTCCACCTGAACAGTAACCGCAACCGCAACCGGCCGGCCGTCTTTCATAGCTGGCTGGAAGGTCCATCCCTTTACCGCTTCAATGGCCTTTTCATCCAGTCCCAAACCAAGCGTACGCGCTACGTGGATATTGCTGGTTCGTCCATCGGGTCCCACGATCAGGTTCAAAACGCAAGTTCCCTGATATTTCGCCTTGCGGGCTTCTTCTGAATATTCAGGATCAGGAGTGGAAAGCGGTTTGGGAGCGGAAACGCCGCCGCCAACGCGGAACACTCCGCCGCCAGTTCCGCCGCCATGACCGGGGCCAAAGCCGGGGCCTTCACCCGAACCTACGCCGCTGCCTGCGCCACTGCCAATGCCGCCATTGGCTCCCACGCCGTTGGAAGGCGGTCCGGAAGGAATAGCCGCCATGGGATTGCCCAGGTTCGGCATGTTGTTAATAGCAATTTTCACCTGCGGAGGAACCACGACCGTAGGCGGGGCCGTCAACTTAGGATTCGGATTCCGCACCACCACCATGGGCGGAGTTATTTGCTGCATGTCGAGCTTGGGCAGCTTGCCCTTGGGCGCCTGGAATTTGTCGTGATCACCACCGCCTCCGCCGCCGCCGACCTGGGTTTTGGACGGCTTCAACACGGGAGTGTCGCTCACGGTGTAGGTGACAACTTCATCCGGCTTTACGATCGTTTTCACGATGCGACGGCCTAGAATGGTAATAACAATTATCGCCGTGATAAGGATGATGTGCGCGATGGTCGAGCCCACCATCCCATTCTTTTTGTTATCGTAAAAACCCCAGATGTCGCGCACGGGGATGGGTTTCGAAGTCAGGACGAGTGGGGGCAACTTCTTAGGAAAGAAGAAGTCGTCAAGGTTCCGGAACAGGGACTTCAGAATTGACTGCTCTGAGTCCTTGGGCAACAAAAAGCTGAGTTCAGGCTCAGGTTCCGGTACGGTGCGTGGAACAGTCTCTGCCATATTTGACCCGAGTTGTTTCTCTTCAGTTAACATCTTCTATATTTCAGGATGAGCACCTGTCCTGCCAAGTTGCTTAGGAAATCAGGGTTCACCATAAAATTATGTAAGTTCGCGCCTTAGCATCGTGGCGTTTGAAACCACAACTTAGATGCGAACCCTCGGGAAACGTCACTTGTAGAAAATTGTACATGTACTGCCGGTATTTCCCACAAGGATTTGTAAACGCCTTGTAAACATATGTTCCGGCCTCACCGGGAAAGATACGCCTCCCGTGGACGGTTTCCCTTCCCGGTCCCTATAATGAAATAAAATCAACCATTTGGGAGAACTGCGCCAGGTGCCGCTCGACTTGAAGTCCACCATAAATCTGCCGAAAACTGACTTTCCCATGAAGGCCGACCTGCCTCAGAATGAGCCCAAAATACTGGCCCGCTGGGAGCAAATGGGCATTTATGAGCGCTTGCGGGATGCCCGCAAAGGCGCCCCAATTTATGTTTTGCACGACGGCCCTCCCTACGCCAATGGCCCTTTGCATCTGGGTCATGCGCTCAATAAGTGCTTGAAGGACTTCATCGTAAAGTCAAAAACCATGGCTGGTTTTGACTCCCCATATGTCCCGGGCTGGGATTGTCATGGGCTTCCCATTGAAATCAAGGTGGACCAGCAACTCGGAGGCAAAAAGTTGCAGATGAAGCCTACCGATGTGCGCCTGGAATGCCGGAAATATGCACAAAAGTTTCTCGATTTGCAGCGCGAGCAGTTCAAAAGGCTGGCAGTCTTTGGCCGCTTTGACAATCCCTATTCGACGATGACGCCGCAATACGAGGCGGCGGTGCTGGCGACCTTTTACACATTCTTCGAGAAGGGATTCGTCTATAAGGGCCTGCGACCGGTTTACTGGTGCATCCACGACCGCACGGCTTTAGCAGAAGCCGAGGTTGAATATGCCAACCATACAAGCCCGGCGATCTACGTAAAGTATCGCTTGCAGTCTGATCCCCGAACCATTGATTCCGCGCTCGCAGATGTGCGCATCGCCGGCAGCAAGCCGATCTTCACCATCATCTGGACAACGACTCCGTGGACGCTGCCTGCGTCCATGGCAGTCGCGTTCCATCCGACGGAAGAGTATGTCGCGCTGGAGACGGAGAAAGAAATTTTCATCGTTGCGGAGACCTTGGCGAGTGCAGTCATGGAGAAGTGCGGATTGGTGAATGCCAAGCCCATTGCACACTTTCCGGGAAAGAACGTCGAGCACGCATGGTTCTACCATCCGTTCCTTCCATGGGAGGAGCGTCGGATTTTGGGCGTTTTGGCTGATTACGTCACTATGGATACAGGCACCGGCGTCGTCCATACTGCGCCTTCGCACGGCGCCGACGACTTTGCCACAGGCGTGCGTTACAAGCTGGATCTGAAAACCAACGTGGACGCCGCGGGCGTGATCCGCAATGGATTGCCTGAGTACGACGGGAAAAAAGTATTCGATGCCAATCCTTTGATCGTTGAGCTGTTGAAAAACCGGGGCGCGTTATTGCATGCGGAAAAGCTGGAGCATTCTTACCCGCATTGCTGGCGTTGCCATAATCCCATCATCTTCCGCGCCACTGAGCAGTGGTTCATCTCCATGGAAACAGAGATGGAAGATGGCGGGACGTTGCGAAGCCGCACGCTGGAACAGGTGAAAGATGTGAAATGGGACCCTGCCTGGGGCGAAGAACGATTCTCCAATCCGGGCGGGTCGCAATCATATTGGAGAATCGTTCTTCGCCCCAGGCAGGGTCCCATTTCACATCTTTCACCTGTTCCAGCGTGCGGCTTCGCAACGTCCCGCCATCTTCCATCTCTGTTTCCATGGAGATGAACCACTGCTCAGTGGCGCGGAAGATGATGGGATTATGGCAACGCCAGCAATGCGGGTAAGAATGCTCCAGCTTTTCCGCATGCAATAACGCGCCCCGGTTTTTCAACAGCTCAACGATCAAAGGATTGGCATCGAATACTTTTTTCCCGTCGTACTCAGGCAATCCATTGCGGATCACGCCCGCGGCGTCCACGTTGGTTTTCAGATCCAGCTTGTAACGCACGCCTGTGGCAAAGTCGTCGGCGCCGTGCGAAGGCGCAGTATGGACGACGCCGGTGCCTGTATCCATAGTGACGTAATCAGCCAAAACGCCCAAAATCCGACGCTCCTCCCAGGGAAGGAACGGATGGTAGAACCATGCGTGCTCGACGTTCTTTCCCGGAAAGTGTGCGATGGGCTTGGCATTCACCAATCCGCACTTCTCCATGACTGCACTCGCCAATGTCTCCGCAACGATGAAAATTTCTTTCTCCGTCTCCAGCGCGACATACTCTTCCGTCGGATGGAACGCACACTGCCATGGACGCAGGCAGCGTCCACGGAGTCGTTGTCCAGATGATGGTGAAGATCGGCTTGCTGCCGGCGATGCGCACATCCGCGAGCGCGGAATCAATGGTTCGGGGATCATACTGCAAGCGATACTTTACGTAGATCGCCGGGCTTGTATGGTTGGCATATTCAACCTCGGCTTCTGCTAAAGCCGTGCGGTCGTGGATGCACCAGTAAACCGGCCGCAGGCCCTTATAGACGAATCCCTTCTCGAAGAATGTGTAAAAGGTCGCCAGCACCGCCGCCTCGTATTGCGGCGTCATCGTCGAATAGGGATTGTCAAAGCGGCCAAAGACTGCCAGCCTTTTGAACTGCTCGCGCTGCAAATCGAGAAACTTTTGTGCATATTTCCTGCATTCCAGGCGCACATCGGTAGGCTTCATCTGCAACTTTTTGCCTCCGAGTTGCTGGTCCACCTTGATTTCAATGGGAAGCCCATGACAATCCCAGCCCGGGACATATGGGGAGTCGAAACCAGCCATGGTTTTTGACTTTACGATGAAGTCCTTCAAGCACTTATTGAGCGCATGACCCAGATGCAAAGGGCCATTGGCGTAGGGAGGGCCGTCGTGCAAAACATAAATTGGGGCGCCCTTGCGGGCATCCCGAAAGCGCTCATAAATGCCCATTTGCTCCCAGCGGGCCAGTATTTTGGGCTCATTCTGAGGCAGGTCGGCCTTCATGGGAAAGTCAGTTTTCGGCAGATTTATGGTGGACTTCAAGTCGAGCGGCACCTGGCGGAGTTCTCCCAAATGGTTGATTTTATTTCATTATAGGGACCGGGAAGGGAAACCGTCCACGGGAGGCGTATCTTTCCCGGTGAGGCCGGAACATATGTTTACAAGGCGTTTACAAATCCTTGTGGGAAATACCGGGAGTACATGTACAATTTTCTACAAGTGACGTTTCCCGAGGGTTCGCATCTAAGTTGTGGTTTCAAACGCCACGATGCTAAGGCGCGAACTTACATAATTTTATGGTGAACCCTGATTTCCTAAGCAACTTGGCAGGACAGGTGCTCATCCTGAAATATAGAAGATGTTAACTGAAGAGAAACAACTCGGGTCAAATATGGCAGAGACTGTTCCACGCACCGTACCGGAACCTGAGCCTGAACTCAGCTTTTTGTTGCCCAAGGACTCAGAGCAGTCAATTCTGAAGTCCCTGTTCCGAAACTTTGACGACTTCTTCTTTCCTAAAAGTTGCCCCCACTCGTCCTGACTTCGAAACCCATCCCCGTGCGCGACATCTGGGGTTTTTACGATAACAAAAAGAATGGGATGGTGGGCTCGACCATCGCGCACATCATCCTTATCACGGCGATAATTGTTATTACCATTCTAGGCCGTCGCATCGTGAAAACGATCGTAAAGCCGGATGAAGTTGTCACCTACACCGTGAGCGACACTCCCGTTTTAAGCCGTCCAAAACCCAGGTCGGCGGCGGCGGAGGCGGCGGTGATCACGACAAATTCCAGGCGCCCAAGGGCAAGCTGCCCAAGCTCGACATCGCAAAAACTCCGCCCACGGTGGTGGTGCGGTATCCGAATCCTAAGTTGATGGCCCCGCCTACGGTCGTGGTTCCTCCGCAGGTGAAAATTGCTATTAACAACATGCCGAACCTGGGCAATCCCATGGCGGCTATTCCTTCCGGACCGCCTTCCAACGGCGTGGGAGCAATGGCGGCATTGGCAGTGGCGCAGGCAGCGGCGTAGGTTCGGGTGAAGGCCCCGGCTTTGGCCCCGGTCATGGCGGCGGAACTGGCGGCGAGTGTTCCGCGTTGGCGGCGGCGTTTCCGCTCCCAAACCGCTTTCCACTCCTGATCCTGATATTCAGAAGAAGCCCGCAAGGCGAAATATCAGGGAACTTGCGTTTTGAACCTGATCGTGGGACCCGATGGACGAACCAGCAATATCCACGTAGCGCGTACGCTTGGTTTGGGACTGGATGAAAAGGCCATTGAAGCGGTAAAGGGATGGACCTTCCAGCCAGCTATGAAAGACGGCCGGCCGGTTGCGGTTGCGGTTACTGTTCAGGTGGAGTTTCACCTTTACTGAGTCTTTGTTGCGAGTATAAAGAAGGCCGCCCATGGCGGCCTTCTTTATTGAAATTCAGTGCCGATGCGCTTATTCCTTCAGGTTCACGTGCTGAACAAAATCAATCGGACGGCCTAGAAACTTTGCGCCTAGCCTGCGGAACTTCTCCACAGAATCAGTAGCAAAAAATTTCAAGGCCGGATCTTCACCCGTAGGATTTTTCTCGCCGCCTCCCATTTCTGCTTTGCGATTCCCAGTTTCTCCGCGACAACTCGCGCGGTGGATTCAGCCGAGTCCACGATTTCCACTCCCGGCAGAGTCATCCGGTCGAGCACCGATTTGATCAGCGGATAGTGCGTGCATCCCAGCACCAGCACATCCGCGGATTCAAACCCCTCGCTGAAAAGCTTCGTCCAGATAGATGCGCGCAACCTGTTCGGTCACGGAATGCTCCGCCCATCCTTCTTCAACAAGAGGCACGAAGAGTGGGCATGCTTTTTCTCGCGCCTGTACGCCACGTGCTTCCAGAGCTTTGCTGTAGGCATGGCTATTGACCGTCGCTTCCGTGCCAATCACCACAACTTTGCGTTTCTTGCTCGCTGAGGCGGCGTGCTCGGCGCCAGGTTCCACGACGCCTACCACCGGGACATGCGCAGCCTGAGCAATTTGATTGAAGGCCAGCGCGGTTGCGGTGTTGCACGCGATCACCAGCAGATTCGCGCCCTGATTCTCCAAAAAATCGGTTGCGCCCAATGCATATTTCGCCACCATTTCCGCCGACTTTGATCCGTACGGAAGCCGAGCCGTATCGCCGAAATAGAGGTAATTGGCATTCGGCACCACCTCCAGCAGAGACTTGAGCACGGTCAGGCCACCCATGCCGGAATCGAAAACTCCGATTGTAGTTTTGGGATTGGATCGGTCCATAGGAGAAGTGGTTTTCCGGCGAACACATGCGACGGGACTCCACTCGAATTTAGTGTACCGCAACGCTAATTGCTGACTGCTTTCCGGGCCGATGGTCATTGACCGTGAATCCGGTTGGAACGGCAAAGTATTTCGGATCAGGCTCAGCCAAGCTGATGTCGCTGACCGTAAAAGTTTCCGTGCCGCTGCGCGGATCAACTCGCTTGACTGAGAGGTTTAAGCCCAGCTTCGGCGAATACCAGAATTCCTTTGTAATGGAAATGGGGCGGTCATTTCCAATAACGCCAATGCTGATGGTTGTCGTTTCTAGCGTGCCGGTAACATCCAGGCCGCTCATGCTGTTCTGGCCCAGATCTTGCCGAGTCAACACCCGGTCGCCATTTTTGTCCAACGGGCCAGCAGGCTGCACAGATACTTTCGTGGGTGCAAAATATCCCGTCACGTTGCAGACACGACTAGCGGCGAAGCAGGTGCGCCGGACGCGCGTGGCCGGATCGCTGATCTCGAAACGGAAAACTTTGGGTTGTTCCGCGCCGTTCTTGGGAACAAAGGTGCGGCGCTCCTGGAAAATACGGCCCATGCTGTCGCGCATCACCGTACGGTAGTTCGTTGTGGTCACGCTGGTTCCATCTTCAAGAGTTCTTGTCCACTCCGCCGTGACCGTGCTGGAAAAGGGCGCGTTTGGAATCGGCAATATTCGAATGCTATTGATTCTCTCGAACGTGCCGCCGTCAGTAGCATGTACCCCCGCTTCGGGCGTTTGGGCGGTGAGTGCAACGGAAGAGAAAAGCAGCGCCAAAAGAAGCAGTAAAAGCGCGGAAGAGTCTCGCATAAGAGCCCTCCAAGAATGGGGCTACTATAGCAGAATGGAGCGCCGGTTCGCGCTCCAACGTGGCCAGTCCGCCCCAGAATTGTTACATTAGAGGCTCACCCTTATGCGCCTGGTCATCAAAGTCGGCACCAGTCTGATTGCTCCCGGTGGGCGGATTGACACCGTGCGAATGCGCGCGCTCGTGGACCAGTTGGACTTGGTGCAAGCACGAATATCTGATTGTCAGTTCCGGCGCGATTGCTTCTGGCATGTTGCACCTCGGATTGAAAGAGAAGCCCTCAAGCGTGCCTCGGATACAGGCCTGCGCCGCCGTTGGCCAAAGTCTGCTGATGCACACTTACGAACAGCTCTTTTTTGGCAAGAAGGTGGTGGCCCAGCTTCTGCTTTCTAACGACGACTTCACTTCTCCGGTGCGCTACAAGAACTTGCAGAACGCCCTGAATGAACTTTTGAAGCTGGGCGTTGTTCCCGTCATCAATGAGAATGACAGCGTTTCCGTACGTGAGTTGGTAGGCGCATTTGGGGACAACGACGAGCTGAGCGGGCTGCTGGCGACCGCCGTAAATGCGGATTGGCTGCTGTTGCTCACCGATGTGGACGGATTTTATGTGCCCAACGGCAAGCGCCCCGAAATTGTGCGCACTATCCGTAAACTGACGGCTGAGATGGAAGCGTTATGCGATGGTCAATCCAAGCTGGGCCGCGGCGGCATGCGGTCCAAGCTGCGCGCCGCGAAGGTGGCAAGTGAATCCGGAGTGCATGTGGCGATCGTGAACGGCCTGCATCCTTCTGCGATTCCATCGGGCATCGAACGTAAAATAGGGAACCTACTTCCCGCCACGGAGATGGAAACCACTGATATGGCGACTTCTGTAAATTGCGCAACCGAACAACCCGCGAGAAACTCCTGCGCGCGCGCAAGGCTGCGGCAGAACTCGCTCAATTGTCAACCGGGGCAGAAAAACTGTTTTATTGTTGGCCATCGCCAGCGCCATTGAAGCCAATGCGGCGAGTATCTCTCAAGCGAATGGAAAGGGACTTGCAGCTTTCCGGCCTGGAAGGCGCCATGCTTGAGCGGTTGACGCTCAATCCCAAAACGCGTTGCTGAGGATGGCTAAAGGTGTGCGCGACGTTGCCGCATTGGCTGACCCCGGTGGATGAGACGGTTTCCCAGAACGGACTACTGCCCAACGGCCTTCCTGCATCCGCAAGGTGCGCGTGCCGCTGGGCGTAGTGGGAATTATTTACGAATCGCGTCCGAACGTGACCGTGGATACCGTTGCGCTCACCATTGAAGACTGGCAATGCGATTGTGTTACGGGGCGGCAAAGAGGCCCCATCCAAAGCAACCAGCGTCTGGTGGAGATACTGAATAGCGTTAAGGGCATACCGGATGGAGCAATTGAGTTGCTGGATTCAACGACCCGCGTAAGCTGTTCCTGAACTGATTAAAGCACGAGGGCTGGTGGATGTGATTGTCCCACGAGGCGGCGAAGGGTCTGATCTCGTTTGTGGTGGAAAATTCTACCGTCCCGGTGATTGAGACCGGAGCAGGGAATTGCCACGTCTTCGTGGATGAGTCGGCCGACCTGGCAATGGCGGATTCTGATTGTGATCAATGCCAAAGACGCAGCGGCCTTCAGTGTGTAACGCTGCAGAAAAATTATTAGTACACAAAAGCATTGCCGCGGAATATGTGCCGCATATCGTGAAAAAGCTGATTGACGCCTGCGTCGAAGTGCGCGGGGATGAGAAAGCTGCAAGCTCGCCTTGAAAACCAACCGTGTATACTTCCCTGAAAGATGAAAAGGACTGGGGCGAGGAGTATCTGAGGCTCTGTATGGCGGTGCGTGTGGTTTCTGATGTGGATGAGGCAATTCGCCACATTAATCAATATTCGACCAAGCACTCGGATTCCATCGTCACAAACGTCGAAGAAAATGCCCGGCGTTTTCTTCGTCTGGTGGATTCCGCCGCGGTTTATTGGAATGCTTCCACGCGATTTACCGATGGCGCTGAGTTTGGCTTCGGTGCAGAGATGGGCATCAGCACGCAAAAGCTTCACTGTCGTGGGCCCTTCGCGCTTGAGGAACTCACTTCCACGAAATATGAAGTCGTTGGGACGGGGCAGATCAGGAAGTAGATTGTTCTAGCGATTCGCGAGAGTTGCGACTTCTCCGAGCCCCAGTAGCCTTAAATCCGCTGTAACCAGCGTCAAGTCCAATACTTTAGCTTAGCTGCCAGGAAGCGGTCTGCGGGGTCCTGCTGCTGCAACTCCAACTTACGAGCCACCAGCGCAATCTCATGTGTTAACGGAGCCTCCCGAAATGGTGCTGTGGAATTTAAGACCCAACTGGCGAGATCTCCATGCAGGCGAATTCTACCTTTCGCATGCAGTGTGAGTGCCTCCCAAGTGCTGATGGGAGAGAGCCAAAGTTCATTTTCTGGCTTATGCAATTCGTGCTGAACTCTTTTTCCCAGCCTTTGCGAGTCCTGCAAGCTCCATAGCCAGATGTGGGTATCCAGGAGCAGTTTCAATCCCGCAACGCCTCCCAGTCGCCTTCATCATTGGCCGGAGAAACGATGTCCCCGAGAATCTCAATTTTGTTCTTCATAGAGCCAATCCAATTCTCTGGTGCTTGTGCGGAGGGTGGGATGACTTCGGCCACCGGTTTGCCGAATCGAGTGATGCGAATTGGATGTTTAGTTTTCTCAACCTGCGCAACCAGTGCCAGGCACTTAGCCTTGAATTCCGAAATAGCCACCTCTTTCATAGTCTAAATATCATACCATAGTCATATTAATTGACCATTTACGGGCGGCTTCACGCCATTAAAATCAACCTCGCAACCATGCTCGTAATTGACTCAAAAATTGATCGCCTCATTCGTCAAGCGATCCGCGAAAAACGCCTGCTCCGCTTTCACTACACCAGCAAAGAGCGCATTGTTGAACCCCACGACTATGGCGTGCAGAACGGAAAAGTGCGCCTGCTTTCGTATCAGATAGGCGGAGAGAGCAATTCAGGCACGCTGCCTGCATGGCGATGGATTGACGTGGACCGCCTGTCGGATATTCACGTGGAAGAGCGACGCTTCAAAGGCAGCCGCGGACCTGACTCGACGCAGCATCACAAGTGGGACCAACTCTACGCGCGTGTTGCTTAGTCTTGGATTGCTTAATTCTGGATTACTTAATCCTGGTTACTTTTTTCCGGCAATCGCCGAAAGATCACGGTCCCGCACGCCAATCAAATACAGCAAACTATCGAGCCCCAAAAAAGAGAGCGAATGGTTCGCGCTTTTGCGAACCAGCGGTTTCGCGTGGAATGCAATGCCCATGCCGGCAATGCTCAGCATGGGAAGATCGTTGGCGCCGTCGCCAATGGCAACGACCTGGTCGAGGGAGATATTTTCTTTTTCGGCAATTTCCCTGAGGAGTTCCGCCTTCCGCTTGCCATCCACGATTTCGCCGCGGACTTTGCCCGTGACCGCGCCGCCAGCGATTTCCAGTTCGTTTGCGAAGACGTAGTCGATCCCTAATCGTTGCTGCAAATGTTCTCCGAAAAAAGTAAACCCGCCCGACAAAATAGCGGTTTTATATCCCAGCAAGTTGAGCGCGGAAATCAGGCGCTCGGCGCCCTCCGCGAGCGGAATGGACGCCAGAACTTTTTTCAATTCTTCTTCAGGCAGCCCGCGAAGCAGTGAGAGCCTTTTAGTAAAGCTCTGTTTGAAGTCGAGTTCGCCGCGCATGGCTGCCGCCGTGATTTGCGCGACTTCCTCTCCTACGCCTTTCAACTTCGCAAGTTCGTCAATCACTTCACCCTGAATCAACGTGGAATCCATGTCAAAGGCGAACAGGCGGCGGTTGCGCCGGTGAATGCTCTCGCGCTGAAAAGCAATATCAATGTTGAATGTCTGCGTCAGGGTCATGAGTTCGGCGCGCAGTGCGGCCGAAGAATCGGTTTCGCCGCTGATTTCAAGTTCAATACAAGCGTTGGTATTGGGATTATTTCCCGTCAGCGACAGACGCCCCGAGAGTCGTTCAATGCGGTCGATGTTAAGAGAATTATCAGAAATTGCGGCGCTCACGCGCGCCAGTTGTTCCGCCGTTATCACGCGGCCCAACACCGAGATGATGAAGCGATGCTTGCCCTGCGTTCCCACCCAGTGGTCAAAGGCCTGTTGATTGATCGGAGTGAATTTCACCTGCAAATCGAGTTCATGCGCCTGGACGATCAATTCTTTCTTGAGCGGAGTAAATTCTTTTCCCGCAGGAATCTCTATAAGGATGGCGAGGGCCAGCGTTTCATGCACGACAGCCTGGCCAATGTCCAGAATGCGAGCGTCGTAAGCGGCAAGAATGTTCGCGAGGGAACTGGTCTGCCCGGGCTTGTCCCCGCCCGAAAGATTAATGAGGATGTATTTGCTCATGAAGAGTTAAGAATGACTTATTAGATTAACAGGCGGTTGCGTTGAAAATTCAAACCCGCTCTAAGCTCCGCCAGCTTCCGTGTACGTCCCAAACACCTCGCGTAAAGCCTGGCAAATTTCGCCCACCGTCGCATACGCGCGAACAGCGTTAATGATGTGGGGCATTGTATTGGCGGATGAAATGTCATTGCCCGCTGCCGCAGGCTCCTGCTCCGCGGCCTTCTTCAACGCATCCAAGCAGCGCCGCACTTCCTCATTCGAACGTCGCGAGCGCAACGCCTTGAGCTTGGCCGATTGCCTCGCGGCAACACTTTCGTCAATATAGAGAGTGGACGGGGCCTCTTCCTCAACGGTAAATTCATTCACCCCGACAATCACCTTTTCCTTGGCTTCCACCGCCCGCTGATATTGATACGAAGCCTCCGCAATCTCTTTCTGCGGATAGCCGCGTTCGATCGCCTTCACCATTCCGCCCATGGCATCGAGCTTGCCAAAATAGTCGAAAGCGCCCTTTTCCATTGCAAGCGTCAAGGTTTCTAGAAAATATGATCCGCCCAGAGGATCCACCGTCTGCGTTACGCCTGATTCGTAAGCGATGATCTGCTGAGTGCGCAGAGCGATGCGTGCAGCTTCTTCCGTAGGGAGTGCCAGAGCTTCATCGTACGCATCGGTATGAAGAGATTGCGTGCCTCCCAAAACTGCCGCCAACGCCTGTATTGCTACCCGGGAAATGTTATTCATCGGCTGCTGCGCGGGAAGGGAAACACCTGCCGTTTGCGTATGAAATCTCATGAGCCAGGTGCGAGGGTTTTTCGCTCCGAACCTGTCTTTCATCACGCGATACCAAATCTTGCGTGCCGCACGGTACTTGGCAATTTCCTCAAAAAAGTCGTTATGCGCGTTGAAGAAAAAGCTGAGCCGCGGGCCAAATTCATCCACATCCAGCCCTCGCCTTCTCGCCCCTTCCACGTACTCAATGCCGTCATACAGGGTAAAGGCCAGCTCCTGTAATGCCGTCGAACCGGCTTCGCGGATGTGATACCCACTGATCGAAATGGTATTAAAGCGCGGTGTGAACTTTGACCCAAATTCAAATGTGTCCACTACCAGCCGCATGGAGGCTGCGGGCGGATAGATATATTCCTTCTGTGCGATGTACTCCTTCAGAATGTCATTCTGCAGGGTACCGGAGACCTTTTTCCAATCCGCGCCCTGTTTCTCCGCGACCACCAGGTACATCGCCCACAGTACCGACGCCGGAGAATTAATGGTCATTGAAACCGTTGTCTTCTCCAGATCAATACCCGAAAAGAGCACTTCCATGTCTTCGAGCGAATCAATGGCCACGCCGCATTTCCCAACCTCGCCTTCGCTTGCCGCATGATCCGAGTCATAGCCCATAAGCGTAGGCAGATCAAAGGCAACCGACAGCCCGCCTCCGCCCTGCTCCAGCAGGTAGCGGTAGCGCCGGTTGGTTTCCTCAGGCGAAGCAAAGCCTGAGAACTGGCGCATGGTGAAAAGTTTGCCGCGATAGCCATTGGCGTAAATCCCGCGAGTAAACGGCGGTTGGCCTGGCTCGCCTAAACGCTTTGTGGAATTCCAGTCGGTAGGAAGGTCGGCACGCGTATACAAACGCTCCACCGAAGCGCCCGAAACAGTGGTGAATCGCGCGCGACCATCTTTCTCAAGATTCACTCCGCTCGCGGCGCCAATTGGTTTTTCGGGGGATTTCTCGAGCGTGGGCGCAAGTGTCTTCGCCGCCCATTCATTCTCGCGGGTAGACGGATGCCTTTGTTTCAAAACGTCAGTAATCGGATTTTCCGCAACTGGCGGCTTCGATGGTGGTTCCGCCATAGGCACCCCGCGCCTTTGATAATAGGAGGACTCAAGCCGGTGGGCAAGGTTCCCGACGCAATGCTCAGCGCCGAAAGTGCTTAAATTTCGCCGCTGTCTTTTTGGTGCGGATTAAGATCTTTTACCGTTCCCAGCGCATGACCATCGTTAATGCGATGAATCTGAATTGGTCCATTGACGTTGCGCAGTTGAATACGCATGCCCCCGCCGCCTAATTCTCCGTCCAAATCATGGCCCACAAATTGATGATCGTCTACATGGAGCCCAAATTCATTGCTGATTTTTCCGGTGACAGTGGTGGCTTTAATCTCTGCCTTGGCGTCAGAGGGCAGCATCACTTTCACCGGCCCATTGACCGAGGAAAGCTCGACCCGCTGGCTTCCGGAATGGCCAATCTCCAGTTCGGCCAGTCCGTTGATCGTAGAAAGTTCCATCGGCCCCGTTAGTTCTTTCGCGCTCAGAGTGCCGTTGATGCAGGAAGCATGCACTTCTCCGCTGATCCCGCTTATATCCAGAGAGCCATTAATGAGCTTGATTTCATCAAGCCGAACATTCCGTGGCACCGTTAAGTTGTATTCCACCCAGGCTGGATTGCTTCCATGTCCGTAATCAGAGTGATTCGGATACTTGGTTTGGATTGAAATTGAATTGCTGTCCGCATCAATCTGGATGTGGGCTTCGTCCAACCGTTCTTGACTATCCGCATGCTTCACCGCATCCACTCTCACTTCATTGCGGTCCCAGGAAGAAATATGGACCGGGCCATTGATGTTGTCCAATGAAACTCTGCCCTGCGCATTCAGCGAATAAGTATGGTGAAACTCCTGCGTCAGGCCGGTTGCTTTATCGGACGCACGTGCTTGGGTCGTGATCGCTGAAATGGCGCAGATTGCCCCTAAAGCCAGGGTCGCTCTCAGGAGTGCTCGTTGTCGGCTTTGCATGGTTCCTCCGGCTGATACTGTTTGGACGGCGCAAAATACGCTTCGTAAGCAGTGGAAAATAGGCGTTCAGTATTGAGACAGTGAATCCCTGTATTACCTCGGTTATCTTCCGCGTGACCAGTCACATGCAGCAGAATTGGTGCAATCACAATGGGCAGCGAGAAGGCAGGAAGTAGTGACAGCCCCAGACTCAAACCAATGCAAACGGCGTTTCAAATTCATTTTACCGTCCTATCTTTTGATCTCGAGCATTTTGTTGTTTGCGCTTCCGCTCGGCGCCCAGGTTGCTGATTCCGAGCGCCCTATCCCGGTGCTTACCGGTAACGCCGGATATTTCACAAATATTGAGGGTGGACATGCGGAACTGAATCCGCAAATCAGCCCGGTATTGCTTGCCCCAATTGGCGACCATTGGCTGGTGGAAGCTCGCGGAGAATTCGAAGGTGATTTCGAACGTCCGGATGACGGAGGGGCATACGCGGGTAAAGTCAGTAAGGAACTGGACTACGTCCAGCTGGACTACATCGCGAATCCCTACCTTACTGTAACCGCGGGTCGTTTTCTGACTCCTTTCAACATGTATAACGAGCGCTTGTATCCCATATGGATAAGAAAGCTGCCTCTTGATCCGCTCATTTTCCCCATTGGGACTGGCTCCAGCGATGGGATCATGTTTCGCGGAGGGTTTCCCGTCAACTCGAAATTCGAGCTGAACTACGCAACCTATTTTTCTTCGCAGGCCGGCCCGGACGCCATTGAATCCGACCGCACCGCGGGCGGAAGACTCGGCTTCTTTCTTCCCAATCACCGCTTGGAAGCTGGGTTTTCCTGGCGGAAGGAATTACAAGACGAGCGCACCAATGCTTTCGGATTTTATTCCTCATGGCAGCCGCGGGTCCTTCCGTTAAATCTTCGTTCCGAGTATTCGCGCTCCGACGACGGCAGCGGATATTGGATTACCGCGGCCTACATGCTGGGCCAGGTTCCTTTCTGGCATGGCACCCTGCGGCATACGGAGATTGTGGGCGGTCTTCAACAATTCTTTATAGGCGAGTCCACGGAAGCAGATAGTGCTGAAGATGAAGAATATGACCTGCCGGAAGCAAATACCCGCCAGGCGGATTTTGGACTCAATTACTACATTCGCGATGGACTAAAACTCACCGGCAGCTATAGCCGTCAGTTCAGTTCTGATGGAAATGCGAACCTGTGGAGTATGGGCATTGCCTACCGTTTCGCGCTGCCCCTGGGCCCGTCGGGCTCGGATTGATAAGGCCCGCTCAAAAACGAAAGGGGCCGAAAAAACGAATGGGCACCACAAAAATGAAGGGAGCCGAATGAAAAAAATGTTTATGTCCGTCGCGCTGGCGGTCTTGTTCTTCTCCGCCATTTGGGCTGTGGGAAGCAGCGATGCTGCGCCGGTCGCAGTCGTCCCCAAGGCAACCACGCAACCAGATGAACACATGCGGATTGAAGGCGAACGCAGGTTCCAGGCAAACTGCGGCCGATGCCACATGGCCCCGCAGAAATTCCCTCCTCGCATGATGGCCACGATCGTCAGGCACATGCGCGTCAGGGCGACCATTACTGACGAAGACATGCGTTCGATCCTCTACTACATGACCCAATGACAAATTTCACCTCACAAATCAAGCGGCTGTTTCTAGCTTCGATGGCAATCAGTTTGTTACTTGTCTCCCTGCCTTTGAAAGCGGAAACTCACCTTATTGAATTACTAGCTGACAAAGACAGTAGTTACAGAATCGCAGGGCAAAAGAACCCGGAGATAACGGTCAAAGCGGGTGAACCCGTGTTGCTGCGCGTCACCGCCAGGAAAGCAAAAACCATGAACCGCGATGGCTCCATCCACAGCTTTACACTGCTTCGTGCCAAAGACCGCACGCGTGTGGAAGGCTGGGACCTGATGCTGAAGCCGGGTACACAGGAATTTCACCTTACCGCCCCCGCCGAGCCCGGGGAATATGTCGTCCTTTGTACCGTCATTTGTAGTGATGATCACGAATCCATGCATATGAAGTTCACCGTCATACCTTGAGAGGAGTTTCATGAAAAAGATTTTCGGTTTTGCATTAATCTCAGTCTTCACGCTGGCCATTGTGATGTTTGCGTCAGACGACCCGGTTCGCACCTATGAAGGAGAAGTCTCCGACAGCCAGTGTGCCATGAACGTGCACTCGCTTACCCGTTCCCACCAGGAGATGCTCAAAAGCAAGTCTCACGGCAATACGCCCGCGGCTTGCGCGATTTACTGTGTTGAATATCTGGGCGGCCGCTTTGTGTTGGTCTCCGGAAAGAACGTCTATCACCTGGATAACGATGGTTTGGTCAAGAAATTCGCAGCTGAAAAAGTAAAAATATCTGGCGTTCTGGATGCCAAAACCGAAAGCCTGCACGTCATCAGCATTGATCGGACACATTAACGATCAGAAGACGTCAATTTGCGTAAGATGCAGGCTGTTAGGGACTTCCCAAGAAGGATTGTCTTTGACACCTGATAAGCACACTTTCATGGGGTTTGGCGCCAGGTGAATTTTTCACACGCTGCTGTGTGCCATCTTTCGTCACTTGCGGTTCCCATCTAAGTTCCCGCGAATCCACGGCGCTAGCTGACGCTTGCGCCGCTTTCCTTTACAATTACAAGTTGACCCACTGAGCTTCCATCGCACTCTGAGACAGCTTCCAGCTACTTGCCTGAGCTCAGAGCAGATTGCGGTTCGCCTCCACTTGGCAGGAGGCGGCAGCTCCGCGTATGAATCCATTGAAGCCCAATTCGCCTACGTATCAGGAGCTGATCCTGCGCCTGCAATCCTTCTGGGCGGAGCGGGGATGTGTGCTACAGCAACCCTATGACGTCGAAGTCGGCGCGGGCACCATGGCCCCCGAAACATTCTTGCGGGTTTTGGGCCCGCAGCCCTATAAAGTGGCTTACGTGCAGCCTTCGCGGCGGCCTGCCGACGGACGCTACGGAGAGAATCCGAATCGCCTCTTCAAGCACATGCAGCTTCAGGTGATTCTGAAGCCACCGCCGCAAAATGTGCAGGAGCTTTATCTCGAATCTTTAGCCGCAATCGGAATTGACCTTCGGCAACATGACATCAAGTTTGAAGAAGACAATTGGGAATCACCAACACTGGGTGCATGGGGTATCGGCTGGCAGGTGATGCTCGACGGCCTGGAAATTACTCAGTTCACCTACTTCCAGCAATGCGGCGGGGTTGATCTTGATCCCATCTGCGCTGAGCTTACCTATGGTTTGGAGCGCATTGGCGCATTTTTACAGGATGTGAACAGCATTTATGACATTGTGTGGGCCCGTGATCCCGAGACAGGTCATGAAGTGAAGTACGGCGATGTGCGTCTTGCGGATGAATTGCAGTTTTCGGTTTACAACTTTGAAGAGGCGGATGTCGAGAAAACCTGGAAGCATTTCGAGCTTTACGAGTCAGAGTGTAAATCGCTCATCGGCAAATACTCTGCATTGGGTGAAGGTCGCAAGCCAGAAGGCCGTGGACCGGAAGATCATAAGCCAGCGATCGCCCCGAAGAAGCGCTTTCCTCTTTTGGCCGCCTACGACCTATGCTTGAAGTGTTCGCACTTGTTCAACATTCTCGATGCTCGAGGCGCAATCTCCGTAACCGAACGCGTCGGCGTGATTGCGCGAGTGCGCGCCTTGGCCGTGGGAATCGCCAAGGCATGGGTGAACCAGCAGAATGGTTCCGAAGATGAACAAGAAGTCGAACCTGTTGAGAAGAAAAAAGGCAAGAAAGAATTTGTGCCCGTATCGTGAGTTGGAGTTGTCATTGTTTAAGTTGTCATCCTGAGCGAAGCGAGAACTTCGCAAAGCGAAGTTCTCGCGCAGTCGAAGGAGCGCTATAGCCAAGATGCGGCCAGGCCCTAGGGATTCTTCGACTTTGCCGGGTTGCTGCAAGCAACCCGGCTCCGCTCAGAATGACAGGTGGTAAAGGGTAAGAGCAATCACAGGTGAGCGCTGAAATAAGGCAAGCTCGCGGTTTCACCGAAAAGTTCTAAACACAAATGCCCGATTTCCTGATCGAAATAGGAACCGAAGAAATTCCCGCGCGGATGATCGAGCCCGCTGCGGCGGAACTGCAAAGGCGGCTCGGGGACCTGCTGACGCGCGAGCGCCTCCCCGCCTCAAACGTCATCGAATGCTTCAACACGCCACGGCGTCTGGCGCTGATCGTCCCCGGCATCCCATCCGCGCAGCCCGATGTTACCGAGCAATCGTCGGGGCCATCCGTGGCAATCGCCTTTAAGGACGGCAAGCCCACTCCCGCGGCCCACGCCTTCGCCAAAAAAGCCGGTGTGGATGTCGAAGAGCTAGAAAGAGTCTCTACCCCCAAGGGCGAATACCTGTCTGCCAGGATCACGAAAAAAGGACGCTCCGCTGCCGAAGTCCTTGCTGAATTTCTTCCCAGGGAAATCGCCTCGCTCTACTGGCCCAAGAACATGTATTGGCAAAAGCCGAGCGAGCGCTTTGTCCGTCCCGTTCGCTGGCTGGTCGCCTTGCTCGATGGCCAGGTCGTTCCCCTCGAGTTCGCCGGGCTTCGCGCAGGAAAAACTTCACGCGGCCACCGCCAACTGGGAAATGAAAATCTCGAAATCGCCGGCGCCGATTCCTACTCCAACTCGCTCTACGAAGCGAAAGTCATGGCCCAGGACGCCCGCAAAATGCTCATCACCGAGCAACTCAAATTTACCGCAAGGCTTGCGAACGGTTTCGTCCGCCCCGATGATTCGCTTCTTGACACCGTTGTAAACCTCACCGAATGGCCTTCCGTTGTCCTTGGGGAATTCGATCCGGAATTTTTATCTTTGCCGGAAGAAATTCTTGTAACCGTCATGCGCGACCATCAGAAGTATTTTGCCGTCGAGGATGGCCAGGGCAAGCTTCTTCCAAACTTTCTCGCCGTCCTCAATACCGACGGCGATCCCAACGGAATGATCCGCCACGGTCACGAACGCGTATTGCGCGCGCGCTTTAACGACGCCCGCTTTTTCTGGCAGACCGACCAGAAACGCCCGTTGCGTGAGCGCGTCGAATTGCTCAAGAACGTAACCTTCCAAAAGGATTTGGGCAGCTACTACGACAAAACCATCCGCGTGCAGCGCCTGTGCAGCGGGTTGACCGAAACCATCCGCCAGAACGGAGATGCCATCCGTCCTGGCATCGTACATAAAGCCGCCTGCCTGGCGAAGACCGACCTCACCACGGAATTGGTCAAGGAGTTCACCGAGCTTCAGGGTGTCGTCGGCGGTCTTTATGCGCGAGTGCAGGAACTTGACCCCGATCTTCCCGAACCGAACCGCGTCGCCATTGCGGAAGCCGTGTACGACCACTACAAGCCTGAATCCATGGAAGCCGCCATTCCGCGCAGCCCCGAGGCCGCCGTTCTTTCCATCGGAGATAAGGCCGACAGCATTGCCGGAATGTTTGCCTTGGGATTGGTGCCCAGCGGATCAAAAGATCCCTTCGCCCTGCGCCGCCAGGCAAACGGAATTGTTAAGACCATCGCTGAGCACAAGCTGCCTTTGCAGTTGTCGTTACTAATGAAAGACGCTCGTGCGGGATACGCCGGTTCGGAAGCAGAAAAGAAATTCGCCAATGCCGATTACTTTAAATCCGTGGACGCATTTTTCCGCGAGCGCGTGGAGTTTTATCTGCGCGAAGCGCTCGGATTCAGATACGACGTGGTAAATGCAGTGCTGGCGGAAGACTCCGATGATGTTGTAGATGCCGTCGCACGCGCGAAAGCCGTCAGTGATGTTCTGCCCGTGCCGGAATTCCAGGCGGTCGCCGCAGCCTCCAAGCGGATCAGGAATATCCTGAAGCAGGCCGGAGAAAAAAAACTGCGCATCGCGGAAACATTCGAGCTGCTTGCAGGTGTCGCGGAAGAAGAACGGGCACTAGCTGCGTACCTCCAGCAGAATTCCTCTAAAATTGAAGCGCACCGGCAGAAAAAAGAATACAAAGAGGCTCTGCTCGTTCTCTCTGCCGCCCGCGAGCCGGTAGACAAATTTTTCGACAAAGTTATGGTCATGGTGGAAGACGAAAAGATTCGTGCAAATCGGCTGGCCTTGCTGCAAACGCTGCTCAAGGAATTCTCTACCATTGCCGATTTTTCCGAGATCGTGACCGAAGGCACCAAAGAATCCAAACACTAAAGAATCCTCAAAATAAACAAAGGACGGATATGGCAACTAGCACACTCCCCGAAACTGAAGTGCAGGAACGCAAGCAGGAAAATAATAAGCAGGGCGGGACCAAGTACGTTTACTCGTTCGGCGGCGGCAAGGCCGATGGCCACGGCAAAATGAAAGATGTTCTCGGCGGCAAAGGTGCAGGCCTCGCCGAAATGACCAGCGCTGGCTTGCCGGTGCCTCCGGGATTCACCATCCAGACCGAGGCCTGTCGCGAGTACATGCGGCATGGCGACGTCTCCAAAGAAGTGAATCGCCAAATGGACGATGCGCTGCGCCAGCTTGAAGATTTGCAAGGCCAGAAGCTCGGCCAGGGCGACAATCCGCTGCTCGTCAGCGTCCGCTCCGGCGCCAAATTCTCAATGCCCGGCATGATGGATACGATCCTGAACCTCGGTCTGAACGACAAGAGCGTTGAATCTTTGGCAAAGCGCAGTAACAATCCGCGCTTTGCTTATGACTCCTATCGCCGCCTCATTCAAATGTTCTCGAGCGAGTGCTCGAAATTCCCAAGAGCGAATTCGAAGAGGTGTTCGACGCCAAGAAGAAGCAGAAAAAAGCCAAGCTCGACACCGAACTCGACGCCAAGGCCCTGAAAGAAGTCATTGAGGAATACAAGAAGGTCGTCAAAAAGCACGCCAAGCGCGACTTCCCGCAGGACGCGCATGATCAGCTCGTAATGTCTCGCGACGCCGTATTCCGCTCCTGGCAGAACGACCGCGCCAAGCACTACCGCCGCATCAACAATATTGACGATATGCTCGGCACCGCCGTCAACGTGCAAGCCATGGTTTACGGTAACCTCGGCGACACCAGCGGCACCGGCGTTGGCTTCACCCGCAATCCCGCCACCGGCGAAAAGGAATTCTACGGTGAGTTCCTCATGAACGCGCAGGGCGAGGACGTGGTCGCCGGCATTCGCACTCCGGTGCACATCTCCGAGCTGCACAAAATCATGCCGCATGTGTACGATCAGCTTCGCGATATCACCACGCGGCTGGAAAAACATTACCGCGACATGCAGGACTTCGAGTTCACCATCCAGGAAGGCAAGCTCTACATGCTCCAAACCCGCAACGGCAAGCGCACTGGACGCGCCGCGGTCCGCGTGGGAATTCAGATGGTCGAAGAAGGCTTGATCACCAAGGAAGAAATGATCTTCCGCGTTGAACCAAACCAGCTTTACGACTTCCTGGTTCCCCGGCTCGATGAAAAGAAAACCAAAGTCGAAGTCCTGGCCACGGGCCTGCCCGCCTCTCCTGGCGCGGCTGTCGGACAAATCGTTTTCTCCGCTGACGAAGCAGTGGAAAAGGCTGGACACGGCGCCAAGAAGAATCCTGTGATTCTCGTCCGTGCTGAAACCACTCCCGAAGACATTCACGGCATGGAAGTGGCCGCCGGAATTCTTACCTCGCGTGGCGGCATGACCAGCCACGCCGCCGTGGTTACCCGCGGCATGGGCAAATGCTGCGTTGCCGGAGCGGGCGACATTCACGTGGACGAAAAGAAGCGTGAAATGCACGCGAAAGGTCAGGTCTTTAGAGCCGGAGACTGGATTTCGCTCGACGGCACCACTGGCCGCGTCATCAAAGGCAAGCTGGGCACGCTCGACGCTTCACCCGATGATCCCGAGTTGCAGAAGCTCATGAGTTGGTCGGAGCCATTCCGCAAATTAGGTGTTCGGGCCAATGCCGACATTCCGCGTGACGCGATTCAAGCGCGTGCATTCGGGGCGGAAGGCATCGGCCTCTGCCGCACCGAGCACATGTTCTTCGGCGAAGAAAAGCTTCCGCACATGCGCGCCATGATTCTGGCCAGCACTGAGAAAGACCGCCGCGCCGCGCTGAAGAAGCTTCTGCCTTTGCAGCGGAAAGACTTCATCGGCGTATTCCGCGCCATGGACGGATTCCCAGTTACCATCCGCCTGCTGGATCCTCCATTGCACGAATTCCTGCCACGTCGCGAAGATCTGATGGTCGAAATCGCCGTACTCGAAGCCACCAAGCCAAAGTCCCCAAAGCTGAGCGGACTGAAAAAGCTGCTGCGCCGCGTCGAAGACCTGCATGAATTCAATCCCATGCTCGGCCATCGCGGATGCCGCCTGGGCATTACTTATCCTGAAATCACCGAGATGCAGGCTCGCGCCATTTTCGAGGCCGCGCTTGCTGTTGCCAAAGACGGCGGAAAAGTTTTCCCCGAAGTAATGGTGCCCCTGACGGCCACGGTAAAAGAAATGGCCAATCAGGGGGCGATCATTCGCCGCGTAGCCGAGGAAGTGTTCAAGGAAAAAGAGCGCAAGATTGACTACAAAGTTGGGACGATGATTGAGCTGCCGCGCGCTGCGCTGGTAGCGAATGAAATCGCCCAGGAAGCCGAGTTCTTTTCCTTTGGCACCAACGATCTGACGCAGACTACATTCGGTTTCTCGCGTGACGACATCAACAAAGTGCTGCCAACGTATCTTGCGGAAGGCATTCTAAAGCAGGATCCGTTTGCAGTTCTCGACCGCGATGGTGTGGGCCAGCTTGTGAAGATGGCCACCGAGCGCGGACGCAAAACCCGCTCCAACCTCAAAGTCGGCATCTGCGGCGAACACGGCGGCGAACCTTCATCGGTCGAATTCTGCCACCAGATCGGCCTGAACTACGTCTCCTGCTCGCCCTTCCGCGTGCTCACCGCGAGACTCGCGGCGGCGCAAGCGGCAGCGGCAGATAAGTTGGGAGTTGAAGCAGGCAGAACGAAGTAGTCAAGGGCGACTAAATTAACGATTGTCATTCCGAGCGAAGCGAGGAATCTGCATTTTGATCGCAGATTCCTCGTCGCGAGGCCAATATCAATCGATTAAAAACTCAGTCCCACTTCTGTCCAGTGTGGAGAGTAATTAACCAGGCGGTGAGTGCCCATGCACCCGGCAAAACGGCAAGCACAATAGAGAAAATTAGTCCGAATTTGTAGAGACCTTTACGTGGACCGCCGTCGTAAAAGGTAATGTCAACAATCCATCCCAACGTGTAGCAAATGTTGGCCATAATTCCGAATAACACCGGTCCAAAAATCATTCCAAGCGGCTCTTCAAAATCTACTCCTGGCCGCACCGCTGCACTTCCGGCAATCATAACCAATAACCAGCTTGTTACGCCTGTGAACCCGACATATGAGTTGTAGCGAAAACGTCGAGATTCCCACCACGCTATGACTTCTTTGCGGCTTGCATCTAACTGCGGTTGGATTGCCTCAAACATATTCATTTGTCCGAATCGCTGAAATTAACCGGGGCAGCTACTGTACCTTCTGCAACCGCGCAATCAATTTCTGTGCCAAATTCTCTTCCGACTCCGACCACAACAACCGCGCGCTCGCCCCGGAATTCTTCTCGATATTCGCGCTGAACTCCACCAGCTTCTGCACATTCGCCAGAATTTTGGATTCCGTGTCCTGCGTGTATTTCACCTGCTCCTGCAAGAACGGCGCGTCGCTTCCAAAATCAATTTCCACATGTCCCTCTTGCTCGTAAGAAGCTTCATCGAACTCCGGCCCACGGGCGATGAACCTCACTGTGGCAGGTTGTAATGTCCATTGCTCGCCATTTTCAGCAGGCGCCCATAAGTCCCATGCGCCTTCAAACACGTAGGCATAATCTTCATGCAACTGCTCACCGGCCAACTCTACGGCCTCCTCCGGAGGAACCGCTGGCCGGAATCGCTGCTCAAATATCGTGGCTTCATTCCACGAAACCGCGTGCAGCGACAAATACGTAATCCCGGGATGCTCCAGGGAAAAAGGGAACTGCTGCATTACCGCAACGGTATGCCGCAACAATTCTTCGAACTCCAGTCGCGGGAACCACAAACTTAAGTAGAGAGGGTCTGACATATCGGTCTTCGTATAATTGCCTACCTATTCCAATTGTATAACTGCCGAGCGGACGCGCAGGCCCGCCGCCCTCGCGTGATACCATCGAAACCAAGCCTGATGCCCCTGAATTACGTAATTATTGCCTTTCAGCTAATAGCATTCCTGTTCGCCATCAGCGTCCATGAATCGGCGCATGCGTGGATGGCCAATCGCTGCGGCGACCCCACCGCGCGCATGCTGGGGCGCGTCACCCTGAATCCCATCAAGCACATTGATCTTTTTGGGACGATCATTTTTCCCGCAATTTGCCTGCTCACGCATTTCCCGGTCTTCGGATGGGCAAAACCGACGCCGGTGGACACCAGAAACTTCCGCAATCCGGTCAGGGATGACATTCTCACCTCCATCGTCGGTCCGATCAGCAATTTTCTGGTTGCGGTGTGCGCCACCCTCTTGCTCATTATTCTGAAGTTAAGTTCTTCTTTTGGCGGAGAGGTGGTTTCAGGCATCGTCACCGGCGGCTTGGATGCGCAATCGGGTTCAATCCTGGTGCCGATTGGCCTGCTCTTATATCAATTCTTGATCATCAACGTGATTCTCGCAGTCTTTAACCTGATTCCAGTCCCGCCGCTCGACGGCAGCCATGTCATCCGCCACGTGCTTCCCGAACAGGCGCTCCGTGTTTACGATATGGTAGGTTGGATTGCCCTGTTGGCCTTAGTCTATTTGGGCGGAGGGATTCTGGACCGCATATTGAACCCATTTTTGTTTATATTTCAATACATTTTGGTGACTGTAAAAATCTAATGCCTCCTCGTCTTAGCAACCGCAAACGTGTGCTCAGTGGAATGCGCTCCACCGGCAAACTTCATCTCGGGAATTTCGTTGGCGCACTCGACAACTGGGTCCGCATGCAGGACCAGTATGAATGTTTCTTTTTCGTGGCCGACTGGCACGCTCTCACAACGGATTACGCGGACACTTCGAAGGTGAAAGAAAATTCCCTCGAAGTGCTTCTGGACTGGCTCGCCGCCGGGCTCGATCCCGAGCGCTGCACCATGTTCATCCAATCGCATGTCCCGCAGCACGCAGAACTGCACCTGCTTTTCTCCATGATTACCCCGCTGGGCTGGCTGGAGCGTGTTCCGACCTACAAGGAGCAGCGCGAAAACATCACCGAAAAAGACCTTGGGACGTACGGTTTTTTGGGTTACCCAGTGCTGCAATCCGCCGACATTTTGATTTACCAGGGCGACTTTGTTCCCGTCGGCGAAGACCAGGTCCCGCACGTCGAATTGACGCGCGAGATCGCGCGCCGATTCAATCTGTTCTACCAGCGCAAGGGCATGCCGGTGTTCCCCGAACCGCAGCCGTTGCTCACTCCCGCCGCCAAACTGCCCGGCACCGATGGCCGTAAGATGTCGAAGTCGTACGGAAACACGATTCTGCTCACCGATCCTGAACCGGTCGTCCGGCAAAAGTTAAAGACCATGGTTACCGACCCGGCACGCGTGCGGCGCAGCGATCCCGGCAATCCTGATGTATGCCCTGTCGGAGACTTGCACAAAATCTTCAGCGACCGCGAAACTATCCTCAAGGTGGACGTAGGCTGCCGTTCAGCAGGAATTGGATGCATCGAGTGCAAAAGCTGGGCCGCCGATCACCTGGTGGAAATTCTGAATCCCATGCAGGAGCGCCGTAAAAAATACGAGGAGAATCCCCGCCTCGCCTGGGATATTCTGGAGGCAGGCTCCGCCCGCGCCCGCAAGGTCGCCGAAGGCACCATGAACGAAGTCCGCGAGGCCATGGGCATGTCGGCAGAGTACGAACCGCCAGAAGCCGGCCAGCAGGCAAAGCAAAGTTGAGCAGTGATCCATGAATGAATCTTCCAACTCGGAACGTCCAGCGGCAACCAGGGGAATCGTTGTGCCGATTTCAGGGCCGACCCCAGACCATAAGCCGGGCGACAAGCAGAAACCAAAAGAAAGCGACTCGCCCTTCGCGGTCAGAGTCTCCGACATCTACGAAGGGCCGCTCGATCTCCTCCTCGACCTGATTCGCAAGCAGGACATCAATATCTACGATATTCCCATCGCGAAAATCACATCGCAATATCTCTCGTACGTCGAAAAGCTGCGCCAGCTCGATGTGAACATCGCCGCTGAATTCATCTACATGACCGCTGTCCTCATCCACATCAAGTCAAAAATGCTTCTGCCTCGCGACCCGCTGGCCGCGGCCGACGCAGTGGATGATCCGCGCACTGAGTTGGTGAACCGCCTGCTCGAACACGAAAAGTTCAAGTCCGCCGCGCAAATGCTTTTGCAAAAGCAGCAGATTGAAGAAGTCGTCTGGTCGAATCCGGCGATGAAAGAATTCATAAATGCCGAAGGCACGGACCCAGAGATCGCCGCCGACGTAATTGATCTGGTTAAAACTTTCCAGCAGATCATCGAGCGCGCCAAATCGCGGCCGTTGATCGAGGTGAACGAAGAAACTGTGACTGTCGGCCAAATGATCGAATATCTCCGCCGCCGCCTTTCGCTGGAAGACCGTCCGTTGCGACTCAAACATTTGTTGCGCAACGTGGAATCGCGCCAGGCGCTGGTGTGCATGTTCCTGGCGCTCCTGGAACTCGTCCGCCTCCAGGCCATCCAGCTAAGGCAAGACCGTATGTTCGGAGAAATCCTGCTCCGAAAGCACACTGGATTCGAAGCCGTAATGGCAGAGCAGGCCGCCGTGCGCGATGATTGGCGGTAAGTTTAATGTGAAATGATTATCGATTGCCATTCCGCTTTATGTTGTCATCCTGAGCGGAAAAGTTCAGCCGCTTGCGGCTGAACTTTGCAGTCGAAGGATCCCTATAAGATCGATAAAGCCTAAATATGAGCCTTAAAGCCAACCTCGAAGCAATCATCTACGCGGCGGAAACGCCCATCACGCTCGACGCGATCATCCACCTGGTGAAGAGTTCGGTAATAGCCGAGGGCGCCGCAGACGACGCCGAAGTCAAATCGCGCGTGCGCGCCGCTCTTGAAGAACTGATAGCCAACTACGGCTCCAGCGACCACGGCATTGAAATTCGCCAGATCGCCGGCGGCTACCGCATGTCCACCAAGCCCGAGCAGCATGACTTGGTACGCGACTTTGCCAAGAGCCTAAAGCCGCCGATCCGCCTTTCCCTACCCGCGCTCGAAACTCTGGCCGTCATCGCCTACAAGCAACCGGTCACAGTCCCGGAGATCAACGAAATTCGCGGCGTGGACGCTGGCGGCGTAATCGGTACGCTGCTCGACCGCAAGCTCATCACCACGGCGGGCCGCAAAGCCGTCATCGGCCGTCCCATTCTTTATAAGACCACAAAAGAATTTCTGCTGCGCTTTGGATTGAAAGATGTCAACGAACTTCCCAGCATGGAAGAATTCGAAAAGCTAGTCGCCGAGTCCTTTCAGGGAGACTTGCTTCCGCTGGAGACCGCCTCCTCTCAAGAAGAGGCCGAAAGCGCATCATCGGAATCATCTCCGGAGCCGGAGCACGTCCTCGCCCCATCCCAAAGTGATTCGAACGATGAAAGCTCGGAAAAGTAATTAGTTCATCCCAAATAGATTGCATCCTGAACCAAGCGAAGACGCATGCAATGGCGCCGCTTCAAAAGCCTGCCCAACCTCCGCTGCGGTAAACTAAAAGCTCTACAAACACCATGCCCGCTGAACGCCTGCAAAAAATCATCGCCGCCGCCGGAGTCGCCTCGCGCCGCAAGGCCGAGCAACTCATTTCCAGCGGGCTCGTCTCCGTAAACGGCCAAGTCGTCACCGAACTGGGCACCAAGGCTGACGCCGCGCAAGACCACATCCGCGTCAATGGAAAGCTGCTCCAGGGCGCTGAGCGCCACGTGTACCTGCTCATGAACAAGCCCAAGGGATACGTCACCACCGTCAGCGATCCCGAAAAGCGCCCCACGGTCATGGATTTAGTCCGCGGTGTCGGAGCCCGCGTCTATCCCGTCGGCCGCCTCGACTACGCCAGCGAAGGCCTGCTGCTCCTCACCAACGACGGCGAACTCGCTGCTTCACTCATGAAAGCCGCCTCACACGTCCCAAAAACATATCTCGTAAAAGTCGCGGGAGTCCCAACGCTCAACGATCTCGCCAAGCTGCGCGGGGGAGTAACTATCCGCACCAAAGACGGTAAAAGGAGCCGGACCGCCCCTGCGAAAATTCAAGCTGTGCGTGAAGCCAATAATCCGTGGTTTGAAGTGACATTGATCGAAGGAAAAAACCGCCAGATTCGCCACATGTTCGAAGAAGTCGGCCACCACGTGGAAAAAATCAAGCGTGTAAAATACGGCCCATTCCAACTCGACGTGCACCCGGGAAAATTCCGTCACCTCACACTCCAGGAAGTGGCGAAACTAAAAGCATCAATAAAGAAGCGATCTGCATAAAGAAAACGCGCGCCCGGTACATTTTTGGCTCGCATTCCTCCGTGTCTCCGCGCCTCCGTGGTGAAAGCATTCCCCTACCTCTGGCACTTCGGACAATAGTGACTGCTTCGCCCACCGATCACAACGCGCTTGATCGGAGTCTTACACTTCAAGCAAGGTTCACCTTCCCGCCCATAAACCCTGTGCCGTAATTGAAAAAACCCTTCCTCGCCATCCGCATCCACGTAATCAGAAATCGAAGAACCGCCAGCCGCAATCGCCTCCCGCAGCACCTCCTTGATCGCGCGATGCAATTTCGCCAATTCCTCGCGCGTTAACGAAGCCGCCCGCCGCCGAGGACGAATTCCCGCCCGAAACAAAGATTCATCCGCATAAATGTTCCCGACTCCCCGCAGCAATTTCTGGCTCAGCAGCGCACTCTTGATGAACACCTTGCGCCCGCGAAACAGCTCCACAAATCGTTCCAGATCCACATCAAGAGGCTCAACCCCGCCAGCATCAAAGTCCCCCGAGGTGACCACGCTCAACCGCCCAAAACGCCGCGGATCAACAAACCGCAACTCCCGCCCTGAGGCCAGCCGCACAATCGCATGCGTATGCTTCGCAACCTCATCGGAGGGATCGCAAACCTGCAGCCGACCCGTCATCCCCAAATGCACAATCCACTGCGCCCGCCCTACTTCCGACGTAGTCGCATTCGCCCCCGTCCGCATCCGCCGTTTCGATGTAGGCGCGGGCGTCCCCGCCCGTGCAGCCCCAATTCCAGCACGCCCCGTAGCGTGAGTCTCCGGGGCGCGACCATCCACCAGCTCAAATACAATATGCTTCCCCTCGCGCCGCACCGCTTCGATCGTCTTACCCTCAAGCGCCGCCACAATCTCCTTCGCCGGGGACTTCAGCGGCTCCGGCTTCTCTCCCAGCCACACGTCTTCAATTGCGTCGCCGGTAACGCGCTTCGCAAGGCCGCGCGCGATCGTTTCAACCTCGGGTAATTCAGGCATAAGAATTGGCTTTCAAATCCAGATATTTGATCCAGTCCTTATAGGTCAGGATTGTAAATTTTGATGACTGCAATGCGATTTTTACAATGCCCATCCCGAAGACTGGCGGCAAAAACCGTTGTATCATTGAATGTACTCTGCCTGTCCCGAATTTTCCCTGTAACTAAAATTTCAGTT